>VGLJ01000023.1 GCA_016866775.1 Candidatus Rokuibacteriota bacterium | reverse complement strand
TCTTCGGCCTGGGGCTCGCGCTCTAGGAACGGCGGCCGGCCCCACGCGCACGAAGACGCCCGTCGCCGCGATGACGGTGACGGCGGCGAGCCACGCGGCCGCGATCGCCAGCAAGCGCGCGGCCGGGCGACGCGCGAGCGGGCTCGCGAGGACGAGCGCGGCCGTGCTCGCGACGGCGAGAACGCTCAGGACCACGGCGCCGATGACGTCCATCATGGAGCCTCATGGCTACAGAAAATATAGTGACTACATCTTCTTGTCAACCCGCCCCGCCGACGCTATCCTCGACGCATGCCGAAGCACTACGGTCAGGCGTGCCCGGTCGCCAAGTCGCTCGAGCTCGTGGGCGAGCGCTGGACGCTGCTGCTCATCCGCGACCTGCTCGGCGGGCCCCGGCGCTTCCAGGATTTCCACGCGTCCCTCCCCGGCATCGCGCCCACGCTCCTGTCCGAACGGCTCAAGGTGATGGAAGAGCACGGCGTGGTGACCCGGCGCTTCTACTCCGAGCACCCCCCGCGCGCGGAGTACGTCCTCACCGAGAAGGGCCGGGAGCTCGGCTTCGTGATCGGCGCGCTCGCCTCGTGGGGCGCGCGCCACGTCCACCGCGAGACGAGCGTCGTCAGCGGGGATTGCGGCCACGAGGTGGAGCTGCGCTATTTCTGCCCGACGTGCTCGAAGCGGGTCCGCGGCTCCAGCGTCACGGTCCGGCGCCGTCGCGGCGCGCGGAAGACCCGCCGCTCCTGACTCCCCGTCCGCTGGCTCCCTGACTGCAGCACTGAGGGCGCCGGCCCTGCGGCCTCGGGGGGGGTGCGGATGAGCCGGATCTCGGTGGTCGCGGGACTCGCCCTTACCGTCCTCCTCCTCGTACCAGCCGGGCGCGCTGAAGCCCGGAATCCGACCGACGAGCTCAAAGCCCACGTGCGCCAGGTCCTCGACCTGCTCCGCAGCCGCCGTCAGGACCGGCGGGCCGCCATGCGCCACGCCGTCGAAGCGGTGCTCGATGTCCCGGCGATGGCGGAGCGCGCGCTGGGGCGCTACTGGGCGGCTCGCACGCCGGAAGAACGGACGGAGTTCGTCCGTGTCTCCGCGACTCGTCCTACGCCGCCGTGATCGAGACGCTGCGCGAGGCGACGGGCGGGCAGGCCTCGCCCGCGTCGCCCCGTTAGCTCTGCGCGAAGCGCTCCAGGTGGTGGTCGGCGTCGCCGAACAGCTGGGCGATCGTCGTCAGCCGCCGGAACGTGTGGCTGATCTTCAGCTCCTCGGTCATGCCCATGCCGCCGTGGAGCTGGACGGCCTCCTGGCTCACGTGCCGGCAGGCATCGGCGATCTTGATCTTCGCGGCCGACACGACCCGCCGGCGCTCCGCCGCCGCGGCGGTGTCCACTTTCACGCACGCCAGGCACGCGATCGACTTCGCCTGCTCGTAGCTGATGAGGATGTCGACCATGCGGTGCTGGAGCGCCTGGAAGGTGCCGATCGGCACGCCGAACTGGCGGCGGGTCTTCAGGTAGTCGAGCGTGGCGTCGTGCGCGTACTTGATGGCGCCGACGGCCTCGGCGGAGACGAGCGCCGTCGCGTAGTCGACGACCTCCTCGATCAGCGCGTGCCCGGCGCCCTCGGCGCCGATCAGCGCGTCGCGGCCGACCTGGACGTTGGTGAACGTGATGTCCGCGACGCGCTGGTTGTCGAGCGTGCGGTACTCCGAGACCTTCACGCCGGGGGCAGTGCGCTCGACCAGGACGAGGCTGATCCCCCGCTCGTCGCTGTCGCCGCCGGACGTCCGTGCGGAGACGACGAGCAGATCCGCGGCGCCGCCGTGCAGGACCGTGCACTTCTCGCCGTCGAGCGCCCAGCCGTCGCCGGCCTTCTTCGCGCGGAGCGAGACCTGCCGCAGGTCGTAGCGCGATCCCCGCTCCGTCTGCGCGAACGCCATCTTGAGCTTGCCGGCGATGAGCGCCGGCAGGATGCGCGTGTGCTGCGCCTCGCTGCCGCCGCGCGCGACGAGCTGCCCGCCGAGGCCGACCGTCGCGAGGTACGGCTCGACGACGAGGGCCTCCCCGAGCGCTTCCATCACGACCATCATGTCGACCGTGGTGCCGCCGAAGCCGCCGTGCTCGGCGGCGAACGGCACGCCGAGGATCCCCATCTCGGCGAGCGCGGCCCAGACGTCGTCGCTGTAGCCGGCGGCCGTCTTCATGATCTTGTCGCGCGCGTCGAACGAGTAGCCGGTGTTGAGGAACTTGCGCAGCGTCTCGGACAGGAGGCGTTGCTCGTCGCTGTATTCGAAGTCCATGGCTAGAGCCCCAGCGTGGCTTTGGCGATGATGTTGCGCTGGATCTCGTTCGACCCGGCGTAGATCGTGGCCTTGCGCAGGTTGCAGTAGCGGGGGAAGAGCGACGCGGTGAGCCGGTCGAAGCCCTCGTCGCCGTTCACGGGACGGAACGCCTGGGCGAGCGGGCCGGCCGCCTGCATCGCGAGCTCGGTGATCGCCTGCTGGATCTCCGTGCCCTTGATCTTGAGGAGCGAGACTTCCGCGCCGGGCGCGCGGCCGCCGCGCAGCTGATCGAGGAAGCGCATGTTGGTGATCTCGAGCGCCATCAGCTCGACTTCCACGCGGCTCAGCCGGTCGCGGAAGCGTGGATCGTCGAGCAGCGGGCGGCCGTTCTTCATCGCCTTGCCCGCCATGTCCTTCACGCGCGCGAGCTCGCGCTTGGAGAAGGCGATCCGCCCCGTGCCCATGCGCTCGTAGCCGAGCAGGTACTTCGCGACCGTCCAGCCCTTGTCCTGCTCGTGCACGAGGTGCTCGGCGGGAACCTTCACCTCGTCGAAGAACACCTCGTTCACCTCGTGGCCCTGGTCCATGAGGACGATCGGGCGCACGGTGATGCCGGGCGTCTTCATGTCGATCAGCAGGAACGAGATGCCGTCCTGCCGCTTCTCGGTGTTGGCGTTGGTGCGGACGAGACAGAAGATCCAGTCGCCGTAGTGGCCGAGCGTCGTCCAGATCTTCTGGCCGGTGACCACGTAGTGGTCGCCCTCACGGACGGCGCGCGTCTTGAGCGACGCGAGATCGGAGCCCGAGCCCGGCTCGGAGTAGCCCTGGACCCAGAAGTCGTCACCGTTGTAGATGCGCGGGAGGAACCGCTGCTTCTGCGCGTCGGTGCCGAAGCGCAGCAGGACGGGCGCGCACATGCGCACGCCGAACGCGACCACGGGCGGGCAGCCGGCCGCCTCGCATTCTTCCTCGAAGATGTAGCGCTGCACGACCGTCCAGTCGGTGCCGCCCCACTCCTTCGGCCAGAACGGCGCGACCCAGCCCTTCTTCGCGAGCGTCCGGTGCCAGGAGAGCAGGTCGTCCTTGCTCAGCTCGCGGTAGTTGAGGACCTTGTCGCGGAGCGCGTCGGGAAGGTTCGCGCGGATCCATCCGCGCACCTCGTCGCGGAACGCCGTCTCTTCCGGGGAGTAGTTGAGATCCATCCGCGCCTCCTGACGTGACGCCCTACTATGCCACGACGGTGTGGACCAGACTCGGGTACGTCCGGGCCAGCAGCGTCATGGCCGCGCCGTCCCATCCCCGCTCGAGCGCCGCGCGGAGCAGACCGGAGTAGAGCTCGCTGGCCCGCCGCAGCACACTCTTCGGACCGCCGAAGAACGACGGACCGCACACGAACACGTCGGGCGCCTTCTCGCTCCACGCGACGACGTCCTCGGGCCGTGGCGCCCCGGCATCGACCCAGAAGAGGTGCGTCGATGTGAACCTGTCGAGGCACGCGGCGTCGTGGAGCCTGAACATCGTGGACAGCGCGAACGGATCCTGCGCCGGCGTGAGGCGGTCCGCGAACGGGAAGTCCCGGGCGGCCTGTCCCTCGTCCCAGCTCACGATCTGCGTCGCGCGCCCGGATCGCGCCGCCTGGATGCGCTCGCCGATCGCGGGCGGCGCGAACACGATGAGGTTGGCCGGCGCGCGCACGACGCTCTCCAGGGTGTCGGCCTGCGCATCGGTCAGCGCGGCGGTGACGAGCGTGACGTTGCGCTCTCCACGGAGGAGCCGGGTCGCCTCCTCCAGATAGAACGCGTCGTTGATCGGCACGATGCCGCGGTTCGAGAGCGCGTCCTTGACGTACACGCCATAGTCGTAGCGCAGGCTGTACGGAATGACGCCCTCGTAGCGCGTCACGAACCGCTCGTGCGTGATCGCGGCCTGCCGGTGGGCCTCGTGCGGGTTGCCGTGTTCCACCGCCTGCTCGGAGAGGAACGGGATGGCGACGACGAGCTCGTCGCACCGGTCGTAGATCCGCTCGATCAGCCGGACGCCGTCGTCCTCGGTCAGGTGCTCGAGCACGTCGCCGAGGATGACGACGTCGTAGTAGTCGAACTCGAACGTCAGCGCGTCGGCCACGAAGACGCGCCGGTACAGCGACGGCAGCCCGTACGCCGCGACGTACGGCTCGAAGATCTCGACCGCGTCGACGACGTCGAAGCTACGCTGCAGGAGGCGGCCGTACGAGCCCGCGCCGCAGCCGATGTCGAGCTCGTCGGCGCGCACGCGCTCCTCGATGACGCGCGAGTTGGCGATCGTCAGCGTGAGCGTCACGCCGGGATGCCGCCGCTGGAAGGCGGCGACCACACGAGGCAGCACGTAGATGCCGGGCGTGGTACTGGCTCCGACGAGGAGCGTGCCGTGCGCGAGACCGTCGAGCTCGGACACCGCCTGCCGGGCATCGCCGACGGAGGCGACGATGTGCGCCGCGTGCGGCGCGAAGGCACGGCCGGCGTCGGTGAGGGTCACGCGCCGGCCGGCGCGGTCGAAGAGCTTCGCGCCCATCTCGCGCTCCAGCTCGTGGATGTGCTCGGACAGGGTCGGTTGCGAGAGCGGGATGCGCGCGGCCGCACTCGCAGTGCTGGCAGGTGTCCGGGTCTTCACGCGGGGCACCTCGCTCGGCGGCGTCGAGAGCCTCATCGAGCATCGCCGCACGACGGAAGGCGCCTCTTCGCCGATCCCGGCGGATCTCCTCCGCCTCTCGATCGGCCTCGAGAGTCCCATCGATCTCATTGCCGATCTTTCGCGTGCGCTGGAGAGCGTGCCTGCGGCCGCGCGGACGATCCCGCCCGACACGATCGCCTCTCCCGAGAACACCGGCATCCGCGCCGCGGTCATCGCCGCCGTCGAACGGACGGTGACGCCGACGATTTTGCCTCGGATGTCCAGCGCGTGATCGACGCGGAGATCAATCCCGCCGTGTCGGCTCACGGCGGTCACGTGACCCTCGTGCGTGGTGCGGATGGCCGCGTCGAGCTGCGTCTCGAAGGCGGGTGCCAGGGCTGCCGCCTGGCCGAGGTCACGCTCCGGCAAGGGATCGAGCCGATCCTCCGGAAGCATCTGCCCGGCGTGATGGCGGTCATCGACATCACCGATCACGCGGCGGCGACCGCGCCGTTCTTCGCGCCGGGAAAACGCTGACACGGGAATCCGAAGCCGAGATCAGCGCGGAGACGAGATCGCGCACGAGATCCGCATGCGATTCCGCGCGATCCAGCCGTAGACGCGGCGCGCGAGCGGCCGCATGCCCGGAAGCGCGAAGACCACCGCCAGCCAGCCGAGGCCGCGGATCCGGCGCAACAGCACCGGCACCGCGTCGGCGCCGGCCAGGACGCGGCCATCGGGGAGCGCGAGCTGCATCGCGGTGAGACAGGCCTGCTCGCTGATCTGCGGATGGCGCTCGGCGCGGAGCCGCGAACGGCACGGAAGGATCTCGAGACGGCGACCGGAGAGCGCGAGGCGCATGAGCCACAGCGCGCTCGCCCGGCACATCGGGCACTCCGCGTCGTAGATGAGGACCGCCGGCGGGCTCACGACTCGGAAGTCTAGGGCTTCCTGATCTCCATGCGCGCGACGGTGAGGTCGCGGACGACGCCGGCCGGCGCGCGGGGATTCAGCGACGGCCCCAGTGCCGGAGCGAGCGGTAGTAGATCGTCAGGCCGACCGCGACCGCGACGGCACCGCCGGCCTGGAGCATGGCGCCGAGGCCCCCGTCGCGGACGACGTAGATGCGCGCCTGGAGCAGCGCGTAGAACAGGAAGAACGCGATGCCCGCGGCGATGAGGATGCGATGCGCCGTGATGAGCTTCATCGGCGTAGGCGATCAGCGGCTGGCGGTTCGATTCGGCTCTGGGGAGGGTTTGGGAGGGGAGCCGGGCTCCCCTCCCATGTCCCCGATCTCACTGGCCGAGGACGGCTTTCGCCGACTCACGAGCGACCGACACGAGTCGATCCACTTCGGCCTCGGTCACCACGAGGGGCGGAGAGAAGAACAAGCTGTCGCCGACGTTCGGATGCGCGCCGGCGGCAGCGCGCACGCGCGTCATCACGCCGCGCTTGGCCATCTCGGCCATCAGCCGGTTCGCGAGCTTCTTGTCGGCGCCGAAGTTCGCCTTGGTCGCCTTGTCCTCGACGAACTCGACGGCGGCCAGCAGCCCCTTGCCGCCACGGATGTCGCCCACGTTCGGATGATTGCCGAAGGCGCGCTTGAGGCCGGCGTGGAGACGGTCGCCCATCTTCGCGGCGTTCTCCCAGAGCCGCTCCTTCTCCATGATGTCGAGGTTGCGCAGCGCGACCGCGCAGCACGTCGGATGCCCGGAGTACGTGTACGCGTGCATCCAGCGATCTTCGGGCTTGACCGTGTCCATCGTGTCCTTGATCGCCTTCGAGACCATGATGCCGCCGAGCGGGAGATAGCCGGAGGTCACGCCCTTCGCGAACGACATGATGTCCGGCTTCACGTTCCAGTGGGACATCGCGAACCACCGTCCGGTGCGGCAGAAGCCGGTGATGACCTCGTCGGCGATGAACAGGACCTGGTGCGTGTCGCACACCTTTCTCACGAGCCGGAAGTAGTCCTCGTCGGGATAGAGCACGCCGCCGCCGCCGTGGATCGGTTCGGCGATGAACGCGGCGACGGTGTCCGCGCCCTCGCGCAGGATCGCTTCCTCGAGCAGGCGCGCGGCCGTCTGGCCCGCGCTCTCCCCCGGCTTCTGGTCGACCTGGCGGTACGGGTAGCACGTGGGAATGTGGACGAAGCCGGGCACGCGCGGCTCGAACATCTTCCAGTAGGCGCCCATGCCCGTCGCGCTCATCGCCTGCAGCGTCACGCCGTGATAGGCGTTGGCGCGCGCGATGACCTTCGTCTTGTCGGGCTTGCCCTGCGCCTTCCAGTAGAACCGCGCGGTCTTGAACGCCGACTCGTTCGACTCGGCGCCGCCGGAGGTGAAGAACACCGCGGCGAAGACGTTCGACGCGAGGTCGACGAGCCGGCTGGCGAGCGTGATCGCGGGCACGTTCGAAGAGCCCGTGTACGCGGAGAAGTACGCGAGCTCCTTGATCTGCGCCGCCGCGGCTTCCGCGAGCTCCGCGCGTCCGTGCCCCACGTTGACGTTCCACAGTCCCGCGAGCCCGTCCAGATAGTCCTTGCCCGTCGCATCCGTGACCGTCGCCCCGCGGCCGCGCACGTAGACGATCGGCTCGGAGTGATCGATCGGATGGTGCAGCGGATGGATCAGGTGCTCCTGATCGGCCTTGACGAGCTCGGCGGGCGTCAGCGCCATCGATGTGTCCTCCAGTCACCGTCGGGAATGGCCGTCGCGCGTCCATCGCGACGGCCGCGATATCGGTAGATCCACGTGCGCACGCGGCGCCCGCTCGCGAGCATCGCGACCGTCACGCGCCGCTCGAAATTGTACCCCTCGTACTCGTCGAGAGTCCGAAGAACTTCGGGCCTCGCGAGGAGCCAGAGCTCCCCGCGCACGCGACGGCGCCCGGCGACCGCGCCCGGATACCGCCCGAGCGCCAGCAGCGTCCCGGGGACGGTGCCTTCACCGACGAACGTGGCGTGTCCGGCGAGCATCGCGTGCGCGGGTTGTCCGCGCATCAGCGTGCCGTAGACGAACATGGGGAGAGTCTCCCTTGCGCCTTGACCGTCCTTGACGGTCAACTATTTCTCGCGGGCAAGCCGCGCGACGGCGTCGAGCGTCCGGCTCGTGTCGATGCAGTCACGCCCGGCGTCCGTCCACCGCACCTTGCCGTGCCGATCGACGACGAACGTCGTCCGCCGCTGGACCCGCCAGAGGTCGTCCCACACCCCGTACCGCTTGCCCACCTGGCCCGCCGGATCGACGTCGCTCAGCAGCCGGAACGGAAGCTTCAGCTCCCTCGCCCACGCGAGGTTGCGGTCCGGGCCGTCGGCGGAGATGCCGACGACTTCCGCGTTCAGCGCCGCGAACCGGCCCGCGTCCTCCCGGAACCGGGAGAATTCCGTCCCTCAGCCGCTCGTGAACGCTTTCGGATAGAAGGCGAGGATGACGAACTCGCGCTCCTTCAGGACGTCGCGGAGCACGAAGCTGCGCCCGTTCTGATCGCGGAGCTGCAGGTCGGGCGCGGCCTCACCGACGGCGGGCGGATTCGGGCGCTCGGCCGCGAACGCCAGCCCGGCGCCGAGCGCGGCCGCGACGCGGATCACGCCGCGGGGCCGGCGGCGCGAAGCACGGCGCCGAGGAAGTCGGGCTCGGGGAGCGCGCCCTCGAACTCGACGCGATCGTTGATCACGATCTTCGGGACCGCGGACACGCGATAGGCGCGGCTCAGGTCGGGGAACGCGGTCGCCTCGATCGCGGTGGCGCTGACCCGATCCGACGCGACCGCCATGTGCTGTGCCAGGCGCACGGCCCGGGGACAGTACGGTCAGGTGGGTGTCGAGAAGACCTTGATGTCGACGGCCTCGGTGAGGCCGGCGAGCGCGCGCTGCGTCTCCGCGCTGAGCGCCGCGGTGCCCGACGACGCCGCGATGATCGAGTCGATGAGATTCGAGAACTCGTACCCCGCCGGGATACCGAGGAAGCGGATGCCGTAGTCGCGCGCGCCCTCGACGACGATCGCGGGCACGCGCTCGATGCCGTAGGCCTCGGCGCGCTCGCGGTCGATGGCGAGGTTCAGCACCTCGACGGTGATCGTGTCGGGCGCGAGCTCCGCGACCTCGCGCACGAGCTCCTCGTTCTGCCGGCACAGCTCCGCCGCCTCGAGGGACTGCGAGAAGACGACCAGCTTCACGGGACCGGAGAGCTTTTCGAACTCCTTGCGGACGGCGGCCTGATCGCGCTCGTTGAGGAGGCCCATGGGCGCGATTATACGCGCCCGGTCGTCACCCCGACCGTTAGAGGCGCGCCTCGGACGGTGGGGCCCCAGCCCCATCGGCGTCCTGCGGCGCGCCAAGACGGCGCGCGCGCCGCGCGCTTGCGGCGAGCTCCGCCACGATCTCCGCGAGCGCCGCGGGCTCGATCGGCTTCGCGACGTGGACGTCGAACCCGGCGGCGAGCGCGCGCCGGCGATCCTCGCCGCGCGCGGACGCGGTCAACGCCACCGCCGGCACGCGCGGCGCAGTGCCGCCGCGCGTGCGCAGCTCGCGCACGAACGCGTAGCCGTCGCGCTCGGGCATGTTGATGTCGCTGATCACCACGTCGGGCACCCGCTCGGCGAGCTGGCGCAGCGCGTCCTGCGCGGATGCCGCGGTGACGACGTCGGCCCGGCATTGCTCGAGGATCAGCGCGAGGAGCTGGCGCGCGTCCTCGTCGTCGTCCACGACGAGCACGCGCACGCCCGCGAGCGACGGGAAGCGCGCGCCGCCGCGCGTGAGCGCGGCTGCCACCGCGGCGTCGCGCGCGCCCGCGAGCGGGAGGCGCACGGTGAACGTCGCGCCCTTCCCGGCCCCGTCGCTGTGGGCGTCCACGGTGCCGCCGTGCAGCTCGGTCAGGTGGCGCACGAGCGCCAGGCCGAGCCCGAGGCCGCCGCTGCCGCGCGCGGAATCGGACTGGCGGAAGCGATCGAACACGAACGGCAGGAAGTCGCGGTCGATGCCCTGGCCCGTGTCGGTGACGGTGATCTCGATCTCGCCGCCGGCGGCGCGCGTCCGTACCGTCACGCGGCCCGCCGCCGGCGTGAACTTGATCGCGTTCGCGAGCAGGTTCCACACGACCTGCTGCAGCCGGTCGGGATCGCCGCGGACGGGGCCGATCGCCGCGTCGAACTCGGTCTCGAGCGCGATGGTCTTCGCCTCCGCAGCGTCGCGCACGGCGTCCAGCGCGGCCTCGACCACGGGCGCGAGCTCGATGGCGCGGATGTCGAGCCGGAGCTTGCCGGTGATGATGCGCGAGACGTCGAGCAGGTCCTCGATGAGCTGCGCCTGCAGCCGCGCGTTCCGGTCGATGACCTCGAGCCCGCGGGCGATCGCGTCAGGGCCGAGGCGCCCGGAGCGCAGCATGCGCGCCCAGCCGAGCACCGCGGTGAGCGGCGTGCGCAGCTCGTGCGACACCGTGGCGAGGAATTCGTCCTTCGCCCGGTTGGCGACCTCGGCCTCGGCGCGCGCCGCCTCCGCGCGCGCGAGCAAGCGTCTCGACCTCGGTCACCGCCGACGGCGCCCGATCGGGCGCCGTGCCGCCCCGCGCCAGCGCGTGCGCCGCGGGCGAGAGCGAGCCGATGGACGCCGAGATCCGCCGGCCGATGACCACCGCAAGCCCCGCGGCGACGACGAGGAACGTGAGACCGACGCTCACCACCGCCATCAGCGAGCGGCGCAACGACGCGTTCACCAGGTCCGCGGGGATCCCGATCGCCACCGTCCATTCCGTGATCGGCGAGCGGCTGAACGCCGCGAAGACCGTAACGCCTTCCAGCGTGCGCCCCTGGTGCCAACCGTCCCGGCCGCGGCTCGATTGCTCCGCGAGGTCGGCGCTGATCGGGGTGTCCACGCGCTGCACGGCATCGCGCGTGCGGGCGACGATCAGCTTCTGGCGGTCGAAGACCGTCGCGGTCCACGTGTCGGAAAATTGCTGGCGCCCGAGGACCGAGCGGAGCCGTTGCTGGAAGTCGATGTACGCGCCGAGCGCGTGTCGCACGCGCCCGCCGGACGTGACCGGAACCGCGATCCGCACGACGTGACGGCCGTCGACCGGCTCCTGGACCAGGTTCGAGGTGACCGGACGCTGCGAGGACAGGACCTGGCGGAACGTCTCGTCCTGGCGCATCGACGCCAGCGCGCTGCCGAAGGGCCGTCGCACGTCGAGGAGGCCCTCGCCGTCCCGGTCGTACAGGAAGACGCTGTCCCACCCGTCCTGCGCGTCCTTGAGCGCGCGCGCTTCCTCGTAGAAGCCGCGCAGGTCACCGCTCGCGAGACGGCTCGACAGCGCGAGGGCCGAGAGCGCGGCGGTCGCGCCGTTGATCTGCTGATCGACGGAGGCCGACAGCGCGCGCGCCGTCTCCAGCAACCCGCGCTCCACCGCGCGACGCTCGTGCTGCGCGATGGCGACGACCAGCACCCCGGAGAAGATCAGCACGGGCACCAGCGTGACGACGACGAGCGCGAGGAGGTGTGCGCGAAGCGTCATCCGCGCGGGCATGAGGCGGGCGAACCACCGAGTCACCCGCCTAGTATCCGGAAGCTCGTCGCGACTGACAACACACGCCAGGGCGTGTGAGCAAAGTTTTACCCACCAAGGGCTACGACCACGACGCGCGACGCGTCCGAACGGAGCACGCGCGCGAGGCCGTCGCCGGGCGCGACGCCGAACGCGAGGACGTCCGCGTCCGGACGCTCGAGCGACACGGCCACGCTCGCCGCCAGCACGTCGTCGTCGATCAGCAGCTCGCCGGGCTCGACCGCCTGCCACAGCTGCGCGAGCGCCGCGAGCGGCCGCGCGAACACCGCGGCCGTTCCCGCCTCTGTCGTCTCGCGCGCGTGGCGGACGAGCGCCGCGAGTCGCGGGTCCACGTCCGGCGCCGGACCCGCGCGGCGCAGGCGGTCGAGCTCCGCGACGTCCCAGTCGGCGCACGTGCGACTCCGGAGCCGCGGCGCGAGCTCTTCGAGCAGCGCGTCGACGCGGCCCACGCGTACGATCGGCGCCGCGACGCTCACGCCCGCCGCGGCGAGCTCGTCGTCGTCCACGCCGAGCGCGAGCACGAGATCGGCGCGCGGGAGGACCGGCGCGTCACGAACGAGGAGGCCGTGACACAGCGGATGCGGATCGGGCAGCGCGCCGCGCCCCGCGGGCGTCACCAGCACGGGCGCGGGCAGCGCTTCCGCGAGCGCCCGGAGCCACGTCGCGGTCGCGCGCGCGCGACACCCGCGTCCCGCGACCACCAGCGGCCGCGCGGCGCCACCGATCGTCCGCGCGAGCTCCTCCAGCTCGGCGCCGTCGAGCGGCTCCGCCGCGCGATGGACGGCCGCCGCCACGGGAAGCGACGCCGCTCGCGCGACATCGGGCGCGACGGCCAGCCACGCGCAGCCCTGCGGCTCGCTCATGGCCGCCTGCGCGGCGTGGGCCACCCAGTGCGCCGCCGAGTCGGCGCCGGCGATGATCGCCGCCTTCGCCGGGGAGGCATCGGAGGACGGGGGAAGATCCTGGGAGGCGAGCACGATGCACGGGGCGCGCTCGCGCGCCGCGCCGGTCAACGCGTGATGGACCGCACCATCGGCGGCGGAGACGATCGCGAGACCGGGCGCGTCGCCGATGCGTCCGGTGACGGCCGCCATCACGCATGCCGGCCCGGCGCCGGGGACTTCGACGATCGGGACGCCCGTCGCGCGGACCGCGTCGACGAGCGTCGCGTCCGCGCCGTCCGCGGCGAAGGCGCGCCGCACGCCGGCCCGCCGGAGGCCGTCGGCGACGATGTCCGCCGCGGTCACTTCATCGACGCGAACACGGGCTCCATGCGCTCGAGGGCCTTGCGGAGGTTGGCTTCGGAGTTGGCGTAGGAGAGGCGCAGGTAGCCTTCGCCCTGGCTCCCGAACGCGGTGCCCGCCAGCGCGGCGACGCCGGCCTCGTCGAGGAGCCGCGTCGCGACCTCCGCCGACGGCCGTCCGGTGCCGGTGATGTTCGGGAACACGTAGAAGGCGCCGCGCGGCAGCACGCACGTCACGCCGGGCAGCTTGTTGAGCCCGTCGACGATCAGGTCGCGCCGGCGGCGGAACTCCGCCACCATCCGTCCCACGGACGCCTGCTCGCCCTCGAGCGCGGCGACGCCCGCGAGCTGCACGAACGACGCCGTGCACGACGCGGAGTTCACCATCAGCCGCGTGACGTGCTCCGCGAGGTCGACGGGCATCACGCCGTAGCCGAGGCGCCAGCCCGTCATCGCGTACGACTTCGAGAAGCCGTCGAGGAGGATCGCGCGCTCGAGGATCCCCGGCTCGCGCAGGATCGAGACGAACTCGCCGTCGTAGAGGAAGTGGCGGTAGATCTCGTCGGTGAGCACGGGAATGTTCCGCTCGCGCGCGACGGCCGCGATGCGCTGGAGCTGCGCGCGCTCGAGCACGCCGCCCGTCGGGTTCTGGGGCGAGTTGATGATGATGAGCTTCGTGCGCGGCGTGAGGTGCGCCTCGAAGAAGTCCATGTCGAAGTTGAACCCGGTCGCCTCGCGCAGGGGCACACCGACGGCCGTGCCGCCGACGAAGTTGATCACGGACTCGTAGATCGGGAAGCCGGGATCCGGGGAGAGGACTTCGTCGCCCTCACCCACGAGCGCCATGATGACGAAGAACATGATCGGCTTCGCGCCGGGCGTCACGACGACCTGGTCCGGCGAGACGCGGATGCCGCGGGTCTCGCTCACGTGCCTGGCGATCGCCTCGCGCAGCTCGGGCAGCCCGGCCGACGGCCCGTAATGCGTGGCGCCGTTGTCGAGCGCGCGCTTGGCGGCGTCGCGGATGTGCTCGGGCGTGTCGAAGTCGGGCTCGCCGATCTCGAGGTGGACGATGTCCTTGCCCTGGCGCTCGAGCGCCTTCGCGCGCGCGAGGACCTCGAACGCCGATTCCGTACCGAGCCGCGCCATGCGTGCGGCGACGTTCATGCACCCTCCTGGATCGAGCCGCCATTCTACACTCGCGTACGTGGACTTCGTCCCGATCCCGGCCGGGCGCTTCACGATGGGCTCGGACACCGGAGCGCCCGCGGAGCGGCCCGCGCACGTCGTGTGGATCGACGCGTTCGCGATCGCGACCACGCCCGTGACGAACGCCGACTACGCGCCGTATCTCGACGCCGTCGGCGCCCCCGCGCCGGCGTTCTGGCGGCGTGCCGGCTTCGACGATCCGCGCCAGCCGGTCGTCGGCCTGGCGTGGGACGAGGCCGTCGCGTTCGCGGCGTGGATGAACGCACGCCTGCCGACCGAAGCGGAGTGGGAGCGCGCGGCGCGCGGCGGCGTCGAGCGCGCGCGGTTTCCGTGGGGCGACGCGCGGCCGTCGCACGCGATCGGCGCCTTGCCGTCCGTGGGCGCCACGCCCGCCAACGCGTTCGGCCTGACCGATCTGTCGGGGGTCTGCCACGAGTGGTGCGCCGACTGGTATGCCGACGGCTACTACGCGGTGTCCGCGCCGGACAATCCGCGCGGCCCCGAGCGCGGCACCCGGCGCGTGAGCCGCGGCGGCGCGTGGCGCCACGCCGATCCGTGGAGCGCTGTCGCCCACCGGTCGTCGCTGCCGCCGCATCTGCGCTACTCCGACTACGGCGTCCGCCTCGCCCGCGACGTCTGAGCCCCCGCGCGGCAACGCGAGTACACTACCGGCTATGGCCGGGGAACAGCGCTCGGTCCTGCGCGAAGGCGTCACGAGCGGGCTGCTCGGCGCCGCGGTCGTCGCCCTCTGGTTCCTGATCTTCGACATCGCGCGCGGCAAGCCCCTGCTGACGCCGGCGCTCCTGGGCGCGGCGGTCTTCTACGGCGTGCGCGACCCGGCCGGGGCGCCGATCGCCTTCGGCCCGATCCTCGGGTACACGGTCCTCCACGGGCTCGCGTTCATCGCGTTCGGCGTCATCGCCGCCGCGCTGATCGCGGTGAGCGAGCGCGAGACCCCGCTCTTCATCGCCGTCATCATCCTCTTCGCCTGCTTCGAGATGTTCTTTTTGGGCGCGCTGGGCGCCGTCGGCCGCTCGATGGTGGGCGCCGTCGTGTGGTGGGCCGTGCTCGTGGGGAACCTCGCGGCGGCGGTCGCGATGCTCTGGTACTTCTTCTTCGGTCATCGCGCGCTCGCGCGCCTCCTGATCGGGTCCTGGGGCGGCGTGCTGCGCGAAGGCGTCGTCGCCGGCGTCGTCGGCGCGGTCATCGTCGCGCTGTGGTTCCTCGCCGTCGACACGATCCAGGGCGAGCCGCTGCGAACGCCGAAGCTCCTCGGCACGGCGTTCCTGCGTCAGACCGACCCCATGGCGGCGGCCCTGACGTACTCGCTGGTGCACGGCATCGCGTTCATCGGCTTCGGCATCGTCGCCTCGATGCTGGTGGCCGCGGCCGAGCGCCAGCCCGTCTTCGTCCTCGTGCTCATCATCCTCTTCACGATCTTCGAGGTCGCCTCGTTCGGCGCCATCGTCATCGCCGCCAACTGGGTCCTCAACGAGGTCGCGGGCTGGACGATCTTCGTGGGCAACCTGCTCGCCGCGGGCGCGATGCTGGCGTACTTCTTCCGCCATCACCGCACGCTGGCGCACCGCCTGACGGAAGCGTGGGGCGATGACTCATGAGTGGGACGCCACGCAGCTCCGCGACGGCGACCGGAACGTCGGGCCCGGCGAGTTGATCATCGTCCCGCGCGGCGGCGAGCACCGTCCGAAGGCGCTGACCGACGAGGTCCACGTGCTGCTGCTCGAGCCGAAGGGCACGCTGAACACGGGCAACGCGACGAGCAACCGCACGGTCGCCGAGCTCGACCGGATCTAGCCTCCGGCACGCCGCCCTGGCCGAAGGCCCGGGGCGGACGGCATTGTGTCGCGCCCGCCGGCCGCCAGCCGCCTCCCGTACGCGTCAACTCCGCGAGAAGTCGACGCACCGACGTTTGGCGCGGTTCCTGCCCGCATCGGCGCCGGACTCGCCGAAGGAGGTGATGACGACTCGTCACTGACAGGCAGAGCGCGCCAGGGGGCGCCGCAGGACCGGTCACCCGAGGGGCGAAATCTCATGAAGCGATGGCAGGCAGCGCTCATCGTCGCGGTCTTGGTGTGTGCTCAAGTCGCGGAGGCGGGGCCGGGCATCCAGATGCTGAAGGACAAGGGGTTCGGCCCGTTCAAGCTACGGTTCGAGGTCCTGGCCGGCATCTATCAAGGCGCGGTCCTCGACACCGAAACAGGCTTGATCTGGGAGCAGGCGCCGGCGATCGAGGTCCTTCACGTGGACGAACGCGAGCATCCACTGCAACCGGCGCGTCATCGGATTTCGCATGGGGTGGCGACTGCCCACCGTCCAGGACCTGACCTCGCTCGTGGATCCGGTCGTCCACCACCCGGCGCTTCCGAGCAACCATCCGTTCGCGAACATGGAGTCGGCCAACCCCCATCGGGGCCCGACGTTCTGGGCGGCCACCCACAAGTTCGACACAGGGGGTCCGAACATCAAGTGGTTCGTGGACTTCGCCGAGGCCGCGGGCGCCGGGTTCGTCCACAACGACGCCCTCGAACGCGCGTGGTGCGTGCGGGAAGGCTCGAGCGTCGATCTGCAGTGACGGAGCGATGCGGGCCCGGGTCCGGCGGCGGACCCGGGCCCGTGCTCTACCAGAGCGCTTTCGGCAGCGGCAGGTCCTTGTACGCGTCGACCGGCTCGGGCGCCGGAGGCTTCACGCCGAGGCGATCCGCGAGCACGTAGAGCTGGCGGAGATGCTGCGCGGCGTGCCACGTCGTGCGCTCCAGGAAGTCGTGGCCGCCGATCGGTCCCCAGTAGGCCTCGACCGTGCGGCCGAACTCGTCGCCGCCCGCGCCCTGGAACCACCCGGAGATGCGCGCGCGCACCAGCGCGCCGTACCGCGCGAGCCCCTCACCCGAGCGGATCTCACGCGGCGCGAGCTCTTCGTGCACGCTCGCCGGATAGCGCAGGCTGTCGATGCCCTCGACGAAGCCGAGCGACAGCCGGAAGACGTGGAAGCCGAGATCCGCGAGCGGACGCTTGCGCTCCGGCGGCGTCCATTCCATGTGCGCGTCCGGCATCACGCGCAGCAGCGCCTCGGTGGACGCGAGGACGCGATCGAGCCGGGCGGCGAGGACCGCGGGCGCGAGCTTGACGTCGGGGTTGTAGTCGACGCCGAGCAGCTCCGCGTAGCCTTTCGGATTCCAGCCGTGCACGGCGCGATCGCCGAACACGATCGCGGGCACGCGGGGAATGTCGAAGCGCTTCAGCTCCTCCTTCGCCGCCGGATCGGCCTGGACGTCGACGGGATCGAACTCGATCCCCCAAGACGAGACGAGCTCCTTCGTCTTGGCGCAGGACGATCAGCCCGGGCGGTAGTAGACGCGCGGTCGGGTCGCGGTGCTCATGAGGGCTCCTTCTTACCGTCCCTTGAACGGCGGCACGGGCTGCTTGTTCGCGAACGCCGTGACGCCGGCGCGGAAATCGTCCGTCCGGCCGCTCGCGGCGATGGCTTGCGCCTCCAGCTCCATCTGCGTCTCCAGGCTCTCCCACGTCGACTGGTGGAACAAGCGCTTGGCGCCGCCGAACGCCTTCGTCGGTCCCTGCGCCAGCTCGCGCGCGACGCTCCGCGCGGCCGACGCCAGCTCCGCGTCGGGCACCACGCGCGTCACCAGGCCCCACTCGTGCGCCTCCCGCGCGCTCAGCACGCGGTTGGTGAAGTAGAGCTCCATCGCCCGCCGGAGCCCGACCAGACGCGGCAGATAGTACGACGACGACCCGTCGGGCGTCGCGGCGATCTTCGAGTACGCCATCGTGAAGCGCGCCGACTCCGCCGCGAGGACGAGATCGCCCGCCAGCGCCAGGCTCATCCCGCCGCCGGCCGCGACGCCGTTGACCGCGATCACCACCGGCTTGTCGCTGCGGCAGAGGCGCGAGATCGCGCCGTGGAGGTAGGTCGTCAGCTCCTTGATGAGCGCGCCGATGCGGTCCAGGTTGTCGGCGAAGCCCTTCACGTCGCCGCCCGCGCAGAACGCCTTGCCCGCGCCGGTGAGGACGACGGCGCGCACGGCCGGATCGTCGTCGAGCTCGAGCACCGCGTGGAAGAGCTCGCGTCCGAGCGTCAGGTCGAGCGCGTTGAGCGCGTCCGGGCGATTCAGCGTGAGTGTGGCGACGCCATCGGCGCGCCCGAGCGTCAGGGTGTCGTAGCCCATGCGAGCTCCTTATCCGCCCGGCCTCTGCTGGTGGGCAGCCAGGGCGATGGCCTCGAGGATCGACTCGATGTTCAGCGGCTTGCTCAGCACGAGATCCACGCCGTGCGCGCGCCGCTCCTCGGCGGAGAGCTCGACGCCGAAGCCGGTCACGAGGAAGACCGGCACCGCCGGCGCGGAGGCCTTCACCGCGCGCGCGACCTGCCATCCCGAGAGGCCGGGCATGGCGAGGTCCGTGAACACGACGTCGAACGGCTCGTGCCGGAAGCGCTCGATCGCTTCGGCGCCGTTCGTGAGCACGACCGCCGAGTGTCCGCTGCTCTCGAGCACATCGCCGAGCACGGTGCCGACCGGCTCTTCGTCGTCCACCACGAGACAGCGGAGCGGCGTGCCCGCCGGCGCGGTCACCGGCATCACCAGCTCCACGACGGCGCGCTCGGCGCCCGGCTCGAAGGCGAGCCGGAACGTCGTCCCCTGCCGCGGCTCGCTTTCCACGGTGACGCGCGCGCGGTGGCGCGTCAGGATGCCGTAGGTGATCGAGAGCCCGAGACCCGTGCCCTGCGCGCCCTTCGTGGTGAAGAACGGGTCGAAGATGCGCTGGCGCACGCTCTCCGGCATCCCGACGGCCGGTGTCGCGCACGGTCAGCTCGACGAGGTCGTCGACCATGGCCGTGCGCAGCGAGAGCGCGCCACCGTCCGGCATCGCGTCGACGGCGTTGAGGATCAGGTTCGTCAGCGCCTCGCGCAGCTCGACGGCATCGCCGCCGACGTGCGGGACCTCGCCGAGCGCGGTGCGGACGTCGATCGCGATGCCGCGGCTCGCCACCTCTTCGCGCCAGCGGGATTGCGTGATCTCGAGCGCGTCGCGCACGACCTGGTTCAGATCGACCGGGATGAACGGCTGGTCGCGGCGGATGCGCGTGAACTCCTGGAGCCGGCGCACGGTCTGCGCGCCGTCGAGCGCCGAGCGCTCGATCACCTGCAGCCACTTGCGCAGGCGCGGGTCCTCGATCCGCTGCAGGAGGAGCTGCGCGCGGCCGAGGATCGACGCGAGCAGGTTGTTGAAGTCGTGCGCGACGCCCGAGGCCATCTCGCCGAGCGCGCGCAGCTTCTCCGTGCGCACGAGCTGGTCCTGGGCGGCCGACAGCTCGCCGAACGCCCGCGCGCGCTCCTCGTAGAGACGCGCGGTGCGCAGCGCCAGCGCGGCGAGGTCCGCGACGTTCCCGAGCAGCCGCTCGTCGGCGTCGGAGTACGCGCGCTCGAGGTTGCGGACGGCGATCGCGCCGAGCACGTGGTCGCCCGCCTTCATGGGCACCCCGAGCCAGTGGGTGTAGCGCAGGCCGTAGCCGACCGGCTCCACGCCGCGCCGCGCGCACTCGTCCGCGTAGTCCGCCGTCCGGAGTGTCGTGCCTTCCTCGAGGACGAACTGCATGAGCCCGATGCCGTGCAGCGTGTAGCGATGCGGCGGATCGTCGTTCCGGGCGCCGGCGATGATCCGGAGGGCGACGACGATGTCGCCCACATCCTCGTCGCGCACGAGCACGACCATGTTCCGCACGTCCATCACGCGCGCGAGGTGCGTGTGGATGGCCTCGACGAGCGCGGCGCGGTCGAGCTCGCCCGTCACGGCGCGCGAGAGGTCGTAGAGGGCCGAGAGCTCCTGCACCTGGCGCCGGTTCTCGCTGAACAGGCGCGCGTTCTCCACGGCCACGCCGACCTGGCTCGCCAGCGCTTCGAGCAGCACCAGCTCGGACTCCGACACGTCGCGCGCGGCGTGCCCCCACACGCCCGCGAGCGCGCCGATCACGCGCTCCTTCGCCACGATCGGGACGAAGATCTGGCTCTTGTGCGGCAGCGTGCGCATGAAGTCCGGCAGCCGGGGGTCGTCCTGGCCGAGGACGGAGACCGCGGGCCGCCGGCGCTGCACCGCGTCCGCGTAGAACCCGTGCTTCACCATCGATACGCGGATCGTGCGGAGCTGCGCGAGGCGCTCCTGCGGCACGTGGTAGGCGGCGAACGGCTCGAGCCACTCGCCGTCGGGCGCGACCGTCCAGAACGCCATGGTGTCGACGCCGAGCGTGCGCGCGGTCTCGCGCATGAAGTGGCGCAGCATCGCCTCGAGATCCAGCGTCGACGCGAGCGCGCGGCTGACGGACAGCAGCGCCTCCGTCTCGCGCAGCTTGCTCCGCGTGCGGCGGGTGAGCTCCGCGTTCTCGAGCGCGAGACCGACCTGCGTCGCCACACTTTCGACGAGCGGGATCTCGGCGGCGGGGAACGCGCGTCCGGCCTCCCACCACACCAGCACGAGGCCGCCCATCGGCTGGCCCTGCGCGAGCGTCGGCACGAAGAGGACGGAGTGCGGCGGGAGGCCGTCGAGCCACGCCGGGTCGAACCGCGGATCGTGCAGCGGATCGGCGCTCCAGAACGCGCGGCCCATGGCGAGCGCGTCGGCGACGAACGGGAAGCGCGCGATCTGCAGGCTGCGGCCCTTGAACCGCGGGACGAGGTCGGCGGGGACGTGGTAGCCGGCGAGCATGACGAGCGCGTCCTTCGCCTCGTTCATGAAGCACGTGCCCACCGTGTCGGCCGTCGTCGCGCGCCCGAGCTCGCGCGCCACGCGCCGCATGACCTCCTCGGGCGTGCCCGGCTGCGAGAGCGTCTCGGCCACGGCGAGCAGCGTCTGCGTCTCGCGCAGGCGCTCCTGCACCTCGGCGTAGAGCCGGATGTTCTCCAGCGACAGCGCGAGCGGGCCCGCGATCGTCATCGCGAGGTCGCTCTGCCAGTCCTCGAACCGCGTGGCGCGCTCGCTGTAGTCGAGGCTGAGAAGGCCGATCACCTTGTCCTGGCGCACGAGCGGCACGGCCATCCAGGACTTGATGCTGAACCGCTCGACCCACTCCGAGGGGAGCAGATCGGTCTCGCGCGTGTCGTGAACCACCACGGGCCGGCGCGTGTCGATCACGCGCTGATGGCCCGGCATCTGCCCCCCGCTCCACGGCGTGCGGCTCTCGTAGCGCGCCCACATCTCCGGCCGCGGGCGGCCGTCCGCGAACTGCGACATGAGCGGCGACATGCGGGCACCGTCCCAGCGATGCATGGAGCAGCGATCCACGCGGCAGATCTGCGCGATGCGAATGGCCACGCGCTTGAGGAGCTGCCGGATGTCGAGCGTCGAGTTCAGGATCTCCGCCCCGTCGAGCAGCGCGCGCGTCTCGTCGAGCCGGCGCGTGGTCTCCGAGAAGAGGCGCGCGTGATCGAGCGCCAGCGCCGCCTGCGCGGCGAGCGAGCGCAGGAGTGCTTCCGTCTCGGGCGTGACGGTCACTGCCGTCGCGCGGTTGACCGCGAAGACGCCCAGCACGCGCTCGCCGATGATGATCGGGTAGACGAGCCGGAAGCGCAGGCCGTGCGCCTGGAACTTCTCGCCCAGGCTCGGCACGATGCGGGCGTCCTCGTTGCCCGTCCAGAAGAGCGGCTCGCGGTGCGCGGCCACCCAGCCCACGCTCCCCTCGCCGATCGGCATCTCGCTGGGGAGCTGAGCGGCGAGGTCGCCACCGCCGAGGACGAACGACCGGACGACGCGGCGGTGAGCCTCGTCCACCACCCACATGCTCACCCACGGCGCGTCGAAGAAGCGCGCCGCGGCCGCGGCGATGTTCTGCAGCACTTCGTCCGGGTTCAGCGACGACGAGACCAGGCGGTTGACCTCGTCGAGCGCGCGCAGCCGCTCGGCGAACTCGCTGGTCTCGCGGTAGAGCCGCGCGTTGCGGATGGCGATGGCCGCGTGGTCGGCGAGGCGCGTGAGCACCGCCTCGTCCTGGTCGGAGAAGCTGCGGAGCGTCCGGTTGTCGGTCTGGAGCACGCCCTCGACCCGGCCGTCGATGACGATGGGCACGGCCATCGTGGCGACGATCCCCTCCACGTCGACGACGGTCTGGTACGTCCGCTCGATGCGCGGATCATCGCGATAGTTCGCGGTGCGGAACGGCCGGCCGGTGACGAGCGCCACGCCGCTCACGCCCTTGCCCGGCTCGATCCGCAGCGTCTCGAGCGCGTGCGATCGGTGCCCGACGCTCGCGCGGGTCAGCGCTTCCGCCGACCCGTGCTCGCGGAGGAGAATGCGCGCCACGTCGCTGGCGCAGAGGTCGCGCGCGCCCGCGCTCACGCGCTCGAGCACCGTGGCGAGATCGAGCGAGGCGTTGATCGAGCCGGCGACCTCGGCGAGGACCTCGGCCTCGCGGCGGCGGCGGTCCGTCTCGGTGTAGAGCGCGGCGTTGCGGATGGCCGCGGACGCTTGCGTGAGGAAGCTCTCGAGCAGCTCGTGGTCGTCGGGGCCCAGCCGGAACGGCTCGCGGCTCGTGAGCGTCACCACGGCGAGCACCGCGTCGTTGTGGACGACCGGTACGGCGAAGAGGCTGCGGATCTCGTGATCGCGCAGCCATTCGCGGTTGCCGACCGGCGAGTCGGGCGCGAAGACGTCGGGCACGTTGATCTGGACGCGCTGCTCGGCCGACTGCCGGCCGCGCCCTCGCCGTAGCGGAGCGTCTGGGTCATGAAGTGCGCGCCGAGGACCGGATCGGAGACGGCGGCCGCGCTGAGCGTGCGCGTGGCGTCGTCCGCGAGCCAGAACACGACCATCGCCGCGTTCATGAACTCGCCCGCGGCGCGCGCGACTTCGGCCAGGACGTCTCGCGTGTCCAGCGACGAGGACACGAGGCGGTTGAGGCGGTTCAGCGTCCTGAGGCGCGCGGTCCGGTCGCCGGCGGCGGCGTAGAGGCTCGCGTTGCTGACGGCGACCGCCGCGTGATGCGCGAGCTGCATGAGGACGGTCTCGTCGCGATCGGTGAAGGGCCGGGCCGTGAAGTTCTGGACGTAGACGAGCCCCTCGACGCGGCCGCCGGTGAGGATCGGCACGGCCATCTCCGCGACGACGCCCTTCTCGCGCATCAGGCCCGCGTACTCCTTGCTGAACCTCGGATCGGCGAGCCAGTCGTCCGTTCGCATCGGCCGGCCCGTCTGCATCACGATCCCGCCCAGGCCCTTGCCCGGCTCGAACCGCGTCGCCCACGCGGCCGCGGGCACTTCCCTGCCGACGGCGTGGCGGAGCCGCATGTCCTCGCGGCCGGGCTCACGCAGCGCGATGAGCGCCGCGTCGGAGGCGCACAGCTCGCGCATCGCGGTGATGACCCGCTGGAGCACCGTGTCGAGATCGAGGGCCTCGTTGAGGCCGCGGGCGATCTCGGCGATGACTTCGGCTTCGCGCCGCCGGCGCTCGGTTTCCTCGTAGAGCCGCGCGTTCTCGAGCGCGAGGGCGGCCTGGTCCGCGAAGCTCTGGAGCAGCGTGGTCTCGGCGTCGGTGAACCGGCGCCCCTCACGATCGCTGACGAGCACGATGCCGATCGTCCGGTCCTTCGCGCGCAGCGGGACCGCGAGGTACGCGCGATCGCCGCTCGCGGTGATGCGCTCGCGCAGGCCGTCGGGGATGCGGATCTCGGGATCGGCGAAGACGTCCCTGGTGCGATACGGACGTCCGGTGCGCATGATCCGGCTCGAGACCCCGAAGCCCGGCGGCACCTCGTCGCCGCGCGGCGAGAGCGCGTTCGCGCTGTCGTCGCGCGCGATGACCACGAGCGACCCGTCGGGGTCGAGGAGGCGCAGGTTGGCCGCGCGCACGCCGAAGAGAGGCACCAGCGCCTCGACGATGCGCTCGGCCACGTCCTCGAGCTTCAGCGTCTGCGTCAGGGTCCCGGCGAGCTTCGCCAGCTCCCCCGCTTCGCGGCCGCGGCGCGTGGCCTCGTGGAACAGCCGCGAGTGCTCGATGGCGACGGCGGCCTGGCCGGCGAACGCCTCCGCGAGCTCCTGCTCGAGGTCGGTGAACGGCCGCCGCGCGCGGAACGCGAGCGCGCCGATCGTCCGGTTCCCGAGGCGCAGCGGCACGCCGAGGATGTGCGTGTAGCCCAGGCGGCGCTGGGCGGTGACGTGCTCGGGCACGATGTCGGCGACGTCGCTGACCTCGCCGCGCATGGCCCGACCCGTGGCGACGACCTTGCCGCTGAAGCTCTCGCCGACCTTGATGCGCGGCTTCAGCATCGTCTCGCCGGCGCTCCCGGCCACGCCCGCGAGGACGAGCTCGTCGCCGTCGAGGACGCGGAAGCCCGCGTTGTCGACGTCGAGCAGGCGCGCCGCCTCCTCGGCGATCGACGAGAGGAGCGCATCGGTCGGCGCCATCGCGCCGATCTTGGTGTTGATGTCGAGCAGCGCGGCGAGCTGCGCGCGACGCGCGCGCTCCTCCGTGTAGAGCCCGGCGCGCGCCACCGCGAGGCCGACCTGGTGGGCGACGGCTTCGAGCAAGCGCAGGATGTCCGCGTCGAACTCGCGGGTCTCGCGCGAGACCAGCGACATCACGCCCCAGGTCTCGCCGGCCACGGGGATCGGCAGCGCGAGCAGCGTCCGGTAGCCGGCCTCGTCGATGACCTCGCGCATCCGCGCGCCGCCGATGACCGTCTCGTGCAGCGGGACCACGGTGGACCGCGCGGTGCGGACCGCCTCACGCAGCGCGCTGTCTTCGACGGGGCGCACCCGCAGCGCGTCCACGTGATCGGGATGGAGGCCGCGGTAGGCGATGAGACGCAGCGTGTCGCTCGCCCGGTCGAAGCGGAACATCGTGCCGGCGTCCATCTGCGTCGTGGTCTGGATGACCTCGAGCGTCCGCTCGGCGATGACGGTCAGATTTTCGGCGCTGCCGATGATCCGCGCGGCGGCGTACAGAGATTCGATCGCACTCGCCGGCTTCGGGACACGCGGCGTGCGCTCGACCCTCGTGCCGTTGCGGCGGCCCGGCTTCCGGCTCAGCGGCGTTCGCCTACGCGGTGGAGCTTCAGGAGGTTCGTCGTGCCGGTGACCCACATCGGCGAGCCCGAGATGATCACGATCGTGTCGTTGACCCGCACGAACCCGTCGCCGAGGAGCGTCGCCTCGATCTCCTCGATCATCTCGTCGGTCGTCTCCACCTTGCGGACCAGCCGCGACGACACGCCCCACGAGAGCCCGAGGCGGCGCTGCACCCGGGCGAACGGCGTGAGCGCGATGATCGGCACGTCCGGACGCTCCTGCGAGATCAGCCGCGCGGAGAACCCCGACTGGGTGAACGCGACGATCGCGCGCGCCTTCAGCACGCGCGCCGCGGTGGTGGCGGCGTCGGAGATGGCCTCCGGAAAGCCCACGGCGCCGTCGGGCTGCTTGCGAGGCGCCTCCATGCGGAGCGTGGCCTGCTCGGCGCGCTCGGCGATGCGCGCCATGACCTCGACGGCCTCCACGGGATAGCGCCCGGTCGCGGACTCGGCGGAGAGCATGATCGCGTCGGCGCCGTCGAAGACGGCGGTGGTGACGTCGGAGACTTCCGCGCGCGTGGGGCGCAGGTGCGTGACCATCGACTCGAGCATCTGCGTGGCGACGATGACCGGCACCTTCGCGAGGCGCGCCTGGCGGATGATCTCCTTCTGGATGTGCGGCACGTCCTCCAGCGGCACGTCCACGCCGAGGTCGCCCCGCGCGACCATGACGGCGTCGACCATCGTGAGGATGCCCGGCAGGTTCGCCATGGCCTCCTGCCGCTCGAGCTTGGCGACGATCGGCAGCTCGGCGCTCTGCTCGTGGAGGAACTTGCGCACCTCGGCGATGTCGGCGGCCGAGCGCACGAACGACACCGCGACGAAGTCGATGCCCTGCTGGATCCCGAAGCGGAGGTCCTCGCGATCCTTGTCGGTGAGACACGACACCGGCAGCGGCACGTGGGGGAACGAGATGCCCTTGTGATCGCTGATCCGGCCGCCCGCGACGACGTGACACCGCACGCCCGCGGCCGTCGCCTCTTCCACCTTGAGCTGGATCATCCCGTCGTCCATCCAGATCTCGTCGCCGGGCTTCAACTCGGCGAGATAGTCCGGATGACTCACCGAGCTGCGCTCCGCCGTGCCCACGATGGGCTTCGCGCTCAGGAAGAACGTCGCGCCCCGCTCGAGATCGATGCGCATGCCGCCGCCCGGTCCGAACGTGCCGAGGCGGATCTTCGGCCCCTGCAGGTCCTGCAGGATCGCGACGGGGTGCTGCCAGCGCGCCTCGCCCTCGCGGATGCGCCGCACGACTTCCGCGTGCTCGGCGTGCGAGCCGTGCGAGAAGTTGAGCCGCGCGACGTCCATGCCGGCCTTGACGAGGCGATCGAGCTCCTCGGGCGACGAGGAGGCCGGGCCGATCGTGCACACGATCTTCGTTCGCCGCATACCGGCTACCCCGGGGGGCCGGGTCCCCCGATACCGAGGACGTGGTCGAGGAAGTGCCCCGTGTAGGACGTGCTGACCCGCGCGACCATCTCCGGCGCCCCGCTCGCGATCACGCGCCCGCCCTCGTCGCCGCCTTCGGGGCCGAGGTCGACGATCCAGTCGGCGGTCTTGATGACGTCGAGGTTGTGCTCGATGATCACCACGGTGTTGCCGTGGTCGACGAGGCGATTGAGGACCTCGAGCAGCTTCTGGATGTCCGCGAAGTGCAGGCCCGTCGTCGGCTCGTCGAGGATGTAGAGCGTCCGTCCCGTCGCCCGGCGTGAGAGCTCGGTGGCGAGCTTCACCCGCTGCGCCTCGCCGCCGGACAGCGTGGTCGCGGCCTGGCCGAGGCGGATGTAGTCGAGGCCGACGTCGTCGAGCGTCTGGAGCTTCTGCTTGATGACCGGCACCGCCTCGAAGAACTCGAGCGCCTCGCGCACCGTCATCTCGAGCACGTCGGCGACGGACTTGCTCTTGTACTTGATGTCGAGCGTCTCGCGGTTGTAGCGCTTGCCCTTGCACACGTCGCAGGTGACGTACACGTCGGGCAGGAAGTGCATCTCGATCTTCACGAGCCCGTCGCCCTGGCACGCTTCGCACCGCCCGCCCTTCACGTTGAACGAGAACCGCCCGGGCTGGTAGCCGCGCATCCGCGCGTCCGGCGTGCGCGCGAAGAGCGTGCGGATGAACGTGAAGACGCCCGTGTACGTCGCGGGGTTCGACCGCGGCGTGCGCCCGATGGGCGACTGGTCGATGTCGATGACCTTGTCGAGGTGCTGGGCGCCTTCCACGCGGTCGTGCGCGCCGGGGCGGTCCTGCGCGCGATGGAGCATCTGCGCGAGCGCGCGGTAGAGGATGTCGTTGACGAGCGTGGACTTGCCCGAGCCCGAGACCCCGGCGATGCACGTCAGCGTGCCGAGCGGGATCCGTACGTTCATCCCCTTGAGGTTGTGCTCCCGCGGGTTGTGGATCGTGAGCCAGGCCCCGCTGCCCTTGCGCCGCTGCGCGGGGACCGGGATCGACACGCGGCGCGCGAGGTACTGCCCGGTGAGCGACGCGGGGTTCGCCATGATCTCGCCCGGCGTCCCGATCGCCACCAGGTGGCCGCCGAGCTCGCCGGCGCCGGGCCCCAGGTCGACGACGAAGTCCGCCGCGCGGATCGTCTCCTCGTCGTGCTCGACCACGAGGACGGTGTTGCCGAGATCGCGCAGCCGCTTCAGCGTCTCGAGCAGGCGGCGGTTGTCGCGCTGGTGGAGACCGATCGACGGCTCGTCGAGGATGTAGAGGACGCCGACGAGCCCCGAGCCGATCTGCGTGGCGAGGCGGATGCGCTGGCCCTCACCGCCGGAGAGCGTCGCGGCCGGGCGATCGAGCGTGAGGTAGTCGAGCCCGACGTTCATCAGGAAGCCGAGCCGCTCGCGGATCTCCTTCAGCACGCGGCGGGCGATGGTCGCGTCGCGCTCGCTCAGCGTCAGCCCCTCGAAGAAGCGCGCCGACTCCTTGATCGTGTCGCGCACCACGTCGTGCAGGGACCGGCCGGCCAGCGTGATCGCGAGCGACTCGCGCCTGAGGCGCGCGCCGCCGCACGTCGGGCACGGGCGCTCGGCCATGAACGTCTCGATCTCGCGCCGCACGTCCTCGGAGGCGGACTCGCGGTAGCGCCGCTCGAGCATCGCCACCACACCCTCGAAGCCGCCGTCCGTGCCGCCGAAGAGCACGACGTCGCGCGCCTTCTTCGGGAGCTTCGACCACGGCGCGTCGAGATCCACGCGGTAGCGCTTCCCGAGCGCCTGCAGCGTCTGCCGGAAGTAGGTGCTCTCGCGCCCGGCCCACGGCGCCAGCGCGCCCGCCTTCAGCGAGCGGCCGTGATTCGGCACCAGCCGGTCGGGGTCGATCTCGTAGCGCGTCCCGATGCCGCTGCACTCGGGACACGCGCCGAACGGGTTGTTGAACGAGAACATGCGCGGCGAGACTTCCGGGAACGAGATGCCGCACTCCGCGCACGCCAGCTTCTCGGAGAACAGCATCGTGGTGTCGGGCTTCGGGTCGGCTTCCTCGACCTGGACCACGCCGTCCGCGAGCTTGAGCGCGGTCTCGAGCGAGTCCGCGAGGCGCGAGCCGACCTTCTCGCGGAGAATGACCCGGTCGACGACGACCTCGATGGTGTGCTTCTTGTTCCTGTCGAGGTCGATCTCCTCGCCGAGCTCGCGCACCGTGCCGTTGACCCGGACTCGCGTGAAGCCCTGGCGCGCGAAGTCGGAGAAGAGCTTCTTGTACTCGCCCTTCCGGCCGCGCACGACGGGCGAGAGCACGAGCAGCCGGCTGCCGGCGGGCAGCGTGAGCACGCGGTCCACCATCTGCTGCACGGTCTGCGCGGAGATCACGCGGTCGCACGTCGGGCAGTGCGGCACGCCGACGCGCGCGAAGAGCACCCGAAGGTAGTCGTAGATCTCGGTGACGGTCCCGACCGTCGACCGCGGATTCTTCGAGGTGGTCTTCTGCTCGATGGAGATCGCCGGCGAGAGCCCTTCGATCGAGTCGACCTCGGGCTTCTCCATCTGCTCGAGGAACTGGCGGGCGTACGCGGAGAGCGACTCGACGTAGCGGCGCTGACCTTCGGCGTAGATCGTGTCGAACGCCAGCGACGACTTCCCCGATCCCGACAAGCCGGTGATCACGACGAGCTGATCGCGCGGGATCTCGAGGTCGATGTTCTTGAGGTTGTGCTCGCGGGCCCCCCGTACGACGATCCGATCACTTGCCATACCAGCCGATTTTCCCACAGAGGGGGTACGAGACGTCCCCAAGGGGGCGGGGATCAGCGGCGCTCGTGGCGGGCGGCGGCTTCGCCGACGCCCGGCGCGTAGGGGGGCTTGGGGGAAGCGTCTCGCTCCCCCCATGTACAGGATCCCGCCAGCCAGGCGAGCGGGGCCGCAACCAGCGCGGGGTGCGGGATCCAGAGGGCCGCGGCGGCGAAGGCGCCGGTTCCCACCGCCATTCCGACGAGTTCCGCGCGCGGGCCGGCGGCGGCCAGCCGAGGAGCGACGACGGCCGAGGCCGCGAGCCCGAGGCCCCAGGTGAAGAGCTGCCAGGGATCGCCGCGCATCCACGCCACAGCGGCGGCGAGGACGACGACCGCCGCCGTCCCTCCCGCCGTGGCCGCCGTCGACATCGAAGGCCGCCTGAACGCGACGGCGAGGCCGGCGAGCGTGGCGCCCGCACGCACGCGCCACGCGAAGACGACGCCCAGAAAGAGGACGACGAGCGCGGTCGTGACCAGGCCCGCGAGCGCCGCGCGCCACGAGGGCGTGTCGACGCGCTGGACCACCTCCAGCACGGGCGCCAGCGCGCGCGGAACGAGCGACAGCTCCGGCGCCAGCGCGATCCCATACAGTCCCCACAGCGTCGCACCAAGGACGAACGCGACGATCAGCGCGGGCGTCAGCGCGATCGCGACCGTCGCACCACGCATCGGCGCTGGAGCAACGAGCGCGAGCCCGCCGCCGACGAGCGTCACGGCCGTGCCGCCGACCGCCACGAGGATGTCGCGGATGCGCCGGCGCCCGCCGTCGGCCCACGAGATACCCGATGCCGGCGCGCCGGGGACACGGCGTCCGGCTTCGAACCGCACGCGCGCCTCGGGCTCGACGCTGAGCTGATCGCCCGGACGCACGGTCAGCGCGTCACCGGGATTGAGGCGCCACTCGCGGACGACGATGCGGACGGGCTGCGCGTCACCGCGGCCCACGGGGTCGCGCTCGACGACGCGCCACGTCGCCGCGGTCGCGGCGGTCACGCGATGCGGCTCGTCGAACGTCAGCCGCGTGCCCTCGGGAAGCGCGCGGCCGTGCGTCACCCACGCGCTGTGTTCGTCGAAGGTCAACGCCGGCCGCGAGGCGACGTCGCGCCAGACGATCCATGGTGGTCCCACCGACGCGATCACGAGCGCGAGCGGTACCAGCACGACGAGCGCTCCGACGGGCGCGGCGAGTCTCCACCACCGATCGCCGAACGGCACCGCCGCCACGCCGAGCGCGAGCACCGCGGCCGCGACCAGGCCGTGGAAGCGCGTGAGCCCCAGCGATCGCGCGAGATCGGCCATCACGACCAGCTCGGCGGCGAGGACGAGCATGAGCGCGGCGAGCAGCGCGAGCGCCGCGACGGGCGCCAGCGGCCGTGCGCTCGCGGGCGGCGCGAGCAGACCGACGACCGCCGCGGATGCGATGCTCGCCGCGAGCAGCGGAAACTGCGGGTCGCCCGCGACGGCGCGCGCGGCGAGCACGGCGAGGACGACCGGGCTCAACCACGACCCGATCGCAACCAGCGGAGCGATCGCGGCTACTCGGGCGTGTCGGGCGCGCGGGCGCCCCACGCGAGCGCCGCGGCGGTCACCGCCACCGCGACGGCCGGCGCGGCGACGAGCCCGTACCACCACAACAGGCCGACGCCGGCGAGGCGGATCGTGCCGATTTCGAAGGGGGTGATGCTCAGGGCCACGCCCCCCGCGAGCATCACCAGAACCGTCACGACTGCAGTCGCGCCTGCGGCACGCCCGTCTGTTTGCGACACGTCAAGAAATATAGCAACCGCCCTCGAGGAACCCCGCATCTTATTGGTAAGCTGCTCCTTCGGAGGGCCCATGTCCGAGACGATCGACAAGGTGATGGTGATCACCGCGCATCCCGACGACTCCGAGTTCGGCGCCGGGGGCACGGTGGCGCGCATGGTGAAGGACGGACGCGAGGTCAGCTACGTCATCGCGACCAACGGCAACAAGGGCTCGGGGGATCGCACCATGACCCCCGAGCGCCTCGCGCAGATCCGGGCGGAGGAACAGCGCAACGCCGCGCGCGCGCTCGGCGTCGCGCGCGTTCACTTTCTCGGCTATCCGGACTGCGAGCTCGAGGACACGCGCGCGTTCCGGCTCGACATCACCCGCGAGATCCGCCGCTGGCGCCCCGACCTCGTGATCACGATGAGCCCGCACCGGACGTACAACCTCTACGCGTCGCACCGCGATCACCGGATCGTCGCCGGCGCCGCGCTCGACTGCATCTATCCGCTCGCCCGCGACCACATGTCGTTCCCGGAGCTGATGCCGGAGCACGAGCCGCACAAGGTCCGCGAGATCTACGTGATGCAGTGGGAGAACCCGCACCTGGTCGTCGACATCACCGACGTGATGGATCTGAAGCTCAAGGCCCTCGCCTGCCACGTGAGCCAGGTCGGCGACTTCGCCGGTGTCGAGGCGCGGATCCGCGAGCGCGCCGCCGAGATCGGCCGCCCGAACGGCTACGCGTACGCGGAGTCGTTCGACCGGATCACGATGCCGCGGTGAACGACTCCGTCACCCGCGTCCGCGAAGCGCTGCGCGCCTTCGGCGGCGACCACGCGATCGTCGAGTTCACGGAGCCCGCGCGCACCGCCGCTGACGCCGCGCGCCTCCTGGGCTGCCGCGTCGAGCAGATCGCGAACTCGCTGATCTTCCGCGCGCCGGCGCGCGACGGCGCCGTCCTCGTGATGGCGAGCGGCGGCCGCCGCGTGGACGTCGCGCGCGTCGAGCAGGCGCTCGGCGAGCCGATCGACAAGGCCGACGCGGACTTCGTCCGCGCGAAGACCGGCTTCGCCATCGGCGGCGTCGCGCCGCTCGGCCATTCGGTCCATCCCGCCGCGATCCTGATCGACGAAGCGCTCTTCAAGTGGCCCGAGATCTGGGCCGCCGCCGGGCATTCGCACACGGTCTTCCGGCTCACCCCGGACGAGCTGGTGTGCATGACGGGCGGCCGCGTCGTGAGCGTCCGGTAGTCGCGGTTCAGGTAGAATCGCGCTCGTGCGCCGTCGCCTCATTTCCAGCGTCCTCCTCGCGTTCCTCCTCGTCGGCACCGTCGTCGGTGCCGCCGAGCGTGCGCTCGTTCCACCGTCCGAGAGCGCGCTCGCCGAGGCCGTCGCCGCGCTCACCGCGCCCGAGATGGAGGGCCGCCGGTCCGGCACGCCGGGCGGCGACCGCGCCGCCGCGCTGGTTGCCGACTGGCTGCGCGCCGCCGGGCTGCGCCCGGGTGGCGACGGAGGGTCGTTCTTTCAATCCTTCGTGATCTCGATGGGCACCCAGGTTGCGCCCTCGAGTGCGCTCGGGGTCGTGGGCGCCGCACCGGTCGATCGTAAGGACTGGATGCCGCACGGCGGGTCTGCGGATGGAGAGGTCGAGGCGGAAGTGGTCTTCGTGGGGCACGGCGTCAGCGCGCAGGACGAACGGCACGACGACTACGCGGGCCTCGACGCGCGCGGCCGCATCGCGCTCGCGCTCGCCGGCGCGCCCGCGCAGCTCGGACGACGCGTCACGCGCGTGGAAAAGCTCGCGGCCGCGCGCGCGCACGGCGCGCAGGCGCTGCTGCTGGTCGAGGACAGGCTCCCCGAGCTGAGCGCCGCGCCCGCGGCGTCGCCGATCCCGTCCGCGTCCGTGCGGCCCGCGGTCGCGGACGCGTTGAAGGGACGGCGCGCGCGCCTGCGCATTGCGCTCGAGCGCGTGGAGGTGCGCGGCGCGAACGTGATCGGCTTCGTGCCCGGGCGTGACCCCGCGCTCGCGGACGAGACCGTCATCATCGGCGCGCACTACGATCACGTCGGCCGCGTCGACGGCGCCGTGCACCCGGGTGCGGACGACAACGCGTCGGGCACCGCGGTGCTGATCGGCCTCGCGCGGGCGTTCGCCGCCGCGGGCGGCGCGCCACGCACGCTCGTGTTCGCGTCCTTCGGCGCCGAAGAGCTCGGGCTGATCGGGTCCGGGCACTACGTCAAGCATCCGGCGCGACCGCTCGGCCGCACGATCGCCATGATCAACTTCGACATGGTCGGGCGGCTGCGTGACGACCAGCTCGCCGTCGGGGGCATCGACAGCGGCGCGGGGCTGCGCGACATCGTCACGGCCGCCGCGCGAGCGAGCGGGCTCAAGCTCACGATGCGCGAGTCGCCGTTCGGGCCGTCCGATCATGTGCGGTTCTATCGCGCGGGCGTGCCGGTGGTGTTCCTCCACACCGGGCGGCATCCCGACTACCACCGGCCCACCGACACGCCGGACAAGCTCGAGATCGCGGGCATGGCGCGCGTCGCCGCCGCCAGCGCGCAGATCGTGGAGCGCCTGGCCGCCGGACCCCGCCCGGCGTACGCGACGGTCGCGCCGCCCGCGCGGCGGAGCCGTGGCGGTTCCGGCGGCGCGTATCTCGGCGTGCAGGGTGACGCGAGCGGTGACGGCGCGCGCCTCGTGTCGATCGTGCCGGGCTCCGCGGCCGACCGCGCGGGCCTGCGCGAGGGCGACGTCGTCATCCGCCTCGGCGGCGCGCCGCTGATGAGCTTCGAGGACCTGCGCGCGGCGATCCGCGACCGGCGTGTGGGCGAGCGCGTCGACGTCGTGTTCGTGCGCAACGGTGAGCAACGCTCCGTGACCGCCACCCTGGAGGCCGCGCCGTGATGGATCCGCTGACCGCGACGACGCTGACCGAAGTGATGCGCCGCCGTGCCGCGATGTCGCCGGACGCGCCGTACTTCCACGTCTTCGGCGAGACCGTCACGTACGGCCGCCTGTGGGCGCAGAGCGGGCGCTACGCGGCCGCGCTCGCGCGGCACGGCGTGCGTGCGCGCGACAAGGTGTGCCTGATCTATCCGACCTGCGCGGAGTTCTTCTACACGTTCTTGGGCGCGCTCCGCATCGGTGCGACGCCCGTCCCGCTCTATCCGACGCTCGGCGTCGAGCAGACGGGCGCGATCTTCCAGAACTCCGAAGCGGTCGCGGTGGCGACGATCGGCTGGTTCCGCAGCGGCGTCGACCAGAGCGCGGCGCTCGCGCCGAACGTCCGCCACGTGCTCGAGCCGCCCGACCTCGACGTGGACGGCGTAGCACCGCCGCTCGTCGAAGGCGAGCCCGAAGACGTCGCCTTCCTGCAGTACACGTCGGGGAGCACCGGCGATCCGCGCGGCGTGATGCTCACGCACGAGAACCTCGTGCGCACGTGTCACTTCATGGCGGAAGCGGCGGGGCTCACGTCCGAGGACCGCGTCGTGTCCTGGCTGCCGCTCTATCACGACATGGGCTTGATCGGGCTCTCGTTCACGCCGCCCCTGTTCGCGGCGCCCGTGTGGCTCCTGCCGCCGGACCTCCGCAACCCGCGCCAGTGGCTCGACCTGATCACCCAGGTGCGCGCGACGTTCACGGTGTCGCCGGACTTCGGGTATCGCAACTGCGTCCGGAACGTTCGCGACACGACCGACCTCGACCTGACGTCGCTCAAGGCGGCGCTGTCGGGCGCCGAGCCGGTACGGGCGTCGACGATCACGTCGTTCGAGGAGCGCTTCGGGCTCAAGAACGTCATCGCGCCGTGCTACGGCCTCGCGGAGGCGACGCTCGCGGTCGCCGTCCATCCCGGCGGCACCGCGATCCGGCTCGATCCTTCGGGACGCTTCGTCTCGTCCGGCGTCCCGTGCCGCGGCGTGTCCGTGCGGATCGTGCCGCGCGCGGAGGACGGCCCGCCCGTGGCGCTCGCGCCCTGTGAAGAGGGTGAGATCCAGGTGCGGAGCCCCGGCGTGATGAAGGGCTACTACAACAATCCCGAGGCGACGGCGCGCGTCCTGAGTCCCGATGGATGGCTGCGCACGGGCGACCTCGGCTTCCGGGACGCGGACGGCCTGCTCTTCGTCACCGGCCGGATCAAGGACGTGATGATCCTCGGCGGCGAGAACGTGATTCCCGCCGACGTCGAGGAAGTGGTGGACGCGGTGCCCGGCATCCGATACTCGGCGGCGGTCGGGCTCGAGAGTGAGCGGACCGGCACGCAGCGCCTGCACGTCGTCGCGGAGGTGCGCGACGAGGCGGCGGAGGAGACCACGTACCACGGGCTCGTGCGGGAGATCGTCCACCGCGTGCACGGCGCGCGGGGGCACCGGCCGGCGCGCGTGCTGCTCGTGCGCTCCGGCACCATCCCGAAGACGTCGAGCGGCAAGATCCAGCGCTCGCGCCTCGGCCAGATGATCCAGGAGGACGCGCTCCGCGACCGTCTCGTGTACGAGCCGTGAAGTTCGGCTGCCACCTGCCGATCTGGGGACCGGGCGCCACCCGCGAGGCGCTGATCACGCTCGCACGCCGCGTGGAGGCGATGGGCTTCGACTCGGTGTGGGCGAGCGATCACATCGTGATCCCCACCGAGATCCGCTCGCGCTACCCGTACAACGCGACCGGCGACTTCCCGCTGCCGCCGACGGCGAACTTCCTCGAGCCGCTCACCGCGCTCGCCGTCGTGGCCGGCGCCACCGAGCGTCTGCAGCTCGGGACCACGGTGCTCGTGCTGCCGCATCGCCACCCGGTGCTCGCCGCGAAGGCGCTGGCGACGCTCGACCACCTGGCGCCCGGCCGCGTGATCCTCGGCGCGGGTGTGGGCTGGATGCGCGAGGAGATCGAGCTGCTCGGCGCGCCGTACGACCAGCGCGGCGCGTGGACGGACGAGGCGATCCGGATCATGCGCGCCTGCTGGCAGAGCGAGCGTGTGAGCTTCCGCGGTCGCTTCTTCTCGTTCCCCGAGGTCGGCTTCGCCCCGCGCCCGGCACGCGGCATCCCGATCTGGATCGGCGGCCACACGCCGCGCGCGCTGCGCCGGGTGGCCGAGCTCGGCGACGGCTGGCACGCGGCGTTCGCGAGCCCGGCCACGATGCGCGAGGGCGTCGCGAAGCTCCGCGAGGCCTGCGCGAAGGTGGGCCGCGACCCCGCGTCGATCACGCTCAGCGTGCGGATGGGCTTCGCGGCCAAGCGCTCGTCATCCGAGGCGCTGGCCGAGCTGCAGGCGCTGCGTGAGGTCGGCGTCGGTCACGTGGTCGTGGAGACGCGTGTGACCGACGTCGAGGACTCGACACGGATCCTCGAGCGCTTCGCGTCCGAGGTCCGCGCGAAGCTCTAGACGCGAGGCGCGAAGCTCGGCACGCCGGGCTCCGGGGCGCTGGGCGGCCCCATGATGTCCGCGACCGCGAGGCGAAAGTCCGGAAACGCTGCCGCAGCGATCTCCTCTCCCCGCCGCTTGCGAAGCTGGACGCCGTAACCGGTCGTAGACGGCTCACGGAAGATATCGATCGCATCGGCCCGGCGGTTCACGATCCAGAGCTCGACGACACCGGTCCTGGCGTAGAGCGGCAGCTTGCGCCGACGGTCGTGCGCCAGCGAGGTCTCCGCAACCTCTACGACGAGCAGCGTGTCTTCAGGTGTGGGGTGTGCCATGCCGTAGAAGTCTGCCCTCGGCTTGAGCAGCATGATGTCGGGCTGCGGCTCCGAGCGCTTGTCGACGATCGTCGGATTCTGGACGTGGACGACCACGCGGTCGCGCAAACCCGTGACGAACCAGTGAGTCAGCCGGTTGACGACACCGGAGTGCCACGGCCCGATCGGGCTCATCTTGAAGATCTGGCCGTCGATGAGCTCGACCCGGCACTCGGGCGGGAAAATCCCGAGCTCACCCATCCGGTGATACTGGTCGACCGTGAAGCGATAGCGACGGACGGCGCCAATCAATGCGCGATCACCAGATCGGATTGAACGGTGTGCGGAAGGTCGTGTCAATGCCGCGATTTGGATACAGGTCGAGGACGGTGCCGGCAGCCAGCCCCCGGCACCGCCTCCATCGCCTTTCGATTGAGCTTGTCGACGAGCTCGAAGTACTCGTCGGGCACCCGCCCAGCGGGCCAGGCCGTCTTGCCGATCGTGTCCAGGACGAACCGCAGCCGGCGGCTTTCGTCGCTTCGCGCGACCCCCGACGCGAGGTCTTCCACGACACGGGAATCGATCCGCACGGTGTACTCGCAGCCCGGTGCGTTGCGGAACAACGCGGTTGGCGGCGGCGCGCCGTCGCCACCACCCGTCAGCCACTCGTGCACGACTTTCGCCAGGCGCGTATCGCGACACACGACGATGAACACCGGAGGCACGGGCGGGCGCTTGCCTTCCGCCGCCTCCTTGGCCCAGTCGTGAAACATCTGCTCCCAAAGTCCGGCGAGCTGCGTGATCGGCTGCTGCGCCCAGCGGAGGACGGCAACCGGGTTGAGCTGTCCGCGCCGGCCGCCACGCTCGCCGGGGGTGAGTTTCTCGATGACCCACTTCCAGACATTGAGGTAGGCGGGGATCGTCTCGCCAGTCGCGTCCTGGACCGGGCGTTGCGGGATCTTCACCAGCCCACTCTCGATGGCGTCGATGAGGCCGAAGTCCGACACCGCCCACGGAAACGGTCGTCCCGGGTCGTGGCCGGCGCGGTTCAGGAAGAACGGCGTTGCGGAGACATCGACACAGAGGTTGATGCCGCGAAGGCGGTGAATACGGTCGAGACCCTCGATCCATACGGTCGCCTCCCGGCGGTCGGCCTCCTCGATTTCCTCTTCGGTCTGCTCTTCGCCGGCGCTGTCCGGCATGATGCGGTACGCGTGATGCGCCTCGTCGTTGAGCACGAGGATGTTGCCTTTCGCGCCGATTTCACGCCCCAGGACTCGGGCGACGATCGCGGTATCCGACTCGCGGCCGCGCTTCACCACGCGGGCATTGACGCCGTCGACCTGATTGAGATCCTGCGGCGCGAGCACATGCCAGTTCGTGACCACTACGCGTCCCTTGCGGAGGACGATTTCTTCGCTAGTCTGAACGACGTGGATTGGGTTCGCGGCGCCGCCGAGACCATCCCACCAGTTCGACAACGGCCGAAACCCAAAGTCGTCGAGGTAGCTCTTGAATCGCAGTTGACCCTCGCCGGCGATCAGACGAGCCGCCACCGCCAGTCGATCCATACCCGATGGGCTTCCATCGTCGGTTCTAGCGCTGGTCTTCCAACAACGACCGCGACCTGGATGGTACGTCGTACCGTTATACGTGAATGGGAGAGCCTGATGCTCGCGCGACAGCTCGGCGTCGTCTCCGTGCTTCACTTCACGCCGCCGCACGAACGGCTGGAAGTTCGAGCCGAAGCTCACGCCGTACGGCGGGTCCATGTAGATCATCTGGACGTGTCCGCCGAGTCCCTCGTACTGGAGCAGGCTGTTCATGACCACGAGGCTGTCGCCGAGGATGAGGCGGTTCACCCACGGCGTCGGGTGCTCGTAGGCCTTGAGCAGACGGTCGGTGACGTCGAGCTCCTCATCGGCAAAGAGCGCGAGACTTTGCTGCCGGTCGCGCTTGTGTGACTTCACCGACTGCAGAATGGCCTGCGTCGAAAGCCGCTCGTGAACGAACAGCGGCAGCGTGGGAACCGTGATCTCGGGTCGCTCGGCCTTACCGGCCCAGTCGAGGAATGGCCGCGCCATCCGCCGGAGCTCGGCTGCCTTGGCCTTGGCCTGGGCGAGGTCGGTCGCCCTCTCGATCTCCGCGATCAGGGCTTCGCCGCGTCCGCGATCGGCGTTGATGTCCCATGAAATGGCGGGATCGAGGCTCGGGTCGTAATGATAGGTCTTGGGCGCCTTCTTGGTCTTGAACTACGCCTGCAGGCCGACGTCGGGGCGGAGGAGGAGCTTCTCTTCGGTGTGCTCGTAGACTTTCGGTGGCTTCTCTTCGCGCTTTCGTCCGTTGGCCTTTGCCTTGGGGGCCTTTTTCGCCACGCCTCCTCCTCACCGCATTGGGCGCGTCGTCGTTACGCGCGCATTGTACGGCGAGACTCGCGGCGTTACGGGGCTCTAAAGCCGGTCGGTCTAGACGAGCTTTGATGCCCGAGGGTCGGCGGGGCCGGGCCGAGGGGGCCGCGGCGACTTCCGCAGCTATTGGTGAGCCGGCTGCGCCGGCTCACCAACGCGAGGACGGGAGCCGCGGCCCCCTCGGCCCGGCCCCGCCGACCCTCGGGCATCAGAGCTTCGTGCCGGCCTTCGCCCAGTCGTCGAGGAAACGCTTCAGGCCGATGTCGGTCAGCGGGTGCTTGATCAGCGACTCGAGGACCGCGAACGGCATCGTCGCCACGTGCGCGCCCGCCTTGGCGGCGTCGATCACGTGGAGCGGATTGCGGATCGACGCGGCGAGCACCTGCGTCTTGAACCCGTAGTTGTCGTAGATCTGGCAGATGTCGCGGATCAGGTCCATGCCGACCGCGCCGATGTCGTCGAGCCGCCCGAGGAACGGGCTGATATAGGTCGCGCCCGCCTTCGCGGAGAGCAGCGCCTGCGGCGCGGAGAAGCAGAGCGTCTGGTTGCAGCGGATGCCCTTGCCCGAGAGATACTTCACGGCCTTCAGGCCGTCCTTCGTGAGCGGGCACTTCACGACGGCGTTCTTCGCCACCTGCGCGAGCTCCTCGCCTTCTTTCACCATGCCCTCGAAGTCGGTCGCCACCACTTCGAGGCTCACGTCGCCGGGGACGATGCCGCAGATCTCCTCGACGAGCGGACGGAACGGCCTCTTCTCCTTGGCGATGAGCGACGGGTTCGTCGTGACGCCGTCGACGACGCCGATGGCGACGCCTTCCTTGATCTCGGAAACGTTCGCGGTGTCGAGGAAGATCTTCATGGGTTCACCCCTTTCGTGTCTCGGCCCGTTCAAGCTTCACCTTGATGCCCGAGCGCACTGTCTTGAAGACGGTCGGATCGCCGGCCACCCGTCCGAAGACGTTGACGGCGCTCGCCGGCCGGATCTCGTTCCCCGTGCTGACCGGCGTACGGCCAAAGAAGATGCAGAAGGCGCTGCCGGGCGGCCAGTACCCGAGGTCGCCGAGCGCGACGACCTCCTTCGGCGACTCGGCCGCGATGGCGAGCCCGACGTCGAAGTAGATCTCGTCGCCCCAGGTGCTCGCCTTGGCCTCGATGGGCAGCGCGTTCCAGATCGCGTCCGCCGTCTTCGACGCGTCGAGGGTGGCGGTCGCCGCCACCTCACCCGCGGTGATGCGAATCGTCCGCTCGCCCATCAGGACGAGCGTAGACGCCGGGCGGAGCGGGTGTCAACTATTCGGCGGCGCGATACGCCTGCAGCGCGGTGTCGAGCGCCGCGCGATCCGGGATCGTCGCCACCCCCTCGCCGCGGACGGTGAGCGCGCCGGCGCACGCGGCGCGCGCCGCCGCGTCCCACGGGTTGCCATCGTGGTGATAGTCGATGAGGAACGTCGCCGCGAAGACGTCACCGGCGCCGGTGCCGTCGATCTCGTGCGCGGGATGTGGCCGCACTTCATAGCGCTCGCCGTTGACGAAGAGCAGCGCGCCGTCCTCGCCCGCCGTCAGCGCGCCGACGGGCACGCGCTGGAACATCTCGACCGCGCCGGTGAGATCGGTGCCGACGTCCTCGCGGCTCAGGAACAGCGCCTGCAGCCGCGCGATGAAAAAGTCCGGCGGCGTCCACATCACCGCCGTGACGGCGCCGTCCGGGCCGAACCCGCGCAGCCACCCTTGCGCCGCGGCCCCGAGCGACGCGTCGGCGAACGCGGTCGCCAGGAGCGGATCGACTTCGTTCAGGACCGGCGCGAGCAGCACGATGGGCGCGTCACGCCAGTCATCGGGCACGTCGGCGGTGCCGAGCGGATTGGCGGCGTCGCGCACGCGCAGCACGCGGCGGCCGTCGACATCGCGATGCTCGAACGTCGTCGTCCGCGCGGCGGGAACGGTCACGACCTCGATCTGCGGCGGGAGCGCGTCGAGCGGGAAGTCGTCGGCGTGACTGGTGAGGATGCCGGCCGAGAGGCCGAGGCGGTGCGCGGCGATCGCCGCGTAGAGCGCGGCGCCGCCCGGGCGGATCGCGTCGCCGAGCCGATCGAGCGTGACGTGACCCACCGCGACGAAGTCGGGAGCAGCCATGCGGACGCTACGCTACACCACCCACCAGCGCTCGACCTCCCGCCCGAGCGCGGCGGCATCGGGGTGGCGCGCTTCGGCCTCCCGCACGAACGCGCCCGCTTCGGTCTCGCCCGGCACCAGATCGACACACGGCACCGCGAAGTCGTAGACCGACATCGCCGCCGTGGGAAGCACGACGTCGAGCGTGACGGCCTCGGCGTGCCGATGGCGAAGGAGCGCTTCGTAGACGCGACGGTAGAGCGCGGGATCCCATCCGGCCGTCGTGCCGGCACCGGCGATGTCGAGCGCACGCGCGGCCCCGAGGATCTCGCGCCAGAGCGCGCGCAGCACGTGCGGCGGCGCGTCTTCGCGCTCGCGTGGATGGTTCGGCGCCGACGCGCGCCGCTCCCGCTCACGCTCGATGTGCGCGCGGACGCCGGCGGACGGCACGGCGATCGCGAAGACGCAACCGGGTGACGCGAGCAGCGGCTCGGCGTGGTCGTCGAGGCGCTGCGCGAGCTCGATCAGGCGGCGACCCACGAACGGCGCCTCACCGATCAGCAGCGCGCTCTCCGCGCTGCGCTCGGCCCACGCCGCGATCGCGTGGCGTGCCCAGCGGCCGACGGCGGCGCGGATCATCGGCTGCGTGACGCCGTCCAGGACCGGGTAGCGCCGGCCCGCCGCGCTCGCTTCGAAGACCGGACGCGCCACGTCCCATTGCAGGAGATGGACGGTGCGACCGGCGGTGACGGCGAGGGGCGCGAGCTGATGGATCAGCAGGCTCTTGCCGGTGCCTGGAAGCCCGACGACGACGATCATCCGCCCCGCGCGCGCGAGATGCGTGAGCCGCTCGTGCAGCGCGGGGTCGCGCTGCACGAGGCTCATATCATCGTGAGGCCGCCGGAGACCGAGAGCGTCTGGCCGGTGATGAAGCCGGCGTCGTCGGAGGCGAGGAAGACGACCGCCGGCGCGACGTCGTCGGGCACGCCGAGACGGCCCCACGGGATCACGCGCTTCAGGCTCTCGGCGAGCTTCGGGCTGGCGGCCGCGAACTCGTTGCGGAACAGCGGCGTGTCGGACGGGCCGGGACAGATGCAGTTCACGTTGATCCGGTAGCGCGCGACCTCGCGCGCGACCGTCTTGGTCATCGCGATGAGCCCGCCCTTCGCGGCGGAGTAGACCGCCTCGCCCGTCGAGCCGACACGGCCGGCGTCGGAGGCGATCGTCACGATCTTGCCGGACTCCTGCGTGATCATCACGCGCAGCGCCGCGCGCATACACGCGATCGGGCCCTTCAGGTTGATGGCGAGGATCTTGTCCCAGAACTCCGGCGTGGTGTCCACGAACGGCATCGGCGTGTCCCAGCCCGCGCAGTTCACCAGCACGTGAACCCCGCCCCAGCGCGCGGCCACCTCGTCGGTCATCCGGTCGACGGCAGCCACGTCGGTGATGTCGACGCGCCACGCGGCCGCCGCGCCCCCCGCCTTCTCGATGGCGGCAACGGTCTCGCGCGCGCCGTCCCCGTTCAGGTCCACCACCGCCACGCGGGCGCCCTCGCGCGCGCACGCCTCGGCGATCGCGCGGCCGATGCCGCTCGCGCCGCCGGTGACGATGGTCGCGCGGTCCTTCAGCTTCACGTGAGGAGCGCCTTCGCGATGATGTCGCGCATGATCTCGCTGGTGCCGCCGCCGATGGTCATCAGCCGCGCGTCGCGCGCGAACCGCTCGACGGGGTACTCGCGCATGTAGCCGTAGCCGCCGTGGAGCTGGACGCAGTCGTAGGCGACGCGGTTCACCATCTCGGCGGTGAAGAGCTTCACCATCGAGATCTCGCGCACGACGTCCTCGCCCGTCTGGAACTTCCGGCAGGCACTGTAGGTCAGCCAGCGGCCCGCCTCGATCATCGTCGCGAGGTCGGCGAGCTTGTGGCGGATGACCTGCTTGTCGGAGAGCGGCCCGCCGAACGCCTGGCGCTCCTTCACGTAGGCGACCGTGTCATCCAATGCGCGGTCCGACATCGCCACCGCGTGCAGCCCGGCCACGAGCCGCTCGCGCTGGAACACGCGCATGACCTCGTAGAAGCCCACGCCCTCGCGCCCCAGCAGGTGCGCCGCGGGCACGCGCATGTCCTGGAAGCTGAGCTCCGCGGTGTCCGACGCGCGCATCCCCATCTTGTCGAGGGTGCGGCTGACCGTGAATCCGGGCGTCTCGCGCTCCACGAGGAACATCGAGATGCCGCGGTGCCGCTTCTCGTCGGTGCCGGCCTCGACGCGCGCGGCGAGGAAGAAGACGTCCGCGGTGGCGCCGTTGGTGATGAACATCTTCGAGCCGTTGATCACGTAGTGGTCGCCGTCGCGCACGGCGCGGGTGCGGATGGCCGCGACGTCGCTGCCGCCGCCCGGCTCCGTCACCGCGATCGCCGTGAGCGTCTCGCCGCGGCAGATCGCCGGCAGGTACGTCTCCTTCAGGGCCTCGCTGCCGGTCCAGTAGAGGTGCGGCGAGGCCATGTCGCAGTGGACGCCGACCGCCATCGCGAACGACCCCGAGCGCGACCGCGCGCACTCCTCGTGGAGGATGGCCGTCGTCAGGAGGTCCGCGCCGGCGCCGCCGTATTTCTCGTCGTACTCGACACCGAGCAGGCCGAGCTCGCCCATGCGCGGCCAGATCCACCGCGGCATGCGCCCGGCCTGCTCCCACTCCTCGACGTGCGGCATGATCTCCTTCTCGACGAAGGCACGCACCGTGGCGCGGAACATCTCGTGCTGCTCGTCGAAGATCTTCACGACGTCACCGCCCGACGATGTCGCCCTTCATCGGCGCGAGGATGCCGACGAGCTCCTGCTTTTCCTTCGCCGGGACCTTGTGCTTGTCGAGCGCCTTGCCGAGGTTCTCGACCGTCGCGTTCCACTCGGCCTCGGTGATCTTCATGTCCTTGTGGGCCGTGGGCATGTCCTTGCCCACGTACGAACACGGCCCGCCCGTCGCGTCGCAGATCTGGTCGGCGAGGTTGGTCTTGAACTTCTCGACCTCGGCCGGCTTCAGCTGCTTGAACCGCGCGTTGACCCGGTTGTCGGCCGCCATGCTCGCGACGAAGTCGCCGACGACGAGCGCGATGCCTTCACGCCCGCCGAGCCGCCGGTAGAGCGACGCCGTCGACGCCGCGGGCGCAGCCGCGCCGGCCGCGCACGCGCCGAAGTTGCTCCCCTTCCCCTGCTCGTAGGACCCGGCGCACGCCTGTGCCTCACTCGTGGCAGGCAGGAGCCCGACGATTCCGACAGCAACGAGCAGTGCCACCAACCCCCACCCGATCACCCTGAGCCCCATGTCGTCTCCTCCTTCGTTGTTCGAGCGCCGCCTTTGCCGGCGCAATCCTCCTGGGGGAGGCAGCGCGAGCACGAGCCGTCAGGCTCGTGCCGCGCGTCGGAAGGGGGGCGAAGTCCCCCTCCGAGCTAATTGAGCCAGCGCTTGCGGCGCTTGTAGTGCTTCACGTCCCGGTACGACTTGCGCGCGCCCACCTCGGTGAGCCCGAGATAGAACTCCTTGATGTCGGCGTTCTCGCGCAGCGCGGACGCCGCGCCCTCCAGCACGATGCGCCCGTTCTCCATCACGTAGCCGTGGTCCGCGATGGTGAGCGCGAGCGCCGCGTTCTGCTCGACGAGGAGCACCGTGAGCTTCTGCTCGCGGTTGAGGCGCTGCACGATCTGGAAGATCTCTTCCACCAGCATCGGGGCGAGGCCGAGCGAGGGCTCGTCGAGCAGGATCACGCGCGGCTCCGACATGAGCGCGCGCCCGATGACGAGCATCTGCTGCTCGCCGCCGGAGAGATAGCCCGACTGCTGGTAGCGCCGCTCCTTGAGCCGGGGGAAGTACTGGTAGACGCGCTCCATGCGCTCGGTGATGCGCTTGCGATCCGGCACCGTGTGCGCGCCCGCGATGAGGTTCTCTTCCGCGGTGAGGTGCTCGAACACGCGCCGGCCTTCGAACACTTGGACCACGCCACGCTGCACGATCTGGTGCGGCCGCATGTGATCGATGCGCGTGCCCGCGAGCTCGACGGAGCCCTTGGTGATGTCGCCGCGCTCGGACCGCAGCAGCCCCGAGATCGCCTTGAGCGTCGTCGTCTTGCCGGCGCCGTTCGCGCCGAGCAGCGTCGTGATCTTGCCCTCGGGGCACACGATCGACACGCCCTTCAGGACGAGAATGACCCCGTCGTAGATGACTTCGACGTTGTTGAGCGTCAGCATGATGTCTCCGGAGGGGCCGCCGCACGTGCGACGGCCCCGTCCGAATCTCTACTTCTTCGCGCCGTGGTCTTTGATGTGCTTCGCGACCACGTCCTGATACGCCGCGTACCAGTCCGTCACCTTCTCGAACTTCCCGCCCTTCACCTGCCAGATCTGGACGAGCCCGCCACCCTCGTGGTCCTGCGGCGTGACCTTGAGCGGCGGCACCAGCCCGCCGAGCGTGAAGTTGCTGATCTTCTCGAAGCCCTTCTTCGCGTCCTCGCCCGTGATCTTGCCGTCCTTCTTGTCCTTCACCGCGTTGCGGATCGCCTCGACGTGGAGCGCCGCGATCAGCACGCCGCGATTGTAGAAGACGGTGGACGCCATCTCCTTCGGCTCGGGCTTGCCCTGCTTCTTGTACATCTCGCGGATCTCGTTCAGGACCGGGTAGTCCTTGCCCACGCCGGCGAACTGCATCGCGTAGTAGCCCTCGGCCGCGGCGAAGCCACCGCCCGCCTCGATGTTCGCCTCGGCGGCGCCCCACACGAACGACACGACCTTGCGCAGCGGATAGCCGACGCGCTTGAACTCCTTGATCGACACGCCGGGCGCGCCGCCGAAGAGGTGCGCGATCACGAAGTCCGCGCGGAAGCGCTGCGCGATGTCGAGGACCTGCGCGCCCATCTCCACGCCGGGCGGCGGGACCGCGAACGTCTTGAGCTGGAAGCCTTCCTTGGCCGCGATGTCCTCGATGACCTCGATCGGCTCACGGCCGGCCGGGTTGTCGAAGAAGAGATACGCGATCTTCTTGCCCTTCAGGTTGCCGCCGAGCTGCTTCTTGACGAAGTCCACCGCGGCCGCGCCTTGCGACCAGTACGTCGCCGCGATGGGGAAGATGTACGGGTACTTGATGCCGTCCGCGGCGGCGGCGCTGCCGAAGCCCGGCGACGTGCCGGGGATGCGATCTTCGGTCAGCTTCGCCGCGAGCGCGTAGATGTGCGGGGTGCCGTAGATCGCCATCGTCACGGCGCCTTCCTTCTTGTGGCGCTCGTACGCCTCGACGCCGGGCGGCACCTTGTACTCGTGGTCGATCTCGAGGGCCTTGATCTTGTGACCCTCGACCCCGCCCTTCGAGTTCACGAGGGCGATGTAGTCGTGGAATCCGGGGCACAGGACCGTGCCCACGATCTGGGTGGCCCCGGTGCGATCGCACTGGAGTCCGATGACGATCTCGTGCCCCGCCGAGGCGGGCATCACGGGCGCCATCGCGACCACGATCGCGATGAGAGCGATCAGGGACTTGCGCATACGCTGTCTCCCTTCTTCGCGCACGTCAGTACGCGAACGGCCATACGCGGAAGTAGCTGCGGATGTTCCGCCACAGGCGGTTCAGGCCCTCGGGCTCGAGCACCAGGAACACGATGATGAGGGCGCCGAACAGCGTGAGACGGAGCGCGGGAATGAGGTTGTGCACGGTCGCCTCGGAGAAGAGCACGCCGCTCACCGCCTCCATCCCGTAACGGATGCCGATCGGCAGCAGCGTGACGAACGCCGCGCCGAAGATCGACCCCAGCACCGAGCCGAGCCCGCCGATGATGATCATCGCCAGGTAGTCGATCGACACGCCGATCTGGAACTGCTCGTAGTTCGCGATGCCGAAGTAGTACGTGTAGAGCACGCCCGTCACGCCGGCGTAGAAGGACGAGATCGCGAACGCCAGGAGCTTGTAGCGGAAGATGTTGATGCCGATGATCTCCGCCGCGATGTCCTGGTCGCGGATGGCGACGAACGCGCGGCCCACCCGGCTGCGCATGAGGTTCATCGTGCCGACGATCGCCACGACCACGAAGAAGAGCAGGAAGAAGTACATCTCCCGGTGCGTGTTGAGCACGACCGTCCCGAGCTGCGGGCGCGGCACCTCGATCGAGGCCTGGACGCCGCCGCTGATGAACGTGACGTGGTTGATGGTCCACTCGATGATGAGCTGCCCGGCCAGCGTCGCGATCGCCAGGTAGAGGCCCTTGATGCGCAGCGATGGGATCCCGACGATCGCCCCGATGGCCGCGGCCATGAGCCCGCCGAGGAGCAGGTTGACCGGCCACGGGAAGTCCAGCCGCGTGGCGAAGTTCGCGGCGGTGTAGGCGCCCACCGACATGAAGGCGCCGTGGCCGATGGACACCTGCCCGGTGTAGCCGACGAGGATGTTGAGGCCGAGCGCCCCGATGATCGAGATCCACACGAGGTTGGCGATCGACAGGTAGTACTCGTGCAGCGAGAGCGGGAGCACGAGGAAGAACAGCACGCCCAGCGCCGCGACCGTGTACTTCGCGATCGGCAGCGGGTAGAGCGCCATGTCTGCTTCGTAGGTCGTCTTGAGAACGCCGCACTCTCGATGGATCAACGGTTGGTCCCCTTCCCTCGCCCTGCGCCAGCCATGTTGGCGGTCACACTCGCTCGATGATGCGTTTGCCGAAGATGCCGTAGGGCCGGATCATGAGCGCGAGGATCATCAGCACGTACGGCGCGAAGTCCTTCGTCCCGCCGCCGACGTACGGATCGATGTAGCCCGCCGCCAGGTTCTCGACGAGGCCGACGATGAGCCCGCCGATGATCGCGCCCGGGATCGAGTCGAGCCCGCCGAGGATGACGACCGGGAAGACCTTGAACCCCACCAGCGCGAGGTTCACGTCCACGCCGAGCATGTTTCCCCAGAGGACCCCGCCGAGCGCCGAGACGACGCCCGTCATCGCCCACGCCAGCCCGAAGTAGCGCTCCACGTCGATCCCCATGGCCATCGCGACCTGCTGGTTGTCGGCCACCGCCCGCATCGCGACGCCCTTGCGCGACTTCAGGAAGAAGTACCCGAAGCCCGCGAGGAACACGAGGCTCACGATGCCGCCGAGGAGCTGGATCGGCGGAATGAAGAGGGGGCCGAGGATGAACGGCTCGTCCCGCAGCGGCAGCGGCAGCGGGCGCGTGCCCTGGAAGATGCCGAACGGCCCGAGACCGCGCAGGATGGCCGCCAGCCCGATCGTCGCCATGACCACCGCGATGATGGGCCGGCCGATGAGCTTGCGCAGCATCACGCGCTCGAGCGCGAAGCCGAAGCCCACCATCGCCACGAGCGCCGCGAGGATCGAGAGCCACAGCGGGATGCCGGCGACGGTGAGCGCGCCGACCGCGACGAAGCCCGCGATCATCACGAACTCACCCTGGGCGAAGTTCACGGCGTCGGTCGCCTTGTAGACGAGCACGAAGCCGAGCGCGATCAGCGAGTACATGAGGCCGATCATCACGCCGTTCGAGAGCAGCAGGATCGTGAACTGCAGGTCGAGCGCTTCAAGCATGAGCCGGCTCCCGGGTCTCCACGTCTTCGATGCGGGCCCGCGACTTGATGGTGGCGGTGCGACCGTCCTCGTACGTCACCGAGCTCGTGAGCTCCACCTCCGTCTCCTTGGTGTAAAAGGCGTCGATCACGGGGGCGTATTTCTCCGCCACGTAGCGGCGGCGCACCTTCCGCGTCCGCGTCATCTCCGCGTCGTCGGCTTCCAGGTCCTTCGTGAGGAGGAGGAAGCGCCGGATCTTCGTCGCCTCGGGCAGGGTCTCGTTGATCTTCGCGATCTCCTCGCGGAGCAGGCCCCCGACCTCCGGCTTCTGGCTCAGGTCCATGTAGCTCGTGTACGGCAGCGACCGGCGTTCCGCCCACGTGCCGACGGTGTTCATGTCGATGGCGATCATCGCGGTGACGAACGGCCGCTCGTGGCCGAACGCGACCGCCTCGCGGATGTAGGGGCTGAACTTCAGCTTGTTCTCGATGAACTGCGGCGCGAACGGTGTGCCGTCGGCGACGGCGCCCACGTCCTTGGCGCGGTCGATGACCACGAGGTGGCCGCGCGGGTCGACGAAGCCCGCGTCGCCCGTGTGGAACCAGCCCTCGGCGTCGATCACCTCGCGCGTCGCTTCCTCGTTCTTCAGGTACCCGCGGAAGATCCCGGCGCTGCGCACCAGCACCTCGCCGCGCTCGGCGATCTTCACCTCCACACCCTCGCACGGGCGCCCGACCGTCGTCGGGTTCGCCTCGGCGCTGGGCTGGAGCGACACGAGCCCGGTGGTCTCGGTGGAGCCGTAGACCTGCTTGAGGTTGACGCCGATCGCGCGGAAGAAGCGGAACGTGTCGGGGCCGAGCGGCGCGCCGCCGGTGAGCGCGAAGCGCGTGCGCCTGAGGCCGATCTGGTCCCGGACAGGCCCGTACACGAAGAACTGGCCGAGCGCGTACGTGATCCGCAGGCCGAGGGGGATCGGCTTGCCGTCGGCGCGCAGGATCTCGAGCTGCTCGGCGACGCGGCGGAAGTACTCGAACACGCGCCGCTTGAGCGGCCCCGCGTCGTTGGCGCGGATGAGCACGCCGGTCAGCATGTTCTCCCAGATGCGCGGCGGCGCCAGGAGCTGCGTCGGTCCGAGCTCGCGCAGGTCGCGCTGCACGGTCTCCGGGCTCTCCGGACAGTTGATCGTGAAGCCGACGTAGAGGCTCATCACGAGCGTGTAGAACGCGTCGCCCACCCAGGCCATGGGGAGGTACGCGAGGTAGTCGTCGTCGATGCGAAAGTCTTCTGACGCCATCGCCATCCGCGCGGTCGCGATCGCGTTGGTGTGCGTGATCATCGCGCCCTTCGGACTGCCCGTCGTGCCCGACGTGTAGCAGACGAACGCGACGTCGTCCGCCTTGCCCTGCGCGATCTCGCGCTCGAGCAGCCCGGCGTCCTTCGCCGCGCGCTCGCGGCCCGCGGCCTGGACGTCGGCGAACGACTTCAGCCAGTCGAACTTGTAGGCGAGCATCCCCCGCGGGTCGTCGTACACGACCCACCGGAGATGCGGCAGCTCGTCGCGCAGCGCGATGACCTTGTCGACCTGCTCCTGGTCCTCGGCCACGATCACGGAGACGTCCGCGTGGCTCCAGATGTACGCGAGCTCCCTGGCGATGGAGTCCTGGTACACGGGGACCGACACGCCGCCGAGGCACTGGGCGGCGAGCTGCGCCGCGTAGAGGCGCGGGCGGTTGTCGCCGATGACGGAGAGGCGATCCCCGCGCGTGAACCCGAGCGCCGCGAGCCCCAGCGCGAAGTCGCGGACCTGACCGTGATAGTCGTGCCAGCTCCATGACTGCCAGATACCGCGGTCCTTCTCGCGCATGGCCGCGCGGCGCGGGAACTCGCGGGCGTTGCGGAGCAGGAGCCGGGGCAGCGTCGAAAGGTCGTGACGGTCAGCCATGGCGGACCTCGCTGGTCTTCGTCTCGCCGAGATACGCCTTGACCACGGCAGGGTTCACGCGCACCTCGTCGGGTTTGCCTTCCGCGATCTTCAGGCCCATGTCGAGCACGGCCACGCGGTCGGAGATGTCCATGACCACGCCCATGTCGTGCTCGATGAGGATGATGGTCGTGCCCCACTCCTCGTTCACGTCGAGGATGAAGCGCGCCATGTCCTCCTTCTCTTCCTGGTTCATGCCGCCCATCGGCTCGTCGAGCAGGAGGATCTTCGGATCGAGCGCGAGCGCGCGCCCGAGCTCCACGCGCTTGCGCAGTCCGTACGCGAGCGAGCCCGTGGGCCGGCGCCGGAGATCCTGGATCTTCAGGAAGTCGATGAGGTCCTCGACACGCTTGCGGTGTGCGACTTCCTCTCTCTGGGCGAGCCCCCAGTAGATGAACGAAGACAGCACGCCGGACTTCATGAGCACGTGGCGGCCGAGCATCAGGTTGTCGAGCACGGTCATGCCGCTGAAGAGCGCGATGTTCTGGAACGTGCGGGCGACACGGAGCTTGGCGATCTCGCTCGGCGCCAGGTGGGTGATGTCCGTGCCCTCGAGCAGGATGCGGCCGTGATCGGGGTGATAGAAGCCGCTGATCATGTTGAGGACCGTGGTCTTGCCCGCGCCGTTCGGCCCGATGATCGACATGATCTCGCCGCGCGGGATGTCGACGCTCACCTTCTGCACGGCCTGCACGCCACCGAAGGACCGGGACACGTCCGCGATCTCGAGAATAGCGCTCATGGACGAAGCCTCACGATAGCCACCTCTTCCGACGGCGATAGTGCTTGACGTCCCGATAGCTCTTGCGCTGTCCTACGCCGGAGAGGCCCAGGTAGAACTCCTTGATGTCCTCGTTCTCGCTGATCGTCTTCGCGTCGCCCTCGAGGACGATGCGGCCGCTCTCCATGACGTAGCCGTGCTGCGCGTGCTTCAGCGCGATGGTCGCGTTCTGCTCGGCGAGCAGCACCGCCACGCCTTCCTCCCGGTTCAAGCGCCCGACGATGTCGAAGATCTCGGCCACCAGCATCGGCGCCAGGCCCATCGACGGCTCGTCGAGGAGCATCAGCTTCGGGTGCGCCATGAGCGCGCGGCCGATGGCCAGCATCTGCTGCTCGCCGCCCGAGATGTAGCCGGCGGCGACGTTGCGCCGGTGCGTGAGCCGCGGGAAATAGCCGTAGACCATGTCGAGGTCGCGGCGCGTCTCTCCGCCGCTCCGCCGCGTGTAGGCACCGGTGAGGAGGTTCTCCTCGACCGACAGGTGCTCGAAGACGTGGCGGCCTTCCATCACCTGCACGATCCCGCGCCGCACGACCTCGTCGGGCGGATGGCGGTGGATCGTCGCGCCGTGGAACTCGATCGCGCCCTTCGTGACGTCGCCGCGCTCGGTCCTGAGCAGCCCGGAGATCGCCTTGAGCGTGGTCGACTTGCCCGCGCCGTTGGCCCCGAGGAGGGCGACGATGCCCCCCTCGGGGACGCGAAGCGAGACGCCCTTCAACACGAGGATCACGTGGTCGTAGATCACCTCGATGTTGTTGACCGTCAGCAAGTCGCCCATCGTGCGCCTTACTTCTCCTTCGAGCAGTCGCGCTTCGCGTACTTCAGCTTCTCGCCGCCCTCCTGCACCGCCGCTTCCTCGAGCTTCGGGCGGACGACGTTGCGCATCGGCTCGATCCAGTCCGAGACGACCTTCCACTGCTTGCCGTCCCACTGCTGAACCGCGGCCAGCCCGTTGCCTTCGTGATTCTCGCAGCTGACCTTCAGGGGACGGATCATCCCCTTCATGCCGAGCTTGTCGAGCTGCGCCTCGGTGAGGTCGAGGTTCTCGAAGCCCCAGCGCACCTGCTCGCCCGTCGGCGCGGTCTTGAGGTTGTACTTCGCCATCGCCGTACGGATCGCCTCGGCGTTGAGCATGGCGTTGATCATGCCGCGGTTGTGATAGACCTCGCCGAGCGCCTCCTTCTTCGCGGCGCCCTTGCCCTTGTCGTAGACGTGCTTGATGACGTCCTGGTGGACCTTGAAGCCGGCGCCCGGCGCGTGGAACGTCATCGACTTGTAGCCCTTCGCGCCGTCGCCGGCGGGAATGACGTCCGACTCGCTGCCCGACCACCAGTTGCCGACCAGGCGGTCCATCTTGTAGCCGATGCCGGCGGCTTCCTTCACGGCGACGCCGTTCATCACGCCCCACCCCGAGAGGTAGATCCAGTCCGGGTTGATGCGGCGGACCTGCAGCCACGTGGCCTTCTGCTCCTGCCCCGGGTGGTCGACGGCGAGCAGCGTGAGCTCGAAGCCGTGCGCCTTCGCGAGCGTCTCGAGCGTCGGGTTCGCTTCCTTGCCGTACGGGCTGTTGTGGAAGATGTGGACGATCTTCTTGCCCTTCAGCTTCTCCAGCCCGCCTTCCTGCGCGCCCACGTACTTGACGAAGGAGGACGCCTGGCTCCAGTACGTCATCGGGAAGTTGAAGACCCAGGGGAAGTAGCGGCCGTCGGCGGACGCCGTCATGCCGTAGCCCATCGAGTGCACGACGACCTTGTCGCCGGGCGCCTTGGGGATGAGCTGGTAGGTGATGCCCGTCGAGTACGGGTTGATGAGCACGGCCTTGGACTTCAGCCGCTCGTAGCACTCGACGCCCTGCTTGGTGTCGTACTGCGTCTCGCATTCCTCGACGGCGATCTTGACGCCGTTGATGCCGCCGTCACGCTCGTTGAGGAGATTGAAGTAGTCCTGGAACCCGTTGGCGTTCGGGATGCCGCTCGGGGCGTACGGGCCCGTCCGGTAGACGAGCAGCGGGATGAAGATCGATGGCCCCTGGGCGAGCACGGCGCTCGCCAGCGGCCCGAGAGCCAGCGCGAGCGCGACGGCGACGACGACGAAGCGCTTCGAGATCATGAGGTCCTCCTTTGGCGCATTAGTGCGGGAAGGGCCAGAGCCGGAGCTTCTCCTTGGTGATCTGCCACAGCCGCGCGAGGCCGTGCGGCTCCACGATCAGGAAGAAGAGGATGAGCCCGCCGAAGATCATCAGCTCGATCTGCTTCGCGAGGGCGACGGGCAGGTTGAGTCCCACCGTGTGCGGGACGTTCGTCAGGAAGATCGGCACCAGCACGATGAAGGCGGCGCCGAGGAACGAGCCCAGCACACTGCCGAGCCCGCCGATGATCACCATGAACAGCACCAGGAACGAGAGGTTGATGTCGAACGCCAGGGTCTCCGCGCTGCCGAGGTACAGGAAGACGAGCTCGGCGCCCGCGATGCCGCAGTAGAAGGAGCTGATCGCGAACGCGAGCAGCTTCGTGCGGAGCGGCCGGACGCCGATGATCTCGGCCGCGATGTCGCGGTCGCGGATGGCCATCCACGACCGGCCCACGCGGCCGCGCACGAGGTTCTTGGCGATGAGCGCGAAGACCGCGACGAACGCGAGCGCGGCCACGTAGCGCGCGCCCGCGGCGGCGTCGGGGCCCGTCACCATGACGCCGAAGACGGTCCGGGGCGGCGCCGTGATCGTGCCCGACGGCGCGTAGTTCACGAACCACCCGACCTTGTTGAAGAGCCAGATCAAGAAGAACTGCGCGGCGAGCGTGGCCACGGCCAGGTAGAAGCCCTTGATCCGCAGGCTCGGGATGCCGAACACCACCCCGACGAGCGCGGCGACGAGTCCCGAGAGCAGGAAGACGAGCACGATGTTGAGCGCGGGGAACGCGCTCGCGAGCTTGAACGCGGAGTAGGCGCCCACCGCCATGAAGCCGCCGGTACCGAGCGACAGCTGGCCCGCGTAGCCGGTGAGGAGGTTCAGGCCGAGCGCGGCGAGCGCGTAGATGAGAAACGGGATGAGCACCGCCTGCAGCCAGTACTCGTTGGCGAAGCGGACCGGGATCACGAACGCGCCGACGACGGCGAGCGCCACGAAGATCCGGTCCTGGAGGATCGGAAAGATCGCCTGATCCGCCGCGTACGTGGTCTTGAACTGCCCCGCTTCGCGATAGATCACGCCGTCACACCCGTTCGATGATCTTTTCGCCGAAGAGGCCTTGCGGCCGGATCAGCAGGAAGGCGAGCGCGAGGACGTACGCGAACCAGTTCTCGATCGCGCCGCCGACCAGCGGGCCCCAGTAGACCTCGCCGATCTTCTCGCCGACGCCGATGATCAGGCCGCCCACGATCGCGCCGGGCACGGACTCGAAGCCGCCGAGGATCAGCACCGGCAGCGCCTTCAGCGCGATCAGCGACAGGCTGAACTGCACGCCGCTCTTCGCGCCCCACATGATCCCCGCCACGATCGCGACGAGCCCGGCCACCGACCACACCACCACCCAGATGGTCTTCAGTGGAATGCCGATGGACAGCGCGGCCTCGTGGTCGTCCGCGACCGCGCGGAGCGCCCGTCCGATCCGCGTCTTCTGGAAGAAGATCGCGAGCACGACGACGAGGATCGCGGCGATGCCGCCCGCGGAGAGCTCGAGCTGGTTGATCTGCATCCCGGCGGCCATGAACGAGCGGTCCGGGATCCCGACGTCGAGCTTCTTGACGTTGGCGCCCCAGAGCATCTCGCCGAAGCCTTCCAGGAAGAAGTTCAGGCCGATCGTCGCCATGAAGAGGATGATCTGCGGCTGGTTCACGAGCGGCCGCAGCACCGCGCGCTCGATGGCGAACGCGAGCACGATCATGACGAGCGCCGTCGCGGCCAGCGCCACCCACACGCCGGCGCCGCGCTCGATGAGGCCGACGAGCGTCAGCGCCGCGAACAGGACCATCACGCCCTGCGCGAAGTTGAACACGCCGGAGGCCTTGAAGATCAGCACGAACCCCAGGGCCACCAGCGAGTAGAGCATCCCGGCGAGAATCCCGCCGATGACGACTTCGCCGAAGAACGCCGGATTCGACCCGATGTCCTTCAGCGGCCCGATGAGGACTTGCTGGAAGACGCTCATGTCAGGCCCCGGGCCGTTCGAGCGCCGGCTTTGCCGGCGCAATCCTGGGGGAGGTTTCGGAGGGGGCCGCCGAGGCCCCCTCCGATGAGACTCCCAGATACGCGTCGAGCACCGCCTGGTTCTTCCGGACCTCGTCCGGCGTGCCGTCGGCGATCTTCCGCCCGTAGTCGAGCACCGCCACGCGGTGCGAGATGTCCATGACGACGCCCATGTCGTGCTCGATCAGCGCGATGGTCGTGCCGAACTCGCTGTTGACGTCGAGGATGAACCGGCACATGTCTTCCTTCTCCTCGACGTTCATCCCCGCCATCGGCTCGTCGAGCAGGAGGAGCTGCGGCTCCGCGGCGAGCGCGCGCGCGAGCTCGACGCGCTTCTGCAGCCCGTACGGCAGCGTGCCCGCCCGGGTCTTGCGGATCGCCTGGATCTCGAGGAAGTCGATGATCCGCTCGACGGCCTCGCGGTGCGCGAGCTCCTGGCGCTGCGCCGGGCCCCACCAGAGCGCGTCGAGGAGGAAGCTCCCGCGCATCTTCAAGAGGCGGCCCGTCATGATGTTGTCGAGCACGCTCATCCCTTTGAAGAGCGCGACGTTCTGGAACGTGCGCGCCACGCCGAGCTCGGCCACGTCGGGCGGGCGGAGATTCGTCCGGTCCCTGCCGTCGAAGAGGATCCGGCCCTCGTAGGGGTGATAGAACCCACTGATCACGTTGAGGAGCGTGGTCTTGCCGGCGCCGTTGGGGCCGATGATGGCCACGATCTCGCCGCGCGCGATCTCGAGGCTCACGTGCGTGAGCGCGGTGAGCGCGCCGAAGCGCACGCTCACGCCCTCCACTTCGAGCAGCGGGAGGGTCACCCAACGTCCTTGATCGTCACGTCGGCCCGGATGGTGCCCGTGCGGCCGTCTTCGTAGGTGACCTTCGCCTCGACCTGGACGTGGGACCGGTTGCTGTACAGAGCGTCGATGAGCTCGGCGTACTTCTGCGCGATGTAGCCACGGCGCACCTTGCGCGTGCGGGTGATCTCCTCGTCGTCCGGATCCAGCTCCTTGTGCAGGATGAGGAAGCGCCGGATCTGGGCGCCGCGCAGCGCCGCGTCCTCTTGCAGGCTCCGGTTCACGCGCGCGACGTCCTCGTGAATCAGGCCGTAGACCTCCGGCTTCTGGCTCAGATCCGTGTAGCTCGAATAGGCAATCCCCCGCCGCTCCGCCCAGTTCCCGACGGCGGCGAGGTCGATGTTCACGAGCGCGACCACGAACGGACGCCCCTGGCCGATGCAGACGGCTTCCTTGACGAAGGGCGAGAACTTGAGCTTGTTCTCGATGTACTTCGGCGGAAACATCGTGCCGCCCGCGAGCCGGCTCAGGTCCTTCGCGCGGTCGATGATCTTCAGGTGGCCCGACGCGTCGAGGAAGCCCGCGTCGCCCGAGTTGAGCCACCCGTCCTGCACGGTCGCGCGCGTCGCGTCGGCGTTCTTGTAGTAGCCCTGGAAGACGCCCGGGCTGCGGAACAGCACCTCGCCGCTCTCGGCGATCTTGATCTCCACGCCGGGCACCGCCGTGCCCACGCTGTCGAGCCGCACGTCGCCGTCGCGCTGGATCGTCACGAAGACGCTGGCCTCGGTCATCCCGTAGAGCTGCTTCACGTTGATGCCGAGCGCGCGGAAGAACACGAAGATCTCCGGGCCGATCGCCTCGCCCGCCGTGTACGCGCGGCGCACGCGCCGCATGCCGAGGTTGTCGCGCAGCGGCGCGTAGACGAGTGCCTTACCCAGCGGATAGAGCAGGCGCGGCAGCAGCGGCACCGGCTGGCCCGCGAGCCGCCGGCGCTCCATGTCCTGCGCGAGGTTCAGGAAGAAGTGCACGAGCTTGCGCTTCGGCCACGCGCAGTCCTCGAGCCGGAGCATGACGTTCGTGAGGATGCTCTCCCAGATCCGCGGCGGCGCGAAGAAGTAGGTCGGCCCGATCTCCTTCAGGTCCTGCAGCACCGTGGCCGCGCTCTCGGGACAGTTCGCCGGGAAGCCGAGGAGGATCGACTGCGCGTACGAGAAGACGTGGTCGCCCACCCACGCCATCGGCAGGTACGAGAGGATCTCCTCGTCCTCGCGCAGACCGTCGGCCCGGGCCCCGGCGAGCGACGTCAGGATGAGGTTGCTGTGCGAGAGCATCGCGCCCTTCGGCGCGCCCGTGGTGCCCGACGTGTAGCAGATGATCGCGGTGTCGTCGGCGCGGCCCTTCGCCACCTCGTTCTCGACGTGGCCGGGATGGTTCTGCTCGAACTTGCGCCCCTGCTCGATCAGCTCCTCGAGCGACATGAGGTTCGGCTCGGAGTAGGCGCGGAGTCCGCGCGGGTCGTCGTAGACGATGAACTCGAGCTTCGGGCACTGCGCGCGGAGGTGGAGGAGCTTGTCGACCTGCTCCTGGTCCTCGACGATCGCGAACCGCGCTTCCGCGTGGTCCACGATGTACGCGAGCTCCTTCTCGATCGAGTCCTGGTAGAGCGGCACGGGGATACCGCCGAGCGCCTGCGTGGCGCACACCGCCCAGTAGAGCTGGGGCCGGTTGTCGCCCACGATCGCGGTCTTGTCGCCCCGGGCGAACCCGAGCGACGCGAGGCCGAGCGCGATCAGCCGGGCCTGCTCCCAGTAGTCCTTCCAGGAGGAGGACTGCCAGATCCCGAGGTCCTTCTCGCGGATGGCGGTCTTGCGGCCGAGCCGGTTCGCGTTCGCGCGAACGAGCTTCGGGAACGTATCCGCAGCCGTATCGAGTGTCCGGTCGACCAATTCGCCTCCGCGTCGCTGCCACGAGTTACTGCCGGGTCCCGGGGGGGCCGGCGCAAAAAAAGTTGCGAGAGTGTAGCGATTCGGCCCCGGGGTGTCAAGGATTGGGCCGGAAAGACGAAGGCTTAGCGGGCGGTGCCTTCCAGCAGCGGCAGGGCGAAGTACAGCACGAACGCGGCGGATGCGAGCCACAGCATCGGGTGGACGGCGCCGGCGCGTCCGGCGAAGATCTTGATCGCCACCCAGGTCACGAAGCCGGCGCCGATGCCGTTGGTGATCGACCAGGTGAACGGCATCACGAGCATCGTGACGAAGGCGGGGATCGCCTCCTCCGGATCGTCCCAGGCCATCTCCCGAACGACCGTCATCATGTAGAAGCCGACCAGCACGAGGGCCGGGGCGGTCGCCTGCGCGGGGATGACCGCGGCCAGCGGGGCGAAGAACGTCGCGAGCAGGAAGAGGACGCCGACCACCACCGCGACGAGGCCGGTGCGTCCACCTTCGGAGACACCCGCGGCGCTTTCGATATAGGTCGTGTTGCTGCTGGAGTTCGCGAGGCCGCCCGCGACGGCGCCGAGCGAGTCCACCAGCAGCACGCGGTCGACGCGCGGCAGGCGCCCCTGCGCGTCGACGAAGCCGGCCTTGCCGCCGACGCCGATGACCGTTCCCATGGTGTCGAAGAAGTCACTCAGCATCAACGAGAAGATCGCGAGGCACGCGGCCAGGACGCCGAGCTTCGCGAACAGCCCGAAGTCGAGCCGCCCGAACGTGGAGAAGTCCGGCGCCTGGATGATGCCGGCCGGGATCTGCGCCGCGCCCGGTGTCGGGAACCCCTTCCAACCCGCGAAGAGGCCGTTGAGCGCGATCGCGAGAACGGTCGTGGCGACGATCCCGATGAGCAGGCCGCCGCGCGCACGGCGCGCGACCAGCACGGCGGTCAGCACGAAGCCGATGAGGAAGACGGCGATCGGAAGACCGCGCAACGGCCCGAGCCCGACCGGCAGCGGACCGGCGCCGGGCTTCACGACGAAGCCCGCCGTGAAGAACCCGATCAGCGCGATGAAGAGCCCGATGCCGACGCTGATCGCTTGCTTGAGCCCGAGCGGTACGGCGTTCATCACCGCCTGGCGGAAGCGCGTGAGCACGAGGATCGTGATCACGACGCCCTCGAGGAACACGACGGTCATCGCCTGCGGCCACGTGAGCCCGCGCCCGGCCACCAGCTCGAACGCGACGACCGCGTTCAGTCCCATCCCGGGCGCGAGCGCGAGCGGATAGTTGCTCGCGAGGCCCATCGCGATCGACAGCACGCCCGCGGTGAAGCACGTCACGGTGAGCGTCGCGGCGAACGGGAGGCCTTTGCCCTCGAGACCGGGGATGCCGACGTAGCCCAGGACGATCGGGTTCACGAAGATGATGTAGGCCATCACCATGAACGTGGTGAGGCCGGCGCGGACTTCGACGCCGAGGGTGGTCCGCCGTTCCGCGAAGCCGAAGAGCGCGGCAATCACGAGGCGTTGTAGGATCGCTCGCGCTCTGCCATCCTGTCAAGCTGAGGAGGCTCTTCATGACGCGACTCAGTCGTCGGCACTTCCTGATGACGTCAGCCGCCGCGGCGGCATCGGTGCCGCTCCTGCCCGCCATCGTGCGCGGGCAGACGTCGATCAAGATCGGCACGGCCGTGCTCGGCGACTACGGCCTCGCGGGACCGGTGATCGTGGGCATCGAGAAGGGCTTCTTCAAGGCGCAGGGGCTCGCCGTCGAGTTCGTGCCGTTCCGCGGCGGGCCCGACCTCTCGAAGGGTGTCCTGAGCGGCGACGTGCTGCTCGGCATCAGCGGCGGCACGGACATCCTCGTGTTCCGCGAGAAGGGCGCGCCGATCAAGATGGTCGCCTCGCACGCGGAGAGCAACTACTTCACGCTGAATGTCGCGCCCGAAGTCAAATCGGTCGCCGAGCTTAAGGGCAAGTCGATCGGCGTGACCGCGCCGGGCGCGACCACGTGGGTGCTCGCGCGCATGATCGTCAAGCACCAGGGCTGGAATCCGGACAAGGACGTGCAGGTGGTGCCGCTCGGCGGCCTCGATGCGCAGCTCGCGGCGCTCAGCCGCAAGGAGATCGCGGGCTTCGTCTGGGGGGACGGCGGCGCGGTCTTCGAGCAGCAGAAGAAGACGAAGCTCCTCATGCGCCTCGACCAGGTGGCGCCGAAGTGGATCAGCCTCAACCAGTACGTGACCGAGGACGCGCTCAAGAAGAGCGCGGACACGATCCGGAAGGCGCAGCGCGGGCTCTTCCAGGCGATCAAGGCGATGAAGGCGAATCCGAAGGAGATGGCCGAGGTGATCGGCAAGCGCATGGGCTGGACGGCGGACGAAGTCGTCACCACGCACACCAAGGTCTCGGGTCCGCTCCTCTCCGACGACGGACGCATCAACGTCGAGGCGCTCAAGGCGATGCAGGACGTGCTGATCGAGGAGAAGGTGCTGGCGAAGCGGCTGCCGCTCGAGGAGCACTACTCCACCGACTTCACGCCGGTGCGCGTCTGAAGCGTCTGGCCGGTGCGCTCGCCGCGCTGGTCGTGATCGGCGCGGCGGGCGCGGCGCACGCGCAGCTCTTCCTCGGCTCGCGCGCGAATCCCGAGCTCGCCGTCGGGCCGCTGTTCGTCACCGCCACGGTCACGCCGACGCTCGACGTCACCGTCGACCTGCTCTGGACCCTCAACGTCCCGCCCACGCGGAGCGCCGCCGACTTCGAGCAGACGATCGTGCTGCTGTGGCCGGGCGAGATCGTGCCGGAGCGCGCCGCCGGCGCGGCGGATCCCGCGCTCAATCGCCACGTCGAGGAGCGCGGGTACACGGTCGTCGAGGACGGCCGCGTGGCGCTGCTCGCGCGCTCGGCGTACCAGCTCGAGACCGACGCGCCGCCCGAGACGATCGCCGGCGGCGCCGCGTTCGTGACGTTCGTGCGCCAGGGCGGCGCGCTCGGCCTCACCACCCCCGCGAGCGTCCTCCACGTGCCGTGGCATCCGAAGATGACCAACCGCGCGTGGCTCATGAACCTGCGCTTCCGGACGCGCGGGCTCGTGAAGCCGAAGCCCGCGACGTGGCTCGAGTCGACCTTCTGGGGCGACCGCTACCGGTTCGAGCTGGCGTTCAACGACGTGCGCTCGCGCGCGCTCTTCCCCCTCTACTTCGAGCACCGCGACCGCGTGCTGGCGCTGGCGAACGATCCCTCCCAGCTCGTCATGCTCTTCGCGGACGCGGATCGCCTGAAGATCGACGAGATGGCGCCGGCGAGCGCGACGCGGCGGCGCCACGAGTCCCTGGAGCGGACGGAAGTCGTCTCGCGCTTCCTCGAGAGCGGCGAAGGCATCGTGCCGCAGACGCTCACCGTGCAGTTCGGGTACTTCGCGGGGCTGCAGTGGTGGGCGCCGATCCTCATCCCCGCGCTCTTCTTCGTGCTCGGCAACGCGCTGCGGCCGGCGATCACGGCGGCCGCGACGCGCCTCGGCCGCGTCTTCGCCGCGCGTATTCACGTCGGCCGCGCCTCGGCGCCGGTCCAGCGCGAGACGGGCACGGCGCTTTCTCGTGACCAGTTCGCGCGTCTCGTCCCGGGCGAGACGACGCGCGCGCAGGTCCTGGAGATCTGCGGCCACGGCGCGGAGGAGGTCGAGCGCCTCGATGCGCCGCACCAGCGCGCGATGATCTACCGCGGCCGTCGCGTGATGCCGCGCCGCCGGCGGCGCTTCGGCTGGTTCTCGACGGTCGGCGCGTGGGAGATCGAGGACCACGAAGTGGAGATCACCCTCGAGCACGAGGTCGTCCGGAACGTGCAGGCGCGCGTCCGCCACTCGGTCCGGCGCGACCCCGGCACCTCCGAGGCCTAGCGCGAGCGCGTAAGCCAGTGCTGGGCGACCTCGCGGCAGGTCGCGAACCAGACCCCCTTCTGCTTCTTCATGAAGCGGATGAGCCGGCGGAGCATCAGCATCCGCGAGCCGTGGCCGACCACTTCGGGGTGGCAGGTGAGATTGAAGAGCCCGCCCCACTCGTACATCGCGAGGAATTCGTCCCGCCAGACACCGTAGATCGCCTCCGCGGTGTTCATCGGCCGGTTCAGGACGAGCGGGTTGAACATGAAGTACGGCGCGTCGTCGAGCACCCACTGCACCGGCAGCTCGACGATCGACGTGCCGGGATGGACGTACGGGAAGACGTCGTCCATCAGGTTCGACGAGTACGTCATCCCGTGCTGCTTGACGCAGTCGAGCGTGATGGGGGTCAGGTCCCACGCCGGCGCGCGGTAGCCCGCGGGCGTGACCCCGAGGACGGCGTCGAGCGCGCGCATGCCCTTCGCGAACGCGTCACGCTCGCCCTCGGGATTGTCGGGGGTCGCGCGCTCGTGCAGGTACCCGTGGTGACCGATCTCGTAACCCGCGTCGCGGATCATCGCCGACTCCGCCGGGTACTTCTCGACCACCCAGCCGGGAATGAAGAACGTCGCCGGCAGCTTTTCCGCCTTCAGGACGCGCAGGATGCGCGGCACGCCGACCTTCGCGCCGTACCAGCCCTGCGACATGATCCCCGGGCGATCCTTCAGCGCGGGATCGCGCGAGAGCCAGCCGGACTCGGCATCGAAGTCGAACGTGAGCGTGACGGCGATGCGCGCGTGCTTCGGCCAGGGCGACGGCATGAGGACCCTCCTGCGCTCGGCGCGCGCACTGTATCAAACATTGCACGTTGACCCCGCCGCCGTGCGCCGGTAGCGTGGCGCCATGGAGTCCGCGCCTCTCCTCCGCCAGCGGCCGATCAAGCGGGTCGAGTACGAGAAGCTGACCGAGCAGGGGTTCTTCGACTCCGACGAGCGCCTGGAGCTGCTCGACGGGCTCCTCGTCTTTCGGGAGCCGCAGTATGCCCCGCACGCGACGGCGGTGCGCCTCGCCGCGACGGCTCTCCGACGGGCGTTCGGCCCCGGCTGGGTCGTCGAGGGACAGCTCCCCATCGCGTTGGACGACGTCTCCGAGCCCGAGCCCGACGTCGCCGTCGTGCCCGGCGACCCGCGCGACTACCGCGACGGCCATCCCGAACGTCCGGTCCTCATCCTCGAAGTTGCCGAGAGCTCGCTCGCCAAGGACCGTGACGTCAAGCTCGCGCTCTACGCGCGCGCGGGCATCACCGACTACTGGATCGTGAATCTGATCGATCGCGTGCTCGAGGTCTATCGCGAGCCGGTGTGGTCACCGTCCTCCCCGCACGGGTGGCGCTACGCGTCGCTCGTCATCGCCCGGCCACCGGAAGGGATCACGCCGCTCGCCGCCCCGCACTCGCGCGTCGCTGTCGCGGACCTGCTCCCCTGATCGAACGGGCCGTCGTCGAGCAGGCGGTCGCCGAGCTGCGCCGGGCAGGCGGCGCGCTCCTCATCGATCTCGAGCTCACCTGCTGGCCGGACAGCCTTCGCACCGACTGGGCCGATCCCACGCGGCCGGCGGAGGTCATCGAGATCGGCATGGCCGCGTACGACGTCGCGTCGCGCACCGTGCACGACACCTTTAGCATCGTGGTGCGTCCCCGCGTCAACCCGGTCCTGTCCGACTATTGCGTCGCGCTCGTCAACACCCAGCAGCCCGACATCGACGCGGCGGAGGAGCTCCCGCAGGCGATCGCGCGTCTCGAGCGATGGATCGCGACACAGCCGGTGAAGGGATGGCCGACCTGCGCGTGGGGAGGGATCGACCGCCGGCGGCTCGCGATGAACGCCGCCGCGTTCGGCCTTCCCGATCCGCTCGCCCCACGCCCGCACGTCGATCTCTGCGCGGTGATGACGGCGCTCGCGGACTGGCCGAAGCCGATCGATCGCGACGAGGTGCGGCGGCGCGAGGCGCTCCCGCCGAATCCGCGCCGGCATCGCGCGCTGGACGACGCGCTCGACCTCACGCACTTCCTGCCGTTGATGATGCGGCAGTCGCCGTAGGGCGGACTTCACGTCCGCCCGGAGGCGTAGGGGGGCTTGGGGGGTGCGTCTCGCACCCCATGGACTAACCAGTCCTTTATTTAGTCTACATTCATGAGGCGCTGGCGTCATTCCCGCTCGTCGTCACGTGATAAGGCCTCACGTCAAGACCGAGCCTCGTGCGTGGGGGAGCCGTGACCCGGCCGCCCGCCGTGACCCAGCCGCACCTCACATCGAGCTGCGACCGCCTCGTCGCTGGGTTGGGTTGCAGGCTCATTTCACCGACAGGCTCCTAGTACTACTGTGTTAAAAAAGTTAGGGCAGTCATG
>VGLJ01000022.1 GCA_016866775.1 Candidatus Rokuibacteriota bacterium | reverse complement strand
GTAGCCGACGCGCACGGCCTCGCGCGCGTCCGCGAGCGCGGCGCCGCCGTCCGCGGCGACCACCGCCACGGGCTGGCCGACGAACTCCACCACGCCGGCGGCGAGCAGCGGCCAGGGCGTCGGGTTGAAGCCACCACCCTCGAGGCGCGGGGTCAGCGGACGCGCGTGGCCCACGAGATCGGCCGCGGTGAGGACGGCGACGACGCCGGGAAGCGCGCGTGCCGCGGTCGCGTCGACCTCGGTGACAGCCGCGTGAGCGTGAGGGCTGCGCACGAACCCGAGCCGCACCATTCGCGGCAGCACGATGTCGTCGGCGTAGCGGCCGCCGCCGCGCAGCAGACGCGCGTCCTCGAGGCGCTTGACGGGCCGGCCGGTGTATTTCAGGGACGCCTCCTCACCGCTGCCCGTCTTCCTTCTTCGCCTCGTCCTTCGTCAGGCCGCCGACGCGCGGATGCGGACGGCCGCCGTCGGTGACGACGATCGCGAGCACGATCTCGTTCGCGCGGGGCGCGTCGTGGAGCCGGACTTCCATCGCGTCATAGTGCGTGCGGACGTACGCGGCGTCCTTGAAGTGGAGCGGCACGTCGATGCTCGTCCCCGGCCCGCCGAGCTTCTTCGCGCTGGGGATGATCGCCTTGCCGCCGCCGACGGCGGCGCGCAGCGGCGCTCCGAGCTTCGGATGGAGCAGCGCGGCGGCGTGCTCGTACTCGCCGGCCTCGCCGACGATCGCGGCCTTGCCGTACGACTCCGCCGGCGCCCCGAGCGCCTCCGTCGCCGTCTTCGCGAGCAGCGCGCCGAGCTCCTCGCCGGCGTCGATGAGCGGCGTCAGATCGTCGACGAACGCCCCCGCGAACGGGTTTTCGAGCACCGCGACGGCGGCGACCTTGCGCACCGGCCGCTTCGCCTCGCGCCCGCCGTCGCTGAGGATCTCCTCGGTCACCGTGACCAGCTTCCGAAGCTTCACCATGCTTGTCCCTTTCACGAGACGGCGACGCCGGTGGCGGCGGCGCGCGCGCGGATCAACGCCGCGTGGCGCGGGGTGACGGGCGTGACGATGTAGCCACGCGTGCCGTCGCCCACGGTCAGCGAGCGGCGCCCCGCCCACGCGAGGTGATACCACCCGATGTACGCACAGACGTACCCGTCGAGCTCGTCCTCGAGCCGCTTCAGCGCCGCTGGGCCCGGGCTCGCGGCGTGCGCGGCCGCGAGGCGCGGCCACGTGGGGCTCGTCGTCACATCGAGCGGCGGATCGGCGCGCTCGAGGCCGAGGAGTCCGCGGACGAGCTCGTTCATCGCGGCGCGACGCACCGCCCGCGAGCGGCCGGGCTTTGCCTTGTACGGCAATCGCTCCGAGCGGCCGAGGAAGACGACGAGCGCCGGATGCGGGAAGACTTCGATCGCCGCGCGGACGGGCGCGCGCGTGAGCGCGTCGGGCGCCATACCGAGACGGAGGCGCCGCGCGAGGCGCGCCGCGCGCACGTCGTTCCTCAACAGCGCGAGGTTCGCCGGAAAGGGCACCGCACGCTCGGCGGCGAAGGCCGAGGCCATCACATTCTCGCACGCGCGGCGTCCCGTGCGGTTGCGCACGATCAGGGGCGCGTCGAACGCGACGAGGAGCTCACCCGCGTCCCATGGCCGGATCCACCGGACGATCTCGTCGTCGGACCGCAGGCACGCGGAGTCGAGCACGCGCCCGTCCTCCACCACGCAAACGCCCGAGCACGCGCGTGTGCCCCACGCGAGGTCGACACCGATCACTCTCATGCCGCGTCGCCGAGGCGGTGGAAGACCAGGCCGTCGAGGAGCTTCGGGTAGAAGTGCGTCGACTTCTGGGGCATCAGCTCGCCGCCGCGCACGACGGCCCGCAGCTCCGCCGGCGTCGTCGGCGCGACGAGGAACGCCGCCTGGAACTTGCGCTCGCGCGCGAGCCGCACCGCCTCGGCCTGATCGGCGGTGTACTCGACGTGCGTCTTCGCGTCGAGCTTCTCGTCGGTGATGTCGAGCAGCGGGCGGAGGAGCCCTTCGTGAAGGATCGAGACCGCCAGCCCGCGCCACGCCGCCGACGTGCCCGCCGGCCACGCGATGCGCGCGAAGGCGTCGTCGCGCAGCGCCAGCACCGCCGCGTGCTCGCCCGCGACGACCGCGAGGCGGCGATTGTCCGGCCGGAACGTCAGCGGATCGGCGAGCGGCGCCACGTCGAACCACGCGGCCGCACCCGCGAGGAATCGCTCGACGCCGAAGTCGTGCACGGTGTGGACGAGCCGGTGGTTCGGCAGGATCGTGAGCCCCGGGCCTTCGAGCGGAAAGAACGCGATCAGCTTCTCGCGCGCCGCCGGATTCCGCGTCGCGTAGTCCACCGCGGTCTCGTAGCGATGATGGCCGTCGGCGATGATGACCGGGCGCTCGGCGAGGTGCCGCGCGACCTCGGCGATCGTCGCCTCGTCGGTGATCCGCCACAGCGCGTGGCGCTCGCCCTTCAGGTCACGCGCCTCGGCGGTCGGCGTGCCGCCCGGATCGATGAGGCGCACGAGCCGACCCGCGGCATCCTCCACCAGCATGAACAGCAGGCCGATGTCGGTGCCGGTCGCCTCGAGCAGCGCGAGCCGGTCGCGCTTCGGCCCGGCGTGGGTGCGCTCGTGCGGCAGGACTTCACCTGATGCGTATGGCGTCACCTCGCCCAGGGCCACGAAGCCCATGCGCGTGATCGTCGTGCCGCCGACCGTGTACGTCTGGTGATACGCGTAGATCGCCGGCCGCTCCTCCCGCGCCCACACGCCCTCGGCGAGCCACCGATCGAGAACCTGCTTCGCGCGCGAGTAGTCGGGCTCGGAGGGGGTTTGGGGGTCCTTCAGTTGTGGGGCCCCCATGTTCAACGGCAGGGTGAGGCGGACGATGTTGTGCGGGTCCATCGCGTGGAGCTGGTGCCGCATCTCGGGGCTGATCTGGTCGTACGGCGGCGCGACCACACGCGACACGTCAGCGACACGCCCGATGCCGTAGCGATACCCGCGGAACGCGCGGATCTTCACGGCGCGACGGCCACCGCCTCGATCTCCACCTTGAGCTCGGGGAGCGCGAGCGCGCCCACCTGCACGATGGCGCTCGCGGGCCCGTCCTTCGGAAACGCCTTCAGTCGCGCGGGCGTGATCTCGTCGAGGTACTTCATGTCCGTGACGTAGACCGTCACCTTCACCACGTCGGCGAGCGTCGCGCCTTCGGCGGCGAGGATCGTCTCGATGTTCTTCAGCGCCAGCTCGGCCTGCGCCGCCGCGTCCTTCGGCACCGTGCCCCGCGCGTCCATCCCGACCTGGCCCGCGACGAACAGCAGCGGTCCCGAGGAGACGCGCACGACATTGGAGTAGTACCCGCGGATCGGCGCCGGCACCCCCGGCGGATTGCTCGCCTTCTTCCGAGTCGGGCTCGCCATCAGTGGCCTCCCTGCGACGGGCCGGCGCCCTTCACGACCTCGGCCGCGTGCGCGGCCGGGGGCGTGTTGCGGCTGCGGCCGATCGTGATCGTCCCGTCGATCAGCACCATCGAGATCCCGGGCAGGTCGCCCGCCGAGAGCGCGCCGAGCGCGTCGCGCGCGATGCCGCCCGCCGGCGCGTCGCAGATGACGAGATCGGCCGCGCGGCCTTCCGCGATCACGCCCGTGTCGAGGTCGTAGACGCGCGCGGTGTTGCCCGTCGCGCACGCGATCGCTTCCGCGGGATCGAGCTCGCCGACCGCCGCGAGCAGGCTCAGCGTGCGGAGCACGCCGAGCGGGATCACGCCGGTGCCCGACGGCGCGTCGTTGCCGATGATCAGCCGGTGGAGCGCGCGCGCGTCACCCGCCACCCGCAGCGTGTGCAGCGCGGTCTTCACGTTCCCGCACTGCACGATCTCCAGCGCCATCTCGGTCGCCACGAGGCGTTCGATCTCCCGCGGCGGCAACGACGTCGTCCCGCCGTTGATGTGGCCGACGACGTGCGGATCGGCCTCGAGCACGACGTCCGCGTTGATCGCGCTCGAGCCCGCGATCGACGGGCCGCCGGTGTGGATGGTGACCGTCATGCCGTGCTGCTTCGCCCACCTCACCATCGGCGCGGCGTCCGCACCGGTCTTCACCGAGCCGAGGCCGATCTCGCCCACGAGCTTCACGCCCGCGGCCGCCATCTCGGCGAAATCCGCCTCGGTCATGCCGAGCTCGAGGATCGGCGCGCCGGCGTGGACCTTCACGCCGCCCGGGCGGAAGTGCTCGTAGCTCTTCGCGGCCACGATCGCGAGCGCCTTCAGGCCCACGATGTCCTTCGGCCGGCCGGGCAGATGCACCTCCCCCGCCGAGATCGCGGTGGTGACGCCGCCGTTCATCGCGGAGTCGATGAAGTCGACGGTGCGCTGGCGCGGCGTGAAGTCGCCGAACACCGGGTGCACGTGCGAGTCGATCAGGCCGGGCATCACGGTGGTGCCGTGCGCGTCGATCACGACGTCCGCGTCGTCGTCGAGCTGCCCGCCGACCGCCGCGATGCGCCCGTCCACGACGACGATCGAGTCCGCGCCGAGCCGCGGCTTCGCGATGTCGCCGCTGACGAGCTGGCCGATGTTCCGGATGAGCGTCTTCATCGCCGGCATCGTACCTCAGCCCACGCTGAGGTACGCGCGACGGATCTCCGGCTGCGCGTCGAGCGTCGCGAACGGGCCCTCGAACTTGATCTCGCCCTTCTCGATGATGTACGCGCGGTCGGCGAGACGGCGCGCGAACGCGAGGTTCTGCTCGGAGAGCAGGATCGTGAGGCCTTCGCGCTTGAGGGTGGCGATGTTCTCGGCGAGCGCCTTCACCACGACGGGCGCCAGGCCCTCGGAGGGCTCGTCGAGCAGCAGCAGCCGCGGGCTCGTCATGAGGGTCCGGGCGATCGTGAGCATCTGCTGCTCGCCGCCGGAGAGGCTGCCCCCGGGCTGGCCGGCGAGCGCCCGCAGCTGCGGAAAGAGCGCGTAGAGACGATCGAGCGACCAGCGCCGCGCGCCGGCCTCGCCGACGAGGAGGTTCTCCCGCACCGTCAGATCGCCGAAGATCCGCCGGTCTTCCGGCACCCACCCGATCCCGGCGCGGCTGATCGCGTGCGTCGGCAGCCCGCGCAGCGACCGCTCGCCGAGCGTGATGGTGCCGCGCGTGACCTCGACGAGCCCCACGATCGCCTTGAGCGTGGTCGACTTGCCCGCGCCGTTGCGGCCGAGGAGCGAGACGACCTCGCCGGCGCGCGCGGTGAGACTGATGCCGTGCAGCACGTGACTGCGGCCGTACACGGCGTGGACGTCGCGCAGCTCCAGCAATCAATTCACATGGGGGGCCGCCTCTGGCGGCCCCCCATGCCCCCCGCGCTCCGGACGACGGCGAAGCCGTCGCCCTCCGCGAGTGCCGTCACCCCGGCGCACGTCTACCCGCCTCCGAGCGCGGCCACCAGCGTCTCCTTCACCCGGCGCAGCGCCTCTTCGTACGCGCGCGCGTCGTGCCCGATCGTGACGCCGAGCCGCACGCAGTCCTCGCGCGTCGGCGACCGTCCGGTCGCGCGGTTCACGACCCCGTTCGCGCGCTCTTCGGCGAGACAGCTCATGCGCTGCACGCCCGGCAGCCTGAGTGATGGCGCGAGGTCCGGGAGGTCGAAGAAGTGGCGCGCGCCGTTGAGCTCGATCATCGCGGCATCGGCCCCCGCGCGCTTGAGTCGCGTCACGTACTGGCGGCACGGGGCGATCGAATGCCAGTCGTCGGCCGTTCCGTGGACGACACGAATCGGACGCGGATGCACCTGGTCGTCCTCGCGATACGTCGTCGAGCAGGGCGGATAGAACGCGAGGTGCGCGGCGAACTCCGCGCCCTTCGGGCCGTGCAGGCGTTGAAAGCGCCTCGCGCTCGCGTACAGCGCCGCCCAGCCGCCTTTCGAGAAGCCCATCACGGCGATGCGGCGGCCGTCGATGCGCGGATGCGCGGCGAGCAGGCCCAGCACGCGATAGGCGTCGACGAGCGCCGCGGCGTGCGAGAGCCGGGCGAGGTCCGTCGACGTCTCGGAGATCCCGCGGCCGTTGAAGCTGTCAAGGAGGAAGACGCCGAGCCCCATGCCGTTCAGGGCCTCGGCCCAATGACGGACGTTCGGGGCGAGGCCGGTCTCGCCGTGGACGAGCACGACCACGGGCAACCGGGCCGCGGTGACGGGCGTGAGAAGCTCACCGCCGATGGTGGCCGGCGTGCCCGCGTTGCCGGCGAGGAACTGCGCTTCGGTCGGCGTCGAGCTCGCGAAGCTCATCGGCTGCGTGGCAATCACCGGCATGTCACCGTGTCCGGCGAGCACCGCGAGCGGCCACGCGGCGACGACGAGCGCGAGCGCACGCCCCCTCACACGGCGTCTCCGAGATAGACGGCCTGCACCTCGCGGTGCGCGCGCACGTGATCGGGCGTGCCCTCCGCGATCAATCGTCCCTGGTGGAGCACCATGATCCGGTCGGCCGTCGCGAAGACCACGTCCATGTCGTGCTCGGTGAAGAGCACGGTGAGGCCGCGCGCGCGCGCGATGCGCGCGGTGAGCGCCATCAGCGCGCCGCGCTCGGCGGGCGCCATGCCGGCGGTCGGCTCGTCGAGCAGGAGCAGCGTCGGGTCGTGCGCGAGCGCGATGGCGAGCTCGAGCTTCTTGAGATCGCCGTAGGCCAGGACGCCGGCGGCACGCGACCGCTGGTCCGCGAGCCCCACCTGCTCGAGCAGCGTCGTCGCCGGTCCGAGCTCGAGCGTGCGCGCGGGACGGAACAACGCGCGGCTGCGTCTGACGTGCGAGAGCCGCGCGACCTGCACGTTCTCGAGGACCGTGAGCGTCGCGAACGTGGCGGTGATCTGGAACGTCCGGCCGATGCCGAGCCGCCAGATCGCCCACGGGGCCAGGCCGTCGATCGGGCGTCCCCGAAAGCGGACCGAGCCCGCGTCGGCCGGGAGCTGCCCCGTGAGGATGTTGAAGAGCGTCGTCTTGCCCGCGCCGTTCGGGCCGATCAGCGCGCGGATCTCGCCCGCGGGGAGCGCGAACGAGACGTCGTCGACCGCGTGCACGCCGCCGAACGACTTCCGCACCCGGTCGACCTCGAGGACGACGTCAGCCACGACGGAGCACGCCGATCACCCCGCGCGGGAACGCGAGCACGAGCGTCACGAGGATCACGCCGAGCACCATCTGCCAGTACTCGGTGTACTTCGTCGCCACGGTGTCGAGGATCTTGTAGATCGCGGCGCCCAGCGGCGCGCCGGCCGGCGCCTGGACGCCGCCGAGCAGCACCATCACCAGCGGCTCGACCGACCGCGGGACGGAGAAGTAGTCGGGGAACGCGCTGCCCTTCAGGAAGACGAAGGTCGCGCCGGCGAGGCCCCCGAAGAACCCGGCGATGACGAACGCGAGCCACTGGTGGCGGCGCACGTTGACGCCGACGGCCTCGGCGCGTCGCGCGTGATCGCGCGCGGCGCGGAGCACGAGACCGAACGGCGCGCGCCCGATGACCCCGAGCAGCGCGATCCCGGCGACACACGCCACGAGCGCGAGGTAGTAGTACCGGAGCGGCGTCGCGAGCCACCGCGCCGGCCACACGCCGAGGAGCCCGTTGTCGCCGCCGGTCACGTCGTACCACTGGTGGACAATCGCGTACGCGATCTGCGCGAACGCGAGCGTGAGCATCGCGAAGTAGATGCTCGACAGCCGCACGCAGAAGAAGCCGATGACGAGCGCGCACGCCGCCGCGACCACGGGCGCGGCGACGAACGCGACCGGCATCGTGACGCCCGCGAGCTTCATCAGCAGCGCCGCGCCGTACGCGCCGAGGCCGAAGGAGGCGGCGTGGCCGAACGAGACCATCCCGCCCGTGCCCATCAAGAGGTGAAGGCTCGCGGCGAAGAGCGCGAACGCCAGGATCTCGACGAGCACCCACACGTGGAACGTCGGCAGCAGCGGCGGGAGCGCGACGAGCGCCGCGAGCAGCGCGACGATCGCAGCGCGCGGCACCGGAACCGCGGACGTCGACGCGATCGCGCCGCCCGCGCCCCGCCCCTGGGACTCCGGGCGTCCGAGCAGACCCCACGGGCGCACGATCAGCACGATCGCCATCACGGCGAACGTCATCACGAGCGTCGCCTTCGGCAGCACGAGCACGCCGAACGCCTCGATGACGCCGATCATCACGGCCGCGAGCAGCGCCCCCGGCACCGAGCCCATGCCGCCGATCACGACGACGACGAACGCCTCGGTGATGATGCTGGTGTCCATCACGATCGTGAGCGGCTGGCGCGGGACCTGCAGCGCGCCGCCGAGCCCGGCGAGCGCCGAGCCCAGCGCGAAGACCGCGGTGAACAAACGCGCCTGGTCGACGCCGAGCGCGGCGACCATCTCGCGATCCTGCGTCGCCGCGCGGATCAGCACGCCCCAGCGCGTCCGGTAGAAGAGCCACCACAGCGCGAGCGCGACGAGGGGCCCGAAGACGATGAGCGCGAGGTCGTAGGTCGGAAAGAGCTGCCCGGCGATCGGCACGGAGCCCGCGAGGCCGGGCGCCGACGGCCCCGTCTTGTTCTCGGAGCCCCACGCGAGCTTCACGACGTCGGAGATGACGAGCACCAGCGCGAACGTCAGCAGCAGCTGGTAGAGCTCGGGTGCCTTGTAGACGCGCCGCAGAAGCCCGACTTCGATGACGAGCCCGACGAGGCCGACCGCGACTGCGGCGGCGAGGACGGAGACGTAGAACGACGCCGCGCCGAACGGCAGCGCGGCCGTGAGGCTGTACGTGAGGTACGCGGCGAGCATGTACAGCGAGCCGTGAGCGAAGTTGACGACGCGCGTGACCCCGAAGATGAGCGACAGCCCCGACGCGATGAGAAAGAGGACCATCGCCTTCGCGAGCCCTGACAGGAGCTGGACGACGATGATCGAGGGCGACATGACTGTGCCGTGTGTTCGAGCGCCGGCTCCGCCGGCGCAATCCTGCCTGGGGGAGGTTTCGGAGGGGGCCCGTCGAGGCCCCCTCCGACGAGGCGATGCCCCCTCCGGGTCAATTAGTTGCGCATCTTCTTCACTTCGTCGGCGGACGGCAGGACCTTGTCGCCGGCGATGTACTCGTGGTTCACCATCACGCCGACGCCGCGCTTGGCGTCGATCTTCGTCGTGCCCACCCACGCGCCCAGCGTCGACTGCCCGTCGACGGCACGGTAGGTGATCGGCCCGACCGGGGTCTCGACTTTCAGGTCGCGGAACGCCGCGACGAGCTTGTCGGTGTCGGTGCTGCCCGCCTTCTTGATCGCCTCGAAGATCGAGAGATACGTGACGTAGCCGACGAGCGAGCCGAGCACCGGGTTCTTGTCGGTCTTCTTCGTGAACCGCGCCACGAACTCCTTGTGCGCGGGCTGCGTGAGGTCGTACCAGGGATAGCCGGTGACGAGCATGCCCTCCGGCGCCTCGGTCTTCAGCGGATCGATGTACTCGGGCTCGCCGAGCAGGATCCCCACGACGAACATCTTCTGGAACAGGCCGCGCTTCTGCGCCTCGCGCACGAACGCGAGCCAGTCGCTGCCGAAGAGCGACACGTAGAGCGCGTCGGGATTCTTCGCGAGAATGGCGCCCACCTCGGCGGAGGCGTCGATCTTGCCGAGCGCCGGCCACTGGTCCACGACCACCTGCACGTCGGGCTTGAGCTCCTTCAGCCGGTCGCGGAACGTCTCCCACGCGCGCTTGCCGTACTCGTAGTTCGGCCCGATCGTCCCCCACTTCACGTACTTCATCTTCCCGGCGCTCGCCGCCAGCATCCGGCCCTGCTGGTAGGTATTCGGGCGGACGCGAAAGACGTAGTCGTGGCCCTTCGACCACGTGATCGCCTCGGTGAGCGGCTCGGCGGCGACGAAGAGCGTCTTGTTCTGCTTGGCCCAGTCGGAGACGGCGAGGCCGACGTTCGAGAGGAACGTTCCGGAGACGAGGGCGACCTTCTCGCTCGCCACCAGCTCCTGCGCGTGCTTCACCGCCTCGGCGGGCTGCCCCTTGTCGTCGCGGAACAGGACCTCGATCTTGCGCCCGAGCACGCCGCCCTTCGCGTTCACCTCTTCGACCGCCATCTCGACCGCCGAGCGGTACGGCCCGGTGAACGGCGCCCCGATGCCGCTGAACGAGTTGATCTCGCCGATCTTGATCGGCGGCTGCTGCGCGCCGAGCGGGACGGTCGCCATGGCGACCGCGGCGAGCGCGGCGACGAGGACGAGGGCGCGCGTGATCTTCATCGAACGGTTCCTCCTGCGATGTGGCACTGCATGACCGCGTGCGCCCGCGCGCCGTCGTGCGCCTCGACGGCCGCGAGCACGGCGGCGTGCGGGCGCTCGGCGTCGGCACGATCGGCGTCGCCGATCATCCCGCGCGGCGCGACCATGTCCGCTTCCAGATCCATGAGCGCGTGGATGGCGACGGCGTGGACGGGATTGCGCGCGGTGGCGGCGAGGCGGCGGTGGAACTCGAGATCGAGCTCGCGCGGATCGCGGCCGCCCGCGATGACGGCGAAGCGCTCCTCGAGCAGCGCACGGAGATCCTTCACGTCGACGTCGCTCGCCCGCTCGGCGGCGAGGCGCGCGACTTCAGGCTCCATGACGAGACGCGCTTCGGCGAGCTGGCTCGCGGTGAGGCCGCCGAGCTGCAGGAGCGTGCGGAAGTCGCGCGAGACCACGCGCGCATCGACGTCGCGCACGAAGTGCCCGCCCGCGGATCCCTGCCGGACCTCGAGCAGCCCGCGGTACTCGAGCGCGCGGAGCGCCTCGCGCACGGCCACGCGGCTCGCCCCGAAGCGGCGGCCGAGCTCGCGCTCCGACAGCAGCCTGTCGCCGCATCCGAGCCGTCCCTCGTAGATCGCGCGCTCGATGTGCGCGACGATGTGGTGATACACGCGCGGCGCGGACGAAATCACGGCGCCACTGTCCGGCGAAAGGAACGCGAAGTCAAGCGGATGGCCGGAGCCGCCGCCGTTCTCACACCCGAGAAGCGCCTGGCCGTCTATGGGTGGCGGCACGCGCGCCGCCGCTGTATCGTGACTCTCGGACGAGCACCGCGGCCGCTGAGCCGGATCGCCGCCGACAGCTCACGCGCGTCACCGACCTGGTTCACGCGTTGCCGTCCGCGGCCGCGACGGACGACGTGCTCCGCCAGGTCGCGGACGCTGTCGCGTCGGTGCGCGCCGACGGTGCGTGCGCGATCCATCTGCTCGAGGAGACGACGGGCGCCTGGCCGCCGGTGCCGGGCGCGTGTCACGCCGATCTCGTCGCGCCGGCGGTCGTGCGGAGCGCCGACGGGCGATGGTCCGCGCCGTGGTCGCCGCATCTCGATCCGCAGGCCGGCATCTTCGCCGTCGCGATCGTCGCGCGCGACATCGTCTTCGGCGTGGTGCTGCTCCGCTTCGAGCCCGCGGCCTCGCTCACCGACGAGGAGCGCGAGGTGGTCGAGCTCCTCGCCGCCGAGGCGGCGCTGGCCCTCCACATGGCGCGCCTCAACGCGCGCGCGTGGAAGCGTCAGCGTGAGGCCGAGGAGCTCGCGTGGCTCGCGCGGGCGCTGAACGAGACGCTCGACCCGGCCGAAGTCGGCCGCCGGATCGTCGACAGCGTGCTGCTGCTCTTCGACGCGACGTTCTCGCGCCTGCGGCGTCTGCAGCCCGACGGCTCGCTGCGCGCGCTCGCGTGGGCGGGCACGCGTCTCGACCACGCGGAGCCGGACAACCCCCTCCCACCGGAGGCGGGCGCGCTCGCGGGCCTCGTCGTGCACACGGGACGTCCGGTGTGGTCGCCCGACGTGCTCACGGATCCGCGGCTCACCCTGAGCCCCGAGACGCGCGAGACGCTCGAACGGTCCGGCGAGCGCGCCGTCCTCGGCGTGCCGCCGCGCGCGAAGGACACGGTGCTCGGCACGCTCACCGTCGGAGACCGCGTGGGCCGCGTCTGGACCGAGCGCGAGGTCGCGTTGACGAGCGCGTTCGCCGATCAGGCCGCGCTGGCGCTGGAGAACGCGCGGCTGTTCACGGCCGAGCACATCGCCCGCGCGACCGCCGAGGCCACCGAGGAGCAGCTCAGACACGCCCAGAAGATGGAGGCGATCGGCGTGCTCGCCGGGGGGATCGCGCACGACTTCAACAACCTCCTCACGGTGATCTCCGGGCGCGCGCAGCTCCTCGCCGACCGCGTCGGCGACGACGAGGAGAGCCGGCACGCGGTCGACCTCATCCAGACCACCGCCGACCGCGCCGCCGTGCTCGTGCGCCAGCTCCTGCAGTTCGGTCGGCGGCAGATGCTGCGCCCGGCGCTCGTGCAGCCGAACGAGGTGGTGCGGAACGTGAGCAGCCTGCTCCACCGCGTCATCGGCGAAGACATCGAGCTCGTGCTCGATCTGGGCCGCGGCGTCAGCCCGGTGCTCGCGGATCCCGGACAGCTCGCGCAGGTGCTGATGAATCTCGCCGTCAACGCACGCGATGCGATGCCCGCGGGCGGACGCTTGACGATCGGCACGAGCAACGTGCGGGTGAGCGACACGCTCGCCCGCCGGCACGTCGGCGTGGAGCCGGGCATCTACGTGGGAGTGTTCGTGGCCGACGTCGGGCACGGGATAAACGAGACCACGCGCGCGCGCGCCTTCGAGCCCTTCTTCACGACGAAGCCCCAGGGCAAGGGCACCGGCCTCGGGCTGTCGACCGTCCACGGCATCGTGCGCCAGAGCGGCGGCTTCATCGATCTGGACTCACGGCCCGGCGCGGGGACGACGTTCCGCATCTACTTCCCGCCGGCGACGAACGAGATCGAGGAGCCGGCGGGGCGGCCGGCACCATCGGTCCGCGACGTCCGCGGCACCGAGACCGTGCTGGTCGCCGAGGACGACGACGACGTGCGCGGCATCACCTGCCAGGTCCTCGAGATCAACGGCTACACGGTGCTCGAGGCGAGCGACGTGGAGGACGCGGTCCGAATCGCGCACGATCATCCGGGCCCGATCGACCTGCTGCTCGCCGACGTCGTGATGCCGCGCATGAGCGGCCCCGAGCTCGCGGAGATCGTGCGCGAGCGCCGGCCCGAGATCGCGATCCTTTACGTGTCCGGCTACACGGACGACACGCGCGTCTACGGCGCGCGCGCGATCGAGGTCCTGCCGAAGTCGTTCCAGCTCGCGGACCTGGTCCGCGCGGTCCGCGACCGCCTCGATCAGCGCGCGGCCTAGTTCGGGCTCGGCGGTATCATCGGGGCCATGACGAAAGCGCAGCGCGTCGCCGCCGCCCTCGCCCGCCGGCCCGTCGACCGCCCGCCCGTGGCCTTCTGGCGCCACGTTCCGGACGTGGACCACACCTCGAACGGGCTTGCCGAGGCGATGCTCGCCTTCCATCGCCGGTGGGACCTCGACCTCATCAAGGTCATGTCGAGCGGCGTCTACTGCGTCGAGGACTGGGGGTGCGAGGTCGCCTACAAGGGCGCGGTGAACGGCGCCAAGCAGTGCACGCGCCACGCGGTGCAGACGCGCGCGGACTGGGCGCGGATCAAGGCGCTCGACGTCGGCGCGGGCGCCCTCGGCCGCGAGCTCGAGGCCGTGCGTCTGATCGCGCGCGGGCGCGGTGACGACGCGCCGATCCTCCACACGCTGTTCTCGCCGCTCACGATCGCGCGCAAGCTCGCCGGCGATCGCGTCGTGGCGGATCTTCGCGAGACGCCCGAGGCGGTCACGCCGGCGCTCGACGCGATCACGGAGACCGTCGAGCGGTATGCGGTCGCATCGCTCGATGCGGGCGCGGACGGGATCTTCTTCGCGACGCAGGCGGCGACGCCCGAGGGATGGCCCCGCGAGGAGCACGACCGCCACGATCTGCCTCGGGTCCGGCGGATCCTGCGGGCCGTGGGCGGCCGATCGCGACTCACGATGCTGCACGTCCACGGCGACGCGCCGTACCTCGACGCGTTCGACGCCGTTTCCGCGCACGCGCTGAACTGGCACGATCGCACGACGTCGATCGCGCTCGGCCCGGCCGTCCGTCGCTTCGAGACGGCGGTCGCGGGCGGTCTGAACCAGCACCAGACGCTGCGCAAGGAGACGCCGGCCGCCGTCGCGGCGCAGGCGCGCGACGCGATCGCGCAGACCGGCGGCCTCGGCCTGATCGTGGCGCCCGGCTGCGTGGTGCCGCTCGACGTGCCCGACGCAAGCCTTGCCGCGGTCGTGGACGCTGTAAAATCGGCCGGAGGCCACTGATGGACGAGGAAACGGCAACCGCCACCGTCGCCGGCTGCGCGCAGGTCTTCGACCTCCACGCGCTGAAGGCGTTCGCTGCCGACAAGCGGGTGCGGAAGATGCTCTTCAAGACCGACCAGCTCTGGTCCGAGATCGCCTGCTACGAGCCCGGGCAGTCCACCGTCATGCACCAGCATCCGAAGGAAGAGGAAGCGATCTTCGTGCTGCAGGGCACGGCGAACATGAACATCGACGGCCAGGAGGTCTCCGTGCCGGCCGGCTCGATCGTGAAGTTCCCCAACGCGGTCCTCCACGACGTGCGCAACCTCGGCACCGAGCGCTGCGTGATCATGTTCCTGAAAGTCAATCCGAAGGTGCTGAAGTAGCGATGGCCTCCGTCGACCGCTGCGACAAGACCCTGCCGCTCAACGAGATGATGTTCCACGTGCGAAAGTCGAAGGCCCTGCGCGACCGCTGGAACACCGACCTCGCGGGACTCTGCCGCGAGTTCGGCGTGAGCGACGAGGAGTACCGGGCGCTCGCCGACAAGGACGTGCGCGCGCTCCACGAACTCGGCGTCCACCAGTACTACGTGCCGCAGATGCTGCGTCTCTTCTACGGCGCGTCCGCGAACTCGAACGCGCACCCCGCGCTCGAGGCGTACAAGCGCGCGTATCCGGACGAGTCGGCCCGCGCGCTCGAGCTGGCGGCGCGCCTGGAGCGGGAATCGGCAGTCGCGGAGGGCCCCGATTCACTCGGGGACCGGAGCGCGGGGGGCTTGGGGGGGACGCGAGAGGCGTCCCCCCATGTGAGCCTATGGCGAAAATAGTCGCGGCGATGGCCATGACGCACGCGCCCGGCCTCACCGGCTGGTTCGAGCGCGCGCCCATGCAGCAGCAGCTCCTCGCGAAGAAGGCGATGGACGAGATGCGCTGGCGCCTCGAGGCCGCGAAGCCCGACGTCATCCTCGGCTTCTCGAACGATCACCTGCTCAACTGGCCGATCAACAACACCCCGGAGTGGACGGTCGGCATCGGCGAGGAGCACGTCGGTCCCGCGGACTGGTACGACGAGTGGCTCGCGCTCGACAAGTACCGCATCCCGGGCCATCCGACGCTGGCGCGCTACATCGTCAACGAGGGCGCACGCCGGCGCCTCGCCTTCTCGTATCTCCGCGAGATGCAGTTCGATGACGGCTTCTCGGTCCCCATGCATTACCTGAATCCCTACAACGCGATCCCGCTCGTGCCGGTCTCGATGAACTGCACGGTGCCGCCGGTCCCGCTGCCGGCGCGCGCGTACGAGGTCGGCGTCACGCTCCGCGAGATGGTGAAGGCGTATCCCGGCGACGAGCGCGTCGCGATCCTCGCCACGGGCGGGCTCTCGCACGAGCCCGGCGGGCCGCGCTACTTCTGGGTCGACGAAGCGTTCGACACGTGGTTCCTCGCGCTGCTCGCGAAGGGCGACCACGAGGCCCTCCTCCGCGGGTGCACGCTGGAGAAGATGGAGGACGCGGGCTCGGGAGGGACGGCCGAGCTGCTCGCGTGGATCGTGGCCCTCGCGTTCACGCGCGGGCCGGCGGAGGTGCTGGCGTACATGCCAGCGGTGGCGTGGCGCTCGGGCACCGGCATGGTGGCGTGGAGCGACATGGCGTAGCGATGACATACGGCGCCGCGTGGGGCGTGCTCGTCCTGCGACTCGCTCTCGGCATCGTCTTCGTCATGCACGCGTACGAGCAGCTCGTGCTCTTCGGTCCCCGCGACGTCGCCGCCACCATCCTCCGGCAAGGGTTTCCCGCCTCCGTCGTCCCGCTCATCGCGTGGTACACGATGGGCGCGCAAGCGCTCGGCGGCGCCCTGCTCGCGGTCGGCCTGTGGACGCGCGTGGCGGCGGTCCTCGCCATGCCGACCCTGTTCGGCGCGTTCTTCCTCCTGCACCTGCCGCAAGGGTTCTTCATGCGCGGCGCGATCCGCGAGGCGGGCGAGCGCGCGGCCGCCGTCGGCTACGAGCTCTCCTTCCTCGTGCTCGCGTGCACGATCGCGGTCGCGCTCGTCGGCCCCGGCCCGTTCTCGATCGATGACCGCCGGCGTGCGCCCGGTCGCCGGCGATGAGGGCCGCCGGCCGCTCCCGCGGAACGCTGATCGGGCTGCTCGTCGCGGCGGTCGCGGTCGCATGCGCGACGGTGCCGATCACCGGCCGCTCGCAGGTCCTGCTCTTCTCCGACCAGCAGGTGGCGCGTCTCGCGGACCAGCAGCACGCGAAGTTCATGGCCGCGGCGCGCGAGAAGGGCGTGGTCGTCACGTCCGCCGACGCGAGCGACGCACGCAACCTCGACACGGTGCACGCGGTCGGCCGCCGCATCATCGACGCCGCGGGGCTCGCGTCGCGGTACCGCTGGGAGATCACGCTCCTGCGCGACCGCACCGCCAACGCGTCGGTGCTCCCGAACGGCAAGATGATCGTCCACACGGGACTCTTGCCGATCGCGCGGAACGACGCGGGCCTCGCGGCCGTCCTCGGGCACGAGGTCGGCCACGTGATCGCGCGCCACAGCGCCGAGCGATTGAGCCAGACGATGCTCGCGCAGGTCGGCGTGCAGGTCGCGAATGCCGCCGTCGCGCTCTACGACCCGCGCTACCAGGCGCTCACCGGCGCCGCGCTCGGCCTCGGCGCGCAGTACGGCGTGCTCCTGCCGTACAGCCGCGCGCACGAATCCGAGGCCGACCACATCGGCGTCCTCCTCATGGCCAAGGCCGGGTACGAGCCGGCGGAATCCATCGCTCTGTGGGAGCGCATGGAGGAGCGCGGCGGCTCGCGCGGCCCCGAGTGGATGTCGTCGCATCCGAATCCCGGCACCCGGCGCGAGCAGCTGCGCGCGTGGCTGCCGGAAGCCCGACGCTATTACGAGAACCGCGCGTTGCCCTTACCGATCCGCTGAAACGCTCCTGCGCTTCGATGAGGACGACGCAGGCGGGAGGGTGAGATTTGCGCGTCCCAGGGGCCGTTGCTAGTCTCCTGGGCCATGAAGACCCACGCGCTCGACGCCGGGACCGTCCACTACGAATGGAACAACGCGCTGCCGCCACGCCTCGAGATCGATCCCGGCGACACCGTCGTCTTCGAGACGCGCGACGCCGCGGACCGGTTCTATGCGAAGACCTCGACGGCGGAGGACGTGCTCAAGCGCGTCTTCAGGGGTCATCCCCTCACCGGTCCCGTGAAGGTCAAAGGGGCCAGGCCCGGCGACACGCTGGTCGTCGAGATCCTCGAGGTGGTGCCGGCGCTGGACTTCGGCTGGACGCAGGTCCGCCCGGGCCGCGGGCTCCTGCCCGAGGAAGATTTCCCGAAGCCGCACCTCTGCATCTGGGATCTCGCGGACAAGCAGATCGCGCGCATGCCGAACCGGCCGATCGCAGTCCCGCTCGAGCCGTTCCCGGGCGTGATGGGCGTGGCGCTCGACGAGCCCGGCGGGCACAGCACGATGCCGCCGCGGCGCAGCGGCGGCAACATGGACATCAAGCAGCTTCACGCGGGCACGACGCTCTATCTGCCCGTGCTGGTCGAGGGCGCGCTCTTCAGCGTGGGCGACGGGCACGGCGCGCAGGGTGACGGCGAGGTGTGCATCACCGCGGTGGAGATGAGCGCGCGCGTGACGCTCAGATTCGCGCTCGCGAAGGGCCGCCGCATCGCCGAGCCGCGCTTCCGCACCGCGGGCCCGATCGGCGTCAAGACCAACCGCGGGCCGCACTTCGTCACCACCGCGCACGGCCCCGATCTCTTCGCGTCGTCGCAGCAGGCGATCCGCTACATGATCGAGCACCTGGTCGAGGAGCGCGGCCTCACGCGCGAGGAAGCGTACGTGCTCTGCAGCGTCGCCGTCGATCTGAAGATCAGCGAGATCGTCGACGCGCCGAGCTGGATCGTGTCGGCGTTCCTGCCCGAGATGGTCTTCGTGTGAGTGACCCGATCGCGCCGCTGCGCGCCTGGCTCGCCGACCTCCACACCGCCGTCCGCAACCAGGACTTCGAGGCCGGCAAGAAGCTCTGCGCGCCGGACATGGTCGCGTTCGGCACGGTGGCGCCGTTCGTCACCGGGATCGAGGAGATCAAGAGGGCGCAGTGGGAGCACGTGTGGCCCTCCATCAAGGGCTTCACGATCGACACCGCGAACGCGCGCGGCGGAATCGTCGGCGATCACGGCTGGGTCGCCGCCACCTGGGACTCGCGCGGCCTCAGGCCCGACGGCACGGACTTCGACCGGCCCGGACGGTGCACGGTGATCTTCGCGCGCCGGAACGGGCGCTGGCTGGCCACGCACACACACTTCTCGCTGTCACCGCTTCGATAACCGGAGGACTCTCATGCACACCGGCGTCCTGATGTTCGCCACCGACTACGCGATCCGCATCGACGAGCTGGCGCGCGAGGCCGAGGCCCGCGGCTTCGAGTCGCTCTTCGTGCCCGAGCACACGCACATCCCGACGAGCCGCCGCTCGCCGTTCGCCGGCGGCGCCGAGCTGCCGAAGGAGTACTGGCACACGCTCGATCCGTTCGTCGGCCTGATGGCGGCGGCCGCGGTCACGAAGAACCTCAAGGTCGGCACCGGCATCTGCCTGATCATCGAGCGCGACACGATCGTCACCGCGAAGGCGGCGGCGACGCTCGACTTCCTCTCCGGTGGCCGCTTCCTCTTCGGCATCGGCGCCGGGTGGAACGCCGAGGAGATGGAGAACCACGGCACCGACTTCAAGACCCGCTACCACAAGATGCGCGAGCAGGTGCTCGCGATGAAGGAGATCTGGACCAAGGACGAGCCGAAGTTCCACGGCGACTACGTCACCTTCGACCCGCTCTGGTCGTGGCCGAAGCCGGTCCAGAAGGGCGGCCCGCCGGTCCTGCTCGGCGGCGAGAGCACGCACACGCTCAAGCGCGTCGTCGAGTACTGCGACGGCTGGTTCCCGCGCGGCCGCGCCGCGGAGCGGATCCTTCCCGGCCTCGAGGAGCTGAAGTCGCTCGCCGCCAAGGCCGGGCGCGACATGAAGACGATCTCGGTGAACGTGTTCGGCGCGGCGCCCGACGAGGCCGTGCTCGACGGCTACCGCAAGGCGGGGATCACGCGCTCGATGTTCCGGCTCCCGTCGGAGCCGCGCGACACGATCCTCCCGCTGCTCGACAAGCTCTCGAAGCTGATCACGTAGTGGACGTCGCAACGTGGGCGGTCGAGATGCTCGCGACCGCCCGCGTCGCCCGTCTCGCCACCGCCGACCGGGCGGGCCAGCCGCTCGTCGTGCCCGTCTGCTACGCCTTCGTCGACGGCCGCATCTACTCCGCGGTCGACGCGAAGCCCAAGCGTACGCGCGAGCTGCGCCGCCTGCGCGACATCGCCGACAACCCGCGCGTGTCGCTCGTCGTCGACGTGTGGGACGAGGACTGGGCGCGGCTCGCGTGGGTCCTCGTCGAGGGCACGGCCGGCATCCTGACCACGGATCTCGAGCGCACGCCCGCGCTCGCCGCGCTCGTCGCGAAGTATCCGCAGTACGCGGCGATGGATCTTCTCTCCACGGCCGGGCCGGTCATCGCGATCACCCCGGCGCGCGTCGTCGCGTGGCGAGCGGCCGGCTGACGCTCGACGCGCCGATGACAACGCGGGCCGGAGTCGCGGTCGCGCGGTGCGCGTGCGTCGCGACGCCGCCGATGAGCTCCGTCACGCCGTGACGGCCCGCCGTCCTTTCACGGCGCGCCGGTCGCCCTCGAGATCGGCCGGACGCAGCCACAGGAAGACCGCGGTCCCCGCCAGCAACGCCAGCGTCACGTGACCGAAGGCAAAGCCCCAGGCGATCACTCCCGCGCCGCCGAACAGATCGAGTGTCGCCCCGAGCGCGAGGGGACCGAGGAAGCCACCCGCGTACCCGAGCGTGGAGTGGACGGCCAGGGTCGCGCCACGTCGGCCGGGCTCCGCACTTCCGGCACTGCCCGCGGTGAGCGACGACGAGTCCCACCAGATCAGCATGGCGTAGACGAGCACGACGGCCGCCGCGGCGGCGTACGGGAGCGCCGCGCTGAAGCCGATCCCGCCGGCCATCGCCGCCGACGCGAGCATCGTGCCGAGGATGAAGCGCCGGCGCCCGAAGCGAATCGAGAGCTCGTTGCCCCAGACGCTCGCCCAGACGCCGAGCAGGCCCATGGCGCTCGCGACGGTGGCGGGCGCGATCGGCGTCCACCCGCTCCCGGTCTGGGCCGCGCAGAACGTGAGGAACGCGACCACCCATCCCCGGAGCGCTGACATCTCCCACGTGTGGACGCAGTACGCGAGCGAATAGGCGAGCGCCGAACGATTGCGCAGGACCGGGCGAAAGTCCAGGAGCGCGCCGCGTCCGGCTTTCGGCGGCTCCGGCACGCGGCCGGGAAGACCGACGAGCACGATCAGGAACGCGAGCGCCGCGCCCGCGGCGCCCGGCACGAGCGCCCACTGCCATCCGAGCCACGCGTTCACGGCGCCGGCGACGCCGAACGAGAGCGCACCGCTGACACCGACCGCCGCCGCGTGCGCGGCCACCGCGCGTGACTGTTGCGGGCCCTCGGCGGCGTCACTCAAGGCTTTCAGCCCGGGCATGTAGCTCCCGGCCCACCCCGCGCCCATCAAGGCGCGAAACGCGAGCGCCGACCAGAACCCGCCCGCGATCCACGCGAAGCCGGCGAACGCGATCGCGGTCACGGCCACCGAGGCGAGATAGACGCGCTTGGGATCCACACGGTCGGTGAGCGAGGACAGGAGCGGGACGACGAGCGTGTAGGCGGCGTAGTAGATGCCGCTGATCCACCCCGCCTCGGTGTTCGTCAGTCCCCACGCCGCCATCAACGTCGGGATGAGCGCGGCGACACTGAACGCGCCGATCTGCGCGCACACCTGCGCCGCGCACATGGCGACCACCGCGCGGTTGATCATCGGTGGGCGCTATTATCCACGAGCCTCTACGTCGTCGCGAGCCACTCCGCGAGACGCGCCTCGATCCGGTCACGCACCGTGCGGAAGACCGCCAACCGCTCGTCATCACTGCCCGTCGCGCGTGAGGGGTCCTCGAACGACCAGTGCAGGCGTTTCCGGATGCCGGGGACGAACGGACAGCGCTCGTTCGCGTCGTCGCACACGGTCACCAGGTACTCCCACGGGTCCTGCAGGAGTTCCACGTAGCGCTTGGAGGTCTGCATGCTGATGTCGATGCCGCGCTCGGCCATGACGCGAATCGCGAGCGGGTTCACGGACGTCTGCTCGGTTCCCGCGCTCTGCACCTCGAAGCGATGGCCCGCCATGACGCGGAGCAATCCTTCCGCCATCTGGCTCCGGGCGGAGTTGTGCGTGCAGAGGAACAGAACGCGCTCCTTGTCCATGTCGCACCTCTCCATGTAGTGTGCCGTGGTGCCTGTGACGGAATCGCAACGATTTACGACGGCCCGGCGCGTGGCTGCAGAGGCGGTCGGAACGGCATTCCTGCTCGCCGCGGTCGTCGGTTCCGCGATCATGGCGGAGCGGCTGGCGGGCGGCAACGTCGCGATCGCGCTCCTCGCCAACGCCGTCGCGACCGGCGCGGCGCTCGTCGCCCTCATCCTGACGTTCGGTCCGATCTCCGGCGCGCATTTCAATCCGGCGGTGACGCTCGCGGATGCCTTCCAGGGCGGGGTGAGGTGGCGGGAGGTTCCGCTCTACCTGGTCGCGCAGGTGCTCGGCGCGTTCGCCGGCGTGGCCGCGGCGCACGTGATGTTCGAGCTGCCGCTCTTCTTCGCGTCACGCCACGCGCGCGCCGGCGGCGCGCAGGTGTTCAGTGAGTTCGTGGCGACGTTCGGTCTGTTGGCGGTGATCTGGGGCTGCGCCCGGTTTCGATCCGCGGCGGTGCCCTTCGCGGTCGCCGCCTACATCACCGCCGCGTACTGGTTCACCGCCTCGACCTCCTTCGCGAATCCGGCCGTGACGCTGGCACGGTGCGCGTCGGACACGTTTGCCGGCATACGACCGGCCGATACGCCGGCGTTCATCGCCGCCCAGCTCGTGGGCGCGGCGACGGCGACCGCGTTCTTCCGCTGGCTGGTTCGCTAGCACACCATCTGCGCGTTCGCGACGACGTCCGCGTCGCTCGGAGGCGCGCCGGTGTGGTCGGTGGCCGCGAGCGCGGGAGCACTCCACGAACGCCGCCACGAGCGGCGGCACGGGTGCGAGGCTCACCGCGCGGTGCATGCCTCCCGGACGTAGCCGACGACAGAATCGAGCGGCCTCTGCTAGCATGGCGGAGCCGCCGCGCACCATGGCACGGACCACGCACCAGCGTCCAGACGGGAGCCTCGAACGCGAGGCGACCGACCTCCTGCGGACCATGATCCGCAACGCATGCGTCAACGACGGCACGCCGGCCTCGGGTCAGGAAGTCCGCAACGCCGACGCGCTCGAAGCGTATTTCGCCGGCTCCGGGCTCACGTTCGAGCGTTACACGGCCGCGCCCGGACGCGTGAGCCTGATCACACGCATCGAAGGCAGCGACAGGGCCGCGCCGACGCTCCTCCTCATGGGTCACACGGACGTCGTGCCGGCGAACGCCGGAGGCTGGCAGCGCGATCCGTTCGGCGGCGACGTCGTCGACGGCATCGTGTGGGGCCGGGGCGCGACCGACATGCTGCACATCACGGCCACGATGGCCGTCGCCACGCGGCGGCTCGCGACGAGCGGCTTTCGCCCGCGCGGCACGCTGATCTATCTGGGCGTCGCGGACGAGGAGGCCGGCGGCACCTACGGCGCGAAGTTCCTGGTCGACGAGCACGGGGACGCGGTGAAGACGGACTACGTCATCACCGAGAGCGGCGGCGTGCCGATCCCCGCGCCCGACGGCGTCAAGCTGCCCGTGACGGTGGCGGAGAAGGGCATCAACCGCCGGCGGCTCATCGTGAAGGGCACACCCGGCCACGGCTCGATGCCGTTCCGCACCGACAACGCGCTCGTGACGGCGTCGGACGTGGTGCGCCGGATCGCCGCGTATCAGCCGAAGGCGCGCATCCTCGACGAGTGGCGGCGCTACGTGAGCGAGCTCGGTCTGGCGCCGGAGCTGACGGCGGCGCTGACCGATCCCGACCGCGTGTGGGAGACGCTGCGCACGCTCGAGCCGCTCGGCTTCGCGCGGTTCGCCCACGCGTGCACGCACACGACGTTCTCGCCCAACCTCGTGAGCTACGGCGGCTCGAAGTCGAACGTGATCCCGGACCGCATCGCGATCGACGTCGACATCCGCGCGCTGCCCGACGTGAGCGCGCTCGACGTCGACGCGATGCTGCGCGAGGCGCTCGGCGACGTGGCCTCGCGCGTGGAGATCGAGGCGCCGCGCGGCCAGCCGGGGACGCGCACGCCGCTGGAGACGCCGCTCGCCGAGTCGATGTCCCGTGTGACGCGCGCGCTGGTGCCGGGCAGCACGATCATCCCGCGCATGACGAGCGGCGGGACGGACGCCCGCTACTTCCGCTTCAAGGGCGTCCCGTCCTACGGCTTCGCGCTGCACTCGCAGCGGATCCCCTACACGCAATACCCGCTGATGTTCCACGGCAACGACGAGCGCATCGACACGGAATCGCTCGGCCTCTCGGCCGCGATGTGGGAGGCGCTGGTCCGCGACTTCCTGGGCTAGAGCCTCCGCCAGAGCGTGTGCTTGCGGTTCTTCGTGTACGGCCGGACCTGCGCCGGCCACCGGCCTTCCTCGACGGCCTTGCCCCACGCGGCGGTCGACATCACGTCGGGCCCTTCGACCTCGTAGAGGGCGGTGTACCGCGGCTCGTCCGTGAGGTCGATGGTCTTCAGCTCGCCCCCGATCGACATCGTGAGCGGCTCGCGGCGGAAGCGCGCGACGGAGATGAGGCCCGGCACCTTGATCAGGCTCGGGACGTGCTCCTGGTCGTAGACCTCGTTGAACAGAGCTTCCTTGGCAGGCTCGACGTCCATCGCGGCGATGAACAGATAGCGGCCCTGAGACGGCATGATCGGTCCTCCTCGTGAGAGTCGGGGCATCCCCGGAGGGGGCCGATCATACCGTGGCTACTTGCCGCAGCCCGAGTGGCGGCCCTCCCGGCACTTCGTGCAGAGCATTCGGCGATCACATCCGCAGACCGTGCACTTCATCCCCGTCGCCTCCCTGCTCTCGCGAGTGGCTCACCCACAAGGGCGCTCAAAAGGCGTGCCGAACGTGAACCCCCGCCAAAATCGCGGGTCTCCGGGCGGAGGCGTCAGGCCGGGGCGCTCGAGAGTTGACCGGACCGGGCAAGAATGATCAGGGACCGACCAGGGCGGCTTCCGCCCTGGCGCACCGCGCGGCGAGCGGGCGCATGCCGAGCTCCGCGGCGATCTTCCGCGCGGCCGTGTAGTGCTCCGAGGCGGCCGCGAGGTCACGCCGGGCCGTGACGTCGGCCAGCACCAGCAGCGCCGCCGCCTCGTACCCGCGCTCCCCGTGCTCGTGGGCGAGCGCCCGCGCCGACTCCGCGAAGGTCAGCGCCTCGACGGGATGTCCCGCCGCGAGGTGGGCCTCGGCGACCCAGGCGCCGACCAGCGAGCGGCTCAGCCCGCCCGTCACCGCGCGGGCCGGATCGCGAATCGGCTCGAGGAGTGCCAAGCCGCGCTCGACGCGGCCCGCGCGGACGTACGCGAGGCCCGCATACCAGTCGGCGAGCGGCCACGCCTCGCCTGCCCCCATGCGGGCGAGCTCCGCCTGATACCACTCGAACAGCCGGATCGCGCGGTCGTGGTCGTCCGCCGCGAGCGCGACCGACGCCGCCCCGACGTAGGCGTGCGCGAGCGCGAACGGGTGTCGCATGGGCTCGGCGAGCCGCACGGCGTCGTCGGCCACGGCCGCGCCTTCCGCGAGGTCGCCGATCTCCGCCAGGACCATCGCGAGGTAGGCGCGCGAGGACACGCCGACGATCGCCACCCCGAACCGCTCGCGCGTGAGGCCGCTGCCTTCGCTGCCGACCAGCGCGCGGAAGAGGCGCTCCGCCGCGCGATAGGCGCCCTGCGCGAGGAACGCGAGGCCGAGATACATGGTCGTCGAGATCTGAAGGGCACGGTCGCCCTGAGCGCTCGCGACACCGAGCGCGCGACGGCAATAGTCGGCGGCACGCTCGTGGCCGCCGAACCACCAGTGGTGATGCCCGAGGAATGCCCACGTGCGCGCGAGCCGCGGGCGATCGTGGAGCTCCGTGGCGAAGCGCTCGCACTCGCCGAGCAGGTCACCGAGGTCCGCCATCTCGGCGATCGGCACCACGGCGTGGCGGAAGTCGAAGCGGAGATCGATGGCGGCGCGCTTCCAGTCATCCGTGCGCGGCAGGCGCGCGTGCGCGTCGAGCGCGCGCCGGAAGCACGTGGCGGCCTCGCGAGACCCGCCGCGCCGATACGCCGTGAGTCCCGCTTCGCGCAGGTGCTCCACCGCCGGCTCCCAGGCTTCCGCCGCGTGGAAGCTCCGGCAAGTCCCCGCCGAGCGAGCGCGCGGCACGGATCATCTCGACCGCGACGAGCGGATTGCCCTCGCTCACGCTCCACACGCGCTCGGCGAGCGCCGCGTCGCCGGTGGCGGACGGCGCGAGCGCCGCGACGAGCGCGTCGCTCGCCGGGCGCCCGAGCGGCGCGAGCGGAACGCGCAGCAGCCGGCCCTCGCGGTCGAGCTCGCGCGCGATGCGTCCGAGGAGCGGGACCTGCTCCGCTTCGTCCTCGCGTGCGGTCGCCGCGAGGAGGATCGGACGGTCCCCGCTGCGATGGACGAGGAAGGAGAGGAACCGCAGCGTCATCTCGTCCGCCCACTGGAGGTCCTCGAGCACGATCGCGAGCGGCGCGCGCGCGGCCGCGTCGAGGATGAGCCGTGCGAGCGCCTCGAAGAGCTGGAGAACGTTCTCCGTGTCGACGGCCGCCGGCGTCTCGGTCGAGAGCTCGGGGAAGAGACGCGCCGGCTCCGCGCGCCACGCCGGCGCGAGCGCCGCGAGCGCGGTGTCGTCGGCCGTCAGGCCGGCGCCGCGCAGGGCTTCGACCCACGGACGGAACGGCTGGATCCCTTCCGCGTCGTGGCAGCGGCCGACGATGACCCGGCGGCCCGCGGCCGTCGCCATCGCCGTGAACTCGCGAACGAGCCGCGTCTTGCCGATGCCGGCGTCACCGAGGATCGCGACGACACTCGGCGCGGCGCCCGCGAGGGCGTCCTCGAGGCGCCGCAACTCGACGTCGCGTCCGATCAGCGCCGTCTCCACCGGGTCGCGCTCGCCGAGCGCGAGCTCGGGCACGCGCTGCGCGGCGCGCTCGCGGACGAGTGTCCGGTAAAGCTCGCGCGTCTCGGCGTCGGGCTCGACCTCGAGCTCCCGCTCGAGCACGCTCACGCAGAGCTGGTACTGGCGCAGCGCCGCCGCGTGGTGGCCCCGGCGCGCGTGCAGCCGCATGAGCGCGCGATGCGCCGGCTCGTCGAGCGGATCGAGGGCGAGGACGCGCCGCCCGACCTCGAGCGCGCGCGCGACGTCGCCCGCGTCCGCGTACCGCGCGAGCACGCGCGAGAGCGCGCCGCGCACGAGGCCGCGCAGACGCTCCCGCTCGGCGGTCATCCACTCCTCGAACCCGGCCTCGTCGAGCGCGAACCCGTGGAGGAAATCGCCGCGGTAGAGCTCGATCCCGCGCTCGAGCGTGTCCGGCGCCCCGGCCGCGAGGCGGCGCTCGAAGCGCGCGACGTCGGTGCGGACGGCGGTGGAAGACAGCGCGACGGTGTCGCGCCCGACCTCGAGATAGGCGGCGGCGCCGTCCGGGAGCGCGCGGCGGATCAGGAAGAGCGTCTGCCGCAGGCTGTTGCGCGCGTCGCTGTCGTCGACGTCGCCCCAGAGGAGGGTCGCCAGCTCTTCGCGCGGGTGCGGCTGGCCCAGCGGGACCGCGAGATACGCGAGCAGCGCCTGGGCCTTGCGCTTGGCCAGCACGACGGGAGGCCCCTCGTCACCGACGCGCGCCTCGAACCCGCCCAGCATCGCGATCGTCAGCGGAACGGCAGGAGATTTCCGGTCCCGCACTTCGGCGGTGAGCCTAGCACGAGAGACCCGTAGAGTAGCGGCATGCCTCGTCTCGCCGCCGGGCGCCTCGACGCGCTTCCCGTCGATCGCCCCGTCCTGCTGGTAGTGGACGGCCGGCGCATCGCGCTGGTCCGGCGCGGCGACACGGTCCACGCGCTCGCGGAGAACTGTCCGCACGCCGGCGGCCCGCTCAGCGAAGGGACGGTCGCGGACGGCGCGGTCACGTGCCCGTATCACGGCTGGGTCTGGGACCTGACGACGGGCGCCTGCCGCGCTCCCGCACGCGACGCTCGCGTTCCGGTCTATCCGGTCGTGGTCGAAGGCGGGGAGGTCTTGATCGAGCTGCCGTAGGGCCGTCGAGGGCCCCCTCGATGCTCGCGGCCCCCCTCGGTGTTACTCTCGTCGCGTGAAGTTCGAGGTCGAGGTCTACAAGAACGAAGTCGGGGAGTGGGTCGCCACCGCGGTGGAGCACGACGTCACCGCGACCGGCCGCACCGAGAAGGAAGCCCTCGCCATCCTCATGGAGAAGCTCTCCGCGCACTTCAAGAAGTCCTCGTGATTCCCTTCGCCGCCGTCCTGCTCCTGCTCGCCGCGTCGGTCGCGTCGGCGGCCGAGTACCGGGGCCCGATCATCGACGCGCACGGTCACGTGCCGAACGCCACGGCCGTCGACGCGTACGTGGCGGCGATGAAGAAGCACAACGTCACGCGCGTGCTGCTCCTCGGCGTCGGCGGCGTGCAGAAGGACGACGTCGCCTGGATCGCGGCCGCGGCGAAGAAGCATCCGGGGGTCGTCGTGCCCGGCGCGCCCGTCGCCGATCCGTCGGACGCCGGCGTCGCGAAGGCGGCCGAGGCGCTCGACGCGCTGAAGGCGCGCGCGCTCGGCGAAGTCCACGGCCGCCAGGTCAGCCGCAAGATCGACCGCGACCCGGCGAGGTTCGGCAAGCTGTTCGAGCTCGCGGCGAGCCGCGGCGTGCCGGTGATCATCCACCTGGAGCTCACCGACGCCGCCGCGAAGCAGCTCGAGGCCGCGCTCGCCGCGCATCGCAAGACCACGGTCGTCATCGCGCACGGCGGCGAAGGGCCGCCGGCGCGCGTCGAGGGGCTGCTGGCGCGCAACACGAACCTCTTCTTCGATCTCTCGGGGATGCACTTCCAGCGCAAGCCCGCGCTCGCCACGGAGACGGGGCCGCTCGATCCCGCGTGGAAGGCGGTCATCGAGAAGCACGGCGACCGGTTCTTGATGGGCATCGACGTCTGGGCGCCCCGGCTGTTCGAGCCGCCCACGCTGGACAAGCTGATGGCGTGGACACGACGGATCCTCGGCGAGATCAAGCCCGAGGTGGCCGAGCGCGTGGCGTCGAAGAACGCGGCCGCGCTCTTCAAGCTGGAGTAGCCGACGTGCGCGTGAACCCGCTCGCCGAGGCGACGGCCGCCACGATGCTCGACGCGATCGCCGCCCGCTTCCCCGATCGTGAAGCGATGGTCTTCAACGACGACCGCGTGACGTTCCGGGACTTCCGGAATCGTGCCGATCGCCTCGCTCGCGGCCTGTCGGCACTCGGCTTCGGCCCCGGCGACACGATCGCCTTGTGGATGCCGACCCGCCCCATGTGGTTCGTGGTGCAACAGGCCTGCGCAAGAATCGGCGCCGTGCTGGTCGCGCTGAACCCGCGCTACCGTTCCCACGAGCTGACGTACATCCTCGGGCAATCGGACGCCAAGGCGCTGGTCCTGACCGATCACCTCGGCCCGGTTGATTACGTCGAGATCTTGGAAGAGGTGATCCCCGAGCTGAAGCATGGAACGCCGGGCGAGCTGGACGCACCGAAGTTCCCGAAGCTGCGTCACGTGATCGTGGACGCCGAAGATCCCTACGCTGGGTGCACGAGATTGGAAGACGTCGCCGAGAACGACGAGGTGTTCACGATCTTGTACACCTCGGGCACGACCTCGTTTCCGAAGGGCGCGATGATCACGCACCGGAACTGCGTGCCGCACGGCTGGAACTGCGGCGCGTGGCTGCGGATGACCGAGCGCGACCGCGTGCTCCACGCCCTGCCCGCCGCCGGGACGTGGGGCGGCGTGAACATTCCGTTGACGACGTGGTCGCACGGCGCGTGCCTCGTGCTCCTGGACGTCTGGGATCCGCTGCGCGCGCTGCAGCTCGTCGAGCGCGAGCGCTGCACGGTCATGAACGCCGTCGACTCGATGGTGTTCCCGCTGCTCGAGCATCCCGCCCTCGACCGGTTCGATCGCTCGTCGCTGCGCACCGGCGCGTTCGCGGCGACGGGCGGCGGCGGCCACGGCTTCTTCGAGGCGATCCGCGACCGGATCGTCGTGCCGGAGATGTACCAGCCGTACGGCATGACCGAGGTGAACGCGCTGTCGCTGCTGCACGAGCTCGACGAGCCGTGGGAGCTGCGGGTCCAGTCGGGGATCAAGACACCACCGGGGATCGAGGCGCGGATCGCGCACCCGGACACGAGCGTGGTGTGCAAGGCCGACGAGGAAGGCGAGCTGCAGTTCCGCGGGGAGCTGGTGACGCGCGGCTACTACGAGAAGCCGAAGGAAACGGCCGCCGCGTTCACCGACGACGGATGGTTCAAGACCGGCGATCTCGGCGTGCGCGACGCGCGCGGGTACGTCTTCTTCAAGGGACGGCTCAAGGAGACGCTGCGCATCAGCCACCACATGGTCGCGCCCGGTGAGATCGAGGCGTTCCTGATGGCGCATCCCGCGGTGAGTCAGGCCTTCGTGGTCGGCATCCCCGATCCCAAGGCGAACGAGGTCCCGGTCGCCTACGTGATCCTGAAGGACGGCGCGCGGCTCGACGAACCGGCGCTGCTGGCGTTCTGCCGCGGCAAGATCGCCTCGTACAAGATTCCGCGCGGTGTGAGGTTCGTGCGCGACGTGCCGCGCACGCCGAGCCCGCACGGCGAGAAGGTCCAGCGCGTGAAGCTGCGCGAGATGGCAATGGAGGGGGTGTGGGGGTCCGTCGCGCCGGAGGCGCGCCTGTATGACGTGGGGCCTTCACGTTCGAAGGAGTTCCCGTGATGCGCTTGCGCACCGCCCTGTGTGATCTCCTCGGCATCGAGTACCCGGTCCTCCAGTCGGGGATGGGCAGCGTCGCGGGGCCCGACCTCGCGGCGGAGGTCTCGCGCGCCGGCGGCCTCGGCATCGTGGGCGGCCTCAACCAGCCGCCCGACGCGATTCGCGAGCGCATCCGCTTCATCCGCGCGCACACCGACCGGCCGTTCGGCGTGAACCTCTGGCTCCACAGCGAACTGCGTCCGCCGGTCGACGTCACGACGATCCCGCCCGCGACGATCGCGCAGGTCCACGCGACGCTGAACACGTTCCGGGCACGCCTCGACGTCCCCGCGGTCACCGCGGCGCCACCGCCGGCGCCCGATCTCGTCGACGCGGCCCTCGAGGTGATCCTCGAGGAGCGCGTGCCGGTCTTCAGCGCGGCGATCGGGCTGCCGAGCGCCGACATGGTCACGCGCTGTCACGCGCGCGGTGTGAAGGTCGTCGCGATGGTCGCCACCGTCCAGGACGCGCGCGACGCCGCCGCGGCCGGGGTCGACGCGATCGTCGCGCAGGGCGGCGAGGCGGGCGGGCACCGCTCCATCGCCGCGAAGCCGATCCACCCCGAGGTCGCGATGGTCGGCACGATGGCGCTCGTGCCGCAGATCGTCGACGTCGTGCGCGTCCCGGTCGTCGCCGCGGGCGGGCTCGCCGACGGCCGTGGCCTCGTGGCCGCGCTCGCGCTCGGCGCGCAGGGCGTGTTGCTCGGCACCCGCTTCGTCGCCACGCGCGAGTCGACGGCGTCGGAGTTCTACAAGAAGAGTCTGCTCGAGCGCGACGCCGACGCCACGATGGTCACCGACGCGTTCACCGGCCAGTGGGCGCGGGCGCTCCGCAACACCTTCGCGGTGGAGTATCGTGCCGCCGGGGCGCCGACGCTGCCGAGCCTGCTCCAGGCGGTGGCCGCGCAGGACGTCTTCGCCGCGGCGGCGAAGCGCCAGGACGGCGAGTACTTTCCGATGTACGCCGGCCAGGCCGTGGGCCTGGTCCACAACGTCCCGGGCGCGGGCGAGGTCGTCGAGGCGATCGTGCGCGAGGCGCGCGAGGTCCTCGCCGCCCTGGGGCGGCTCGGCAGAGGAGACCCATGAAGCTCGACGTCGGCATGCTGACGCACGATCTCACGTCGATCCCCGACTACGCGCGGAAGGTCGAAGCGCTCGGCTTCGACTGCCTGTGGTCGTCGGAGACGCAGCACGACCCGTTCCTGCCGCTCGCCGTCGCCGCGACATGTACGGACCGGATCAAGCTCGGCACGGCGATCGCGGTCGCGTTCCCGCGCAGCCCGATGATCACCGCGCACATCGCCTGGGACATCCAGAAGGCGTCGAACGGCCGGCTGCTCCTCGGGCTCGGCTCGCAGGTGAAGGGCCACAACGAGCGCCGCTTCTCCGTGAAGTACGAGTCGCCCGGCCCGAAGCTGCGCGAGATCGTGCTCGCGCTGCGCGCGATCTGGGACTGCTGGCAGAACGGGACGAAGCTGAACTTCAAGGGGCAGTTCTACCGCTTCGACCTGATGACACCCTTCTTCAACCCGGGCCCGATCGAGCACCCGAAGATCCCGGTGATGATCTCCGGCGTCAACGCGTACATGTGCCGCGTCGCCGGCGAAGTGTGCGACGGCCTCCACGTGCATCCCTTCAACAGCCCGAAGTACCTGCGCGAGTCCGTGCACCCGTGGGTCGCGGAGGGCATGGCGAAGTCCGGCCGCACGCGCGAGGACTTCACGTACACGACGGCGACCTTCGTCGTCGTGGGCGACACGGAGCAGGAGCTCCAGAAGAACACGCAGTCGGTGAAGCAGCAGATCGCGTTCTACGGCTCGACGCGTACCTACGAGCCCGTCCTCGCCGCGCACGGCTGGCAGGACCTGATCCCGCACCTGCACCGGAAGTCGGTCGAGGGTGACTGGAAGGGCATGGCCGATCTGATCACCGACGAGATGGTCGACACGTACGCGGTCACCGGAACGTACGACACGATCGGCCGGAAGATCGCGGAGCGCTACGCAGGGCTGCTCGACCGGACCGCGCTCTACCAGCCGTACCAGCCCGGCCTCGGCGATCCTCGCCTGTCCCGTCTCGTGAGGGAGTTCAATGGGTAACGCCGCCCGCGCGATCGGCCTGGTCCTCGTCGCCGCGACGCTCGCCGCCGGCTGCGCCGGTCACGCACGGACCCGGGCGGAAGATCTCGCGTGGGCGCGATGGAAGCAATGCGACCGGTTCCCGAGCGTCCGGCTGCTTCGGATCACGCCCGAGGGTGAGCTCGACGCGACGGGCACGGCGCCGGACGAGTTCAAGGCATGGGAGGCGTGCATCCTCGTCGCGCACCGCGAGCAGATCCGTCAGGCCGCGGCCGCGCGGCCAGCGACGACGTTCACGCCACTGGACAACTGGACCGGGACGCTCTGCCGCCCGGGTGCGCGCGCGGTCCGCACCCCCTACGACGCCGACGTCATCGACACCTACGAGCGCATCGCGGCCGTCGCGCACGGCGATCTGCCGCGCGACCGCAGCCTCGTGATCGTGGACGATCTGCGCGACGCGGCCAGGCTCGCGTGCGGCGACGCGGACGCGTTCACCATCGTCGTGAACGCGCGGGTGCTGCACGAGATGCGCGAATGGCCGGCGCGCCGGGTGCTGCTGGCGCGTCTCATCGCCCACGAAATCGCCCACGTCGCGCTCGGACACCTGCGGCGGCCGCACCTGGACCTCGTGGCGATGGAGCGCGAGGCCGACGAACTCGCGGCGTTCTACCTCGAGCGCGCGGGCATCCCCTGCCGCGACTGGGTCGACGTCGTCGGCATCGGCTGGTGGTCGCTCGGATGGCCGAGCGTCAAGGCTGAGCGAGAAGCGATCGGCGCCGCGGGCGAGCTCGCGCGCCGTGGCGAGCGCCCGCCGCGCAGGACGAACGTGACGAAACAACGCTGAGCATCCAGGAGAGTTCGATGCCAGACCTCTACGATCCCGGTCAGCGCCCGCCGCTGGGCGAGGTCCCGAAGCAGATGCACGCGTACATGGTCCGCCAGAACCGGTTCGGTCCTCCGCGCGACGCGTGGAAGCGCGAGGTGATCGCCACGCCGTCGTTCGGTCCGGACGAGGTGCTGATCTACGTGATGGCCTCCGGCATCAACTACAACAACGTCTGGGCGGCGCTCGGCTACCCGCTCGACGTCATCGCGGAGCGGCAGAAGCTCGGCGAGCCGGAAGACTTCCACGCGGGCGGCAGCGACTGCTCGGGAATCGTGTGGGCCGTCGGCATGGACGTGAAGAACGTCCGCGTCGGCGACGAGGTCATCGTGCACTCGGGCTGGTGGCGGCCCGACGACCCGTGGGTGAAGTCGGGCAAGGACCCGATGCTCGCGGAGTCCACGCGCATCTGGGGCTACCAGACCAACTACGGCAGCTACGGCCAGTTCGCGCGCGCGCAGGCGCACCAGTGCGTGCCGAAGCCGGCGCGCCTCACGTGGGAGGAGGCGGGCTGCTTCCTCCTCTGCGCGTCGACCGCGTACCGGATGCTGATGGGGTGGTCGCCGCACACCGTCGAGAAGAACGACATCGTGCTCGTGTGGGGCGCCGCCGGCGGCCTCGGCTCGCTGGCGCTCGAGATCACGCGCGCGCTCGGCGGCCGGCCCATCGCGGTCGTGTCCGACGACGAGAAGAAGAAGTTCTGCATGGATCACGGGGCCGTCGGCGTGATCAACCGGAGCCAGTTCACGCACTGGGGCAAGATGCCGGACACCACCGACGCCAAGGCGTACGGCGAGTGGGCGAAGGGCGCGCGCGCGTTCGGCAAGGCGATCTGGGACGCGCTCGGCACGCGCGAGAGCCCGAAGATCGTCTTCGAGCATCCCGGCGAGTCCACGCTGCCCACGTCCGAGTTCGTGTGCGCGACGGGCGGCATGATCGTCATCTGCGCCGGCACGACGGGGTACAACGTGACGCTCGACCTCCGCTATCACTGGATGCGGCAGAAGCGCTTCCAGGGCAGCCACCTGTCGAACGACGAGCAGGCCGCCGCGGTGACGAAGCTCGTCGCCGACGGGCACGTGGATCCGTGTCTCTCGAAGACCTACGGGTTCGACGCCATTCCGGAGTGCCATCAGCTCATGCTCGACAACAAGCACCCGTACGGGAACATGGCGGTGCTCGTGAACGCGACGAAGCCCGGCGAAGGCCGCAAGGGCTGATCCGATCGTGCACGACTTCACCGGCCAGTCCGTGCTCGTCACCGGCGCCGCCGCCGGCATCGGGTTCGGCATCGCCGAGGCGTTTCACCAGGCGGGCGCGCGTGTCGCGCTCGGCGACGTCGACGAGCGCGGCCTCGCCGCCGCCGCGGAGCGGCTCGGCCGGTCGTCGCGCATCTTCACGCAGACCGTCGACGTGCGCGACGCGGCGTCCGTGGGCACGCTCTTTCGCGCGGCCGAGAGCGCCATCGGTCCGCCGGCGATCGCGGTCGCCAACGCCGGGATCTATCCGAACTGCCCCGTCGTGGAGATGAGCGTCGACGAGTGGGACCGCGTGATGGAGACGAACCTGCGCGGCGTCTTCCTCACCTGCCAGGCGGCGGCGCGCGGGATGGTGGCGCGCGGCGGCGGCAAGATCATCACGATCGCCTCGGGCGCAGCGAGCAGCGGACGCAAGGGCGCGGCGCATTACTGCGCGTCGAAGGCCGGCGTGGTGATGTTCACCAAGGTGCTCGCGATGGAGCTCGGACCGCACCACGTCAACGTGAACTGCATCGCGCCGGGGCTCGTCACCGTCGATCGCGACGTGACCCAGGTGTCCGACGAGTACGTGAAGACGCTCGTCGGCACCATTCCCTGGGGCCGCGCCGGCACGCCGGCGGACATCGCGCGCGCGGCGCTCTTCCTCGCCTCGCCCGAGGCCGATTTCATCACCGGCGACGTCATGGCGGTGGACGGCGGCAGCGGGACCGGCCGCACGTATCTTCCGTACAGCCGCACGACCTGACGCGATGCCCGTCTGGAACCTCGTCCGGCGCGGCGCGTATCACGACTCGGTGACGCTGATGCGCCTCAGCCGGGACATGGAGGCGGTGACGGGCGTCACACGCGCGGCCGCGATGATGGGCACGCCGCACAACCTGGCGCTGCTGCGTGACGCCGGGTTGCTCACCGCGGAGGGTGAGGCGGCGCGCCCGACGGATCTCGTCGTCGCGGTGGTCGCCGAGCGCGAGGACGCCGCGCGCGCCGCATGGGCGGCGGGAGAGGACGCCCTCGCGCGCGCGTCACGCGGAGGTGGCGGCGGCGGGCCGTCCATCAGCGGCGTCGTGCGCCGCCGCTCGCTGCGCCTGGCGATGGCGGCGCTGTCCGACGCGAACCTCGCGCTGATCTCCGTACCCGGCGTCTACGCCGCGGCGGAGGCGACGAAGGCGCTCGCCGCCGGGCTGCACGTGATGGTCTTCAGCGACAACGTGCCGGTCGCCGACGAAGTCCGGCTCAAGCAGCTCGCGCGCGAGCGCGGGCTCTTCGCGCTCGGGCCCGACTGCGGGACCGCGATCCTCGGCGGCGTGCCGCTCGGCTTCGCGAACGCGGTGCCGCGCGGCCGCATCGGGATCGCCGCGGCGTCGGGCACGGGGCTCCAGGCGGTGACGTGTCACCTCGCCGCGGCGGGTGAAGGCGTCTCGCACGCGATCGGGCTCGGCGGTCGCGACCTCTCCGACGACGTCGGCGGTCTGATGCTCGAGCCGGCGCTCGCGGCGCTCGCCGCCGATCCCGCGACGTCGGTGATCTGCGTCATCGGCAAGCCGCCGGGTCCGATGACCGCGAAGAAGATCGACGGCTGGCTCGCCGCGCTCGGCAAGCCCTGGATCGCGCACTTCACCGGCGGCGTCTCCACGCTGGAAGACACCGCGCACGCCGCCGTCGCGCTCGCGCGTGGCGAGCGGCATCGGCCGGTCGGCTTCACCATCCCGAACGACGACGTCGCGCGCCTGGTCACGGATGCAGCGGCGTCGTTGAGCAGTGGCCGTCGCTTCGTGCGCGGCGTGTACGCCGGCGGGACGCTCGCGCAAGAGGCGGCCGCGCTCTTGCCCGGCGGTCACCGCGTGGTGGACCTCGGCGACGACGCGTACACCGTCGGGCGCCCGCATCCGATGATCGACGGCACGATCCGCCGGGAGTGGATCGTCAAGGACGCCGCCGATCCGACGACCGCCGTGATCCTGCTCGACGTCGTGCTCGGCTACGGCGCACATCCCGATCCCGCCGGTGAGCTGCTTGCCGCCATCGAGCGGGCGCGCCGTGAAGGCGTCGCCGTCGTGGCGAGCGTGTGCGGCACCGACGGCGATCCCCAAGGGCTCGCACGCCAGACAACGACCCTCGCGCGGGCGGGCGTCATCGTCATGCCGTCGAACGCGCAGGCCGCACGGCTCGCGGCGCTGATCGCCGCGCGCGCCTCGGAGGCCCGCGGATGAGCCAGCGCATCGAGATTCCCGCGACGACCGCGCGTGCCGTCACGCTGCGCGCGGGGCAGCGAATGCGCATCGTCAACGTGCAGGGCAAGCAGGTGGCGGATTTCGTCGCGTTCAACGCGGCGGATCTCGACGAGTCGCTCAGCACGCTGCACACGCTCGTCTCGCTCCAGCGGCTGTTCCCGACCACGGGCGACCGGCTCCGCACGAACCGGCGGCGGCCGATGGTCGAGATCACGCGCGACGACACGGGCCGGCACGACATGCTCATCTCCGCGTGCGACCCGTGGCGCTACGAGCTGGACTTCGGCGTCACCGGCCACCGCAACTGCTCCGACAACTTCCTCGAAGTCCTCGCGCCGTGGGCGCGCGCGCGGCACCAGCTGCCGCAACCCGTGAACTTCTTCCAGCACATGCGCTACGTCGACGGCCGGGCCGAGTGGCTGGAGTCGCTCGCGAAGCCGGGCGACGTCGTCGAGCTGCGCGCGCTGATCGACCTCGTCGCGGCGGTCAGCGCGTGCCCGATGGACCTGAATCCGATCAGCGGGTTTCGCGTGAGCGACCTCGCGCTGGAGCTCGAATGAGCGCGCTGCCGAACCCGCCGCGCGTCGTGAACGTCGGCCTCGATCTCTTCGCCGACGCGCTGGCGCAGCTTCGCGTCCCTGTGGTCGGCGTGGACTGGCGCCCGCCCGCGGGCGGTGACGCGACGCTCGCCGCGCTCCTCGCGCGCCTGGAGACGCGACGCGCGGAGATCGACGCCGCCAACCAGCGCGCGTTCGACATCCTCGTCAACGGCGAGCCGGTGCTGCTCGACTGCCGGCCGGCGCGCGAGGCGATGGAGCTGCCGGACCGGCTCGTCCTCCACTCGGGGCCGCCGATCGCGTGGGAGCGCGTGGCGCCGCCGGTGCGCGCGGCGATCCTCTGCGCGATCCGCTACGAGGGCTGGGCCGCCAACGACGATGCGGCCGCCGAACTGATCGTCCGCGGCGACGTGCGGCTCGAGCCCTGCCACCACCGGCGCGCCGTCGGGCCGATGGCGGGCGTGCTCACCGCGTCGATGCCGGTCTTCGTCGTCGAGAACCGCGCGCACGGCAACCGCGCGCACGTGACGATCAACGAAGGGCTCGGCAAGGTGCTGCGCTACGGCGCGAACGACGCGTCGGTCATCGCGCGTCTCACCTGGCTCGCGCAGGAAGCCGGACCGCTGTTCGGCGCCGCGCTGCGCGCGAGCCAGGGCATCGAGCTGCGCCCGTTGATGGCGCAGGCGCTCCGGATGGGCGACGAGATGCACCAGCGCAACGTCGGGGCCTCGTCGCTGTTCGTCCGCGCCCTGATGCCGCACGTGGCGCGCGTCGCCGACCGGCATCACGCCGCCGCGCGCCTCGCCGAGTTCCTCGCCGGCCACGACCAGTTCTTCCTGAACCTTGCGATGGCGGCGGGGAAATCGATGGTCGATCCGGCGGGCGGCGTGCCGGGCTCCACGCTCGTGACCACGATGGCGCGCAACGGCACGGACTTCGGCATCCGCGTGTCGCACTTCGGGGAGCGGTGGTTCGTCGCACCCGTCGAGATGCCGGTCGGCCTCTACTTCCCCGGCTACGGCCCGGACGACGCGAATCCCGACATGGGGGACAGCGCGATCGTCGAGACGATCGGGCTCGGCGGCGGCGCGATGGCCGCCTCCCCCGCCGTCGCGCGCTTCCTCGGCGCCGGCGGCGTTGCCGAGGCGCTCGCCACGACCGACGCGATGCGCGAGATCTGCCACGCCGAGCACCCGCACTTCCGCATCGCCAGCCTGGACGAGCGTGGCGCGCCCGCGGGGATCGACGTGCTGCGCGTGGTGGAGACCGGCATCGCGCCGATCATCAACACCGGCATCGCGAGCAAGGTCGCCGGCGTGGGCCAGGTCGGCGCCGGCGTGGTGCGTGCGCCGCTCGGCTGCTTCACCGCCGCGCTCGAAGCGCTCGCCGGCTGATGCGACTCGACGAGCATCGCATCGTGGTCGCGCTCGGAGGCAACGCGATCCTGAGATCCAAGCAGCTCAACAGCTACACGGAGCAGTACGACAACATCCGCCGCACGTGCGAGCAGATCGTGCAGCTCATCGCCGAGGGCTACCAGCCCGTGCTCACGCACGGCAACGGCCCCCAGGTCGGCACCCTGCTCATCCAGAACGAGGCCGCGTCGCATCTCGTGCCCGCGGTGCCGCTCGACGTGTGCGGCGCCGAGACCCAGGGCCAGATCGGCTACATGATCCAGCAGGCGCTGAAGAACGCCCTGCGGGCGCGCGGCCTCGCGCGGCCGGTCGCGAGCATCGTCACGCAGGTGCTCGTCGACGCGGACGATCCGGCGTTCGCGACGCCCGTGAAGCCGATCGGCCCGTTCCTGCCGCGCGCCGTGGCCGAGCAGCGGATGCGCGACAAGCGCGAGGTGTGGACGGAAGTCGACGCGCGCGGCTGGCGCAAGCTCGTCCCGTCGCCGCAGCCGCTCGGCATCGTGGAAGTCGACGTCGTCCACGCGCTGCTCGACGTCGGCGCGGTCGTGATCGCGTGCGGAGGCGGCGGCGTGCCGGTGCTGCGCCGCCCGGACGGGCGGTTCGAGGGCGTGGAGGCCGTCGTCGACAAGGACTCGGCGGCGGCGCGTCTGGCGCTCGAGGTTCGCGCGGCCGCGCTGCTGATCCTCACCGACGTGCCCGGCGTCGCCGTCGACTTCGGCAAGCCCACGCAGCAGTTTCTCCGCCGGGTGACGCTCTCCGAGCTCGAAGGCCTGCTCGTCCGCGAGCCGTTCTCCGCCGGCAGCATGGGGCCCAAGGTCCGCGCGGCGTATCGCTTCGTCCACGACGGCGGCGGCCAGGCGACGATCTGCGCGCTCGAGGACGCGCTCGAGGGCGTGCGCGGCCGCGCCGGCACGCTCGTCGTCCCCAACGACGCGATGCAGCTCTCCTTCCAGATGTGATCACGGTGCAGGCCGAGCCGTACGAGTTCGTCTGCGATCCCCCCGGGACCGCACTGCTCGTGATCGACATGCAGCGCGACTTCCTCGAGCGCGGCGGGTTCGGCGAGATGCTCGGGAACAATGTCGCGCTCCTCCGGCACGCCGTGGCGCCCACGCGCAAGGTCCTCGACGCGTTCCGCGCGCGCGGCCTCAAGGTCATCCACACGCGCGAAGGCCATACCGCCGATCTCAGCGACTGCCCGCCGTCGAAGCGGCGGCGCGGGCGGCTGGCGAAGGGCATCGGCGACCGCGGCCCGATGGGACGGATCCTCGTGCGCGGCGAGCCCGGCCACCGCATCATCGACCAGCTCCGCCCGACCTCGGAGGAGCTCGTCATCGACAAGCCGGGGAAAGGCGCGTTCTACGCGACGGAGCTCGAGGCGCGGCTGCGCGGCCTCGCCGTGCAGAGCCTCGTGGTGACGGGCGTGACGACGGAGGTCTGCGTGCAGACGACCGTGCGCGAGGCGAACGATCGCGGCTTCGAGTGCCTGGTCCTCGAGGACTGCGTCGCCTCGTACTTCCCCGAGCTCCACGCCGCCGCCCTCGCCATGGTGAAAGCCCAGGGCGGCATCTTCGGCTGGGTCGCGAAGAGCGAGCGGCTCCTGCGCGCGCTCGACGGGGTGTCTATCGTGGCTGGCCCACGACGCCCTCGACCAGCCTAGCCAGCAGCCGGTCGTCCCGCCTTTGACGAGCTTTTGACGATGGCTTTGACGAAATCTTGCGCCCTCCTCGGTACTCGTGTCGCGTCGCGAGGAACGAACGCCGGCCCCCCGGGGCGGACCGGCCAAGGCAGAGGAGGAGACGGCGATGCGGAACATGACGGAGATCGGACGGCTCGTGATCGTGGCTCTCGTGGCGTTCCTGGTCGCGCTCGGCGGCGCGGCGCCGGTGGCGCACGCCGATGACGACGACGACCACAAGAAGCATCTCGTCATCGGCAGCATTCACGTCGACGCCGGCGCGCACCAGATCGTCATCAACGGCGTGAACCTCACGCGCAGGCAGCGGACGACCCAGGTCGTGCTCGCGGGGTCCCCGCTTGGTGTCGTGAGCGCCCACCCCACGCAGGTCGCCGCCAGCCTGCCGATCGACATCCAGCCGGGCGACTACCGCCTGATGGTGTCGACGGGCAACGGCGACTCCCGGACGGACTTCTGGGACCTCACGATCGGCGGCGCCGGCCTCCAGGGTCCGCCCGGCCCCGCCGGTCAGAACGGGAAGGACGGCGCGCCGGGGTTGAACGGCCAGAACGGCATGGACGGTGCCGCCGTTGCGGCGGTGCGAAGGCAGGCGTGGCGGGCGACGACGTTCAGCGATGCCGCCAGCGTACGGGCCCGGCTCGCCGTGACGAACGCGCGCGCAGGGCTGCTCGCGCTCTACACCGGAGGCACGCTCGCGCACGAGGCCCGCCTCGTGCTCGAGCCGCTCATCGGACCGGTCGGCGGGAACGTCGGCACCGCGGCGACGAGCGCCCATCGCGTCATGGACCTCGGCGCCGACGAGTTCACGCGAGGGCGTCCGCATCCGATGATCGATCCGTCCGCGCGCGACGGCCTCGTCCGCGAGGCCGGCCGGACGGCCGGGGTCGGAGTGCTGCTGCTCGACCTCGTGCTCGGACGGGCGGCGCATCCCGATCCGGCGCGCTCACTCGCCGCGGCGATCGGCGACGCGCGCCGCGAGGCCGAGCGTGACGGCCGCGCGCTGCGCGTGGTGGCGTCGGTCGTCGGGACGGATGCCGACCCGCAGGACCGCGCGGCGCAGATCGACGCGCTGAAGCACGCGGGAGTGGAGGTGCTCCCGTCGAACACGCAGGCGGCACGGTTCGCGGCGCTCGCGCTCGATCCGACGCTGGCGCCGAAGATCCTCGGAGACACGTGATGGCGTTGACGAGCTTGCTCGGCCGGCCGTTGAACGTGGTCAACGTCGGTCTCGAGCTGTTCGCGGAGGAGCTCGAGCGCGAGGGCGTCACGGTCGTCCACGTGGACTGGCGCCCGCCGGCCGGCGCGCCCGACATCGCCGCGCAGCTCGCTCGCCTCGACGAATGACGGTGAAGGCGATCGGCTGGCGGGCGCACGCGGCGCTCACGGCGAGCGGCGGGCGCGCGGACGTGATCGCGCGGCTCTCCACCTCGGTCTATGCGATGGCCGCCGGCGAGCTGATCTGGGTCGGCCCGCCGGGCACGCCGCTGCACCCGCGCGGCGTGGCGCTCTCGGCGCCGCCGGTCGCGGGCGCCGAGCCGTCGATCGATGTCATCGTCGCGAGCGCCACGCCGTGGCGCCCTCCTGCCCTCGCGGCGCTCCGTGACGGCCGCGACGTCGCGCGGAGGCTCAAGGAGGCGATCGGGAGCCTCGGCGAGCCGCGCGGCCTCGCTCGCCTCGCGCTGCCGCGCGCCGGCGACGATCTCGTCACGTCGCGCGCGCGTGGTCACGCGCACGCGTTGGCGCAGGCAGCCGCCACGGACGACGCCGCGGCCTTCGCGGTCGCGGCGCACTCACTGCTCGGGCTCGGCCCCGGGCTCACGCCGTCGGGCGACGACTACGTCGGTGGTGCGCTCTTCGCGCGGTGTCTGGTGACCGCAACGGATCCCGCCGCGTGGAAGACTGCCGCCGCGCGGATCGTCGCGGATGCCGCCACGCTGACCCATCCGATCAGCGCCCGGCTCCTGGAGGATCTCGCGGGCGGCGAAGGGTGGGAACCACTGCACGCCCTCGCGCTCGCCCTCGTCGATGCGAATCGCGAAGACACGGTCCGCGCCGCGCGTGACCTGACGTCGCTAGGTCATACGTCGGGGTGGGATATGCTTGCGGGCTTCTTGATCGGCCTCCGAGGGCCGGCGTTCTAAGTTTCCTCGTCCTCGTCGAGCCGGTGCCCATCACCGCGCGCGCCGCCGCGGTGGCGTCGCTCGTGCTCTGGATCGGCGTGATCGCCGCCGGCCGCCTCCTCGCGTACCTTTGACCATGGGGCCCGACAGCTGAGGACCCAAACCCCGGGCCGCGCTTTGTGCGCGGCGCGTTGGCGGGCGTAGGATGGAAGGGATGTCCTCACCCAAGACGCTCGCAATCCTGGTCGGCGGCGGACCGGCGCCGGGGATCAACGCGGTCATCGCGGCGGCCACGATCGAAGCGCGCAACCACGGGTTACGCGTGCTCGGCTGCTACGACGGCTTCAAGTGGCTCGTCCAGGGCGACACGTCGCACGTCACCGAGCTCGACATCGGCGAGCTGTCGCGGATCCACTTCGAGGGCGGCTCGATCCTCCGGACCTCGCGCACGAACCCGACGAAGACCCAGGACGGCATCCGGTACGTGGCGGAGACGCTCTAGCGCCTCGGGGTCGATCATCTGATCACCATCGGCGGCGACGACACCTGCTTCAGCGCGTCGCGCCTCGCGCGCTCCATGCCCGGCCTCACGGTCGCGCACGTGCCCAAGACGATCGACAACGATCTCCCTCTGCCCGGCGACGTCATGACGTTCGGCTTCACGACGGCGGTGAACCTCGGCAAGGAGCTCGTGCGCAACCTGATGAACGACGCCGCGACGACCGAGCGGTGGTTCTTCGTCACCGTGATGGGGCGCCACGCGGGGCACCTGGCGCTCGGCGTCGGCGGCGCCGCCGCGGCCACGCTCACCGTCGTCGCCGAAGAGTTCCCCGAGGGCCAGGTCAGCCTCGATCGCGTGGCCGACATCCTCGAAGGCGCGATCATCAAGCGCCGCTCGCACGGCCGCGAGCACGGCGTGGCGTTGCTCGCCGAGGGCATCGCCGAGAAGCTCGACCCGGGCACGCTCGGTGACGTCGAGCGCGACGCCTACGGCAACGTCCGCCTCGCGGAGCTCGACCTCGGGCGCCTCGTGAAGGATTGCGTGGCGCGCAACCTGCGCGCGCGGGGCCTCGACGTGACGATCGTGGCGAAGGACCTCGGCTACGAGCTGCGCTGCGCGCCGCCCGGCGCGACCGACATCCAGTACTGCCGCAGCCTCGGCTACTGGGCCACGCGCTTCCTGCTCGACGGCGGCACCAACGCGATGGTGACGATCCAGGCGGGCCGGCTCGTCCCGATTCCGTTCGGGCTGATGCTGGACCCGAAGACCGGCAAGATCCGCGTGCGCTACGTCGACATGGAGTCCGAGGCGTACCAGACCCTCAACGCGTACATGATCCGCCTCAAGCCCGAAGACTTCGACAACCCGGACACGGTCACCGCGCTCGCGAAGGCGGGCAACCTCACCGAGACGGAGCTCCGCAGCCGGTTCGGGCCGCTCGTCGGTCGCTAGTGGCCGCGCACGATCCGCATCCCGTCGGGGATCTCGGGGCGTCGCTTGCTTCCGTCGCCGTCTCGCTGCGCGACGACGTGCCGCGGGACCGCGTGCTCGCCGCGCTGTCCGACGTGCTCCAGCCCGTGCTCCCGCACGATCGGCTCGTCGTCGACGCGCTCGACGAGAACGGCCGCACGTTCCGCGTGTTCGCGGAGCACGTCGTGCGTGGCCCCGTGTGCACGAGGACCACTACACGACCGACGTCGAGCGCGAGGCGCGCTACACGGTCTCGGAGTGGGCCCTCCTTGACCCCCGGCGCCTACACCGAGGGGCACGTGACGCTCGGCCGTCACGTCGCGGACCACATCGCGCCCGCCGTCGACAACGCGGTGCTGCGCCCGCGCGAGCGGCGCCGGCGCGAGCGCATGACGGCGCTCGAGCGGCTGCCCGTGGTGCCGGGCTCCACGCTCAACGTGAAGGAAGTCTTCGAGCGCGTGGCCGAGACCGTGCGGCCGGCGATGGACTTCGACGTGATGGGCGTGGGCATCGTGACGCCGAGCGGCCGCGACATCGACGTCATCGCCGAGGTCAATCCCGAGGATCAGGCGCACGTGCCGACGCCCCGCGGATGCCGCTCGACAGCTTCTCGATGGCGGCGCGCGTGCTGCGCGGCGAGGCCGTGATCACCCACGACGCGACGACCGAGCCCGATCCCTCGCTCCCCGGCGACCACCTCATCATCGAGGGCGGCGGGCGCTCGGTGATGGCGCTGCCGCTGAGGTTCGGGGAGCGCGTCGGCGGCGGCCTCTACTTCGGCAAGCAGCGTCCGAACTGGTTCGATGCGTCGGACGCCGGCGCGATCGCCGCGCAAGTCGTGCTCGCGATCCAGCACCAGCGGCTCGGTGAGGAGCGCGGGCGCGCGCGCCGCCTGGAAGAGCGCCTGGAGTCGCTGCGCACGGAGCTCGGCGAGCGCTACGGCTTCGACCGCATCGTCGGCCGCGCGCCGGCGCTGCGTCAGGAGCTGCAGCGCGCGGCGAAGGTGGCGACGACGGACACCACCGTGCTGCTCACGGGCGAGAGCGGCACGGGCAAGGAGCTGGTCGCGCACGCGATCCATCACGGCAGCACGCGGTCGAACGGACCGTTCGTCGCCGTGAACTGCGCCGCGCTGCCCGACACGCTGCTCGAGTCCGAGCTCTTCGGGCACGAGGAGGGCGCGTTCACCGGCGCCGATCGCCAGCGGCCGGGCCGCTTCGAGCAGGCGCAGGGCGGCACGCTGTTCCTCGACGAGATGGGCGAGCTGTCGGCCGCGGTCCAGGCGAAGTTCCTGCGCGTCCTGCAGGAGCGCGAGTTCCAGCGCGTCGGCGGCACGGCGACGATTCGCGCCGACGTCCGGGTCATCGCCGCCACCAATCGGGATCTCGAACGTGAAGTCGACACGGGCCGGTTCCGCGAGGACCTCTTCTATCGCCTGAACGTGTTCGCCGTGCATCTGCCGCCGCTGCGCGAGCGCGGTGACGACGTCCTCCTGCTCGCCGACCACGTCGTGCGCGAGATCGGCAGCCGCATGGGCAAGGGCGAGCCGGGCTTGAGCCGCGACGCGCGCGACGTCCTGCTCTCTCACTCGTGGCCGGGCAACATCCGCGAGCTGTCGAACGCGATCGAGCGCGCCTTGATCGTGTCGGACGGTGGGTTGATCACGGCGGCGCAGCTCGCGATCGCGGCCCCCCGCGGGGGGCGTGGCGGCGCCTCGTCCCCCGCCGTGGCGGAGACCACACCCGCGCGGACCGAATCAGGTGACGGGCATCAGTCGCTCGCAGACTGGGAGCGGCAGATGGTCACCGACGCGCTCAGGACAGCGAAGGGGACCCGTTCGCGCGCCGCCGCGATCCTCGGCCTCAGCCGTTCGCAGCTCTACACCCGCCTGAAGCGCTTCAACCTCGAGTAGCGTCGCCCCCGTTGCGGCGCCCCCGGATCAGTGCCCTGATCTGGGCGGCCAGACGTCGAATCTCCTCGCTGAGCGCACGGAGGGCCTGCTGGGTCTCGACGCGCGCGTCCTCGAGGGTCTGTCGGGTTCCGCGGTGTTCCTCGGCCATTGCGCGGAGGATCTCGTGGGTTTCGCCGAGGATCTGGTGTGTCTCGAGGTGCTGCCGCCGGATGAGCGTGTCCAGCTCCATGTGACGTTGCTGCGCAAGGACGTCGAGCTCGATGAGGCGGGTCTCCTGGATGCGGTTGCCCTCGCGAAGCAGCCGCACCATTTCTTCAGCCGTCTCCCGGCCCGGCAAGCCGCGGAACCCTGAGATCAACGTGCTCTTCAGGTCGGCGAAGCCGACCTGCATATCCCGGTGCAGCGTCTCGAGCGTTACAGGTTCTCGCGTGTCATCCGGCATGACTTGAGCGCACCGTACCACGCAGCCTCGCCATCGTCAGCGCCTCGGTTTGGATACACCTCCTACGACGCCCTCCGACAGCCGGCTGTCGATTTTCGTGCACGTTGTCTATTTCCGCGCAGCCGCACTGTGCGCCGATGGACAGCGGCGGCGGACGCAGACGTGTCGGCCCCGCGTTCACGCGTACTTACGGTGCGGCATGGCCCTTGCCACCGATGACCCTCGGTCGTCATCAGAAGGGGAATTGGGGTCCTCAGTTGTGGGGCCCCAATGTTCAAGGAGAAACGATGAGTCAGCGAGGAGTCGAACGGGTACTCGGGCGGCTGGTGACGGACGAGACGTTTCGCGGCCAGTTCTTCCAGGACGCGTGGATCGCATTCGTCCCGTACGCGCCCGATCTGACGTCCGAAGAACTGGACGCGCTCCGCAGGGTGCCCCGCTCGGCCCTGGAAGCGCTGTGCACCGCGCTGGACGACCGGATCTGCCGCCTGAACGTAGCGGCGGCCCACCGCGAGGGAGTGATCGAATGAACGCGGCGAGAGTGCGATCCATCCTGTTCGCGGTGACGCTCGGCAGTCTGGCGGTCACGGAGATCGCCTGCGACCGCTCGGAAGCGACCAAGCCGCGCGCGAGTGAGGCGCCCGCCGCGCCGATCGTGGTGACGCTGGTGAGCGCCGAGCAGCGCGCGCTGCCCGGCGGCGTCGACGTGACCGGCACGCTGATGGCCGACGCGCAGACCGAGGTCGCCGCCGAGAACGCCGGGCGCGTGCTGGCGGTGCTCGTCGAGCGCGGCAGCGTCGTGCGTGCGGGCACGGTACTCGCCAGGCTCGACGGCGAGGACGCGAAGAACCAGCTCCTCGAAGCCGAGGCGACCGAAGGCCAGACGATGGCCAAGCTCGGGCTCACGAACGGGACTCCGTTCGACCCGCGCAGACGCCCGACGCGCGCCGGGCCCGCGCCGCGATGGAGCGCGCGGAAGCGGACCACGAGCGGTACGCCAAGCTCGTGGCCGGCGGGATGGTCTCGCGCTCGGAGTACGAGCTGCGGCGCGCCGATGCGCTCACCGCGCGCGCCCAGTACGACGCGGAGATCAACACGGCGCGCCAGCTCTACCAGACGCTGCAGGCCCAGCGCGCCCGCGTGAGCATGGCGCGCAAGGCCGCGCACGACGCCGAGGTCCGCGCGCCGTGGGACGGGCTGATCGCGGAGAAGCACGTGCAGCCCGGCCAGTACGTGCAGCGCGGCGCGCGCATCGCGACCCTCGTGCGCGTCGACCCGCTGCGCGTGGAGCTCGCGGTGCCGGAGACCGGCGTCGCCGCCATCCGTCGCGGCCAGAAGGTCGCGTTCCGCGTGCAGGCGTATCCGGACCGGCCCTTCGAGGGCAGCATCGCGTACGTGGGGCCGTCGCTCCGCACGGACAGCCGCGCGCTGGTCGTCGAAGCTTTGGTCCCGAACCGCGACGGGCGCCTCGCGCCCGGCCTCTTCGCGACCGCGCGCATCGAGCTGCCGTCGGTGCGGCCCAGCGTGCTGGTGCCCGCGGCCGCGGTGCGGACCGAAGCGGGCGTGTCGACGGCGTTCGTCGTCAAGAACGAGCGCGCCGAGCTGCGCCTGGTCCAGCTGGGCCGTGAGCTGCCCGGGGGGTTCGTCGAGATCGAGCGCGGCATCGTGGCCGGTGAGAAGGTCGTCGCGAAGCCGGTCCCGCAGCTCGGCGACGGCGTGTTCGTCACGACTCAGGGGAGCTGAGCCATGCAATGGCTCGCGGAGCTGTCGGTCCGGCGCCCGGTGTTCGGCAGCGTGATCGTGCTGTCGCTCGTGGTCGTCGGGGCGTTCTCGTACTTCCGCCTCGGCGTCGACCTGTCCCCGAAAGCGGACTTCCCGAGCGTGTCGGTCACCACGCGGCAGACCGGCGCGGCGCCGGAGGAGATCGAGATCGACATCACCGACAAGATCGAGCGCGCGGTGAACACGATCTCGGGCATCGACGGGCTGCGCTCCGTGTCGACGGAGGGCGTGTCGCAGGTGTTCATCCAGTTCAAGCTGGAGAAGGACATCGACGTCGCGCAGCAGGAGGTGCAGGCGAAGGTCAACCAGATCCTGCCCGACCTGCCGAGAGACATCGACCAGCCGGTCATCGACAAGGTCGATCCCGACTCGGCGCCCGTGCTCTACGTGGCGGTGTCCGCGAACCGGCCGATCCGCGAGATCAGCGAGTTCGCCGACAAGACCGTGCGGCGCGAGCTCGAAGGCCTGTCCGGCGTGGGCGACGTGCGGATCGTGGGCGGGCGGCCGCGCCAGATCAACATCCAGCTCGATCCCTCGCCCCTGCGCGCCTACAACCTCACCGCCGCGGAAGTGGCGCGGGCCGTCGAGAAGCAGAACCTCCAGCTCCCGGGCGGCAGCATCGCCCAGGGCCCGCGCGAGCTCACCGTGCGGATGAAAGGCCGCGTGCCGGCGGTGAGGGACTTCGAGGACATCGTGGTCGCGGCCAAGGGCGGCGTCCACATTCGCCTGCGCGAGGTGGCCGTGGTCGAGGACGGCACCGAAGAGGTGGAGACGGCGGCGAACGTCGACGGCAAGTCAGCGGTCGTGCTCGCGATCCGCCGGCAGTCCGGCACCAACACGGTCGCGGTCGTGAACGCGCTCCGCGCGCGGCTCACGGAGATGCATCCACGGCTGCCCGCCGGCTACACGCTCGAGGTCATCCGCGACTACTCCGAGCACATCAAGGCGGCGGTCGCGCGCGTGCAGGAGCACCTGCTCGTCGGCGCCGGCCTCGCCGCGCTCGTCGTGCTGGCGTTCCTCCGGAACTGGCGCTCGACGGTGATCGCCGCGATCGCGATCCCGGCGTCGATCATCAGCACGTTCGCGCTCATGTGGGCGATGGGCTTCACGCTCAACATCCTCACGCTGGTGGCGCTCACGCTCGCGGTCGGCATCGTCATCGACGACGCCATCGTCGTGCTCGAGAACATCTACCGGAAGATGGAGGAGGAAGGGCTCGGGCCCTTCGAGGCGACCATCGAGGGCACGCGCGAGATCGGGCTCGCCGTCCTGGCCACCACGCTGTCACTGGTCGTCGTGTTCCTGCCCGTGGCGTTCATGGGCGGCATCGTCGGCCAGTTCATGTACTCGTTCGGCCTCACGATGGCGTTCTCGATCCTCGTGTCGCTGCTGGTCGCCTTCACGCTGACGCCGATGATGGCGAGCCGCTGGCTCTCGATCGACCGCCACGCGAAGCACACGTCCAAGGACTCGCCGTGGTTCGGGCCGCTCGAGCGCGGCTACGACCGGCACCTCGGCTGGTCGATGCGGCACCGGTGGGTGATCGTGCTCGCGTGCGTGATCTCGCTCGTGTCGACCGTGCCGCTCTTCAAGCTGGCGGGCAAGGACTTCCTGCCGAAGAACGACGAGTCGCAGTTTGCGGTGTCGATGCGCGCGCCCGAGGGCACCACGGTGGAGCAGACGGAGCTGATCGCCTCGCGCGTGGCCGGGAGATCAAGAAGATCGCCGGCGTGAGCTCCACGGTCGTGCTGGTGGGCGACGACGAGCGGCGCACGGCGAACCTGGCGAACATCTTCGTGAAGCTGATCCCGGTGGACGACCGGAAGGCGAGCCAGTTCGAGATCATGAACGCGATCCGGCAGGACGTGCTGCCGAAGTTCACGGGCGAGCAGCTGCGCGTGAGCGTGTCACCGGTGGGCGCGATCAGCGGCGGCGGCCTCCAGAACAAGGAGGTCGCCTACTACGTCAGCGGGCCCGACCTCAAGAAGCTGGCGGAGTACTCGCAGCGGCTGACGGCGGCGCTCGCCCGCACCGAAGGCGTCGTCGACATCGACACGAGCCTCGTGCTCGGCAAGCCGGAGATGTCCGTGCACCTCGACCGCGCCAAGGCCGCGGAACTGGGCATCCAGGTGGCGGACGTCGCCACGACGCTCGAGATGATGGTGGGCGGCAAGAAGATCTCGAACTGCAACGAGGGCGGCGAGCAGTACGAGGTGCACGCGCGCGCCCTGCCCTCCTGGCGCACGGACGCCGACGGGCTCCGGCAGATCGCGGTGCCGTCGGCGCGTCTGGGCGCGGTGAGTCTCGACAACGTCGCGCACTTCTCCGAGACGGCGGGGCCGTCGCAGGTCGACCGCTTCGGCCGGCGGCGCCAGGTGACGGTGACGGCCAACATGCTCCCGGGCCACGCGCAGGGCACCGCGCTGGAGGCGATCCAGAAGGAAGTGCGGGCGCTCAACCTCGACCCGGCGTACTCCCACGGCACGCTGGGGACATCGAAGGAGATGGGCCAGGCGGCGACGAACTTCCTGCTGGCCTTCCTCCTGTCGATCGTCTTCATGTACCTGATCCTGGCGGCGCAGTTCGAGTCGTGGCTGCACCCGGTGGCGATCCTGCTCGCGCTGCCGCTCACCGTGCCGTTCGCGCTGCTGGCCATCATCATGTTCGGCCAGTCGCTCAACATCTACACGGCGCTCGGCCTGCTCGTGCTGTTCGGCGTGGTGAAGGAGAACGCCATCCTGCAGATCGACCACACGAACGCGCTGCGCGCGCAGGGTGTCCCACACCTGGACGCGATCATGCAGGCCAACCGGGACCGGCTGCGGCCGATCCTCATGACGACCCTCGCGTTCGTCGCGGGCATGGTGCCGATGCTGGTGGCGAGCGGTGTGGGCTCGGGCGACAACCGCGCGATCGGCGCGGTCATCTTCGGCGGCCAGTTCCTGTCGCTACTCCCTGTTCGACGATCTCCACGGCGCGCTCTCGCCGCGCGCGTGGCTCGCTCACGTCACTCGACTCTTCCGCCGCGCGCCCACCCCGGCGCGCGCGGAATCTTAGGCGTTCAGAAGTATCCGGGGTCGCCGGGCATGAGAATCCGGCGCTTGCCGTCCTGCATGATCACGCGGGGGCGGATGGTGGGGACCTCGCGGTCCTTGAGCGTGTCGAGCGCCTCCTTCGCCGAGCCGGCGTCGACGAGCGTCAGGTTCTGGACCGTGGGATTGCGCAGCGAGATCTCGCCGCGCTTGAACGCGTCGATCGCCCCGCGCGGTGAGAGCCAGCGCATGTCGATGACCTCGCGCGGGTCAGCGACCGGCGTCTGGCCCTCGGGCATCGGCGCGGCGAAGAAGCGCGTGTCGTAGCGGTAGGGCGACTCCTCCGGGGTGATCCAGTGCGCGAAGTACGCGAGGCGATCGGTGGCGAGCTTCAGGTGCTGGCCCTTCACCATCGTCCAGAACGCCTTGTTGTCCGCGTTGCACGCCTGCTGGTACTCCGCGAGGCGGGCGGGGTCCAGCCGCGCCCACGCCCCGGACGCGTCGTACGCGAGCAGCACGCCCACTTCCTCGAATGTCTCGCGGATCGCGCCGATCCAGTTGCCGAGCGCGGTCTTCGGATCGCCGGCGAGGCCGATGCGTGCCGCCACGCGTGCGGGATCGAGCCCCGCGCACCACGCGGCGGCGTCGTCGGGGTTGTCGTCCAGCTCGACCTTCCCGCCGGGGAACACGTAGTCGCCGCCGGCGAACTTGCTCGCGCGGTGACGCTGCATCAGGAGCACTTCGACGCCGGGCTTCGTATCGCGAAGGAGAACGAGCGTCGCGGCCGGCAACGGGGTCACAGGTTTGACGGACACGCGCCGAGTGTGACACGATCGGCGCGAATATTGAAGGAGGCCGACGCCGACATGGGAGCCGAAGCGAATCTCGAGGCGAAGAACATCACGCTGCCGACGCCGAACGCGCCGATGGCGAACTACGTCACCTCCGTTCGCACCGGCAACCTGCTCTATCTCGCCGGCCACGGCCCCTCGCGCGAGCCGAAAGGTCCCACGAAGGGCAAGCTCGGCCGCGACCTCACCGTCGAGCAGGGCTATCAGTCGGCGCGCGACGTCGGCATCGCACTGCTCGCCACCACGCGCGCCGCGCTCGGCAGCCTCGACAAGGTCACGCGCGTGGTGAAGGTGCTCGGCATGGTCAACTGCACCGAGGACTTCCCCGATCCGCCGAAGGTCATCAACGGCTTCTCGGACCTGATGGTCGAGGTCTTCGGCGAAGCGGTCGGCAAGCACGCGCGCTCGGCGGTGGGCATGGCCTCCCTGCCCAACAACATTCCGGTCGAGATCGAGATGATCCTGGAAGTGGAGGAGCGATGAACGCCCTGCTCGATCTCGCGATCACCGCCATCTCGCTCATCTTCCTGACGATCCTGCTGACGATCGCCGGCGTGGCGATCCCGGGCCTGTTCATGGCCGCGGCCGCGCCGTGGCTCGACTGGATCATCCCCGCCCGGAAGAAGAAGGACGCCGCGTAACTCACACTCGCGGAGGGCCCGGATTCACTCCGGGGCCGGAGCGTAGGGGGCGTGGGGGGCGCCCGGAGCCCCCCAAACCTCGTTGTCGAGCACGTCGCGCACCGCGCGCGCGAGGCCGACGGGACTGAAGGGCTTCTGCAGGAATCCGGCGCCCGGCACGGCGCCGCCGCGGATCATCGACACTTCGGTGTATCCGGACATGTACAGCACGCGCACGCCGCGCTCGCGCGTGAGACGCGCGGCCAGCTCGCTGCCGTTCATGCGCGGCATCACGACGTCGGTGAGGAGCAGGTCGATCCGGTCCCGATAGTCGGCGATCACCTCGAGCGCTTCCGTGCCGTCACTCGCCTCGAGGACGTGGTCGCCGTACTCCTCGAGGACCTCGCGCGTGAGCTCGCGGAGGTCGGGCTCGTCCTCGCAGAGCAGAACCGTCTCGCTGCCGCCGCGCGGGAGAGCCTGCGCGGTGTCCGCTTCCTGCACGCTCTCGTCCACCGCCGGCAGGTAGATCTTGAACGTCGAGCCGCGCCCGAGCTCGCTGTAGACCCAGATCGTTCCGCCGCTCTGCTGGACGATGCCGTACACGGTCGACAGGCCGAGGCCCGTCCCCCGCCCGATCTCCTTGGTGGTGAAGAACGGCTCGAAGATCCGCTCGCGGACCGACGGCTCCATGCCGACGCCGGTGTCCGTCACGGCGAGCATGACGTGGTGCCCCGGCCGGACACCCGCGTGCAGCCGCGCGTGCTCGGCGTCGAGCACGACGTCGCCGGTCTCGATCGTGAGACGCCCGCCGCCCGGCATCGCGTCGCGCGCGTTCACCGCGAGGTTCAAGATCACCTGCTCGATCTGGCCCGGGTCCGCGTTCACGCGGCCGAGGCCGGGCCGCGCGACGATCACCAGCTCGACGTCCTCGCCGATCACGCGGCGGAGCATGCGCCCCATGTTCGCGACGACGGCGTTGAGATCGAGCACCTTCGGCTGCAGCACCTGCTTGCGGCTGAACGCCAGGAGCTGGCGCGTGAGACTCGCGGCGCGGTCCGCCGTCCGGTGGATCAGGTCGATGTCGCGGCGGACGACGTCGGTGATCTCGCGCTTGCGCAGCAGGAGCTCGCTGCGCCCGGTGATGATCGAGAGGGGGTTGTTGAAGTCGTGCGCGACGCCGCCCGCCAGCCGGCCGATCGCGTCCATCTTCTGCGACTGGCGGAGCTGCTCTTCCGCCGCCTGCAGCGCCGCTTCCGCCTGCTTGCGCTCGGTGATGTCCTGCACCACCCCGATGAAGCGGGCCGGGCGGCCCTGCGCGTCGCCCTGGATGTCCGCCCGCTCGTGCACCCAGCGGATGCTCCCGTCCGGACGCACGATGCGGTGATCGATCCGCAGCGGCTGCCCGGTCGCCACCGCGCGGTCACGCGCGGCGAGCATCGTCGTCACGTCGTCCGGATGCACGCGCAGCAGGAAGTCGTCGCGCGTGCCGCGGAAGTCGGCGGGATCGACGCCGAAGATCCGGAACACCTCGCTCGACCATTCGAGCGGCACGTCGTCGCCGACGCCCGAGGTCCAGCTCCCGATCTGGCCGACCTCCATCGCGCGCTGGAGGACCGCCTCGCTCTCGCGCAGCGCCTGCGCCGCGGCCTGGGCCGATGCGCGCGCCGCCTGCTCGTCGGCGAACAGCCGCGCGTTGTGCATCGCGATCGCGGCCTGGTCGGCGAGGCGCTGTAGCACTTCCTCGTGGTGGGCGTCGAAGACCCGCTCGGAGACGTTGCTGACGTACAGCAGGCCCTCGACGAGGCCGCCGATGACGATCGGCACCACGATCGTCGCGCGGATGTCGTCGGCGCCGCCCAGGTCGAGGGCGTCCGGACCAACGCGCGGATCGCTCCGCCGGTCGTCGCTGCGCATCGAGCGTCCCGTCACCCACGCGAGTCCGCCAAGGCCTTTGCCCCGCTCGATCGCGCCCTGCGCGTACGCCATCCCGTCGGCGAAGCGGAAGACCATCACGTCGCGCGCGGCATCGCGCAGCGCGAGGCGGCTCACGTCCGCGCCGGCCAGCGTGCGTGCCGCTTCGAGGACGCGCGGCAGCACCGTGGTCACGTCGAGCGAGGCATTGATGACCGACGCGACCTGCGCGAGCTCTTCCGCCTCCCGGCGCCGCCGGTCGGTCTCCTCGTAGAGCCGCGCGTTCTCGAGCGCACGTGCCGCCTGGTCGGCGAGTGCCTGGACGACGCGCACCTCGTCGTCGTCGTACACGCGCCCCGTGGCATCGCCGACGCTGAGCGCGCCCATCACGCGCTCGTTGACGACGAGCGGCGCCGAGAGCGCCGCCCGATACGTGGCCCCTTCGAGTCGCTCGCGCAGCTCGGGCGTGAGCCACACCCGCGGGTCCTCGAGCACGTTCGGGGTCTGCGCCGGGCGCTGCTCTCGCACGGCGACCGCCACGAGCCCGGCGCCGGCCGGGAAGCGCAGGCCGATGCGGAACGTCGGCCCGGGATTGCCGGCCACCGCCGCGACCACGAAGTCGACGCCGTCGAGACGATAGAGGACCGCCGTGCGCGCGTCGAGCAGGCTGCGCAGCGTCTCCGCGATGCGCTCGGTGATCGACTCGGCGTCGAGCGTCTCCGAGAGCAGGCGCTCGACGTCGGCGAGCGCGCGCATGCGATTCGCCCGACGCGAGGCCTCGCCGTAGAGGCGCGCGTTCTCGAGCGCGACCGCCGCCTGGTCGGCGAACGCCTGCGTGAGCCGCATGTCGTCGTCACTGAAGTGGCGTCCCGTGTGGTCGCCGACGGCCACGCAGCCGAACTCGCGGCCCTGCGCGACGAGCGGCACGGCGAGCAGCGCGCGGTAGGGGTTCTGCGCCACGGTGGCCTTGAATCCCTCGACGTATTCCAGGCGTGGATCCGTGAGCAGATCCGACGTCGCGACGGGCCGCCGCTCGCGCATCGCCAGGCCCGCGATCCCGAGATTGCTGGGGAACCGCGTGAGCCACGGGAAGTCGGCGGCGCTGGACACGGTCTCGGCGACGAAGCTGCCGTCGGGCGCGATCCGGTAGATGATCGCGGACCGCGCACTGAGGAGCCGGCAGACGCTCTCCGCCACGCGTCGCCCCACGGTCTCGGGGTCCAGCGTCTGCGAGAGCAGCCGTCCCACTTCGGCGAGTGCCTCCGCCGCGTGCCGGCGCGTTTCGCTCCGCGCGAAGATCGCGGCGTTCTGGAGCGCCGCGGCCGCGTGCGCCGCGAGGGCCTCGGCGAGCGCGGTGTCCTCGTCGGTGAACGGCGCGCGTCCGAGGATCGCGAGCACGCCGAGGAAGACGCCGTCGCCGATGACCGGCACGCTCAGGATGCTGACGAACCCGCGCGCGACGAACCAGTCGCGCGCGACGGGCCGCTGGTCCTTCGCGACTTCGACCGTCAAGAGGCGGCGGTTGCGCGCCACCCATCCGCCGACGCCTTCGTCGTACGTCATCGACGTCCGCCCGAGGCCGTCGGCGAGGTCGGGCGGCACGGCCAGGCGGAGATCGAGACTCCGCGCGGGCTCGTTGGCCATCCAGAAGATGACGCCGGGCGCCTCGAACGACTCGCGCACGGCTTCGGCCACCGCATTGAGCGCGCGGCCGACGTCGAGGCTCGAGCTCACGACGCGACTCAGCCGGGTGACGGTCTGCAGGCGCTCGTTCATGGTCTCGGCACTCGCGGAGGGCCCGGATTCATTCCGGGCCCGGAGCGTGGGGGGCTTGGGGGGTGCGCCTCGCACCCCCCATGTAGATCCGGATGAAACAGCCGCGGGAGCGTGCGGAGCGCGTCGGCGAGGCGCGGGCCGTGCCACGTGAACGGCTTGCCGTCGACGAGGAGGATGCGGCCGTCGCGCACCGCGGGGACGTCGGGGTACGCGTCGAAGTCGCGCCGGTGGACGGCGCGGAACCGGAACGGCTCGTCGGGGAGCACGATGATGCCGGGCGCGCGCGCCGCGACGGCATCGAGCGTCACGGCGGGATAGCGGTCCGTCGCGTCGCCGAACACGTTGGCGGCGCCGCACAGCGTGAGCACGTCGTGCACGTACGTGTCGGGCCCCACCGTCATGTAGGGATCACGCCAGATCGCGTAGAACACCGCGACGGGCGCGCGCCGCGCCATCGTCGCGCGTGTGCGCGCGACCAGCGGCTCGAGCTCCGCGAGCATGCGCGCGGCGGTGGCGCGGGCGCCGGTCACCTCGCCGACCTCGCGGATCATCGCGAGCGCGGCGTCGACCGTGCGCGGATAGGTCACCCACACCGGGATCCCCCACCCGCGCAGCGTTTCCACGTGGGCGGCGCGGTTCTCCTCGACGTTCGCGATCACCAGATCGGGCGCGAGCGCCTTGATCCTGTCGAGGTCGGGATCCTTCTCGCCGCCGATGCGGATCTTCGTGCGCGTGACATGAGCCGGTTCCCGACAATACGCCGTGATCCCAACGAGGCAGTCGGCGAGCCCGAGAGCGCAGAGCAATTCGGTGGTGCTCGGGATCAGCGAGACGATGCGGCGGCGCGGGTGCTCGGTCGGCAGCGAGACGCCGCTGGCGTCGACGAGCGCCATCAATCGAGCGCGAGCTCCGGCGCGTCCTGCCAGCGCGGCGCGCCGTCCGGCTTGAAGTTCTTCGTGTTCACGAAGTGCAGGCCGTGGTGCAGATTCATCTTGAACTTGCCGCCGCCGAAGCGGTCGGCGATCCAGCCCTCGGGCCCGTCGAGGAACGGCGTCATGTCCTCGGGCCCGAGGCGGACCAGCCATTTGAACCGGATGGTGCCTGCCCATGGCTCTTGTACACCGATAGTGGCGGTGAAATCCGGCCAAACCCGAGCGAATTCTTCGAGGACCTGCTTGCGCGTCGGGCGTTCGACGCCGCGATTGAGGAGGTTACGGCGGAGGTAGGGCTCCACCAGATCCCAGCACCAGCCTGCGATCACCGCTCGCGGAGTGTACCATGGCGGGGTGAAAAACTTCGAAATCGCGCGGCTTTTCCACGAGATTGCCGCGCTCCTCGACGCCCGCCAGGAGAGCCGGTTTCGCATCCGCGCCTACCAGCGCGCCGCCCAGACGCTCGAGACCCTGGGCGAGGACGTGGGCGCCGTCGCCGCGCGTGGCGGGCTCCAGGGGCTGCCCGGGATCGGCAAGGAGCTGGCCGCGCGGATCGAGGAATACCTGGCGACGGGGGCGATGCGCCACGTCGAGCAGCTCCGCGGCGACCTGCCGGCCGCGTTCCCCATGCTGCTCGAGGTGCGCGGGCTCGGGCCGAAGACGGCGCGCGCGCTCCACGAGAAGCTCGGGATCGGCACGATCGAGCAGCTCGAGGAGGCGTGCCGCACCGGCCGGATCATCGGCGTCGCGGGCGTCCGCGAGAAGACGCGCGACAAGATCCTCAAAGGCATCAGCGCGTGGCGCGCCGGGCGCACGCGGACGCCGCTGCACGTGGCGCGCGCGATCGCCGGGCAGGTCGTCGACGTTCTCCGCGCTCATGGCGGGATCGACGACATTCAGATTGCGGGATCCCTGCGCCGGGGCCGCGAGACCGTGAAGGATATCGACATCCTCGTGACCTCGCGCGAGCCCATGCGCGTGATGCACACGTTCACGCATCTCCCCTCGACCGCGGAAGTGCTCGGCCACGGGCCGACGCGCGCGACGATCCTCCACCAGGAGGGGCTGCACGTCGACCTGCGCGTCGTGGAGCCCGAGGCGTTCGGCGCGGCGTTGCAGTACTTCACCGGCAGCAAGGACCACAACGTCCGGGTGCGTGAGATCGCCGTGCGCAAGGGGCTGCGCCTGAGCGAGTACGGCGTGTTCGACGAGGCGACGGGCGCCCGCATCGCCGGCGCGACCGAGGACGACGTGTACGCGGCGGTCGGATTGCCGTGGATCCCGCCCGAGCTGCGTGAGAACGGCGGCGAGATCGAGGCGGCGCGCGCGGGAGCCCTCCCCGCGCTGGTGACGACGGCCGACATGCGCGGCGACCTGCACGCGCACACGGACTGGTCGGACGGCCGCCACCCGCTCGACACGCTCATCGCCGCGGCCGAGGCGCGCGGCTACGAGTACATCATCGTCTCCGACCACTCGCAGTCGACCGCCATCGCGAACGGGTTGACGGTCGAGCGGCTCCGCGCGCAGCGAACGCTCATCCGCCAGATCCAGCCGCGCTTCAAGATTCGTATCCTCGCCGGGAGCGAGTGTGACATTCTCGCCGACGGGCGCATGGATTTCCCCGACGAGGAGCTGGCGGGGCTCGACGTGGTGCTCGCCGCGGTGCACTCGCGCTTCAAGCAGGAGCGCGCCGCGATGACGAGCCGCATCGTCCGCGCGCTCGAGCATCCGCACGTCGACATCCTCGTCCACCCGACGGGCCGCCGCATCGGCACGCGCGAGCCGTACGACGTCGATCTCGACGCCGTGTTCGCGGCGGCGAAGCGCCACGGCAAAGCCGTCGAGATCAACAGCTCGCCGGAACGGCTCGATCTCCCGGACGCGCACGCGCGGCGCGCGGCCGAGCACGGGATTCCCATCGCGATCACCACCGACACGCACGGGCTCCCGGAGCTCGACCACATCGAGCTCGGCGTGACGGTCGCGCGCCGCGCCTGGATCGGGCCCGCGCAGGTGCTCAACACGCGCGGGCTCGAGGACCTCCTGACGTGGACGCGACGCTGAGCCTCCGGCGCTCGGTGCTGTGGGGTCTCCTCGCCGCCAAGGCCATCGCCGGCATCGGCGTCGGCTGGGACATTCGCTGGCACATCGTCATCGGGCGCGATTCGTTCTGGATCCCGCCGCACGTGATGACCTACTCGGGCGTGGCGCTGATCACGATGCTCTCGCTCGTCGTGCTCGCGCGGGAGACGTGGCTCGCACGCCGCGGCCAGGCGCCGCGGGACAGCCTGCGGATCGCCGGGCTCGTCGGCTCGCGCGGCTACCACCTCGCGTGGTGGGGCATCGCGCTGACGATCATCGCGGCGCCGATCGACGACCTCTGGCACCGGCTCTTCGGCATCGACGTCACGCTGTGGAGCCCGCCGCATCTGCTCGGCCTCGCCGGCGCGCAGGTCAACAGCCTCGCGTGCCTCCTCATCGCGCGGGAGGCGTGGCCGGAGGGCGGGCGCGCGCGCGCCGTCGCGTTCGCGCTCTCCGGACTGCTGCTGTTCTCAGGGCTCCAGACCGCCGTCGATCCGTCGTTGCGGACGGCGTTCCTCTACGGAGGCGTACGGTTCTTCACGTTCGCGATGCTGGGCGCGCTGTTCTTCACGTTCACGCTCCTGCTGACGTCGCGGCTGGCGCGATCGCGGGCGGTGCCGCTCGTCGTCGGCATCGGCGGCGTCGTGCTGCAGCTCGCGGCCATCGGGGTCGGCGACGTCGGCATGGCGATCCTGCAGCCCACGCCCGACCTCGGCGACGCGCTCTCGGATCCGGCGTCGCCGATCGCCGTCGCGCACGAGATCGCCAGGCGCAACGGCGCGACGCCGGGCCGCGGATTCACCACCCGCCTCCTGCCGGTCGTGCCGGCGCTCCTGATGGTGCTGTTCGACGCGCGGCGGCGACCGCTCCTCGCGGGCATCGCGTGCGGTCTCGGCCTGTACGCCGTCAACGCGTTCATGCTCCTGCGCTCGCCGGCCTTCGCGCACGTGCACCCCGATGCGCTCGACGCGCTCGTGGCGCTCGCCGTCACGACGATGGCCGCCGCTCTGTCCACGCTTGCCGCGCTCGCGTTCGAGCGTCGCGTGTCGACCGCCGCGCGCGACACGCGTCTGCCCTCCGCTCCGCTGCCCGTCACGCGGGCGATTTGACGGCGTCCCGCCGCCCGACCAAAGCCGCGCTCCGCACGCGCGTCTGGCGCCGACTCGCCGCGCGTCGCGTCGCGCGCTTCCCGTTCCCGATCGAGGACCGGATCCCGAACTTCATCGGTGCCGAGGCCGCGGCGCTGCGCGCGGCGACGCTGCCGGAGTGGAACGCGGCGCGCCGCCTGAAATGCAATCCCGACGCGCCGCAACGGCCGGTGCGGCTGCGTGCGCTGCAGGAAGGCAAGACCATCTTCGTGGCGGTGCCGCGCCTCGCCGAGGCGAAGTGCTTCATCCGGCTCGATCCGCGCCGCCTCGAGGGCCGGCTCGCCGAAGCGGCGACGATCGGCGGCGCCTCACGCCTCGGCGAACCCGTCGGGCCGGAGGCGCTCGGCAAGATCGACCTCGTCGTCGCGGGAAGCGTCGCGGTGAACGCGAAGGGGCACCGGCTCGGCAAGGGCGGCGGCTACAGCGATCTCGAGTGGGCGCTGGCGCGCGAGCTGGGCGCGGTCGACGCCCGCACGCCGGTCCTGACCACGGTGCACGAGCTCCAGGTGGTGCGTGACACGATCCCGATGACGTCGCACGACGTCCCGCTGAACCTGATCGTCACGCCGGAGCGCGTGATCCGTGCTCGCGGCACGCGCGCCAAGCCGCGCGGCATCCGCTGGGACGAGCTGAGCGACGAGCAGATCGCGGCGATGCCGGTCCTCGCGCGCCTGCGCGGCTAGAGTGCCTGGAACGCCTTCCTGAATTCGAGTGGCCGCTCGATGTTGTGGAAGAGCTCTCGCGTTCCGCCCGCTCCCGTGATCGTGATAGAGCCATAGTCGAGCAAGCGCCGAAGGACGCTTTGGTCGACGTTCACCGACTCGACCTTCCCGAGATTCATCTCGAGCGTCCGTCGCTGGAGCCAGCCCAGTTTGATGATGATCCGCTTGTTCGTGATGGCGATCTCCGTGCAGGCCCGCTCGATGACCGGCCCAAGCCAGAGCGTCGCGGCCGCCTCGACGGAAACGAATATGATCCAGTGGAGCCGCGCCTCATAGACCACGTGTTCGCCCGCGACCAGATTGGTGTCGACGTACCGGCCCATGTCACAAGACTCGAAAGAGCAGGGACACTCCCACAAGACACAGTAGCAAGAGTGCGAGCGAGGCAACGAGGACCCCGAATGCGTTGCCGATCGCCTCTCGCTTCCATCCGATGCGGGTGGCTGTTCCCATTGCGGCGCTCGGTGCGTGCCGCTCGAGCGCCCACTGCAGCGGTGGCAGGATGCCCGCGGGTCGAAACGCGCGCGTGCCATCCGGGAGGTGCCCAAGGGCGCTACACGAGAAATAGCGGACGCGCGGGAAGTCGTGCTCGATGCTCCGAACGAGGTTGCCCTCGCCATGGTCGATCAACCACTGGCGGATCTTTCCGGACGCCGGGTCGTCTGGCTGAAGGCTGTCCTGGGCCGGCGGGATGCCGATGCTCAGCGCGTCGGTCTTCGACAGCACGACGGCGACGGGGACGGCCCGCAGAGAGGCGGAGCGCGGCCTGAAGCTCTTCAAGGTACTGACGCTGTGGAAGCGCCCCGCGAGACAGATCTCCGTGGGCGTGCCCCAGCGCGCGAGGACCGCGCGCGTGCCCTCGAGGTGCTCGAGCAGCGGCCGTCGTCCCGGGCGGTGCTCGGTGGTCCCGAGCTCCTCCAGCAGCGCGAGCATCTCCCGCGTGACCATCGCGTCTCCTCTCTCAGGTCTGCGACCGAGCGAGCCAGGCGCGCGGGAAGTCGGCCGGCTGCCACGCCGCGATCTTGTCGAGCACCTCCGCCGGCGTGTCGCCGAACAGCAGCAGCGCGAAGTACTCGGGTCGTATGAAACCCTCGCGCACGGCGTGGGTCAGCAGGCGCAAGAGCCCGTCGTAGTAGCCGTCGACGTTCATGACGGCGATGGGTTTGCGATGGATGCCGAGCTGCGCCCAGGTGAGGATCTCGAGCGTCTCCTCGAGCGTGCCGAAGCCGCCGGGCAGCGCGATGAAGGCATCCGCGAGCTCGGCCATCGTCGCCTTGCGCTCGTGCATGCTGGCGACCACGCGCAGCTCGGTGACGCCTCTGTGCGCGAGCTCGCGCGACGCGAGCGGGCCGGGGATGACGCCGATGACTTCCCCACCCGCCGCCAGCACAGCGTCCGCGACCACGCCCATGAGACCGACCGAGCCGCCCCCGTACACGAGACCCAGCTTCCGGTCGATGAGCTCCGCCGCGAGCAGGCGCGCGGCGTCCGCATACGCGGGGCGCACGCCGACGCTCGACCCGCAGAAGACGCAGATCCGCGTCATCGGCGCGCGCGTTCGAAGAACTCCGTCGTGAGCGTGCCCGCGCAGACCAGCTCGACCGGGCCTTCGAGCCGGAGCGACCAGTCGCGACGCACCTCGATGATGAGCTCGCCGCCGGGCATGCGCACGCTGACGCGTCCGTGCTCGCAGTGGCCGTTCCGCACGGCGGCGGACGCGGCGCCGCACGACGAGGTGCCGGACGCGAGCGTCCACCCCGCTCCGCGCTCCCAGATCATGATCTCGATGGCGTCGCGACCGAGCCGGCGCGCGAACTGGACGTTGATCCGATTGGGAAACGCCGCGTGCCGCTCGATCATCGGGCCGAGCCGTTTCACTTGCGCCTCGTCGAGATGGTCGGTGAAGACGACGCAATGCGGGTTGCCGACGGAGACGGCGGTGACCGTCAGCCGCGTGCCGTCGTCGAGCGTGAGCGGGAGACCGACCGCGTCGGCATCGGGGCCCGTCATCGGGACCTCGGGCGCACGGAACGTCGCGCGGCCCATCTCGACGGTGACGAAGCCGACACGTCCGTCCTTGACGTGGCACGCGCATTCGACGAGGCCGCCCTTGGTGTCGACGGAGAAGCGCTCCTTCTTCGCGTGGCCGTGGTCCCACAGATACTTCGCGAAGATTCTGAGGCCGTTGCCCGACTTCTCCGCCTCGCTCCCGTCGGGATTGAAGATCCTGAGCCCGAAGTCCGCGCGTGACGACGGCACGAGCAGCAGGATGCCGTCGGAGCCGACGCCCCAGTTGCGGTCGCAGATCCTGACGATCGCGCTCTCGGAGAGCGGCGCGGGCAGATGGCGCTCTTCCATCACGAGGTAGTCGTTGCCGAGGCCGTGGCCCTTCGCGAAAGGGATCATGGGCGCCAAGGATACCGCGACGCGAGCCACTCCCGCACCCGCGCCCCGAGCCGCCGCGCGTCCGCCGGCATGCGATGGCCCCATTTCGTCATGAGGTGATCGATCGCCCCCTTGCGGAGCGCGATGTCGCGCTGCTCGCGCGCGGGGTCGCGGCGAAAGTCGCGCGCGCGCGTGCCGCCGCCGTGGTGCCGGAACGGCGCGTGCACGATGCGACACCGGAGCCCGCGCTCGCGCACCGCGAGCGACAGGTCCTTGTCGAAGCCGTGATAGAAGCCGTAGCGCTCGTCGAGGCCGCCGATGTCTTCGAGCAGGCGCTTCGGGAGGCACATGCACACCGCGTCGATGGAGACGACGTCCTCGCCTGGCGCCCGCACCGTCGGCCCCTCGGCCAGGCTGTGGACGATGGTCCGGCCGACGTACCGGCCGCCGCGACGCATGCGCTTGGCGCCGAAGAGTCCCGTCATCCCGACCGTGGGGTCGTCGAACGCGCGCACGAGCTTCGTCAGCCACGTCGGATCGATCATCTCGGTGTCGTTGTGGAGGATGCAGAGGAGCTCCGTCTCGACCGCCGGCCACGCGCGGTTGAGCGAGGCGATCACCGACCGGTTGTCGTCGTTCTCGATGACCTGCAGCGGGTAGGCGTACGGAAACGCGCGAAGGAACTCGCGCGTGCCGTCGGTCGACCCGTTGTCGATCACGAGCACGCGAAACGGCTCGGTGGTCGCTTTCAGGCTCTCGAAGCAGACCCGGGTCAGCGGGAGCTGGTTGAAGAGCGGCAGGACGAGCGTGACGCGCTCACGCACGGCGGTCACACACCCAGGCGCGGCGCGAGCTCCGTCGTCACATAGGCGTGAAGCGCGTCGCGCCAGGGCCGCGGCGCGAAGCCGAGACGCTCGAGCGCGAGGCTGCGGATGGCTTCCGATCGCCCGCGCGGCGCCGGCAGGGGAAACGCGGACGAGTCCACGGCTTCCACGACGATCTCGGGGCGCCCGATCGACTCACGGATCGCGAGCGCCATGTCGTAGCGCGTGCAGCTTCCGGCGTTGCCGGCGTGATAGAGCCCGAACGCGCCGGTCGCGAGGAGCCGCTTCACCGCGCCGAGCAGATCGCGGGCATACGTCGGCGTCCCGCGCATGTCGGCCACGGCGCGCAGCGGCGTCCTCCCGGCGGCGATGAACTCAGCCATCTTCCCGACGAACTTCGTGTCGCGCTTCCCCCCGCCCATCATCCACCCGGCGCGCACGATGTAGTACTTCGACAACCGCGCGGCGACGGCATACTCGCCGTCGAGCTTGGCTTTCGCGTACACGTTGACGGGCCCGGGAGGATCGCTCTCGACGTAGGGTTCCGCTTGCTCCCCCGAAAACACAGCCCCGGTGCTGACGTAGACGAGGACGGCTCCAGCTCCCTCACACGCCCGCACGACGTTCTCGGTCCCGAGGGCATTGGACCGACGCGCCCACTCCGGCTCTTTCTCACACCGATCGACGTCAGTCGCCGCCGCCAGATGCAGCACGACATCGGGCCTGACTTTCTCGATCGCCCGCCTGACGCTCCCTCCATCGGTAACGTCGACGCTCTCGAACCCGTCGACGATGTCGGTCACGACGAGCTCGCAGTCTCCGAACACGTCGGGCACGTATGACCCGACCATCCCCCCCGCCCCGGTGACAAAGAGCCTCATCCGGCGTTACCCACACGCGCAGTGCGAGGGCAATGCCGACGCGTGTCGTTGGGCGCCACGGCGAGCGCGAAGCGCGAGGCCGTGCCGCCGCGCGGCGAAGCCGCCGCGGTGTGCTCGCTCCCCGCGCAGTGGAACTCGACACCGACTACGCTTACCGGGCCGACGAGAAGGGTCCGGATGCGAGGCGCCGAGGAGGGGCGACTGAGGCGTATTCCTATACGCCGCAGGGAGACCCCGACGAGGCAACGAAGCAGATGGGCCCTTCTCGTCGGCCCGCCGCCAACCGGAAGAAGGCTCTTCGTGGAAGTGAGTGGGTGAGAAGCGGCCGCCGAGGATGATGAAACCCGCTCTGGCAGCGGTCGCAAACGTTGCGGCAGGGTCACGAGATTCGGCGATGA
>VGLJ01000021.1 GCA_016866775.1 Candidatus Rokuibacteriota bacterium | reverse complement strand
GACAAGGACTCGTTCTTGAGCCATCAGTCCCGCAGACTCCGCCCCCATCGAGGGCCGATCGCTGGGAGCGCCATTCTCAGGGATACGCCTGCAGTCGCTCGACGCGCCCCTCGGCCCGCTCGGGCTCGATCACGTCGGATGCCACACCAGCCGCTCGAGGCGCGCGACAATCTGCCGAAAGAGCGTCCTCGTCAAGTCGTGTTCGGCGAGCTGCAAAGTGAAGTACCGGGCGTGCCGGACCAGCCGCCCGCCCGTCTTGAACAACCGCGGTTGGAGACTTGTGAGCGACCAGTCCTGGATGACGGCCGGCAGGACGAGCCGGCGCAGCAGGTTGCCGACGCACAGCGGCTCGATCACTCGACAGAGCGCGTGATGCCCGACGCGGTCGCGGAACGGCGCGGCGCTGATCTTGCGCTCAACCGGCTCCCTGACGACGAAGTGGCGATCGCCGCCGGGGCGGTAGGTCCCGTCCAGCAGCTCACGCTGGAGCGCGAGCAGCTTGGACTCGAGGCTGAATTCGAACGCCGCCACGTCGGGCCGGCCACGCTTGCCCTTGCGAGCGGCTCGGAATGCGTCATAGAGATTCTCGAACGACGTGACCCGCGGCCAGAGGTTCGCGTGACTCTTCACGCGCACCGGCGCGGATCAGAATTCAGCATCCAGAAGTCAGAATTCAACAGCTCAAGAGGCCCCCCTCGCGCTGCGGAACCCGACGTTGTAGCTCCGGTAGTCCGGCGTGAGGCTGCTGCGGACCGCCGCTCGCAGGGCGCTCGGGGCGTTGTTCCACGACCCGCCGCGCAGGACGCGCGTATGACCGGAGTCCGGCCCGTCCGGATTTCGTTCGGGACTACGCTGGTAATAGTCTTTCCCATACCAGTCCGCGACCCATTCCCACACGTTGCCCGCCATGTCGTGGGCGCCGTACGGGCTCACGCCGCTCGGATACGATCCCACCGGCGCGGTCTTGCCGAGCCTGCTTTCGCCCGAGTTCGTCCAACTCGCATCCCACTGCTCGCCCCACGGATACTTCCGGCCGTCGGCGCCCCGCGCCGCCTTCTCCCATTCCGCTTCCGTCGGCAGGCGTTTGCCCGCCCACCGGCAATACGCATCGGCATCGTCCCAGCTCACACCGACGACGGGCTGCGACGAGCCGTTCCATTTCGTCTCGCTCCAGAAGTTGGGCGCCGGCCGATTTGCCGCCCGCATGAAACGCTCGTACAGCGCGTTCGTGGTCTCGTACTTGTCGACGTAGAACGCGTCGAGATGGACGCGGTGCGGCGGCTCTTCGTCGGCCCAGGCGTGGCTTCCCATCGTGAACTCGCCCGCCGGCACCAGGACCATCTCGGCGCCGTCGTCGCCCTTGACGACCTTCGCCGGCCCGAGCAACTCGATGTCGATGGTCACGTCCGCGCGCTGGTTCGCCGCGACCTGCACCTCGCGCTCCCAGTCCTTGTGACCGTCCTTGCGCGCGATGACGCGGTGCGGGCCGACGGGCACGTTCGACAGCACGTACGCCGCGCCGGGCCGTGACGTCCAGACCTTCTGGTCGCCGACCCACACGTCCAGACCGGCGACGCGAGCGCTGATCGCCAGCGTGCCGAACTCCTGCCGAATCTCCTCGCGGCCCTGCATCCCTGGTGCCTCGGCGGGAGGCGGAACCGCCGCGAGCGGGGCGCCCGGACGGAAGAACACGAACTGGCCGTCGCCGTACATGTTGCCGAAGCGCGGCTCCTGGCGGCCGCCGGTCTCCGCGTGGACCTTGCTCCGGACCCACACCCCGAGCTCGTCCAGCGCGAGCCACCTCTTGCCCGGCCCGAAGGCGGCTCCGTCCTCGATGGCGCGCAGGAAGACCTGCGTGAAGACGCCGTGGCCGTCCCGCTCTTCCACCACCTGATCCCTCGTGCCGGCAGTGAGGACCTGGACGGCCTTGCGGCGCATCATGTCCTCGACCAGCTCGCTCCGGACCCCGCGCGTGATCGAATAGCCCGAGAAGCACGCATCTATCACGAAGAGGATGTGCTTGGCGTTCACCCGCGCGGGGATGTTGCGGAGCGAGTCCATGCTGATCCCCGTTCCGTACAGCGAGCCGGGATCGGTATCCGTGGCAAGGAGATAGCCTTCCTCTTCTCCGGAGGCGCGAGTGTCGGTCACGCCGTGCCCCGCGAAGAACACGAGCACCCGGTCCTGCGGCTTGACCTCGCGGCGCAGTCGGTCCCCAAGGGTCTGCTCGATCGCCGCCTTGGTCGCCTCGCGATCGAGGAGCGTGATGATCCGCTCGCGCTTCCACCCCAGCCTGATGAGGGCGCGCTGGACCGACTGCGCGTCGTTGACGGCGTAGCGGAGCTTGTCGATCCGCGGGTGCCGATAATCGTTGATGCCGATGACGACGGCCCACGACTCGCCATAGGCGCTCGTGCCCGCGCCGGGTGCGGGCTGGACGCCGATCGTGCGCTGGGCCGCAGCCGGTGTCGTCACGGCCGCGAGCAGCACGGCTGTCCATCCGAGCCAGCGTGTCACTCGCGGCCGCTCACCCATGGCGCCTCCCCGCGGCGGCGCGATTCTAGCTCGCGCCCATGCGTCCTCCAACAGGTGATTGCCACACGTGGCGATCCTTACCGACCGCCGCGTCGAGCGTCTATCATGCCGGCATGAGCGAGGATCTCCCGCCCGGCGTCGCGCGGCTGGTCGACCGGGCCGAGCGCGATCCCGATGTCCTCGCCGTCTTCCTCTTCGGCAGCCAGGCGCGAGGGGAAGCGACAGCAGGGTCGGACATGGACATCTGCCTAGTGCTGGCGTCCACCACCGCGGCGGTCGACGAGGTGTCGCGTGTGCAGCTCTCCTATCTGTCGGACTTCGATCTCGACATCGCCGTGTTCCAGCGCGTGCCGCTGGCCATACGCAGCCGCATCCTGAAGGAAGGGCGCGTGTTGTTCGTCCGCGACGAAGTATCTCGACGAAGTCGCACGTGGTTGACCGCAGTCGCGTCTTGACGAAGCCCGATGAGCTGGACGGCTATCTCCGCGAGCTGCGGTCGATTGTCCCGTCCCGGCTCGAAGACTATCGCGCCGTCGAGAAGAAGCGCGCCTGCGAGCGCCTGGTCCAGGTCCCGGTGGAGGCGATACTCGACGTGTGCGGGCTCCTGGTGACGGGACTCCGCCTCGGCATCCCCTGCGAGGAAGACGATCTCTTCGGGAAACTCACGGAGCGCGGTATGGTGACATCGGGAACGGCGAATTTGGTGCGCCGCATGAAGCCGAGAAACCTCCTCGTTCACGAGTCCGGCCGCATCGACGACGCGATCGTCTTCGAGACGGTGTCCACCAGGCCCGGCGATTTCGAGACGTTCAAACGCGAAGTGCTCGACTTCCTACGGACATCGTAGACAGGTAGAATCGGACGCACGGCGCGGCAACCGAGCGGGCGGGCGCTTGAGCGCCCGGGAGCCCGCGAGTTCAAAGGAGCTGACGACATGGCGAGCAATGGGATTCGTGACCGCGTGGCGATCGTCGGCATGGGCTGCACGCAGTTCGGCGAGCGGTGGGACAAGAGCGTCGGCGACCTCCTGGTCGACGCCGCCACCGAGGCCGTCGCCTCCGCGCACATCGACCTCAAGGACGTCGACGCCTACTGGTTCGGGACGCTGTTCTCCGGCAACAGCGGCCTCACGCTCTCGCGGCCGCTGAAGATCGACTACAAGCCCGTGAGCCGCCTCGAGAACTTCTGCGCCACCGGCTCCGAGGCGTTCCGCAACGCGTGCTACGCGGTCGCGTCGGGCGCGTACGACATCGCGATGGCCATCGGCGGCGAGAAGCTGAAGGACTCCGGCTACTCCGGCCTGCCGGGCTCGCGGACCAACGACGACGGCACCCGTGCCCCGCTCACCGCGCCCGCGATGTTCAGCCTGCTCGCGCCGGCGTACGCGAAGAAGTACGGCGTCTCCGACGAGCAGCTCAAGGAAGTGATGACGCGCATCGCGTGGAAGAACCACAAGAACGGCGCGCTCAACCCGCGCGCGCAGTTCCGCAAGGAAGTGCCGAAGGACACGATCGCGTGCTCGCCGCTCGTGGCCGGCCCGCTCGGGATCTTCGACTGCTCCGGCGTCAGCGACGGCGCCGCGGCCGCGATCATCGTGCGCGCCGAGGACGCACACAGGTACACCGACAAGCCGATCTACGTGAAGGCGCTCAGCTTCGTCGCCGGCCCGGCCGCCGGGCCGATCGACCCCGACTACGACTACACGCAGTTCAACGAGGTCATCGCGTCCGCCGCCGACGCCTACGCGCAGGCCGGCGTGAAGGACCCGCGCCAGGAGCTGGCGATGGCGGAAGTCCACGACTGCTTCACGCCGACCGAGCTCGTGCTGATGGAAGACCTCGGCTTCGCGACGCGCGGCACCGCGTGGAAGGAAGTGCTCGCGGGCACGTTCGACCTCGAGGGCGAGCTGGCGGTCAACCCGGACGGCGGCCTGAAGTCGTTCGGCCATCCCATCGGCGCCTCGGGGCTGCGGATGCTGTTCGAGGCGTGGCTGCAGCTGCGTGGCGAGGCGGGCAAGCGCCAGATCGCCAGCGTGGCGCGCGGCCGCACGCTCGCGCTCACCCACAACCTCGGCGGCGCGCCGGGCGAGTGCGTGTCGTTCGTCGGCATCGTCGGCTCTTCGAGCGGCGCATGAAGAAGGTCCTCGGCGACGCCATCGAGATCAGCGTGGTGGTCAAGGATCTCGAGGCCGCCATCACGCGCTACACGGAGCTCTTCGGTCTCGCCGTGCACACGCGCGGCGAGTCGAAGGAGTTCGGGTTCAAGAACGCGATCCTGCCGATCGGCGCCGGCCACATCGAGCTGATGGAGCCGACGGATCCCAACAAGCCCGTCGGCAAGTTCCTCGCGAAGAAGGGCGAGGGCGTGTACCTGATCGGCTTCGAGACCGAGGACATCCCGGGCAGCGTGAAGCACCTCAAGGACAAGGGCGCGCGCGTCGACGACCGTCGCCCGGACATCGCCTGGATCCATCCCGGCGAGACGAACGGGCTGTTCGTCGAGCTGCGCAAGCGCGAGCAGTACCACTAAGCCGTGGCGCGCATCCGGCGGAGCGTCCATCCCACCGACTTCTCGCCGGCGTCCGGGCCCGCGCTCAGGAAGGCGCTCGAGCTCGCGAAGGACAACGCCGCCACGCTCCTGATCCTCCACGTGTTGCCGGCGCTGCCCGTCGTCGGCGACGCGTACATCGCGCCGACGGCGTACGACGAGATGCTGAACGCGCAACGCGCGCAGGCCGAGCGGTCGATGGAGCGTCTGGTGAAGCGGGCGCGCGCCGCGGGCGTCCGGGCGACCGGCACGGTGCTCGACAGCGGCGCGGTCGCCGACCAGATCGCGCGGTTCGCGAAACGCCAGCGCGCCGACCTGATCGTGATGGGCACGCACGGCCACGGCATCCTCGCGCGGGCGCTGCTGGGCAGCGTGGCCGAGCGCGTGATCAACCGGGCGCCCTGCCCGGTGATGACGGTCAAAGGCCGCTAGTCGACTCTGAAAATCAGGTCGGGCGTCAGGCTCGCGAGATTCGTCCGGCCGCAGAGACCCATCGCGGTCTCGACCTCGTGGCGCAGAATCCTCAGCGCGCACGCGACACCTTCCGCGCCGTCCGCGCCGAGGCCCCACAGCGACGTCCGGCCGCACGCGACGACCTTCGCGCCCCGCGCGATCCCCTTCACGATGTCCGTGCCGCGATTGAAGCCGCCGTCGATGACGATCTCCGCGGCGGCGCCCACGGCTTCGGCGATCTGCGGCAGCGCGTCGATCGTCGCCTGCGTCTGATCGAGCTGGCGCCCGCCGTGGTTCGACACCCAGATCAGCCGCACACCCATGTCCACCGCCCGCTTGGCGTCACGCGGGGCCATGATCCCCTTGAGGCCGACGGGCAGCTTCGTGCTCTTCATCAGCCACTCGACGTCGTCCCACGTGAGCCGCTCCTGGAAGTTCGGCTCGGGGCCGCGCGGGAACGGCGCGATCTCCATCGCCTGACGCGGGCTCCAGCGCGCGAGGATGTCGCGCTCGCGGCGGCTGTACTTCTGCACGTCGACCGTCAGCGCCACCGCGTGGTAGCCGGAGCTCTCGACGCGTGCGAGCAATTCGCTCATCCAGCCGCGATCGCCGTGCGCGTAGAGCTGGAACATCTTCGGGCCGTTGGAGCCTTTCGCCACGTCCTCGGGCGACCAGCCGGTCGCGCCGCTGAGCCACTGCAGCGTGTCGCCGAGCGCGGCGCCGCGCCCCATCTCGCGATCGCCCTCCGGGTGGAAGAGGACGAGGCCGCCCATCGGCGCGACCGCGACAGGCCACGACAGCGGCACGCCGAGCAGGCTCGTCGAGAGATCGATCGTGCGCACGTCGACGAGCACGTTCTGCCGGATCGCGAGGCGATCGAGACTCTTGCGGTTGCGCCGCATCGTCGTCTCGGTCTCGGAGCCGCCCGCGCCGAAGTTGAAGACTTCGCGGGGCAGCCGCTCGCGCGCGGCACGGCGGATCTCGGGGAGCGTCACGAACTTCGGGGTCGGCTGATTGGTCATGACGGAGGCCGATTCTACGCCACTTCGAACAAACCCGCGGCGCCCATGCCGCCGCCGATGCACATGGTGCAGACGACGAACCTGGCGCCGCGGCGCTTGCCCTCGATGAGCGCGTGGCCGACCATGCGCGAGCCGCTCATGCCGTACGGATGCCCGATGGAGATCGCGCCGCCGTCGACGTTCAGGCGATCCATGGGGATGCCGAGCTTGTCACGGCAGTAGACGACCTGCACCGCGAACGCCTCGTTCAGCTCCCAGAGGTCGATGTCGCTGACCTTGAGGCCGTGCCGCTCGAGCAGCCGCGGCACCGCGAACACCGGCCCGATACCCATCTCGTCCGGCTCGCACGCCGCGACCGTGAAGCCGCGGAAGATCCCGAGCGGCGAGAGCCCGCGCTTCTCCGCGAGCTTCGCGTCCATCACCACGCACGCCGAGGCGCCGTCCGAAAGCTGTGACGCGTTGCCGGCCGTGATGTGGCCTTTCTCGCCGCGCACCGGCGCGAGCTTGGCGAGCCCCTCGGGCGAGGTGTCGGGCCGGTTGCCCTCGTCCTGCTTCAGCGTCACCGGCTCTTCGCGCACCTCGCCGGTGTTCTTGTCCTGCGTGAGCTTGCTCACGGTCATCGGAACGATCTCGGCGTCGAAGCGTCCGGCCCTCTGGCCCGCCGCCGTGCGCTGCTGGCTCGCCAGCGCGTACTCGTCCTGCATCTCGCGCGTGACGTAGTAGCGCTTCGCGACGACCTCGGCGGTGTCGATCATCGGCAGGTAGAGCTCGGGCTTGTGCTCGTCGATCCACGGCTCGTGGATGCGGTGGACGTTGAAGTGCTCGTTCTGGACGAGCGAGATCGACTCGACGCCGCCCGCGACCATGACGGGCACGCGGTCGACGATCACCCGGTGCGCCGCCATCGCGATCGCCTGCATGCCCGAGGAGCAGAAACGGTTCACCGTGACGCCGCTCGTGGTCACCGGCAGCCCGGCGCGGAGCGCGACCTGGCGCGCGATGTTCTGGCCCGTGGCCCCCTCCGGGAGCGCGCAGCCGAAGATGACGTCCTCGACCTCGGCCGGGTCGATCTTCGCGCGCTTCACCGCCTCGGCGACGACGTGGCCGCCCAGGGTGGCGCCGTGGGTGTTGTTGAACGCGCCGCGGTAGGCCCTGCCGATCCCTGTGCGCGCGGTGGACACGATGACGGCGTCTGCCATGAGAGCTCCTCCCAAAACGATCTTAACCCACGCCCTTGCGTGGATAATGGACCGCGAATGCGACGCATGGTCTTCCTCGCGATCGGCGTGGCCGGCCTGCTCGTCGCGCTGTCTCTCGCCGGGCTCCTCACCGTTCGCCGTGTCCCGCGCCTGACGCAGCTCACGCCCGTCGCCGGCGTGGTCGTGAACGGGCCGACGATCCGCTACACCTCGCGCACCGCGAGCGGCACGCTGGATCTCGGCTGGTGCGCGGGTCTCGGTCGTCCGCTCGCCGCGGGGCAGCCCGTGACGGCCTTCACGGACACCGACGCTTTGGGTCGCGTCCGCGTGTGGCGCATCGAGCAGGAGGGCCGCGCGATCTGCCGCTTCGCGGAGTCGACGGCCGCGGTGACCGCGGCCAACCGTCCCCTGCGCGTGATCGCGCTGGCCGCCGCGGCGGTCGGCCTGCTGGCCTTCGCGGGCCTGCTCCTGGAGTCCTGGCGGGCGTACCGTCGCAGTTGATCGGCCCCCGCGCGGAGGCTTACACTCGTTCGCATCACGGGCGCGTCCGCGCGCCCTCAGCCGTTCAGAAAGGACCCGCCACCCATGAGAGAAGCGGTCATCGTCGCCAGCTCTCGCACGCCGCTCGCGAAGTCGCATCGCGGCAGCTTCAACATGACCCGTCCCGACGACCTCGCCGCGCACGCGATCAAGGACGCGCTCGGCAAGGCCCCGCGCCTCGATCCGAAGGAAGTCGAGGAAGTGATCCTCGGCTGCGGCCAGCCGCACGGCGCGCAGGGTCACAACATCGCGCGCATCGCAGCGCTCCGCGCCGGCCTCTCCGTCTTCACGGCCGGCTCGACGGTCAACCGCTTCTGCAACTCGGGGCTCAACGCGGTCGTGCAGGCCTGCCACATGGTGGCGTACGAAGGGGTCGACGTGATGATCGGCGGCGGCGTCGAGTCGATCACGATGCTCGAGCGCGACAAGTCGCCGAACCCGTGGGTGCAGGAGCACTTCCCGGGCGTCTACATGGTCATGGGTGACACCGCGGAAGTGGTGGCCAAGCGCTACAAGATCAGCCGCGAGGAGCAGGACAAGTACTCGCTGCTCTCGCAGCAGCGCATCGCGCGCGCGCAGGAGGACGGCTTCTTCAAGGAAGAGATCGCGCCGATGCAGGTCACGCGCGGCCTCATCGACCCCGAGACCAAGAAGATCGGCAAGACCGAGGAGTGGTTCGTCGACAAGGACGAGTGCAACCGCGCCGACACCACGCTCGAAGGCCTGCTGAAGCTCGCGCCCGTGTTCGACACCAAGAGCGGCCAGGGCTCCGTCACCGCCGGCAACTCGTCGCAGCTCTCCGACGGCGCGTCCGCCTGCGTCGTGATGTCGATGGAGAGGGCGACGGCGCTCGGCATCAAGCCGAAGCTGATCTTCCGCGGCTACGCGGTCTCCGGCTGCGAGCCCGACGAGATGGGCATCGGCCCCGTGTTCGCGGTGCCGAAGCTCATGAAGCGCCAGGGCCTGAAGATCGACGACGTCGACGTGTGGGAGCTGAACGAAGCGTTCGCGTCGCAGGTCATCTACTGCCGCGACACGCTCGGCCTCGATCCCGCGAAGCTCAACCCGAACGGCGGCTCGATCTCGATCGGCCACCCCTTCGGCATGACGGGCTCCCGCCTGGTCGGCACCATCGGCAACGAGCTCCAGCGCCGGAAGAAGAAGTACGGCGTGGTGACGATGTGCGTGGGCGGCGGCCAGGGCGGCGCGGCGCTCTTCGAGAGCTGCCTGTAGATGAAGGTGTACCTCGGGGTTCCCAGGGGGTTCTGCGCGGGCGTCGTGCGCGCGATCGACGTCGTGGAGCTGGCGCTCCGCAAGTTCGGGCCGCCGGTCTACGTCAAGCACGAGATCGTGCACAACCCCCACGTCGTCCAATCGCTCGAGGCCAAGGGAGCCATCACCGTCGAGAAGGTCGAGGAGATCCCCGAGGGCGCCCACGTCGTCTTCTCCGCCCACGGCTCGCCGCCGGAAGATTTCGTGAAGGCCGTCGAGCGGCGTCTCAACGTGATCGACGCCACCTGCCCGCTCGTCACCAAGGTGCACAACGAGGCGCGGAAGTACGTCCGCGAGGGCCGCAAGATCATCCTCGTCGGCCACCGCGGGCACCAGGAAGTCAAAGGGACGATGGGGCAGACCGACATGCACCTCGTCGACGACCGCGAGCCGTTCCTCGCGCCCGAGCTCGATCCTCACACGCCGGTGACGGTGCTCACGCAGACGACGCTCTCGGTCGACGACACCCAGCGCTCGATCCAGCAGATCAAGAGCAAGTTCTCCGACGTGCTCGTCCGCAACGACCTCTGTTACGCGACGACCAACCGCCAGGCCGCGGTGAAGGAGCTCTCGAAGCACGTCGATCTCATCCTGGTCATCGGCGCGCCGAACAGCTCGAACTGCAATCGGCTCCGTGAGGTCGCCTCGTCGCACGGCGTCCCCGCGTACCTGCTCAACGGCCCCGAGGAGATGGATCCGCGGTGGTTCGAAGGCGTCGCGGACGTCGGGATCACGTCGGGCGCGTCCACGCCCGAGCAACTCGTCGAAGCCGTCATCGAGGCGCTCGATCCCGAAGACGTGGTGATGATCGACGGCGTCGAAGAAGACGTGAGCTTCGTCCTCCCGAAAGAGCTTCGATAACTCCCCCCAGGATTGCGCCGGCAAAGCCGGCGCTCGAACGGCGCGGAGCCATCCGGCGTTGCACGTCGTATGGCCACAGGTGCCGTGTCGAATTGCGGGCACGTGCACGTGAAATCCGCCGAACGCCCCTCGCCCCGGAAGCTCACCTTGCGCTCCGTGACACCCTCTGCGCGCTAACTCCTCGATTTTTCGGCGTGGCGCGAGCCTTGCTCAACGGCTTGGCGGTCGAAGCGGCTCGCACGACCCGAGGAGGACAGGGATGGGGCGCATCGCGGCCTTCGTTTACGGCTTGATCTGCTACGCGATCTTCTTCGGGACCTTCCTGTACGCCATCGGCTTCGTCACGAACATCGGCGTGCCGAAGTCCATCGACTCGCCGCCCACCGCCCCGCTCGGCCGGGCGCTGCTGGTGAACGCGCTCCTGCTCGGGCTGTTCGCCGTCCAGCACAGCGGCATGGCGCGGCAGGGCTTCAAGAAGGCGTGGACGCGGATCGTCCCCGAGGCCATCGAGCGGAGCACCTACGTGCTCTTCGCGAGCCTCGCGCTGCTGCTGCTCTTCTGGCGGTGGGAGCCGATGGGCGGTGTCGTCTGGGACGTTCGCGACCCGACCGCGCGCGCGGCGCTCCTCGCCGTCTCGCTGACGGGCTGGCTGATCGTCCTCGTGAGCACGTTCCTCATCAACCACTTCGACCTCTTCGGGCTGCGACAGGTCTACGTGCACCTGCGCGGGCGCGCGTATCACCACCTCGGCTTCCGGACGCCGGCCCTCTACAACTACGTGCGCCATCCGATCTACTTCGGGTTCCTCGTCGCGTTCTGGGCCGCGCCGACCATGACGGTCGCGCACCTCGTCTTCGCGCTCGCGACGACCGGCTACATCCTCGTGGCCATCTAGCTCGAGGAGCGCGACCTCGTCCGCTTCTACGGCGACGTCTACCGGACGTATCGCCGGCGCGTCTCGATGCTCATGCCGCTGCCGCCGAAGTCCGGCGCGTGAGACGCCGATGAGCGCATTCATCGGGATCGACGTCGGGGCCACCAGCATCTCGGGCGGGATCGTGACCCGCCAGGGTGAGGCGCTCGCCGTCGAGCAGCGCGCGACGCATGGTCGCGGCAAGGGCACCGCGGTGGAGACGCTGCTCGAGCTCGTCGACGCCATGGTCCGCGAGGCGCGGGCGGGCGAGATGCACGTCGTCGGCGTCGGGGTCGGGCTGGCGGGTGTCGTCGACGTCAGGAACGGCGCGATGATGAAGTTCCCCGGCAACCACGTGCGAGAGTTCGGCGGGGTCCCCCTCGCCTCGATCATCACCAAGGCGACCGGCCTGCCGGCGTTCATCGACAACGACGCCAACGCGCTGGCGCTCGCCGAGCACATGTTCGGCGCCGCGCGCGGCGCGTCGTCGGCCGTCCTCCTCGCCGTCGGCGCCGAGATCGGGGGCGCGATCATCGCGGGGAACACGCTCCTGCGCGGGCACAGCGGCTTCGGTGGCGAGCTCGGCCACGTGCCGATCGATTTCCGCGGGCGGCGCTGCATCTGCGAGGGCTACGGCTGCGCGGGAACCTACCTGGGCGGAAGGGTCATGGCACAGGCCGCGCGGCGCCGCGCCGTGCGGATGCGCTCGAAGCTCGTGGCGATGGCCGGCGGGGATCCGCGCGCGATCACCTCGGAGCTGGTGTTCGAAGCCGCGCGGCTCGATGACCCGCTCGCGAAGTCGATCGTCGAGCAGGCGTGCGAGGCGCTCGGCGCCCTCCTCGCGGTCATCGTGAAAGGCATCAATCCCGAGGTCGTGGTGGTGACCGGCGGCGTCGCGGCCTCGCTGGCGCCGCTCCGCGACGACATCCTGCGGCGCGCCGGCCGCTACGCGCCCGCACTGGGACAGACACGCCTCGAGATCGTCAGTGGCGACAAGAGCCGGACCGTGCGCGGCGGCGCCGCGCTCGTGCTGTACGAGCTTGGTCGTACAATGCCGCAACCTCAGAAGGAGCCGATGATGCCCAAGTACGTGATCGAGCGCGAGATTCCCGGTGTCGGTTCGTGGCCCCAGGAGAAGCTGCAGGCGGCCTCGCGGAAGTCGAACGAAATCTTGCGAAAGCTCGGCCCGGACATCCAGTGGGTCGAGAGCTACGTGACCACCGACCGGCTCTTCTGCGTGTACATCGCGCCGAGCGAGGACCTGATCCGCACCCACGGCGCCAAGGGCGGATTCCCCGTTACCCGCATCGCCCGGATCGCCGGGAAGATCGACCCGTCGACGGCCGAGAAGTCGTAGCGCATGTTCGTCGAGCGGCCGGACGCGAAGCTCTACTGGCAGGCGACGGGCACCGGCGCGCCGGACCTCTTCCTCTGTCCGCCGCGCCAGCCCGTCGTCCACGGCCGCCTCTGGAAGAACCAGATCCCGTACCTCTCGCACTCCTTCCGCGTCGTCACGATGGACCCGCGGGGCAACGGCCGCTCGGACAAGCCGCTCACCGGGTACGACTTCGAGACGCACTACGCCGATCTGCTCGCGGTGCTCGACGCGGCGGTGCGGCCGCCCTTCGCCTTCGTCGCGTTCTCGTGCTCGACGATGCTCGCCATGCGCTACGCGATCGACCATCCCGACCGCGTGTCCCACCTGATCTTCGTGCCGCCGCAGTATCGCCAGACGCTCCCGCAGCCGTTCGAGGAGAAGGTGGCCCGCGTGATCCGGGACGACTTCGACGGGTGGCGCGAGCGCCTCTTCAGCAAGTGTCTCCCGGAGCCGCACTCGCTCAGGGGCGTCGAAGACCTCACCGAGTGGGCCGGCGGGTCGTCGCCGGACATCTACGTGGAGGCGCTCCAGCGAATCTCGGAGGACGACGTCTTCGAGCTGCTCGGCAAGATCCGGACGCCGACGCTCGTCCTACCGGCGAGACCGGCACGGGCAAGGAGCTCTTCGCGCGGCTCATCCACGCCAACGGCCCGCGGCGCGAGCGCAAGTTCGTCGCGCAGAACTGCGGCGCCCTGCCCGAGTCGCTGCTGGAGTCAGAGCTGTTCGGCCACACGCGCGGCGCCTTCACCGGCGCGACGGCGGACCGGCGCGGGCTCTTCGAGGAGGCGGACGGCGGCACGATCTTCCTCGACGAGGTCGGCGAGATGTCGCCGGCGGCGCAGCTCAGGCTGCTCCGGGTGCTGCAGGAAGGCGAAGTCCGGCGCGTGGGCGCGACGGCGACGCACAAGGTGAACGTGCGCGTGATCGCCGCGACGAACGCGGACCTGGAGCAGGAGATCCGCGCGGGCCGCTTCCGGCAGGACCTGTACTACCGGCTGAACGTGTTCCCGATCCGGCTGCCCCCGCTCCGCGAGCGCCCGGAAGACATCCCCACCCTCGCCGAGTATTTCCTCCGGACGTTCCGCGAGCGCGCGCGCCGCGCGGTTCCCGGCATCACGCCGGAGGCGCTCCGGTGCCTGCGCGCGTATCCGTTCCCGGGCAACGTGCGCGAGCTGGAGAACGAGATCGAGCGCGCGGTGGCGCTCGCCGACGACGGGCGCCCCCTCGACGTCGCGCATCTCTCCGAGCGGCTGCACGGGGCACCGTCCGCGGCGCCGCCGGTCACGCTCAACGAGGCCATCGAGCAGCTCAAGCGCCGGATGATCGAGGACGCGCTGCGCGAGTGCGGCTCGAAGACGCGCGCCGCCGAGCGTCTCGGCCTCACGCGCCAGAGCCTCCAGCAGATGCTCCGCCGCCGCCAGCCGTAAGGCCTTCGGGGGCTCCTCGGATGAAGCAACGGCTCGGGCTCGTGTCGCTCGTCGTGCGGGAGTACGACGAAGCGCTGGCGTTCTTCGTCGGCAAGCTCGGATTCGTCGTCGTCGAAGACAGCGATGTTCCAGAACAGTCCAAGCGCTGGGTGGTGGTCGCGCCTCCGGGAGCGAGTGAATCGCGCCTGTTGCTGGCCAGGGCGTCCTCGCCCGAACAAGCGTCGCGCGTGGGCTCGCAGACCGGCGGGCGAGTGTTCCTGTTCCTGTACACGGACGATTTCTGGCGTGACTACGAGCGGTACGAGGCGGCAGGGGTCGAGTTCGTCCGTCCACCCAGGAAAGAGCCCTATGGCACCGTCGCGGTGTTCAAGGATCTCTACGGCAACCTCTGGGATCTCCTGCAGCCAAAGCGGTGAGCGAAGACTTCTACTGCGACGAGGCGCTGAGCGGCCGGACACCCGTCCGGGTCGTGCTCGAGACCGACGACGTGCTGGCGTGTCATCACACGCGGCCGTTCTGGCCCGTCCACATCGTCGTCGTTCCTAAAAGGCACGTCCCGTCGCTGATCGACCTCGGCGGGGTGGACGAGGCGCTGCTGCACAAGGTGCTGGCCGTGGTCCGCCAGGTGGCCGAGCAGGTCACGCGAGAGCACGGCGCGTGTCGCGTGCTGACGAACCTCGGCCGGTATCAGGACTCGAAGCATCTGCACTTCCACGTCAACAGCGGCGACCCGCTCCGTTAGCCTCCCCCACGCGCGGTGCTTGTTTCTCGCATTGGTGCACCGTCGTGTACTCTCGATCTATGAGCCGGCCGCCGTGGGTCTGGGACTACGACATCGACGAGGAGCAGTTCCGCCGGCTGCTCGCCGGCGAGATCACGCTCGGGCCCCTCGATCGGACGTGGGCTGCCGTGAGGCTGATCGAATACGCGCCATATCCTGAAATAGTCCGGCTCCTCGGTTTCCGCGAGCTGGTCAAGGGCTGGCCGGAGTGGCGCGCGCGCGTACGGATGGAGGAGATCAGGCGGGGGATCGACTTCCTCGTCGAATGGCTTCCCGCGCACCATCCAGAACTCGTGTAACGACGTCGCCGTGATGGACCGCGCGTTCTTTCTCGAACGCCTGTATCCGCTGCAGGACGCCGTCCTCGGCCGCTTGACGCCGCTCGAAACCGGCTTTTACCTCACCGGGGGCACGGCGGCCTCGCGCGGCTATCTCCAGCACCGCTTCTCCGACGATCTCGACCTCTTCGTCAACGACGACGAGCGCTTCGGTACGTGGGCTCAACGCGTCATCGAGACGCTCACCGATGCCGACGGGTGGCACGTGGACGTCGAACGGCGTGGCGCTCGTTTCGTGCGGATCACCGTGAGGGCCGAGGTCGCGCTCAAGATCGAGATGGTCAACGATGTCCCCGCACACGTCGGCACGCTACGAATGCATCCGGTGCTCGGGCAACTCGACAGCGCCGAGAACATTCTTGCGAACAAGATCACAGCGCTCGTCGATCGCCGCGAGCCGAAGGATCTCGCGGATATCTGGGGGTTCTGCTGCCGGATGAACCTCTCGTGCGAGACGGCTCTGCGAGACGCCCACAGCAAGGCTGCGGGCCTCTTTCCGCCGGATATTGCCCGGGTGCTGCTCACAGCAACCGTTGACCACTGGCGGCTCGTGCAATGGGACAACGCGCCCGAGCCGCAACGCTTCCTCGCCGACCTCAGGGAAATCGGCGAGCGACTGCTGCTGGTCCGCTAGAGTCGCTGGCGATTCGGCGACCGGGGGCTCACCCGGCGTGGCGGCTCTGCGCGATCGTCGCCGCGCGACGCATCCACTCGGGGTACGGGCCGTCGGCGAGCGCAGCGAGCGGCACCCACTTCGCCTCCTCGTGCTCGTCCGACAGGCGCACGTCGCCCGAGCACGCGCGGCAGTGGAACGTGATGCCGATCGTCTCGCGCCGCTCGGCGCCGCGATAGAAGTGAACCGCGTCGATCGGGCCGAGCACCTCGACGTCGAGCCCGGTCTCCTCTTTCGCTTCGCGCACCGCCGCCGCCTGCGGCGTCTCGCCGCGCAGGATGCCGCCGCTGCCCGTCTCCCACTCACCGGCCGCGTGGTCCTTGAAGCGGCTGCGCTTGAGCAGGAGCACGTGGCCGTCGCGCTCGATGACGTAGACCACGCAGACGAGGAAGCCGCGACGGGACTCGGCGGACTCCACGCTCAGGCGTCCGCCGCGAGCCACGGCATCGCGCGCGCGTGGCGCGCCTCGAACGCCGTGATCTCCTTCTCGTAGCCGAGCGTCAGCGCGATCTCGTCCTGGCCCGTGAGCAGCGCCTGCTTGCGGAACGGATCGATCTCGAAGCGGTGCGTCGTGCCGTCGGGCGCGGTCACGGTCTGCGACTCGAGGTCCACGCTGATGCTGGCGCCCGGATGCGCGTGGAGCTGCGCGCGCAGACCCGCGACGACGTCGCGCGGGAGGATCACCGGCAGGAGGCCGTTCGTGTAGCAGTTGCCGTGGAAGATGTCGCCGAGGCTCGACGCGATGACCGTGCGAATCCCGTGGTGCTCGAGCACCCACACCGCGGCTTCGCGCGACGAGCCGCAGCCGAAGTTGTCGTTCACCACGAGGATCTTCGCCGCGCGGAACGGCGCCTGGTTCAGCACGAAGTCCGCGCGCTCGTTGCCTTGGTCGTCGAAACGCACGTCGTGAAACAGGAGGCCGGCCATGCCCTCCTTCGGCTTGCGGAGGAAGCGCGCGGGGATGATGCGATCGGTGTCGATGTTCGGCAGGTCGATCGGCGCGGCGACCGCGGTGACTTTCGTAAAGGGCTGCATCACAGCCCCCTCACGTCGGCGAGCCGGCCGGTCACCGCGGCGGCCGCCGCCATCGCGGGGCTCACGAGATGCGTGCGCGCGCCCTTGCCCTGGCGGCCTTCGAAGTTGCGGTTGGACGTCGACGCGACCCGCACGCCTTCGCCGGCGAGGTCGCCGTTCATGCCGACGCACATCGAACAGCCGGCCTCGCGCCACTGGAAGCCGGCGTCGCGGAAGATCCGGTCCAGGCCTTCGGCTTCCGCCGCCTGCTTGATGAGCCCCGAGCCCGGCACGACCCACGCGGGCACGACCGCGCGGCGGCCTTTCGCGATCGCCGCGGCCGCGCGCAGGTCGTCGAGCCGGCTGTTCGTGCACGAGCCGATGAACACGCGGTCGACCTTCACCTCGGTGAGCGGCGTCCCGGGCGTGAGGCCCATGTACGCGAGCGCGCGCTCCATGCTCGCGCGGCGCGCGACGTCCGGTTCGCCCAACGGATCCGGCACGCGCGCGGTGACCGGCAGCGCGTCCTGCGGGCTCGTGCCCCACGTCACGGTCGGCGCGATCGCCGAGCCGTCCAGCGTCACCTCGCGGTCGAAGGACGCGTCCGGATCGGACGGCAGCGTTTTCCAGAACGCGAGCGCGCGGTCCCACAGGCCCCCCTTCGGCGCATAGGGGCGTCCTGCCAGATACGCGAACGTCTTGTCGTCGGGCGCGACCATGCCCGCGCGCGCTCCGCCTTCGATCGACATGTTGCAGACGGTCATGCGCTCGTCGATCGACATCGCGCGGATGACCTCGCCCGCGTACTCGATCGCGTGGCCGACACCGCCCGCGGCGCCGATCGTCGCGATGATCGCCAGGATCACGTCCTTGGCGGCGACGCCGAGCCCGAGCCGGCCGTCGACCCTGATGCGCAGTACGCGCGGCTTGCGCTGCCAGAGGCATTGCGTCGCCAGCACGTGCTCGACCTCGCTCGATCCGATGCCGAAGGCCAGCGCGCCGAGCGCGCCGTGAGTGGCCGTGTGGGAATCGCCGCACACGAGCAGGATCCCGGGCTGCGTGACCCCCTGCTCAGGCCCGATCACGTGCACGATGCCGCGCCTGATGTCGCCGACGCCGAAGTACGGGATGCGCCGCTCCGCGGTGTGACGTCCCAGGCCCTCGATCATGTCGCGGACCTCGGGATCGGTCACCGGCGTGCCGAGCGTCGTCGGCACGTAGTGATCGGCGGTCGCCACGCAGCGATCGGGCCGGCGCACGCGGCGGCCGCTGCGCTCGAGCCGCGCAAAGGCGGCGGCCGAGCCCTCGTGAAGCAAGTGACGATCGATATACAGCAGCGTCTGGCCCCCGGGGCCTTCGGTCACGACGTGGCGCGTCCAGATCTTCTCGAACATCGTCTGAGGCATGAGCGAGAGCGTAGTCGGTGGCACGTCGCTTGCGCAATGTCTTGCCCGACGCTCGCGGCCGGCTACTTCCCGCGCGGGCTCCCCGATCCGGCCCCGGCGGCGCACTGGATGTACGGGCTGCTCGCCGCGCTCCTGCTGTTCGTGTCGGTGCTGCTGCACGAGCTGGCGCACTCGGTGGTGGCGGTCGCGCACGGCCTGAAGGTGCGCGGGATCACGCTCCACATCTTCGGCGGCGTGTCGCACCTGGAGGACGAGCCGCCGTCGCCACGCGCCGAGGCGCTGATCGCCGCCGCCGGTCCGATCGCGAGCTTCGCGATCGCCGCCGCGCTCTGGGCGCTGCGCGAGACCGTCGTCGCGGTGGAGTCCTCGATCGGCGCGATCGTGACGTACCTGCTCACCGTCAATGCCATGGTCGGTTTTTCAATCTGATCCCCGGCTTCCCGCTCGACGGCGGCCGGCTGCTGCGCGCGGGGCTCTGGCGGTGGCACGGCTCGCTCTCCCGGGCGACCGATCTCGCGCGCCGCGCGGGCGTGTTCGTCGCGTACGGCCTGATGGCGTTCGGGATCGTGCAGACGTTCGCGGGCGCCGGCATCAGCGGCATGTGGCTCGTGCTGGTCGGCATGTTCCTCCACCAGGCGGCGAACACGAGCTACGCGCGGGTGGGGCTGCGGGAGTCACTGGGGCACCTGGCGGTCAGCCACGTCATGACGCGGGACGGGGTGACGGTCCGGCCGGACGACACGCTCGGCGCCCTCGTCGACCGCTTCTGGGAGCACCCCGTCGCGAGCTTCCCCGTGGTGGACGGCGACCGGGTCGTCGGCATCGCGAGCATCGCCGAGCTCCAGCGGATCCCCCGCGAGGAGTGGCCGCGGCTCCGCGTGCGCGACGTGATGCGGCCGATGGACGAGACGCTGCGCGTGCGGCCGACCGATTCGGTCGACGACGCCCTCCAGCGCGCGTCGGCGAACACGCTCGGCCGGCGGGCGGTGGTCGACAACAGCGATCGGCTGGTGGGCTACCTCTCGACTCAGGACGCCGCGCGGCCTAGTGCTTCAGCAGGTAGGGAACGTCGGCGACGACCGTGTTGCGCCGGAAGAGCAGCGCCGCCTTGATCACGAGCGCGGTCTGGTTGTGGAGCATGTGCTGCCACCAGCGCCGCGGCAGGAATTCCGGCACGACCACCGTGATCATGTGATCGCTGCCCCGCGATTGCAGCGCGTCGATGTAGTCGAGCAGCGGGCGCAGCAGGGACCGGTAGGGCGACGTGAGGACGACGAGCGGGACGCCGAGGCCCCACTGTCCCCACTTCTCTTCCAGACGCGTCGTACGCGCGGGGTCCGTCTCCACGTAGACCGCACGGATCGCCACGTCCGGCCCCGCGAGCGTCTTCGCGTACTGCAACGCGCGCACCACGCCGCGGTGGAGGTCGCCGATCGGGATGAGGATCGTGTGCTGCAGCGTCGGCGGCCCCTCGAAGCCGGTGAGCGAGAGCTCGTGGGCGACCTCGTCGTAGTGCCGGTGGATCGTGACGAACACCGCGACGAGCGCGGGGATCACCACGACCACGATCCACGCGCCCTCCGAAAACTTCGTCACGGTCAGCGTCACCAGCACCACGAACGTCGTGAGCGCGCCGGCGCCGCTGACCCAGATGCGCCAGCGCCATCCCGCCGGCTTGAGCCGCATCCAGCGCCGAACCATGCCTCCCTGCGAGAGCGTGAACGACAGGAAGACGCCGATCGCGTACAGCGGCAGCAGCGTGTCCGTGTCGCCGCTGAAGAGGAGCAGCAGGAGGATCGCGAACGCGCTGAGCATCACGATGCCGTTCGAGAAGACGAGGCGGTCGCCCTGGCTCGCGAACTGCCGCGGGAGGTACCGGTCGCGCGCCACGATCGACGACAGGCGCGGGAAGTCCGCGTACGCCGTGTTCGCGGCGAGCAGCAGGATCAGCGTCGTGGCCGCCTGGACCGTGTAATAGAGCACGCCGCCGCCGAACACGCGGCGCGCGATCTTCGAGACCACGGTCTGCTCGCCGCCGGGGACGATCCCGAAGTCGTACGCGAGGTAGGTGATGCCGAGGAACATCGTGATGGAGATCGCGCCCATCGCGATCAGGACCTTCTGCGCGTTGCGGCTCTCCGGAGCTTTCAAGGCCGCCACGCCATCGGCCACGGACTCGACGCCCGTCAAGGCCGTGCAGCCTGCCGCGTACGCGCGCAGCAGGAGAAAGATCCCGACTCCCTCCAGACCGGGCGGGTGCGGCTCGTAGGGCGCTTCCGCCAGCCAGCCGAAGGTCGTCGCGGTCATCCCGTACCCGATCATCGCGAGGATGGAGACGACGAAGAAGTACGTCGGGATGGTGAAGATCCGCCCGGACTCGCGCAGGCCGCGGAGGTTCGCGAGTCCGATGGCGACCACGGCCGCCACGCACAGCAGCACGCGGTGCCGGGCGATCGTGGGAAACGCCGACGTGATCGCCGCGATGCCGGCGGCGACGGACACCGCAACCGTCAGCACGTAGTCCGTGAGGATCGCGCCGGCGGCGACGAGCGAGGGGTACTTTCCGAGGTTGTCCTTCGAGACCAGATACGCGCCGCCGCCCTGGGGATACGCGGCGACCGTCTGCGTGTAGGACATCACGACGATCGCGAGCAGCGCGGCGATGCCGACGGCGATGGGCAGCGAGTAGCTGAGCGCGACGGTGCCCGCGAGGATGAGCACGAGCAGGATCTGCTCGGTGGCGTACGCGACGGACGACAGCGGGTCGGAGGCGAAGACCGCGAGCGCGACTCTCTTGCTGAGTCGCTCGTGCTTGGCCTGCGCCAGGGACATCGGCGGGCCCACGAGGACCCGCTTGAGATAGGCGACCCTCACGCCGCCCATCTTTACACACTCCGGAACCGAGCCTTACCGTTTCAGAAGGAACGGCACGTCCGTCACCGCCGTGTTCCGGTGGAAGAGCAGCGCGGCCTTGATCATCAGCGCCGTCTGGTTGTGGAGGATGTGCTGCCACCACTTCCGGGCAGGAACTCCGGCAGCACGACGGTGACCATCTGATCGTCGCCGCGCGACTGGATCGACTCGACGTAGTCGATGAGCGGGCGCAGGAGGGACCGATACGGCGAGCTCAGCACGACGAGCGGCGCGCCGATCGCTTCGCGCACGCTGTCCACCGCGTCCACCGTGTCGATGACGCCCCCGTGCAGCACCAGGTCGGGCTGCGTTCATGCCGGGCCCGGATCGACGAGCGCGCGCACAACCGACGGGAGCAGCGGCGTCTTCGTCACGCGGACGCCGAACGGCGCGAGCGCGTCCTCCACCGCGTTCGCGAGCGCGGCCGGCGGTGAGATCGCGCCACCCTCGCCGATGCCCTTGATGCCGAGCGGGTTGCGAGGCGACGGGTACTCGAGGTGGATCGTCTCGATCGACGGGAGATCGAGCGCCTTCGGGATCGCGTAGTCCATCAGGCTGCCGCTGAGCAGCTGCCCCTGGTCGTCGTAGACCATCTCCTCGGTCAGCCCGCCGCCCACGCCCTGCGCGACGCCGCCGTGGATCTGGCCCTCGACGATCACCGGATTGATGATCGTGCCGCAGTCGTGCGAGACCACGTAGCGCACGATCTTCACGCCGCCGGTGTCCGGATCGACGTCGACGATCGCCACGTGCACGGCGCTCGTGTAGGTCACCGTCGGCTGGTGGTGATAGACCGTCGCCTCGAAGTCGGGGTGCGCGATGCCGGGCTTCGCGAACGTCGGCCACGACGCCTGGATCACCCGCTGCATTGACACCGCCGAGTTCGGCGCCCCGCGCACGCTGAGCATGCCGTCGGAGATCTCGATGTCGGCCGGCGCCGCCTCCAGCAGCGTCGCGGCGGCGGCGACGATCTTCTCGCGCACGCGCGACGACGCCTCGTGGATCGACGTCCCCGCGTTCACCGCGCTGCGCGACGCGAACGTGCCGATGCCGAACGGGATCGCGGCCGTGTCGCCGCCGACCACGCTCACCCATTCGAGCGGGATGCCGAGCGCATCCGCCGCGATCTGCGCGAACGAGGTCTCGTGCCCCTGCCCTTGCGAGCAGGCGCCCGTCGCGACCACCGCGTGGCCGGAGGCGTCGAGCCGCACGGTCGCGCCTTCCGTCGGGCCGATCGCCGTGCCCTCGACGTAGCCCGAGATGCCGATGCCGCGATGGGTGCCGCGCTCACGCAGCGCCGCTTGCTCCTTGCGGAAGGCGTCGTAGTCCACCGCGTCGAGCGCCGCATCGAGCGCCGCGCGGAAGTCGCCGCTGTCGTACACGAGGGGGTTGCCGTCGCGATACGGGATGCCGAGCTCGTAGGGCAGATCCGCTGCGGCGAGATAGTTGCGGCGGCGCAGCTCCGCCGGGTCCATTCGCAGCTTGCGCGCGAGACAGTCGACGATCCGGTCCATGGCGAAGACGGTCTCGGGCCGCCCGGCGCCGCGATAGGGCGCGTTGGCGATCTTGTTGGTGACGACGCCGCGACACTCCACCGCGAGGCTCGCGATCCGATGCGGGCCGAGGAGATGCGCGACCGTGTTGTACGGCAGCACGATGCCCCAGACGTTGTAGGCGCCGAGATCCACCCAGATCCGGTCGCGGACGGCCAGCATCGTGCCGTCACGCTTCGCCGCGATCTCGATCTCGTGGATCTGGCCGCGCGCGTGCGCGGAGCCGATCATGTGCTCGCGCCGCGTCTCCATCCACTTCACCGGGCGGCGGCTCGCGATCGCGGCGGCGGGGATCAGCAGGTCTTCCGGGTAGCCGTTCGCCTTGGTGCCGAAGCCGCCGCCGACGTCCGGCGCGATCACGCGGACCTTGTGCGCGGGGAGCCCGAGCGCGGTCGTCAGCCCCTGCTGGACGAAGTGCACGACCTGCGTGGTGTTCCACGTGGTGAGGCTGCCGTCGCGCGCGTCCCACTGCGCGGCCACGCCCCGGGTCTCGATCGGCATCCCGACGTAGCGCTGGATGTCGAATCGCTCGCTCACGCGCACATCCGCCGCGCGAAGCACCGCGTCGGCGTCGCCGAAGCCCGTGCGGAAGTGGACCGCCACGTTGTCGCCCCACGCGGAATAGAGGACGGGCGCGCCGGGCGCGGCGGCGGCGATCGGATCGGTCAGCACCGGAAGCGGCTCGTACTCGACCTCGACGAGCTCCGCCGCGTCGTCGGCGACGGCGCGGCTCTCCGCGAGCACCATCGCGACGATCTCGCCCGCGTGGCGCACCTCGTCGCGCACCATCGCGAGCTGGACGATCTGCTTCATCGTCACGTCGACGCGCGCCGCCAGGCCCGGCGGAATCGCGCCGAACAACGGCATCGGCTTCATCCAGCGCTCGAGGTCCGCGAAGGTGAAGACGCGCGCGACGCCCGGCACGCGGCGGGCGGCGTCGGCCGCCAGCCGCGTGATGCGCGCGTGCGCGTGCGGGCTGCGCACGAACGCCGCGTGCAGCATGCCCGGCAGGATCAGGTCGTCGACGTAGCGCCCTTCACCGCGCAGATAGCGCGGGTCTTCCTTGCGCAGCACCGAGGCTCCGAAGTACTTGGCTCCCACGTCTCTCCTCGTTCTCGCGGCGTGGTACCGCGGTGGCCGCGGTCAGTGGTCGTGCCGGTGATGCAGGTCTGGATAGTGCGGATGCCGATGGCGCAGCGGCGCGTGGACATGGCGATGCGTGTGCGGATCCGTGACGATCGTGCCCGGCGCATGGCCGTGCTGGTGGTGCTCGTCGTGCCGATGCGCATGCTCGTGCTCGAGCGCCTCGTGCGCGTGCTCGTGCTCGTGATGCTCCGTGAGATGGAGCCAGACGCCGAGCGCCATCAGTGCGGCGCCGAGGGCGAGCTGCCTCGTCAGCGGCTCGCCCAGCGCGATGACGGCGGCCACCGCCCCGATGAACGGCGCCGTCGAAAAGTACGCGCCCGTGCGACCGGTCCCCAAATGTCGAAGCGCGAGGACGAACAGCACGAGGCTCGTCCCGTAGCCGAGCAGACCGACGACGGCGGCGCCGAGCACCGCATCGAGCGGCGGCCACGCGACGCCCCGAGCGAGGGCGATCAGCACGTTCACGGCGCCCGCCACGAGCCCCTTGAACGCGGCGATGTCGAGAGGGTCGGCTCCGGAGACGACGCGCGTGAGGTTGTTGTCGATCGCCCATGCCAGGCACGCCGCCGCCACGAGGACGCCCGACGCGTCGATGGCGGCGCCCGCGGTTCCGCTCCACGCTAGGGCCACGGCACCGGAGGTGATCGCCGACATGCCGACCACGATCCGCGCGTGGAAGTGTTCCCGAAAGACGACCCACGCGATCACGGCCGTAAGCACACCTTCGAGGTTCAGCAGCAGCGCCGCCTGGGAGGCGAGGCCCCGCGCGAGTCCGAACATCAGCAGGACGGGCCCGATGACGCCACCCGTCGCGATCGCGCCGAGTAGCCATGGAAGCTCGGTGAGCGTGACCCGCGCTTCGCGGCGCCGGAAGCCGAGCGTGCGCTGTGCGAGCCGGACGAAGGCGAGCCCGACCCCGGAGCCGAGATAGAGCAGCCCGGCGAGGAGCCAGGGATCGACCGCACCGGCGAGCAGCTTTGCCGCGGGCGCACTGAGCCCGAAGAGCAGCGCGGCGCCGAGCGCGACGACGGGGGCGATCACCATGTCAGCGCCCGCTCAAGAGCACGGTGACGCCGACGGTCAGCAGGAGGTCGGGACTCGCGCGCGTGACGCCGACGGCGGCGGCCGCATCCAGCGTGACGCTCTTCGCCACTTCATAGGTCGTCCCGACACGCACGACCACCCGGTCGTCGGCACGCCGGTGCGTCGCCAGCTCGCTGACGATCTCGGCGACCACCGACCACGTGTCGGTGATCGCCGCGTCCACGGACGCGTTGACGTTCACGACGTCGGCGGTGCGATCGGCCGTCACGAACGTGTAACCGGCGTTCACGGTGAGCGTCGCCGGTCCGAAGGTCTTGCTCGCGACGGCCAGCGCCTGCACGTCGACGCCGGGCTCGCCGAGGCCGCGGCTCTCGTCGCCGGTCGGCAGGCGCAACGCCATCGCGCCCATCACGGCGGGAATGTTCGGCGTCTCGTCGACGAAGCGATACTTCAGCTTCGCGTCGCTGTCGCCGATGCCGGCCTGCGACGAAGCGCCCGGAGCATCGAGCACGACGATCGTCGTGCCGATGGTCCCTTCGAGCCGCGGCAGCAGGCCGATGTTCAACGCGAGCCCTGCCGGGGCTCCGAAGGTTCGCACCTCGCGGTCCCGGACGTACTCGAATCCGAGCTCGGCCTCCACCTGACCGGGATCGAGCGTGCCGGTGTCCTCGGTGACCAGCGGCCGCCCCGCCAACGCGGGCGCGACGATCGCGATGACCATCAGGCACACGAGCACGCTGACGCTGTGGCGCGATGTACGAGTGCTCACGCTAGCCTCCCAGGTATGCACGCTTGACGTGCTCGTCGTCCGCGAGCGCGCGCGCCGGTCCTTCCAGCACGATCCGTCCAGTTTCCATCACGTACGCGCGCGACGCGAGCTGCAGCGCCACGTACGCGTTCTGCTCGACCATCAGCACGGTCGTCCCCTCGCGCTGGATGCCGGCGATGATGGCGAACACCGTCTCGACGACCGTGGGCGCGAGCCCGAGCGACGGCTCGTCGAAGAGGATCAGTCGCGGGCGCGCCATCAGCGCGCGGCCGATCGCCAGCATCTGCTGCTCGCCGCCCGACAGCGTGCCCGCGGGCTGGCGGCGGCGCTCCGCGAGAATCGGGAAGTGCGTGAAGACGCGCTCGAGGTCCGCCGCGACGCCCGCCACGTCGCGGCGGACGTACGCGCCCATCGCGAGGTTCTCGTCGACCGTCATGTAGGGGAACACGCGGCGTCCCTCTGGGCAGTGCGCGATGCCACGCTTCAGGATCTCCTGCGGCGCGAGGCCGTGGATGTCGTACCCGTCGAAGCGGATGCGCCCCGCCGCCGCGGGGACGAGGCCGGAGATCGCCTTCAGCGTGGTGCTCTTCCCCGCGCCGTTGGCGCCGATCAGACAGACGAACTCGCCCACGCCTACGGTGAGCGAGACGTCCCTCAGCGCCGTCACGGCGCCGTAGCGCGCGGTCACGCGTTCAAGCGCGAGCATCCGGCCGCCCGGGGCGCCCAGCCGAGGGACTACGTGAGCGGCCAGGGTTGGAGAAGGGCCGCCACTTTCACCGCCGGCGCATCGAGCCCGTCGTGACGATCACCAGCTCCTGGTCATCCGGCTCACGCCGGTAGAAGACTCGCGGGTGTTGCAGGCTCCGCTTGTCCCACTCCTGGATCGACTCTTCGCCGTCCACGACGGCGATCGCACGTCCTCGTCCGGCCTCCTCCTTCATGATCTCCGACTGTAGTTGCGGGACCCGGCGGGTGGCGTAGTCCAGCCATTCTCGCATCATCACCCTGTGATCCTGTGGCGCGACGTCTGCGGCCCGGGTCTTCAGCCCTTCCTCCACCAACGCGTACGTCAAGAGCCCGTGTCCCAGTCGAGTCGCCTCCAGGGCCGCCTGGTATCCCTGAGCCGCCGCCATGACGCACATCCCCTTTTCGTAGGCCAGCTGCGCCAGCCCCCTGGCGTTCATCGGGCCGCGGCGTTTCTCCTCGCCTTCCAGGCCTGGCCCGCGTTGCAGGCATCGATCACTTCCCAGAGACTGATGGTTCTGTCCACGCTTGCCGACGCCAACCAACGCGCCATCGGGCGCGAACGCGATCGACGACACCGGGCCGCGGTGGTCCCGGAGGGTGTCCACCTGCTGGCCGGTGGCTGCGTCCCAGAGCCGCACCGTGTAGTCCTTGCGCGGACCCACGACCGGGTCGTGCTCACTCGCTGTGGCCAGCCACCGCCCGTCGGGACTGAGGGCGAGCAAACCAGGGACTGTCGCGTCGCCGCCCAGCGTTCGGGGCGGCCGACCTGTCGATGTCTCCCAAAGCCTGACCGAGGTATCCCCTCGATGCCCCGAAGACACGAGCCAGCCGCCATCCGGACCGAGGGCGAGCGCTCCAACTTCGCCGGGAGGCTTGAATGCGATAACTTCTTGGCCGTTCGCCACGTCCCACACCGTGACCTTGACGACCCCGTGCCCGAAGGCGAGCCGCTTGCCGTCTGGACCGAAGGCGACCGGATCTTGTCGAGAGATGGGACGCGCGGCGAACCGGAAGGAGTGCGATTCCTGACCGGAGGCTGTCTCCCAGCGGGTCAGTGTGCCGTTGAGTCTCGCGGCCGCCAGCCAACGCCCGTCTGAACTGAAGCCCACTGTCCTGGCCGCGCCGGTCAGGGCGTGGAGCTCGCGCCCCGTCGCGATCTCCCAGAGCTTCACGGCATTGTCGCCCCCGCTCGAAGCCAGCCGGCGCCCGTCGGGGCTGAAGGCGACGGTCCACACCGGTGCGTTGTGCCCCGGCAACGTACTCACCTCACGCCCGGTCGCCACCTCCCACAGCCGCATGGTTCTGTCGTAACCGCCGGAGGCAACCCATCGTCCGTCCGGGCTGATGGCGACGGCCAACACCTGGTTGGTGTGACCGCTCAGGGTGCGCACGTCGCGGCCGGTCTCCACTTCCCAGACCTTGACGATCCTGTCGTGGCTGCCGGACGCCAGCCAGCGGCCGTCGGCGCTGACCGCGACCGCCAGCACAGGGCCTCCGTGACCCCTGAGGGTACGGAGCTCTCGGCCCGTCGCCACTTCCCAGACCTTGACTGTGGAATCCCAGCTTCCAGACGCGAGCCAGCGCCCGTCGGGGCTCGAGGTGAGGGCCAGGATCTTCGCGGAGTGTCCGGTCTGGGGAATGATCTCCGGCAGCAAAGACGCGGACTCGGACGCGCTCTGTGCGGTCGATCTGAGGGCGATGCTGAGAACCCCGAGGAACGACAACGCAGCCAGGACGCCGAGTGCTGAACGTCGAGTCCCGCTCATGCTCGTCCCTTCCCGGCGTGGACCCTACCACGCGCGCCGCCGCATCGCGCGGCGACTACGCTCGCTCTCGTGTCGCGCCCGTCCCGAGGTACGCACGAATGACCTCGGGATCGCGCTGGACCTCGGTGACGCTGCCGTCGGCGATGAGCCGGCCGTAGTTCAGGACGAGCACGCGATCCGAGATGCCCATCACCAGCCGCATGTCGTGCTCGACGAGGAACACCGTGATGCCGTCGTCGCGAACTCGCTGGATCAGCGCCGCCAGCGCCGACTTCTCCGAGATCGTCATCCCGGAGCCCGGCTCGTCGAGCAGCAGGAGGCGCGGCCGCGCCGCCAGCGCGACGGCCAGCTCGAGCAGCCGCTGCTCACCGTACGGCAGCGCGCTCGCGAGTGTCTCGCGCCGGGCGCCGAGGCCGACGAAGCCGATGACGCGCTCGGCCTCGTCGTCGAGCGCGCGCTCCTCGGCACCCACGCGTCCGCGACGGAGCAGCGCGGCGACGAACCCGACGCGCCCGCGCAGATGCAGGCCGGTGAGCACGTTCTCGTGCACGGACAGCCCTGGGAAGAGGCTCGTCTTCTGGAACGTGCGCACGAGGCCGCGCGCGGCGATGCGATGCGGCCGCCATCCGGTGATCGTCGTGCCGTCGTGCATCACGCCGCCGGCGGTCGGCCGCTGGAATCCCGTGATGACGTTGAAGGCCGTCGTCTTGCCGGCTCCGTTGGGCCCGATAAGGCTCGTGACCGTGCCGGCGGCGACGCCGAAGCTGACGCCGCCGACCGCGGTGACACCGCCGAAGCGCACCGCGAGATCGCGGACCTCGAGGATCATCGCCGGCGCTGCACCGCGGGAACGATGCCCTGCGGCAGGAAGAAGAGCACGATCACGAGCAGCACGCCGTACAGCAGCATCTGCCATTGCCACGACGTGGCCGCGCGCAGGACTTCCGGCAGCGCGGTGAAGAGCACGGCGCCGAGGACGGGCCCGGCCAGCGTCCCCTTGCCGCCGGCGACGACCATGATGACCATCGTCACGGTGTACGTGAAGAGGAACACCTCGGGGCTCACGAAGCGCGTGTAGTGCGCGTAGAGCCCGCCGCCGAGGCCCGCCATCGCCGCGCTGACCACCGTCGCCAGCACGAGGTAGTGCGTGACGTTGATCCCGACGGACTCCGCCAGCGTCTCGTTCTCGCGCAGCGCGACGAGCGCGCGGCCCACGCGCGAGCGCACGAGGCCGAGGCACACGAGATAGCAGAGCGCGACCGCGGCGACCACGACGTAGTAGTAGGCGCTTTTCGTGCGGAGCGACACCTCCCCCAGCCAGGGCAGCGCGAGCTCGAGCGGCGGCACGCCGGGCAGTCCGAGCGGGCCATTGGTCAGCTCCATCCAGTTCACGCTCACCAGCGACACCACGCCGGCAAAGCTGATCGTCAGGAGCACGAAGTACGCGCCGCGGATCTTCAGCGCGAGCCGGCCGATCACCCAGCCCGCGAGCGCGGGCAGCGCGATGGCGACGACGAGTCCGATCCACGGCGACCACTCGAGCTTCACCGTCAGGAGCCCGGACGCGTACGCGCCGATGCCGAAGAATGCCGCGTGCCCGAGCGAGAGCTGTCCCGTGTAGCCGAGCAGCAGATTCAAGCTGAGCGCGAGCACCGCGAAGATGCCCGCCATGATCAGCGTGTGGAGGTGGTACGGGTTCCAGACCCAGGCGGGCGCGGTGGCAGCGGCCACCAGCGACGCGGCGACGACGATCCTCGAGCCCGAGCGGCGCACGGGTTACCCCACGCGCTCGGCCCGCGCGAACAGCCCGGCCGGACGCAGGAGCAGCACGACCACGATGATGATGAAGCCGACCGCGTCGCGATAGCCGGAGGAGATGTAGCCCGCGCCCAGCTCCTCGGCGATACCGAGCACGAGGCCGCCCAGCGCGGCGCCCGCGAAGTTGCCGAGGCCGCCGAGGATCACGACGGAGAAGGCCTTGAGCGACGCGAGGTCGCCCATCGACGGATACAGGAGGAACACCGGGCCGAGCAGCGCGCCGGCCGCCGCCGCGAGCCCGGCGCCGAACGCGAACGTGATCGTGTGGATCCGATCGATGCTGACGCCCATCAGCGCCGCGGTCTCCCGGTCCTGGAACGTCGCGCGCATCGCGCGCCCGAGCTTCGTCTTCGCGAGCACGAGGTGCGCGCCGAGGATCAGGAGGCCCGAGACGACGAAGACGAAGAGCCGCAGCGGCGCGACGGAGACGGGACCGGCGGTCAGCGGCTGCGTCGGCAGCGGCGTCGGAATGTTCTTCGCGACGCCGCCCCACCCGAGCAGCTCGGCGTTCTGCATCGCGATCCACACGCCGATCATCACGAGCATGACGGTGTCGATCGAGGCGCCGCGGAGCGGCCGGAGGAGCACGCGATCGCAGAGGGCGCCGGCGGCGGCGCCCACCACGATCGCGATCGGAATGGCGAGGAAGAAGTTGACGGAGCCGAGGACCAGCGCCGCGAACGTCGCGTACGCGCCCAGCGTGTAGAACTCGCCGTGCGCGAAGTTCACGACGTTCATCAGCCCGAACACGAGCGTCAGCCCGATGCCGAGCAGGCTGTACGTCGCCCCCAGCAAGAGCCCGTTCAGCAGGTGCTGGAGCAGCTGGTCCAGAGCGCTCTACTTCTTCGCGAACGCCGGCAGCGCGATCTTCCCGTCCTTGATCTGGACGAGGAAGATGCTCGGCTTGCTCTGCCCGCTCTCCTTGCCCGCGGGCCCGTCCTTCTCGAACTTGATCGGGCCGTTGAGGCCCATGAGCTGAACCTTCCACAGCGCGTCGCGCACGGCCTTCGGGTCCGGCTTGCCGGCGGTCTTCAGCGCCTCGACGGCCGTGAGCACGCCGTCGTGGCCGCGGAAGCCTTCGGTCAGGCCGTCGAACGGATGGCCGCGCTTGTTCCACTCGTCGACGAACGCCTTCGCGAGCTTGCCGTCCGGCATCGCCTCGGGAAACCACGGCAGGAAGAAGAGGATGTGATACGTGCCCTCGGCGGCCGGGCCCGCCTGCTTGATGAGCTGGCTCGGCGCCGAGCTGCCGCCCGTCGTCACGATCTTGCGCGTGAGGCGCTGCTCCTGCGCCTGACGCAGCACGAGCGTGATCTGCTCGACGGCCGTGGTGATGAAGAGCGTGTCGGCGTTGCCCGCCTTCACCTTCGTGATCTGCGCGTTCATGTCGGTCGCGGCCTGCTCCATGAACTCCGCGAGCCCCACGTTCGCGCCGGACTTCTTCAGGATGTCGCCGAACGCGCCGACGGCGCCGCGGCCCCAGTCGGTGTTCACGGCGAGGAAGTCGGCCTTCTTCACGCCGAGGTCCTTGAGGTACCGCTCGAGCCCGAGCGCTTCCATCTCGCTCGGCGGGCTGATGCGGAAGACCCACGGGTTGCCGCGCTTCGTGATCGACGCGGCGCTCGAGGTCTCGACGACCATCGGCACGCCGTACTCCTCGAGCTTCGGCATCGCGGCCAGCGTCATCGAGCTGCCCCACGCGCCGACGATGACGGGCACCTTGTCCTTGACGATCAGCTTCTCGGCGGCCGTCGCCGCTTCCTTCGGATCGGACTTGTTGTCCTCGATGAGCAGCTGGACCTGCCGGCCGAGCACGCCACCGCGGCCGTTGATCCAGTCGCGCGCGATCTCCGCGCCCATCCGGATGTAGTTGCCCGACGCCGCGACGGAGCCGGAGAGCGGCTGGATGACGCCGATCTTGATCGGGTCCTGCTGCGCGAACGCGCCGGGGATGATCAGCGCGAGTCCGACCATGACGACCAGGGACAGCGCGACGGCTGCTCGCCTCATGACGTTCTCCTCCCTGCTGAGCTGCGCGGGTACTCTACAACATGAAGCGGATGTCGGAGCCGAGGCTCGGATAGGCGAAGAGGACCTCCTTCAAGTCGTCCGCGCGAAGCCGCAAGCGGACGGCGATCGCGAAGAGGTTGATCACCTCCGCCGCGTTCGGACCCAGCAGGTGCGCGCCGAGCACGCGGCCCGTTCCCTCCTCGATCAGCACCTTGAAGCCTGACGCGGTCTCCTCCACCCGACGGGTGTGGAACCATCCCGACGTCTCCTGCCCGTTCGTGCGAAACTTCAATCCCGCCTTGCGCGCGTCCGCCTCGAGGAGGCCCACCGACGCGATCGGAGGAATCGAGAACGCGGCGGACGCAAAGCCGTCGTAATTCACCGTCCGCTTGTTCCCGTCGAGAAGGTTGGTCGTGAGCACGAGCGCGTCGTGATCGGCCTTCGGCGTGAGCTTCGGCCCCTTCGCCGCGGCGTCGCCGCCCGCGTAGACGGCGGGGTTCGACACGCTCTGGAGATGGTCGTTCACCGTCACGCCGCTCTTCTCGCGCGTGACGCCGGCGGCCGCGAGGTCGAGGTCGTCGATCTCCGGGACGCGGCCCGCGGCGTGCACGGCCAGGTCCGCTTCGAAGCGTCGCTCGGCGTCGCGCTCGACGCGAATCCCCACCTCGCGCGTGCGCCGGACGAGGAGATCGACCAGATCGGGATCGAAGCCGCCGAGCGGACGCGCGCCGCGATGCACGATCGTCACCTCCGCTCGCGCGCGTGCGGCCACGTGCGCGAACTCGAACGCGATGTAGCCGCCCCCGACGAAGACGATGCGGCGTGGCACCAGGTCGAGATTCAGGAAGTCTTCGCTCGTGGCGAGACGATCGGCGCCGGGAAAGCGCAGCGGCGCGGGCATCGCGCCCGCCGCGATGAGCACGCGCCGGCCCGTGAGCCGATCGTCGCCGACCGCGACGGTCGTCGGACCGACGAAGCGGGCGCGGCCGTGAAACTGCTCGATGCCCATCTTCGCCCACGACTCCTCGGTACGCGTCGGCGTGGGGTCCACCAGCGAGCGCTTGAAGCGCATCAGCGGCAGCCGGTCGAGCGTCAGCGTCGCCGCGGGCACGCCCTTGTCCGCCATGTCGCGCGCGGCGGCGACCGCTTCGGCGGCGCCCACGAGGATCTTCTTCGGCACGCAGCCCCGAAGCGCGCACGTGCCGCCGAAGGACCGCGAGTCCACGACGGCGACCGTCCAGCCGGCCTCGCGGCACCGCGACGCGACGGCCGATGTCACACCGGTTCCGACGACGACAAGGTCGAACCGTCGTTCCATCTCAGCCCTCCCAACGCCATAAGGTAGACTGCCACCGAATGGTCGAGGTGCGAACGATCGGCGGGGCCGATACCTTGAGCGCGACGCTACGGGACGCCCGGGCCGTCGAGCTCGAGCTTCTTGCGGGCTTGACGGACGCCGAGATGCTCGGGCCGCGCGGCCACTTCATCGAGCCCCCGCTCTGGGAGATGGGCCACGTCGGCTGGTTCCAGGAGTCCTGGATCCTCCGCCACCTCGACGGCGCCGGCTCGCTCCTGCCGGGCTCCGACGGGATCTACGACGCCTTTCACGTCTCGTACACGCGGCGGTGGGATCACGCGTACCCGTCTCGCGAGGCGACGCTCGCGTACATCACGGACGTGCTCCGTCGCAGCGTCGCGCGGCTCGACGGCCGAGAGCCGACCGCCGCCGAGACGTACTTCTACACGCTGGTCGCGCAGCACGAGGACATGCACGCGGAGAACCTCACGCTGATCCTCCAGACCCACGGCTACCAGCGTCCGAAGCTGAGTCGCTATGATCCCACGTGGGCGTCACCGGAAGTCGACACCGCGTACCGGCCGCGCGACGTGGGCGTCCCGGGCGGTCCGTTCTGCGTCGGCGCGGCACGCGACGAGCCGTTCGTGTTCGACAACGAGAAGTGGGCGCATCCCGTCGAGGTCGAGCCCTTCCGCATCGCGTCGACACCCGTCACGAACGCGGAGTTCCAGGCGTTCGTCGACGACGGCGGCTATCGACGCCGTCCGTGCTGGAGCCGGCGTGGCTGGGACTGGCGCCGCCGTGACGGCGCGGAGCATCCGCTGTTCTGGGCGCGCGACAGTGACGGACGCTGGCGCGAGCGCCGCTTCGACGCGCTCGTGCCGCTCGAGGCGTGGCATCCGGTCGTGCACGTCAACTGGTACGAGGCGGAAGCCTTCTGTCGCTGGGCGGGGCGTCGTCTGCCGACCGAAGCCGAGTGGGAGATGGCGGCCACGCTCGATCCGGTGACGGGCGAGAAGCGGCGCTTCCCGTGGGGCGACGAGGCGCCGGCGCCCGATCGCGCGAGCCTCGACTATCGTGCGGGCGGCACGATCGACGTTCGCGCGCTGCCCTGCGGCGACAGCCCCGTCGGCTGCCGGCAGATGATCGGCAACGTGTGGGAGTGGGTCGAGGACACCTTCGAGCCCTATCCCGGCTTCGTGTGCGATCCGTACGCGGAGTACTCGGCACCGTATTTCGGCGAGAAGAAGGTGCTTCGTGGCGGCGGCTGGACGACACGGTCGCGCCTCATTCGCGCGACATGGCGAAACTTCTACAAGCGTCAGCGGCGCAATGTCCTCGCCGGATTCCGTACCGTCGCCCGCTGACGTCGCCGCGCGCTGTCGGTTCGAGGTGCGCACCGACGACGCGGCGTTCCTCGCGATGCTGGCCGAGGACGTCCGCCGCGGCTTCGCCCGCCGCCCGTGGTCGCTGCCGCCGAAGTACTTCTACGACGACGCGGGCGCCGGGCTCTTCGATCGCATCACCGAGCTCCCCGAGTACTACCTGACGCGCGTCGAGGAGTCGCTGCTGCCGGCGGTGGCGAGGGCCATCGCGCGCGACCAGAGGCCCACCGACATCGTCGAGCTGGGACCCGGCTCGTGCCGCAAGGCCCGCACGCTGATCGACGCCATCGCAACGGCGGCGCGATACGTCGCGGTCGACTTCGGGCGCGACGGTCTCGCCCGCGCCGTGACGTCGCTCGCGCGCGATTATCCGCGGCTGCACGTCCACGCCGTCGTCGGCGATTTCGCCACCGACCTCGTCCACGTGCCGCCGCCCGCGGGTCGGCGTCTCGCGCTCTTCCTCGGCAGCACCATCGGCAACTTCGACCCCGAGGGAAGCCGCCGGCTGCTCGCGGGCATCCGCGCAACGCTCGGCGCCAATGGCTCCCTGCTCGTCGGCGTCGACCTCGTCAAGGACCGCGCGGTCCTCGAGGCCGCGTACGACGACGCGGCGGGCGTCACACGCGAGTTCAATCGCAACGTCCTGCGCGTCATCAACCGCGCGCTCGGCGCGGACTTCGTGCCCGAGGCCTTCCGTCACGTGGCGCGCTACGAGGAAGCAACCCGCCGCATCGAGATGCACCTCGTCGCCGAGACGGCGCAGCGCGTGCGTCTGCCCGGCGTCGACATGGTCCTCGACATCGAGCCGGGCGACGACATCTGGACGGAGAGCTCGTACAAGTTCACGCGGGCCTCCACCGAGGCGATGCTGCGCGACGCCGGGCTCACGCTGGAGGCGTGGTACACCGACGACGCGCAGCGCTTCGGGCTCGCGCTCGCGCGCCCGGCCTCGTGACGTTCGCGGCGCCTACGCCACGGACGCTCTACATCCACGACGACCTCTCCGACATCGTCGGCGCGTGCGGCAACGCCTCGTCCGCCGCGCGTCTCGGACGCGCGCTGCTCGCGCGCCTGAGCGCGGAGCCGTCCCGCATCGTGCTCCGCACCGTGGCGCAGGAGATCGACGCGCTGATCGCGCGCGGCGGTCACGCGCCGTTCGCGGTGGCGGTGGGCATCGGCGGCGCCGGCGCGCGCGGCGCCGCGCGGATCCACGAGCGAACGGGCTGGTTCCCCGCGATCCAGCGCGTCGACCTGTGGCGCGAGGAACAGGACGACGGCAAGTACGTCCTCCAGGGCGCGGACACGCTGTCCGGGCGTCTGGGTGCTCTCGCCGGCGTCACCGCGCTCGCGATCGTCGACGACACCATCTTCTCCGGCTTCACGATCCGCGCGGTGCTCGACGCGTTGCCGTCGCGGCTGCGCCCGCGTACGCGCGTCTTCGCTCTCCGCGCCGTCGCCGAGTCCCTCGAGGCCGTCGCGACCCTCGTTCCGGTCACGGCGGGCATCGCTGCCCTGGGCCGCATGCTGACCGACGTGAGCATCATCAAGGCAAGCGGGCTCGTCCGCCGCGGCGCGATCCGCCGCGCCGGCCGCCCTCCTCTGGCGTTCTTCGAGCGCGCGGAGTGGATGGCCGCGTGGTTCCCTGCCGATCACGCCGAGGTGACGGCGCTCTGCCGCGACCTGTGCGCCGCTCTCGAGACGGAGACCTGACGAGGGTCATCACGTTCCGAGCGGCGGCTTTGCCGCCGCAGTCGATCCTGGGGGGAGTCTCGAGGGGGGCCGTCAAGGCCCCCCTCGAAGAGGTCGCGGGATCACCAGGCGGTCGAGCCCCTCGAACGCGGCGTGGATCGCGAGCGCCAGGACCGCCGAGGGAATCGCGCCTCGCAGGATCGTGGCGACGTCGTTCAGCGCGAGACCGGTCACGATGAGCGTGCCGTAGCCGCCACCGCCGATGAAGGCCGCCAGCGTCGCGGTTCCGACGGTGAGCACCGCGGACGTCTTGATGCCGGCCATGATCGTGACCGACGCGAGCGGCAGCTCGATCCACGCCAGCCGCCGCCATCCCGTGAGGCCGAGCACCGTCGTCATCTCGACCAGCCTCGGATCGAGGCTCGCGAGGCCCGCGTGCGTGTTGCGCACGATCGGCAAGAGCGCGTAGAGGCAGAGCGCGACGAGCGCCGGCACCGTGCCGATGCCGAAGAGCGGGATCATGAACGCGAGCAGCGCCAGCGCGGGAATCGTCTGCAGCACGCCGACGCCCATGAGCTCGACCTGCGCGAGCCGCGGACGGCGGGCGGCGAGAATGCCCAGCGGAACGCCGAGCAACATCGCGACGGCGACCGCGATGACAACGAGCTCAAGGTGCTCGACCGTCAGCGTCACGAGTTCACGACCCGGCGTCAGCAATTCGCGCCCCGACCGCGCCGCGCGTGGTGCGCGGGCGGTGTCGCCGAGAAACGTCGCCGCCACGTCGGCGAACGGACGCCGGTCGAGGTCGGCGAGCGCGTTCAGACGCGTCATCGTCGCCGTGTCGATCCGGCCGACGAGCCGTCCTTGAAGCTCCGCCCACGTCCGCGGGAAGCGCTCCGCCACAGCGCGGCGCGCGAGCAGCACCGCCGCGTACGGCGGGAAGAAGCGCCGATCGTCGTCGAGCAGTACGAGGTCGAGGCGCGCGAGCTGGCCGTCCGTCGAGAACACGTCGATGACGTCGACGCGGCCGTTCGCCAGCGCCGGATACGTCAGTGCGTGCTCCATGATCCGCACGTCGGCGAACGCGAGCCCGTAGTGCGCCTTCAGGCCCGGCCAGCCGTCCGGACGCTCGAGGAACCCGGGATCGAACGCCGCTCGCAGCGTCGGATGCTTCGCGAGATCGCTGATCGAGCGCAGCTGCAGGCGTTGCGCCGCGTCCCGGCGCACGGCCAGCGCGTACGTGTTCTCGAAGCCGAGCGGCCCGCTGAGCGTGAGGCCGAGCGGCGCGAGCGCGGCGCGCAGCGGCTCGACCGACGTCACCGCCGGAGTCTTCAGGATCGCCTGGGCGATCGTGCCGGTGTATTCCGCGTAGACGTCGATGTCGCCGCTCGCGATCGCGCCGTAGACGATGCCGGTGCCGCCGAGGCCGAAGCGGCGCTCCGGGCGCGCCTCGCCGGCGCCGTCGATGATCTGCGCGACGATCTCTCCGAGGATGTAGCTCTCGGTGAACGATTTCGACCCGACGCGGATCGCGGACGGCTGGGACGGGGCCGGGGACGGCCAGAGAGCCGTTGCGCACAGCGCGACGAGCACGAGCGTCGCCTTCATCCTCACAGCTCTCGCGTCATCTCGGGCGGCGGCGCCTGCGCCCGGAGGAATTCGGCGACGAACGGGCTCGCGGGCCGGCGCGCGAGGTCGGCGAACGTGCCGTGCTGGACGACGCGACCGTGGTTCAGGAGCGTGATGCCGGCGCCGAAGACGAAGGCCTCGCGCACGTCGTGCGTGACGAGCACGACCGTCTTGCGGAGCTCGCCGAAGATCCGCACGAGCTGGGTCTGGAGCTCCGCGCGCGTGATGGGATCGAGCGCGCCGAGCGGCTCGTCGAGCAGGAGGATCGGCGGATCGAGCATGAGCGCGCGCATGAGGCCGACACGCTGCCGCTGGCCGCCGCTGAGCTCGGCGGGATAGCGGTCGAGCAGCTCGCCGTCGAGACCGGCCAGCTCCGCGAGCGCGCGCAGGCGCGTGCGCTGTCGCGCGTCCTCCCACCCCTCGGCGCGCGCGGCGAGCGCGACGTTCCGCGCGACCGTCAGGTGCGGGTAGAGCGCGCCCTCCTGGACCACGTAGCCGATGCTGCGTGAGGGCCGCTCCGTGTCCGCGTCGACCTTCACCTCACCCGCGTCCGGCTGAAGGAGCCCGAGGATCAGGCGCAGGATCGTCGACTTGCCCGAGCCGCTGGAGCCGAGCAGGACGTGCGTGGTGCCGGCCGCGATAAGGAGCGACACGTCGTCCACCACGACCTGCCCGCCGAGCCGCTTGGTCACGCGCTGGAGCGAGATCACCGCGAGATCGTGCCACAATGCGGGGGCCATGACCGCCACCGCGTGGAACCGCTATGCCGCCGCGCTTCCGTCCATCGCCGACGCCGTCGGCCGCACGCCGCTCGTGAAGCTCAACCGCATCACGCGCGACGTGACGCCCGCCATCTACGTGAAGGTCGAGTGGTACGGCGCGACGGGCAGCCTCAAAGACCGCATCTATCTCCACATGTTCACCAGGGCTGAGCAGCGCGGCGACTTGAAGCCGGGGATGCGCGTGCTGGAATGCTCCACCGGCAACGCGGGCATCGCGTGCGCGTGGGTCTCGGCGGTGAAGGGCTACCCCTGCACGATCGTGATGCCGGAAGGCATGAGCGACGAGCGCAAGAAGATCATGCGCGCGTACGGCGCCGAGCTGGTGTTCACGCCGGGCGGTGAGAGCGACGTCGACCTGTCGCTGCAGAAGCTCGAGCGGATTCGTGCCGCGGCACCGGATCAATACTGGGTGCCCGGGCAGTTCGACAACCCGGACAACGTCGAGACCCACATGCTCACGACGGGGCCGGAGATCTGGGAGCAGAGCGGAGGCAAGATCGACGCGTTCGTCGATTCGCAGGGCTCCGGCGGGCTCCTCACCGGCGTCGGCCGCTACTTGCGCCGGCAGGATCCGCGCGTGCGCCTCTACGCCGTCGAGCCCGCGGAGTGCGCGCTGCTCTCGCGCCGCGCGTGGGGCCATCACGGCATCGAAGGGATCGGCGACGGGTTCGTCCCGCGCAACCTCGACGTCTCGATCCTCACCGGCATCATCACGACCACCACGGAGGAGAGCGTCGACGTGGCGCGGCGGCTCGCGCGCGAGGAAGGCATCTTCTGCGGGATCTCCAGCGGCTGCAACGTCGCCGCGGCGCTGAAGCTCGCGCGCCGGCATCCCGACCTCCGCACGATCGTCACGCCGATCAACGACACCGGCCAGCGGTACTTCACCACCCCGCTCTGCGGCGAGGCGAAGCACGTCGAGATCCCCGAGCGCGACCATCCGCTCGACGCGCACACGATCGAGCAGCTCGACCGCTACCAGGCGAAGTGGGAGATCGTCGGGTGACGATCGCCCCGAAGGAGTTCGACTTCCAGGTCGCGCGCCTCCGGCTCGAGCGCAAGGCCAAGTCCGCGAGCGAGAAGCTCACCACGCTCGAGGCCGCGGCGGCGCGTGTCAACGACGGCGATCACGTCGCGATCGGCGGCTGTCTCTATTCGCGGACACCCCTCGCCTTGATCTGGGCGTTGCTGCGTCGCAGGCCGCGCGGCTTGACCCTCTCGCGCAACCTCATGTCGTACGAAGGCGAGTGGGCCGTGGTCGCCGGCGCGGCGGACAAGCTCGTCACGTCGTGGATGGGGATCGGGCTGCCGTGGGGTCTCTCGCGCATCCAGCGCGAGTACGTCGAGTCGGGCCGCCTCGAGTTCGAGGAGTGGAGTCACCTCGCGCTCGGGCTCCGCTATCGCGCGGCCGCGATGGGAGTTCCGTTCCTGCCGTCGCTGACGATGCTCGGCTCGAGCCTGATGGACGTCGGGGGCTCGAAGACCGTCGAATGCCCCTACACCGGCGAGACGCTGCACGCGGTGCCCGCGCTGTTTCCGGACGTCGCGCTGCTCCACGTCCACCGCGCCGATCGCTTCGGCAACGGACAGATCGACGGCTACCCGCACATGGACGCCGACCTCGCGCGCGCCGCCACCACCGTGCTGATGACCGCCGAGGAGATCGTCTCCGACGACGAGATCCGCCGGCACCCGGACCGTACGGTGATTCCCGGCTTCGCGGTCGATGCGCTCGTCCACGTCCCCTACGGTTCCTATCCTCACGAGTGCTACGGCCGCTACGACGCCGAGCCCGCGCACTTCACGGTCTACGTCGACGGGATCAAGGAGCGCGGCGCCGCGGGCGTCACGGATTATCTCGAACGCTACGTCTACGCGCCGCGGACGCACGCCGACTACCTGGCGCTGTTCGACGAGGCCGCACGGCGCGACGCCGCGGCCCGCGCGCGGATGCTGACGACATGACGTGCACGGCGAACGAGCTGCTCGCGGTGATGGGCGCCCGGGCGCTGCGCGACGGCATCACGGTGTTCGCGGGCGTGGGCGCTCCGCTGATGGCGACGGCGCTCGCGCAGCGCACCCACGCGCCGACGCTCACGATGATGATGGAAGGCGGGATCCTCGGGCCCTCGTTCAAGCCGGGCGACCTGCCGATCTCGACCAACGAGATGCGCGCGGCGTATCACGCGCAGATGCTCCCCGGGATCAGCGACGCGTTCCTCCTCGCGCAGCGCGGCTTCCTCGACGTCGGCTTCATCGGCGGCGCGCAGATCGATCAATACGGGAACGTGAACACGAGCGTGATCGGCGGCTACGACCGCCCGAAGGTGCGGCTGCCCGGCAGCGGCGGCGCGAACGACATCATCTCGCTCTGCCGCGAGGTCATGATCCTCACGGTCCACGAGAAGCGGCGCTTCAGCGAGCGTGTCGAGTTCGTGACGAGCCCGGGCTACCTCTCCGGCGGCGACAGCCGGCGCAAGAGCGGCCTGCTCTTCGGCGGCGTCTCCCGCATCGTCACCACGCTCGGCGTCTTCGACTTCGAGCCCGAGAGCCGCCGCATGCGCCTGACCGCGCTGCATCCGGGCATCGCCGTCGCCGACGTCCAGGCGAACACGGGCTTCGAGGTGCTCGTCAGCGCCGATCTCGCGACGACCGAACCTCCGACCGACAAGGAGCTCGACATCCTCCGCATGCTCGATCCCAAGCGGCAGTTCATCGGATGACGGACTTCGGCCTCGCGATCCGCAACTTCGTCGGCCCGGGCGAGGTCCCGGACGTCCAGGCGATCTACGCGTACGCCGCGCGCGCCGAGGCGCTCGGCTTCGAGTCGCTCTGGGCGTGGGACCACGTGCTCCTCGGCGTCGAGCCGTCGTTCCCCATCCTCGACTCGATCACCACGCTCGGCGCCGTGGCCGCGCGGACGACGCGCATCAAGCTCGGCACCGGCGTGCTCGTCCTTCCGCTCCGCAATCCCGTCGTCGCCGCGAAGGCGCTCGGCAGCCTCGACGTGATCTCGAACGGCCGGCTCGTGCTCGGCGTCGCGGCCGGCTGGTACGCGCGCGAGTTCGACGCCGTCGGCGTGCCCTTCAAGCAGCGCGGCCGGCTCTTCGAGCGCAACCTCGACATCCTGATGCGGCTGTGGACGCAGGAGCGCGTGACGCTGAAAGCGGACGAATTCAACCTGCGCGAGGCGGTGCTGGTCCCGCGCACCGCGCAGAAGCCGCGGCCGCCGATCCTCGTGGGCGGCTACGTCGACGCGGTGCTCAAGCGCGCGGGCACGGTCGGCGACGGCTGGCTCACGTACTTCTACACGCCGGAGAGCTTCACGAAGAGCTGGAACAAGGTCCTCGCGTTCGCGCGCGAGGCCGGCCGCGACCCGAAGATTCTCAGATCTACGAATCAGCTCGCGATCTACGTGGGCCGGGATCGGGAGCAGACGACGGCCGACGTGCGGCACTGGCTGTCCACGGAATGGGACGTCGCCGCCTGGAGTGAATCGACGATCGAGCACGCGATCCATGGCTCGCCCGAGCAGTGCGTGGAGCAGTTGCGGGCCCACGTGAAGACCGGTGTCGATCGCATCATTCTCATTCCGTATAAATATCAGGCCGACCAGGTGGAGCGAATCGCGAAAGAGATCTTGCCGCGGCTCTGACCTCGTGCTGTGATTGCGGCGCGCACCTCCTTCGCGCGCCTGCCTGAGAGAACGCTCAGGGCGTTTTCACGACACGAGGGGCTCCCGCATGGTTCGTTTCCCCGTTCGCGTGACGTTCGCGGTGGTGTCTCTGCTCGTCCTGATCGGCGCCGGTTCCGCCCAGGCCTTCAATCCGCAGCCGGACCCGCCGGGCTTCGGCATGTTCGGGATCACCGAAGTCCAGCGGGCGCACCCGCACGTCGCGCTGCCCGCGGTCCAGAAGATGCGCGGCGGACTTCCGCCCGGACCGTGCCGTGTGGAGATGCGCTTCGTCGACGAGGCCGGGATGATGGTCGCCACCGAGATACACACGATCATGCCGGGACAGACGACGACCATGATCTTCACGCCGGACCGGACGCCGCCGCCACTTCCCGATGGTCAGGGGACCACCCTCGCCCTCGTGCCCGCCGTCCGTCACCAGCTGCGCGGCGTCGTCACGCCACTCGATCGCGCGCTGCCGCCGGGTCCGTGCAAGGGCCCCGTCGCGACCGTGCAGGTCGACAACCAGCAGGGCGGCGCACCGGCGCTGACGATGAGCCCGCGAGATCCCGCGAGCATCGACGGCGACGGGCGGACGATGGTCTGGCACCTCTTCGGTCCGCTCGCCATCGGCTTCGGCCACACCGCGCGCTTCAACGCGGTGAACGTCGGCACCGGCGTCTGCCAGCTCAACTGGGCCTTCGTCGACGAGGCCGGCGCGCGCACGGAAGGGACGGCGATGATACGCGCGGGCGAGGCGGTCCACGCCGACTTCGCGCACACCGACGTCGGCCGCGGTGTCGCGCTGATCCGCGCCGAGGCGACCACGTCCGGCAAGTCGTGCCCGTCGAACGCGACGATCGGCACGCTGGAAGGCTTCGACAGCGCGCTCGGTCACAGTCACTCGATCGTGCCGGCGCAGCTCATCGTTCCCGCCGTGCAGTAGCCGCGAGTGGTGGTCATGGCGTATCGTTAGGCAGCGCAAGGAGGCCGACGACGCCATGACCACGTACATCGACATCAACTGCGACATGGGCGAGAGCTACGGCCGCTGGACGCTCGGCGCCGACGAAGAGGTCATGCCGCACATCACCTCGGCGAACATCGCCTGCGGCTTTCACGGCGGCGACCCGCACGTGATCCGCAAGACCGTCGAGCTGGCGGTCCAGCACGGCGTGGCGGTGGGCGCGCACCCCGGGCTGCCGGACCTGATGGGCTTCGGGCGCCGGCGGATGGAGATCTCGCCGCAGGAGCTGAAGGACATCCACCGCTATCAGGTCGGCGCGCTGAGCGCGTTCGCGCAGGCGGCGGGCACGAAGCTCCAGCACGTGAAGGCCCACGGCATCCAGTACTTCATGTTCGAGGAGAACCTGCCGCTCGGCCGCGCGTCCGGCGAGCAGATCGTCGAGCTCGATCCGAACCTGATCCTGATGACGATGGCGATGACGAAATACGACACCGAGGTGCGGAAGGTGCCGAAGCTGCGCGTCGCCGCCGAGGGCTTCGCCGACCGCGTCTACGCGGACGACGGCCAGCTCGTCTCGCGCAAGCTCGGCAAGGACGCGCTCGTGAGCGATCCCGCGAAGGCCGCCGACCAGGCCGTCCGCATGGTGATGGAAGGCAAGGTCAAGACGATCAGCGGCAAGGTCATCGACGCGAAGATCCAGACCATCTGCATCCACGGCGATTCGCCGGGCGCGGAAAAGATCGTGGCCGCGGTGCGCGACGGCCTCGTGAAGGCCGGCGCGACGGTCAAGCCGCTCAGAGACTGGCTGTAGTCGGGACTTCGAGGAACGCGTCCGGCGGCACGCTGATCGTGGCCGCGTCGCCGGGCTGGAAGAGGGCCGGGCCCGAGACGGTCGCGAGCAAGCGGCCGCCGCCGTCGAGGTCGAGCCGCAGCTCGGAGTGATCGCCGAGAAACATCACGCTCGCGATCCGGGCGCGCAGCACGTTCGCCGCGCCGCCGGCGCCGCCGCCCACGGCCACGCGCTCGGGCCGGACGACGAGCCGGACGGTGGCGCCCGCCGAGAGCACGCGTGGCAGGTGCACCTCCACGCGCTGGCCACCCGCGAGCACGACCGTCCGTGCGTCGACGACACGCCCCTCCAGCACCGTGGACGCGCCGATGAAATCGGCGACGAAGCGCGTCGCCGGCTGCTCGTAGACCTCGCGCGGCGAGCCCAGCTGCTCGATCCGCCCGGCGTTCATCACGGCGACCCGATCCGAGAGCCCCAGCGCCTCGTGCTGGTCGTGGGTCACGAACACCGTCGTGATGCCGACCTCGCGCTGGATGTCCTTCAGCTCGGCGCGCATCTCCTCGCGCAGCTTCCGGTCGAGCGCGGCCAGTGGCTCGTCGAGCAACAGGACCCGCGGCCGGATCACGAGCGCGCGCGCGAGGGCCACGCGCTGCTGCATCCCGCCGGAGAGCTGGGAGGGGCGCAGCGGCCCGGCCTCGGGGAGCCGCACGAGCGTGAGCGCTTCCCTCACCCGCGCGGCGACGTCGGCGCGCGGCACGCCGCGCTCGCGGAGCCCGAACGCCACGTTGTCCGCCACGCTCATGTGCGGGAACAGCGCGTATGACTGAAAGACGACCCCGAGCCCGCGGCGCCACGCGGGCTGCCGCGTGACGTCGTCGCCGTCGAGGAGCACGCGTCCCTCCTCCGGCTCCACGAACCCCGCGATGACGTTCAGCGTGGTCGTCTTGCCGCAGCCCGACGGACCGAGCAGCGACAGCATCTCGCCCTCGTAGACCGCGAGGTCGACCGCGTCGAGCGCCTGGACGGCGCCGTAGCGCTTGCTCACGCCTTCCAGCGCGACCACCGTCGTGTTCATCGATGGGTGTCGATCTGGAAGACGCGCGAGAGATGCAGGAGCCGGTCGGCCGCGAAGACCACGACGAACGTCGCGCCGATGAAGAGCGTGGACACCGCGGCCATCGTCGGGTCGGTGTAGTTCACGACGTACGTGAACATCGCCACCGGCAGGATCTCGGTCACCCGCGTGGACACGAACAGCGAGACCACGAACTCGTTGACCGAGACGATGATCGCGAAGAGCAGCGCGGCGAAGAGCCCCGGCCGGAGCAACGGCAGTGTGACCATGCGGAACACGCGCCAGGGCCGGGCGCCCAGGCTGGCCGCGGCGCGCTCGAGCATCGGGTCGAGGTTCGCGACGCTCACCATCACCGAGCGGATGACGAACGGCAGCACGAGGATGACGTGCGCCGCGATCAGCACCGCGTGGTTCGCCAGGAGACCCAGCCGCGCGGCGAGGATCAGCAGACCGAGACCCGCGGCAACGCCCGGCACGACGAGCGGCGAGAGCAACACCGCGGTCCAGAAGCCGCGCAGGCGCAGGGGGTGTCGCACGAGCGCCAGCGCCGCCGCCGTGCCGATCGGCAGCGCCAGCGCCGCGCTCGCGGCCGTGACGATCACGCTGTTGACCGCGGCGCGGCGGAACTGCGGATAGGTCAGCGCGTGCTCGTACCACCGGAGCGAGAATCCGCTCGGCGGGAACGCGAGCATCTCGGTCGGGTTCACCGAGGCGACGACGACGACCACGGTCGGCAGGGTCATGAAGGCCAGCAGCAGGACGACGACGGCGCGTGCGATCACGCCGGGCGATGCCCGTCGGCCGCCGCCTCGCGGCCGAGCATCCTGGAGGTCACCGCCAGCACGAGCAGTGTCACCACGAGGGCGACGACCGCAAAAGCGCCACTGCCCGGCCAGTTGAACGAATCGAGCGCGAGGTCCTTCACGACGTTCGCGATCATCTTCACGCGCCCGCCGCCGAGCAGCTCGGGCGTCGGGAACGCGCTGAAGGTCCAGGCGAACACCACGAGCGAGCCGGAGACGATCCCGGGCAGCGACAGCGGCAGCGTCACGCGCAGGAACACGCGCGACGGCCGCGCGCCGAGGCTGGCCGCCGCCCGCTCGTACACCGGGTCGATGTGGCTGATCGCCGCGGCGAGGATCAGGATCATCGTCGGCATCGAGAAGTGCACGAGCCCGATGAGGACGCCCTCGGGCTCGAAGAGGAGCTTGACCGGCCACTTGATGAACGACTGGCCGAGCACGAGCATCCACGCGTACGTCCGCACGATCGCCCCGGTGAAGAACGGCGCCAGCGTCAGCACCAGGATGAGTGAGCGGACCCGCGCCGACGGGGTGCGCGCGAGCGCGTAGGCGACGGGGTACGACGCGAGCAGCGTGAGGATCGTCGTGAGCGCGCTCAGGACGATCGTGTCCCAGATGTAGCGGAGGTACTGCGGCGCCAGGACCGCGCGGAAGTTGGCGTCGGTCAGGCCGCCGGTCTTCAGCGACCCGGGGACGAACGTCAGGACGCTGAGCTGGAAGAGCGCACCGAGCGCGACCACGAGAATCGCCAGCGCCGCGAGTGAAGGTGCCAGCAGCGCGAGGCCGAGGCGGCGGTCCCGCCCTGCCGCGCCGCTACTTCGCGACGATGTTCGCGTTGAACCACTCCTTCCACGCCGCCAGCGTCTTGGCGCGGACCTCGTCGTTCATGATGTAGCCGCGGTCCTTCCACTCGGCCGGCGACGTGAACACGCCGGGCTGGCCCTTCAGCGCCGTCGGCACCGCCGCCTTGAGGTTCGTCGGCCCCGCCTTGAACGTCGTGACGAGCTGCTCCTGGATCTCCTTCGACAGCGCCATGTTGATGAACTCGTGCGCGGCCGCGGCCTTCTTCGAGCCGGCCATGACGGCCGCGGTGTCGATGCCCACGATGCCCGGCTTGTCCGCCGGCGTGATCACCTTGACGTTCATCCCCTGCCCGATCAGGTGGAACGCGTTGATCGAGAGCATGACCTGCACGGGCGCCTCGCCCGTCTTCATGAGGTCCTGGCTGCGCGCGTCGGTCGCGAAGAACGCGGCGATGTTCGGCTTGATCCGCTTGAGCCGCTCCTGGCCCTTCTGCCAGTTGGTCTCGTCGCCGCCGTCGAGCAGCGCGCTGATCGTGATGATGTGCGACGGATCGAAGTCCGGCATGCCGACCTTGCCTTTGAGGCGCGGCTCCCACAGATCCGTCCACTTCGTGATCTCGCCCTGCACCTGATCGGGCCGGTACGCGATCGTGTAGACGTAGGCCCACGTGCCGAGGTGGTAGTCGCTGCGCAGCGCTTCCCGCGCGAGGTCCTTGCTGTTCGGGATCTTCGTCATGTCGAGCTTCTCGAAGAGCCCGTCGGAGATGTAGAGCCGGCCCACGTGCGTGGTGGTGAACGTGACGTCGACGAGCGGCGCGGCCTTGGAGACACGCGCCTTGGCGAGGCGATCGAGCGTCCCGCCGACTTCGAACTCGACCGGGATGCCCGTCTTCGCGGTGAACGGCTTCGCCACCACCTTCTCGACGGTGTCCTTCCAGTTGCCGCCCCAGACGCTGACGACGAGCGGATCGGCGGCGAGGGCTGCGACGGGGAACGCGAGCAGGAGCACGAGCGCGAGCCACACCATGACGGCCTCCTTGAACATGGGGCCCGATGGCTGAGGACCCCAACCCCCTCGGGGGCGCCGAGTGTACTACGTTGCGCCGGGAGCGGAGCGAGGCCTGCTCGCCGCCGGGTGTCAGGGCTTGCGGGCGCGGACGAACGCGCTCATGAACTTGCCGTCGACGGCAGGGGCGATGGCGGCGACGTCGATCCCTTCCCGGTCCCGGAGCAACTCGCGGGCGTCCTCGGCACGATAGATCCGCGTGGGCTCGAGGTCGACGCCGGCGAACCCGGCCTTCTCGAGCTTCGCCCGGTAGTCGTCGTAGTCGAGCGCGCCCGCGACGCAGCCGATCCAGAGCTCCACGCTCCGCCGGATCTCCGCAGGCACCTCGCCGCGCACGACGACGTCGGACACCGCGAGGCGGCCGCCGGGCTTGAGCACGCGGAACGCCTCGGCGAACACCCGGTCCTTGTCCGCGGAGAGGTTGATCACGCAGTTGGAGATGATGACGTCCACCGAGTTGTCCGGCAGCGGGATCTGCTCGATCTCGCCCTTCAGGAACTCGACGTTCGTGACGCCGGCCTTCCGCTGGTTCTCGCGCGCGAGCGCGAGCATCTCGTCGGTCATGTCGAGCCCGTACGCTTTGCCCGTGGGCCCGACGCGCTTCGCGGAGAGCAGCACGTCGATGCCGCCGCCGGAGCCGAGATCGAGCACGGTCTCGCCGGACGCGAGCTGCGCGAGCGCCGTCGGGTTGCCGCACCCGAGCGCCGCGAGCACGGCTTCCTGTGGCAGGTCCGCCGTCTCCCGGCCGTAGAGGTTCGAGGTGATCGGATCGCACTCGGCGCGCGAGGACGCGCTGCCGCAACACGAGCTTCCGCTGCCGCTGGTCACGCGCCGCGCCGCCTTGCCGTACTTCTCCTTCACGACGTCCTTGATGTTCCGGTCAGCCATGACGTTCCTCGCTAGTTGGTACTGGCAACTTTCCCGACCGGTGTCGCGCACATCGTGCGGCCGCGGCTGGCGGTGGTGAGGCGCTGGATGAGCTCGGCGGCCAGCTCCCGCACGTCTTCGGGGAACTCGGCCAGGATCTGCTTCTTCTCCTCGACCAGGCCGCCGAGGATTCGCTCGACGAGGCGCTTGCCGGTGGCGGTCGCGGTGAGCAACACGGCGCGGCGGTCGCGCGGATGGGTGCTGCGAGCGACGTAGCCTTTGCGCTCGAGCGTCGCGACCACCCGGCTCGCCGTGCTCTTGTCGAGGCACAGCTCCGTCGCCAGCTCGTTCAGCGTGGCGAGCCCGCGACGGAGCAGCACGTCGAGCGCGTAGCACTGGGTCACGGAGACATCGTGGCAGCAGATGCGGTCGCGGTCGCGGAACTGGTAGACGCGAATGAACTCGCCGAGCGCGTCCTGCAGCTCTCTCGCCTGCCGGGTGAGGGTCGCGTCCTTCATAGTTGGCACTCACAACTATATCCGAGAGGTGAGACGCAGGTCAACCCCGGATGTTAGTCTGGCCCTGCATGGCGCTTCCCGCCGGCCTCCGCGCCCTCGGCCAGCGCGACTATCGCCTCTATTTCATCGGCACCCTGGTCGGCCAGACGGGTATCTGGATGCAGACAGTCACCCAGACCTGGCTGGTCCTCCAGCTCACCAACTCCCCGTTCCTCCTCGGCCTGACGGCGACGCTGCAGTTCGGTCCGATCCTGCTCTTCTCCGTCTTCACCGGCGTCCTCGCGGATCGCGTGACCCGGCGGACGCTCCTCCTCGTGACGCAGAGTATCCAGGGCTGTCTTGCGATCGCCCTGGGCCTGCTCGCAGCGAGCGGCCACGCGCGGTACTGGCACGTGCTGGTCGTGGCGGTCATCTGGGGATTGGTGAGCTCGATCGATCAGCCCGCGCGCCAGTCGTTCGTGATGGAGCTCGTCGGACGCGAGCACGTCATGAGCGCGGTCGGCCTCAACTCGGCGTCGTTCAACGGGGCGCGAATCATCGGGCCGTCGATCGCCGGCGTGCTCATCGCGCGCGTCGGCCTCTCGCCGGGCTTCTTCCTGAATGCCGTCGCGTTCGTCTTCGCGATCACGATGCTCGCGCTGATCCCGGGACGGCGCCCCGTGCCGCGCCTCGCGGGCCGCACGTTCGTCGAGGATCTGCTCGAGGGCGTGTCGTACGCGCTCCGGACGCCGGCCGTGCGGTTCATCCTCGGCCTGCAGATGATCCTGAGCTTCTGCGTGTTCAACTTCAGCGTCTACGTGCCGCTGCTCGCGCGCGACGGCCTCGGTATGGGCGCCGAGGGCTTCGGCCTGCTGATGGCCGCGCTCGGGGTCGGCGCGCTGGTGGCCGGCCTCTCGCTCGGCGCGCTCATCACGGGCGCGCCGCGCGTGCCGATGATCGCGACGTCGCTGTCGTGCGCGCTCGGGGGGCTCCTCGCGCTCGCGTTCACGCGCTGGGTCTGGATGGCGGCGGTGGCCCTCGCGATCACCGGCTTCGCGGGCACGCTGGTCAACGCGAGCTGCAACACGTCCCTGCAGCTCCGCGCGCCGGAGGCGCTCCGCGGCCGCGTGATGAGCTTCTACACGCTGATCGCGGGCGGCATCTTTCCGATCGGCGCGTTCTGGGTGGGCTTCGTCTCCGAGCACTGGGGCGTGGGCCGCGCGTTCCTGGTGAACGGCCTCGCGGGCCTCGTCGTGCTCGCAGTTCTTCTCCTGCAAAGGCGACTCGTGCGGCGGGCGTAAGTGTTAGCGCTGATACTCGTAAGGTGTGATGCTTTGTGCTTCCGCGCCGCTTGCTGCTCGATATGCTTCGAACCCGTCTCTACTAAACGGATACCACTCGTTATAGGCATAACGCCTAAAGAACTCGCCGAGACGCCAGGCTTCAACGCCCAATGAGCTTCGAATATGGCCTCTGCCAGAGGTTTTCGCGGGAGTTTCTTAGCTGGACTCATATATCGCCCTCGCGCGCGACTTTTAACGCAGGCCGGGCATCGTGAAGCCGCGCGCGTCGAGGTCCGAGACCAGCGAGCGCGACTGGTCCGGCGTCAGCTCCACCAGCGGCGGGCGCACCGTCGACCACGCGGCGTCGCCGCCGTAGTGCGCGATCGCGGCCTTCAGCGCGGGGATCATCGGGTACTTCGCGAACGTCTGGCGGATCCCGTCGAGCTTCGCCTGCTGCGCGTCGGCATCGGCGCTCCGCCATGTCTCGAAGAGCCGTGCGATCGGGCCGGGGTTCGTGTTCGCCGTTGCGCTGATGCAGCCGGCCCCGCCGTTGCGCATGCCCTGGAGCAGGAACGTCTCCGCGCCCGGGAACACGTCGAAGCCCGCCTTCGCGTAGGCGTCGAGGAACGCCTTCGTGTTGTTCCAGTCGCCCCCGCTGTCCTTCATCCCGGCGACGGTGCCCGGATACTTCTTGAGCAAGCGCTCGACGAGCCCGAGCGTGATCGGCACCTGCGCGACCGGCGGGATGTGATAGAGGTACACGCGCAGCCGCGGCTCCCCCACCCGCTCGACGATCTCGGAGAAGCTCCGGTAGAGGCCTTCGTCGCTCACGCCCTTGTAGTAGAAGGGCGGCAACATCAAGACGCCGGCGCAGCCGAGCTTCACCGCCTGCGCGGTGAGCTTCACCGAGTCGGTGATCGCGCAGTGCCCGGTGCCCGGCATCATCCGCGAGGGATCGACGCCCGCGCTCACCAGCTTCTCCAGCAGCGCCACCTTCTCGTCGACCGAGAGCGAGTTCGCCTCGGAGTTCGTGCCGAACACCGCGAGCCCGACGTTCTGCGACAGCAGCCACTTGCACTGCCGCACGAAGCGCTCGGGATCGGGTGAGAGATCGGCCTTGAACGGGGTGACGACCGGGCTGAGCACGCCGGTGATGCGTTGAGCGTCGTTCATGGTCGCGATTCTCTCACGGCTTGTCGTTGTGGGACTTCAACGCCAGCTCGAACGGCCCCTCGGTCAGACGGACGAGCCCGGGGCCACGCGCCCGCCACTCGACGCGCGTCGACTCCGTCGCCCGTGTGCCGCCGACACGCGTCGAGCTCGTCTTCACCTCGAGCCTCACGACCTCGAAGCGGCCGGCCGGCACGACGACGGTCTCCTTGCCGATGACCCGGACGTACCGCTTGGAATCAGCGCGGAAGTCGGGCTCTCCCTCGCGCGGGCTCTGGATCTGGGTGCTCGCCTCCCACGTGCCGCCCGGCGTGAGTGGCAGCCGGCCGACGGTGATGGGAGGCGTGTACGTCACGCGGCCGTGCTGCATCGGGTTGAACGAGTCGGTCCACTCGACCGCGAGCTGCTGGATCTGCTCGGGCGTGACGACGAAATGGTTCCGCACGATGACCTTCGCGCCGGGCTCGTTCGGCATCCCGCCCATTTGCCGGTTGACCGTGACCACGACGGTCGGCTTGCCGTTGAGCTCGCTCGGTCCGAGCACGGTGAAGGTCGCGATACCGGTGCGTGACATCCCCGCGCCCGGACCGAGCTCGGTGACGACGTACTCCCACGTACGCCCGACGGGCTCGAACGGATAGTAGTCGGCGAGACGCTCGACATCTCCGTAGCGGACGTGGTACGCGGTGCCGGCGCCGGCCACCAGGATCGCCAGCGCGAGGATCAGGAGGAGCTGTCGGCGTGTCAGCGGTAGGCCTCCGGAACCTTCTCCAAGCGGTCGGTCAGGTGCACGACACCGGCGTCGTCGGTCCAGCGATAGACCTGAGTCGAGCGCGGCGGCTCCGCCGAAGCCAGAGCGGGCGCGGGCGCCGACGCCGGCGGCGCGGGCGGCGCGACCGGCGGCTGCTCGACCGGTGGGCTCGTCGGCGGATTCGGGATCCACACCCACCGGTACGGCGTCGTGATGCCGTCACCGTGGAGCTCGTAGCGCCCGGTCGGGAACTCGACCACGCGCTGCATGGGCGGCGGCGCGTAGCTGTAGGCGGCCGGCGGCGGCGGCGGCACGTACGCCGGAACGTACGACGGCGCGGAGTAGATGACGACGGACGGAGCGATCACGCCGACACCGACGCCGTGCCGCTGCTTGAACCCATGAGGGTGATGACGGTGGGGCGGCTTGGGGAAGAACTTCGGAGGCGTCGAGTGAAGGTCCTTCGCATCGGCGACACCAGCGACGAGGACGATCGATGCGAGCGCGGCGGTCTTCATGCTCACGCCTTCCGCAAGAAGTCGAAGTCGCAGCCGTGCTCGGCCTGCAGCACGTGGTCCATGTAGAGCTTGCCGTAGCCGCGTCGCGGCGGCGTCACCGGCGGCTTCCACGCCGCGCGCCGGCGGCCGAGCTCCGCGTCGTCGACGAGAAGATCGAGCCGCCGCTGACTCACGCTGAGCTTGATGCGATCGCCGTTCCTCACCAGGGCCAGCGGCCCTCCGACGGCGGCCTCCGGCGAGATGTGGAGGACGATCGTGCCGTACGCGGTTCCGCTCATGCGCGCGTCCGACATCCGCACCATGTCCTTCACGCCCGACCGCGCGAGCTTCGCGGGAATCGGAAGGTAGCCGGCCTCGGGCATCGCGTAGCCGCTCTTCGGGCCCGCGTTCTGCAGCACGAGGAAGTCGTCCCCCGTCACGTCGAGGTCCGGCGTGTCGATCCGAGTCGCGAGATCCTCGAGCGACGTGAACACCACCGCACGTCCCTCGCGCTCGAACAGCGCGGGGTCGGCGGCGGAGCGCTTGATGATCGCCCCGCTCGGCGCCAGCGTGCCGAACAGCGCCGCGAGGCCGCCCACTTTCTGATACGGATCGCCCAGGGGCCGCACCACGTCGCGATCGACCCAGCCGGGCTCCGCGTCGAGCCGCTGGCCGAGGGTCTCACCGGTCACGGTGACGCAGTCGAGATGCAGCATCGGCTTCAGCTCGCGCAGGATCGCGCCGAGCCCACCGGCCGCGTTGAGATCGGACATGTAGTGCTGGCCGGTGGGCTTGAGATCGACCAGCACCGGCGTCGCGTCGCTCAGCTCGTTCAATCGCGCCAGCGAGATGTCGACGCCGGCGCGACCGGCGACGGCCGTCAGGTGAAGGATCGCGTTCGTCGATCCGCCGATCGCGAGCAGCACGCGCAGCGCGTTCTCGACCGAGCGCTCGGTGATGATGCGACTCGGCCGGAGGTCCTCGGCGGCCAGCGCGACCGCGCGCTTCCCGGTCGCCTCCGCCGCGCGCAGGCGGTCCGCGTGCACCGCGGGGATCGCGGCCGTGCCCGGCAGCGCCATGCCGAGCGCCTCGGCGATGGCGGCCATCGTGCTCGCGGTGCCCATCACCGCGCACGTGCCCGCGGTCGTCGCGAGGTTGCCCTCGATCTCCTCGATCTCCGTCGCGTTGATCCCGCCGGCGCGGTACTTCGCCCAGAAGCGCCGGCAGTCCGTGCACGCGCCGAGCCGCTCGCCGTGGAACGACATGGGCAGCATCGGGCCCGCGAGGAGCTGAATCGCGGGCACGTCGGCCGACGCCGCGCCCATGAGCTGCGCCGGCACCGTCTTGTCGCACCCGCCGAGGAGGACGACGGCGTCCATCGGCTGGGCGCGAATCATCTCCTCGACGTCGATCGCCATGAGGTTGCGGAACATCATGCTGGTCGGACTGAGGAACACTTCGCCGAGCGAGATCGTCGGGAAGTCGATCGGCAGCCCGCCCGCCGCGAGCACGCCGCGCTTCACGGCGTCGAGCAGCTCGGGAAAGTGGCGGTGACAGTTGTTGAAGCCGCTCGCGGACTGCGCGATGCCGACGACGGGCCGCGCGAGCATCTCCTTCGAGTAGCCCATCGACTTCGCGAACGACCGCCGGAGGTAGAGCGAGAAGTCGGCGTCACCGTAGTTGGTGAGCCCGCGCGCGAGACCGTGCGGCGTGCCGCTCATGGCGCCCCAGCGTATCATCGCTCATGGCCACTTCCGCAGAGTACGCGCAGCAGTCGCTCGAGCAGCGCCTCGCCCGCCTCGGCCGCGCCGCCGACGATTTCGTCGCCGCCATTCGAGGCCGCGACGACGCCGCGCTCTCCCGCCGCCCGGCGCCGAAGGCGTGGTCGGCGAAGGAGATCGTGTGCCACATGCGCGACATCGAGGAGCTGTGCATGCTTCGCTATCACGCGATGCTCTCGATGACGGATCCGAAGCTCTTCGTCGTCGGGCTCACCGCGCCCGATGCGGAAGCGTGGGGCATCGTCGGCGGCGTGCCCTATCCGGTGGACGCCGAGCGGTGGGCGGAAGAGCGCCAGTATCTCCGCTGTGACACCGAGACTGCGCTGGAGGCGTTTCGACGGCGGCGCGCCGAGGTCCTGACGCTCTTCCGCGCGCTGTCGGCGGCCCAGTGGGAGCGCGGCGGACTGGTCCCCGGCGTCGGCCGCCGGACGATCGCGGAGTTCACGGCGGGCGTCGCCGCGCACGACGACAACCACCTCGACCAGCTCCGCCGGGCACTCGACGGCCGGCCCTAGCTAATGAATCGCGCGGAATAGGTTACTGTGTACACGTCAGAACGCCAGCCCTGCGTGGCGCAGGAACGCGAAGGCGAGCTGAGGCTGCCGGCGCACGCGCCCGAAGCCCGCATGGATTGGGGGACGAAGGCCGGCGAGGTCGAGCGCACAGACATTGGCCAGTTCCCGAGTTTTGACGTTGCCCCAGACCTGTTCGATGGGATTCAGATCCGGCGCATAGCCAGGCAACCGTTCGACGGTCAGCCAGGCCCGCTGCCGCGCCAGATACGCGGCCATCACCCGGCTCGTGTGCCCCCGCAAACCGTCCCAGATGAGCAGCACGCGCTGCCGCAGGAAGTGGCGTCGGAGGGCGCGCAGGAAGGCGATGAGCGCGATGTCGTTGTCGTTGCCCTCGCGCGTTTGAAAGAAGAAGCGCGTCCGGCGGCCGTCCCAACGAAACGCCAAGGCGCCCGCGACCGACCGCCGGTGCCAATTGCGCCCCGTGTGGATCAAGACCGGCGTTTCGCCGCGCGGGGCCCAGGTGCGACGGACGACGGGTTGCTGCGAGACGCCGCTCTCGTCCGCGAAGACGATCCAGGCGCGCCGGCGTCGGGCGTTTTTTTTAGCTGCGCCCAGCGCCGTGTCTTCCATTGCTCGATCGCCGCGTCGTCGCGCTCGCGCGCGCGCCGCGCGGGGCGCTGGAGGGACCAGCCCCGCGCCCGCAGCAGGCGCCAGACGTGCCCGGGATGATGCCGAACACCGGTAATACGTTGGATCAGTTCCCCGACCCGGGGCAAGGTCCACAACTCCGTGGTGAAGCCCTGCTTGCCCGGGCCCGCGCGCCGCGCGCGCTCGACCCGCGCCCACTGTTTCGCGTCGAGCCGGGGTTTACGCCCGGCCCGCCCGGCACCCTTCAGCCCGCGCCGCCCCTTCGACTGCCAGACCTGATGCCAATGATTCGCCGCGGCCGTCGTCACGCCCAACACGCGCGCGACTGCCGCTTGCGACTCGCCACGCGCAAACAACTGCGCGGCGTGGAACCGCCGAGCTTCCAACGCAGCACAATCCTTTCGCGATCCGCGGCTGGTGGTTGGCATGGATCAGCATGCGATCGTACCCGTGAATATCGCTAACTTATTCCGCGAGATTCATTAGCTGACGACCTTGCGGGCCCGGAGGCCGGCGATCGCGTCGGCGCTGTAGCCGAGTGACCCGAGCACCTCGTCGGTGTGCTGGCCCTTGACGGGCGCCGGCATCCGGACGCCGACCTTCATGTTCGAGAACTTCACCGGCGTGCTGACGACGGGGATGTCGCCGAGCACCGGGTGCTGCACGCGGTCGATCATCCCGCGCGCGCTCGTCTGCGGATCCTCCATCACCTGATTCACGGTGTTCACCGGCGTCGCCGGCACGCCGGCCTCGTCGAGCGCCTTGAGCAGCGGCTCGCGTGACTGGCCGGCGATGGTCTTCTCCAGGATGGCCTCGAGCTCGCCGCGGTGCTTCACGCGGTCGACGTTCCTCGCGAACCGCGGGTCGTTCGCCAGCTCCGGCAGCCCGAGCGCGGGCGCCAGCCGGCCCCAGAACCGGTCGTTCGCCGCGGCAATGAAGACCCATTGCCCGTCGCCGCAGCGGAAGTTGCGATACGGCGAGAGCGAGGGATGGCCCGACCCGAGCGCTTTCGGAATCGCGCCCGTGAGGAGGTAGCCCTCCGCATGGAACGCGAGCAGGCTCACCGCGGTCTCGAGCAGCGAGCCGTCCACGCGCTGGCCGAGGCCGGTGCGCTCGCGGTGCAGCAGCGCGTTCACCACACCGAACGCGGTGATGAACCCCGTCGAAAGGTCGAGGAACGACACGCCCGCGCGCACCGGCGCGCCGCCCGGCTCGCCGGTGATCGACATGATGCCGCTGAACGCCTGCATCAGCGCTTCATAGCCCGCGCTGTCCTTGCGCGGCCCTGTGCGGCCGAACGCGGAGATCGAGCAGTAGACGAGCCGCGGGTTGATCTTCGAGAGCACGTCCCAACCGAGGCCGAACGACTCCATCGTCCCCGTGCGGAAGTTCTCGATGACCACGTCGGCGCCGGCCACGAGCTTCTTCACGATCTCGACGCCGTCCGCGCTCTTGAGATCGAGCGTCATGCCGCGCTTGTTGCGGTTGAAGAGGAGGTACGCGGCCGACTCGCCGTCCTTGTGCGGCGGCCACGTGCGGGATTCGTCGGCGTCGGCGACGCCTTCCACCTTGATGACGTCGGCGCCCATGTCGGCGAGCATCGCGCCGCACCAGGGGCCGGCGATGACGCGCGAGAGATCGATGACGCGAATGCCTTCGAGCGAGCGAGCGGGTTGAGTCATGGCGCCAAGAATACCCGATCTGCGGGACAGGTCAGCCGTTGATGAGCTTCAGGATCAGATCGATGAGCTCGTTGATCCAGCCGCGGCCGACGAAGGTCGCGGTCACTTGACCGCCACCTGCAGGACCTCCGCCGTGAACTTGCCGTTCTGGTCCGCGATGATGATCTTCAGGCGATGCCGACCCGCGGGGACGTTGGCGTTCTCGACGAAAAGGCGGTTGCCCTTGACGTAGGGCTTGAAGCGGTCGGTGACGTCGAGCTCGACGATCTTCAGATACGCGATCTTCAGGCTCTCCATCTTCACGAGCGCGCCGCCCGCTCGAGGCTCGAAGATCACGTCGACCGCGAACGGCGGCGCGACGGGCGTGCTCACGTCCGGCCGCTCGATGCGAATGACCGGCCCGTCCTGCGGCAACGCGGGGGCGCTGCGGGGCGTCGCCTCGGACGGCAGCGACGCTTCGCCTTCCGTGACGATCCACAGCGGCTGCTCCCGCGCGGCGGGCCCCGACGGGCCCAGCCCGACCAGCACGGCGACCACGAGGCTCGCGATCGCCGCGACTCTCATCGCGCGGCTCGCTGGAGCGCCTGGCGCGCCTGCGCGGTGAGGCCGATGTGCTCGTAGACGTGCGAGAGCACGTACGGCACGGTCGGGTCGTCGGGATTCCGGCGCTCCGCCGCCTCGAGCTCGCGCCGCGCATCGGCGAAGAGACCGTCCTCCGAGAGGATCGCTGCGCGCATCACGGTGAACGTGCCGGGCGCACTGCTCGCGGGAACGGTCTGCTCGACGGCGGCGAGCGTGTCGCGCACGCGGCGCGCGTCGCTGTCGCCGATGATCTCGAACTCCGTCCGCTGCGGTGGATGTCCGGCGGTGTGCAGCTCCCACGCGTAGCGGACGCCGGGCTGCAACGCGGGCGCGGACGCGGGGTACGCGAGCTTCTCCGCGACGACGTTGCGCTGCTCCCACAACACGCCCTGCCCTCCGAGCACGCGGACGGTGCACGGCTGGCCGGCCGCGCCCTCCCACTCGAAGACGACCGCGCCCGGGAACAGCCGCGTGTACCTCGGCGCCACGATCGTCGGCGCCGCGCTCCGCGTGACCGCACCTTTGAAGGTGGGCGGCGACTGCTTGCCGAGGAAGAACTCGGTCAGCGCCGCCGCCACCTGCGGCGACGCCGGCTTGTCGCGGCTCGCCGGTGGCTTGACCGTGAACGGCGACGTCTGCGCGGAGACGGCGGTCGTCCCCGCTCCGTGGAACAGCACGACGACGCGCGCATCGCCGCTCACCTTGATCTGATCGCCGGCGCGGAGCGCGAGCAGCGGCTGCGGAGGCTTCCACGCGCCGTCGATCGCGCGATGCACGAGGACCTCGCCCGTCCCGGCCTTGCGATGGATCTCGGTGATGTAGGCGATGGGCTCGTTCGCCCACGCCTCGGCCGCGAGCGCCAGCGCGATCGCCGCGAGCATCGTCAGCGTCTTCGTCATGTCAGTCCCAGCAGCTCGAAGACGCGGACCGGCTCGTTGCGGCCCTTCACGGGCACGGGACCGCAGTCGCGCGCGCGGACACGCGCGGCGACGCGCGCGTGCGTCGCTTCGGTGAGGAGAATGGTCGTGCCGAGCTCCTTGTTGACGCCTTCCACGCGCGACGCCAGGTTCACGGCGTCGCCGATCAGCGTGTACTTGAAGCGCGTGCGCCCCCCGACGTTGCCGGCGAACACGATGCCGGTGTGCACGCCGACGCCCATGTGCAGGAGCGGCTGGCCTTCCTTCTCCCACTTGACGTTCAGCTCCTGGAGCGCGCGCTCCATCGCGTCGGCCGCGGCCACCGCGTGCCACGCGTGGTCGGGATCGCGGACCGGCGCGCCGAAGATGCCGAACACGGCGTCCCCGATGAAGTCGTTGACCATGCCGCGATGGCGAAAGATCGCCGCCGTCATCGCCTCGAAGTATTCGTTGAGCTGCGCGGCGAGCTCGGCCGGCGGGCGTTTCTCGGAGATCGTGGTGAAGCCGCGGATGTCGGAGAAGAGGATCGACACCTCGCGGTTCTCGCCCGCGAGGCTCGGCGCGTCCGCCATCACTTCCGTTGCCACTTCCTTGCTGACGTAGCGCCCGAACGCCTTGTCGATCCGGTGGCGCTCGACCCGCACACCGACGGCGCCGAGCACCCGCGTGGCAACGACGGGCAGCACGAAATCGACCCAGTACCCGCCGGAGTTGAACGCGAGATAGCTCGCGGGCAGCGCGAGCACGAACGGCGCGACGCCGCAGAGGAGCGCGGAGGTCGGCGCGCCGGCCGTGACCATCACCACGCCCGCGACGAGCACCGCCGCGAGCTGAAGCACGAGCCCGAGGACGCGCCCGGCGGGCCGGATGAAGTTGCCCGTGACGACCATGTGGGCGATGTTGGCGTGGATCTCGACACCGGCGAGACGGCCGTGGGCCGTGGCGAAGAAATCGCGGCTCTCGCGGAACGTCCCGCCGACGAACACGAGACGCCCTCGCAGCGGATTGTCCGGTGGCAGCTCGACGGTGTCGCTCGCGAGGGCGGCCACGACGTCGCTCGGAATCGTGAGGAACGTCTGCGCCGGTCCGGCGAAGTTCACGTGGATCAGACGTCCCGGCGCGGCGTCGTACTGACGCGCGACGAATTCCGGTGTGACGCCGCGAGCCCGCGCGATCGTGGCGAGCGCGAGCGAGGGTTCGTCGCCGCCGCGCCCCGTCATCACGAGCGACGTCCGCCGGACGAGGCCGTCCGACTCCTCGGGCACGTCCGGCGAGCCGCGCAGCACCTTCACGCGCGACGACAGCTCGGCGAGCGGCCCCTCGGGCGGCGCGTGGTGCGTCAGCACGACGCGGCTCAGCCCCGCGTCGCTGAACGCGACGATCGCGTCGGCCAGCGCCCCGTCCTTCGGCGAGGGCGTGGAGAACGCGATGTCGAGCGCCACCGCGCTCGCGCCCGCCCGGCGCGCGCCGTGCACGACGCGCGCGAGGTATTCGCGGTCGAGCGGCTGCCGCTCGCCGAGGCCGCGGAACGCGTCGTCGTCGACGGCGACGACGACCACGCTGGAGACGAGCGATTGGCCGCGCAGCTTGAGCAACAGGTCGAGCGCTCGCGCCTGCTGCGCGTCGAGCAATCCGCTGGCGGAGATGGCGGTGACGACGAGGCTCGCGCCGATGCCGATGGCCCAGAGCCTCAGCAGCCGGCGGCGCCGCCGCTTCCACCACGCCCCCGGCCGGCTCATGCCGCCTGACCGCGCGGTCGCACTTCCGCGCCCGTCGCCCGCCCCGTCGATTCGCGCGACGTCCCCATTGGCCTCCCCTGCGCGTGACGTCGGGAGTCTAGCGTCGGGACGCGCAGCTTCACAACATTTGATAGGGACAGGCGGCGAGCCTTACAGGTGGAGTTCGAGGCCGGTGAGGAGCGCCAGGACGGTTTTCGGCGCCGCGGAGTCATACAGACAATGCTACGCTCCTGTCTGTACGCATCATCCAAGGGGGCAATCGTGGCGAGCCGGATCCGCCGCAAGAACTATCGTATCGACGTACAGAAGCTCGAGCGTGCCCGCCGGGCACTGGGGACGCGCACGGAGACCGAGACGATCCACCGGGCGCTGGACGCCGCCGCCGACGAGGCAGAGTTGGCGCGTGTACTCCGGGATCTGATTATCAAGGGTCGTGGCCGCATCGAGGACCCGCATGCCGACGAATAGATGGCTGGTGTTCGACACCACGATCTACATAGCAGCCATCCGGGGCGGGCTCGAAAGCGCCGCCGCCCGTGCGCTCACGGCGGGCCGAGCGAGGACCTACCTCTCTTCAGTGGTCTCGGCAGAGCTCCGGGCCGGCGCGACGGCCGAGATCGCGCGGCGCGCCGTTCACGAGCTGACCATCTGGTCCCATCGCGTCGGACGCGTGGTGACGCCGACGGCGGCATCCTGGGAGCGCGCAGGCGACGTGCTCGGACGGATGCGTCGCCGCGAACCCGCGCTCCGTTCGAAGACTGCTTCCCTGTGGAACGACGTCCTGATCGCGCTGTGCGCCCGCCAGGTCGGTGCGAGCGTCGTGACGGAGAACCTCGATGACTTCGAGCTCCTGCGGCGCTACGTGAGGTTCGACCTCGCACAACTGCCGTCGCGCTGACGCCTTACGGGCCGGCGAGCGGGCGCAGCGCCGCGAGAAATCGCCTGAGATCCGACGGACCGTCCGACGCCGTGCGGTGCACGCGCACCATGTCGAGCTGCTCGTACGCGTGGGCCACGACATTCCGAAACCCGGCGGCGCGCATGAGGCGGGCGGCGAGATCAGCGTCGAGATGCCCCTGCGCGCTGAGGCGACGGAATGCATCGGCGTAGCTCGCTGGCGCGCCGAGTTTCAGATGGAGGCAGGCGGCGACCGCCAGGTCGATGACGATCTGCGTCGCCTGCCAGAGATGGAGGATCACTGCGTCCGAGGCGTCGGTCGACGGCCGAAGCGTCGCGGGATCGGCCGGCAGGCGATCCCGAACTCGCGCGAGATGGCGCTCGACGGCCATCGCCCGCTCGGCCAGGACGTCGCGGTCGAGCGCGCTCAGCGATCGAGCTCCGAGAGCACGTCCGCGTAGCCGGCTTCAAGTACCGGCGCCACGTCACACCAGAACGTCACTGCCTCGATCGCGAAGCGCTCGAACGCATCGGGCGTCGACGAGAACAACGGTCGCCCATCGCGTGCCGCACGATAGCGCACGAGCCCTCCGGCGCGGGCGAGGTCGACGAGATCGATCCGCTCGGTGCCGAGCGCGTCCACCAGCGCGAGTAGCAGCGCGTCCGGGTCGAACACCGTACCGGCTTCGTAGGCGAAGTCCCAGTCAGAGCCCGCGCGCGCGTCGCTGCGGGCCCGCGAGCCGAACAGGACGAGTAAGCGCAGGTCGGGCGCACGCCGCGCGACCGCGGCGATGGTCCGCTCAGCGTCTTCGCTGTTCGCGATCATGCCGGCATCGTAGCGCGGGTGAGCGGCGCGCGAGGCGAAACGCTTGGTAACGATTCTCGAGCGACGTCAGGCGGCGGTCACAGGCCGCAGAAGTCAGGAGGCCCCCTTCGCGCAACGGAACCCGATGACATCGTCCAGGGTTGTCGGAGAGGTGGAGGAATTGTAGCGGTTCGTCGTACTGAGGTTGAATCGCGAGCTGTTCCAGGACCCGCCGCGTAGGACACGCGCGGTTCCAGAGGATGGCCCAGGCGGATTCCGATCCGGGCTGAAGCGGTAATAGTTGCTCTCGTACCAGTCCGAGACCCATTCCCACACATTGCCGGACATGTCATGCGCCCCATACGGGCTGACTCCGGTCGGATAAGACCCGACCGGCGCCGTCCTGCCGAGCTGGGTCTCTCGGGAATTCGCGCGTGATCGGTCCCAGTGGTCACCCCAGGGATATTTCCGCTCGTCCGTTCCGCGCGCCGCCTTCTCCCACTCAGCTTCAGTTGGCAGCCGCTTGCCGGCCCATACGCAGTAGGCCGCGGCATCGTCCCAGGTCACTCGCACGACCGGCTCGGATGGCTCATTGGGCGAGCTATTCGTCCAGTGCGACGGCCTCGGACGCCCCGTCGCGCGAATGAACTGCGCGTACAGCGCATTCGTCGTCTCAAACTTGTCGATGTAGAAGGCATCGAGGAAGCCGCGCCGGCGCGGCTTCTCGTCAGCATGTTCGTCGCTCCCCATCCAGAACTCGCCTCCCGGCACGAGGAGCATCTCGACGCCTTCCTCGCTTCGCAGCACCTTCGAGGGACCCAAAGCTTCGAGATCGATCAGAACCTCCGCGCGCTGGTTCGACGCAACCACAATCTCGCGCGCCCAGTCCTTATGGCCGGCCTTGCGGCCCGTCACTGTGTACGTGCCGACCGCCAAGTTGTTCACCACCAGCGCCGTTCCGGCTTCTGTCGCGCCGAGCTTGCGCTCGTCGAGCCAGACGTCAATGCCGGCCACGCGCCCGCGAATCGCGAGGGTGCCGTATTCCCGCACGACCTCTTTCGTGATCGACACCGCGGGTGGCGCCGGCGCGGGCTGGATCGCCGCCACCGGCGGGACCGATGTCGCGGGCAAGGCAAAGTAGAAGTAGCCGTCGAGCGAGGACTGCATCCACGGGACCTGGCGCCCGCGCGTCCGCTCACGCACTTGGCCTGTCACTTGGCGAAACAGCGCCACGATCTCAAGTCCCGGCGTGCGCATCGTGCGCAGCAGCTCGCCGGTAAAAAGACCGTTTCGGCTGGTGCCGTCAGCGGCCACCGCGCCGGGGGCTGTCGCGTAGGCGACAATGCTGCCCGACGGCGCAGACATTGGCGCGAGCCCTCGCGTGACGCTTCGAAAGCCTCTTGAATACGGGTTATCGCGGCACGCGTCGAGCACCACGACGCTGACGCGGCTCCGCGATTCCTCCATCACTCTGAGCACGCGGTTGGCATCGAGTGCCTCGTCTTCGATTTCCGCTTCTTCTCCGATCCGCGCGCCGAGGGGGACGAGATAGTTGTTCCCCCGCACCTGCACGCCGTGGCCCGCGTAAAAGAAGAGCGCCCCGCCGTCCGGGCGCAGTTTCGCGCCGAATTCCCGCACCGCGCGTTGCATCGTCCGAAGGTCGGCGTCGGTGTGGAGAACGACGTCGAAAGCGAGCGCGCGGAGCGCCTGGGCGACGTCGCGCGCGTCGTTGAGCGGATTCTTCAGCTCAGCCGGTGGTGTGTAGGCGCCGTTGCCGATGACGAGCGCCACGCGACGCTCGCTCCGCATGCTCTCGACAGACATGCTACGTCCCTGCGCCCACACCGTGGCGCCGGCGACGAGCATCCCTACTGCCACCATCAGAGCACCTAGTGTGCGTCGCGTAGGCGTTGTCCTCCTTGCCACGCCGGCGCGAGTCTAGCGCGGTCCTGCGCGCTTGCTCAACGCCCGCCGCCCTCCGTCGTCAGCGGGTCGCGGCGATCCACGTCGCCCACGAACAGCGCGTCGGCCGGCTTCGCGCCGCCCCACCAGTTGCCGCGCGCGTCGACCTGGTTGCCGGAGTAGTTCACGACGGCCCAGCCGTTGTTCACGATGCGATTGTTCCGCAGGAGCACGCGGCCGAATCCGCGAACCGTCACGCCCCCACCCGCGCCGTGACCTGTCACGAGGCTGTCGGACAGCTTCAGCACGCCGGTGTCCGCGACCTCGATGCCCGCCTGCTGGTTGCCGGTGACGTCGATGCGCAACGCCTCCAGCCCACCGCCTTCGATCCGCACGCCGACCGCGGCCTGCTCGATCACCACGTGCTCGAGCGTCGACGTCTGGCCGGGCTTCGCGCGGATCTGCAGCGCGCTCTTGAAATCGCCCGCGCGCGGGCGCTCGCTCCCCGACGTCAGCACGATGCGCTCGCCCGCGCTGCCACGCGCGACGACCGCGCCGTCCTTCACGAGGATGCCGTCCGCCCCCGGCGCGAAGCGCACGACCACGCCCGGCATCACGTGCAGCGTCGCGCCGCCGTCGATCGTGAGACCTCCCTGGATCGTGTAGGGCGAGTTGACCGGCATCAGGTAGCTCTCGCGATCGACGACGCCGCTCAGCACCGACGGCAGGACGGGCAGGCCGATCGACGCGCTGGGTGCGCTCTCGTTGCCCGCGCGATCGATCGCCGCGACCCGGTAGAACACCGCGCGCGGCACCGCATCCCTGAACGCCGGTGTCTCGGTCGTCGCGATGACGGCGAAACCGGTCAGCGCCGAGTCGCTGCGATACACGCGATAGCCCGCGAGGTCCGGCTCGACGTTCGCGCTCCACGCGAGGTGCAGCGCGCCGTCGCGGAGCCGCGCGGTGATCGCCGCCGGCGTCGCGGGCGGCAGCGTGTCGACGTCGAACCGGCCGAGCACGTCCTCGCGCTCGCTGGAGCGCCCGACGCTGTCCGCGAGCCGCGCGACGACGTACGCCTCCGTCGCGCTGTCCCCGGGCTTCACGGTGTAACGGCCGACGTAGAGACCTTCGCTCGTTTCCTCCAGCGCGAGGTTCTTCGCGATCGGCGTCACGTCGAACGAGCCGATCACGCCCGGCTGGCCCTGCGCGACCACGCTCACGACGTCACCGGCCTTGAGCACGCGCCCCGCGCCGTTGCTGAGGACATTGGCGAACGCGGGCGGCCGGCGGGCTTCGAGCACGGGCGGCGTCGGCACGCCTTTCAGCAGGCTGCGCACGAGATCGTCGCACGCGCGGATCAGCTCGATCTCGCGCAGGTTCCACGCGGACTGCACGATCTGGATCGCCACCGACAGCGCGTCGGTCGGCAGCCCGCCCTCGTGCGTGCGCTCCACCTCGGCCCGCTCGAAGAGCACCTGGCCGGTGCGCGCGTCGACGAGCTTGATGCGTCCGCCCGCCGCGACCTGCGAGTAGATGCCGAGGAAGAGCCGGTCCCAGTGCGTGAGCTCGCCGTAGACGAGCCCGTCGACGCGCAGGATCTTCGCGATCTCGGCAGGCTCGCGCTTGGCGACCTCGCGCGGATCGCCGAGCCCGGCGCGCACCAGCCGCTCCTCGACGACCTGCGGCTTGACGACGTCGTACGGCATCGCGCTGAACGAGCCGTAGACCATCCGGTGGAGCGCGCGCGTCTGTGCCTCTTTCTCCGCGAGCGGGATGAACGGCAGCACGGCGATCGTGCGTGGCAATTCCTTCGCGTCGACGACGGGATCGACCGGCACGGTGGCACAGCCCGCGAGGGCGAGAACCAGCACGAGCACGACGGCGATCATGGCTTCGCGAGCCCCGTCACGCGGAAGTTGAACCGGTAGTTGAGGATCGCGGGCCACGTGCCGGCGCCACGCGCGCCCGCGCGTGAATCGTCGGGCGCGCCGTACGCGTTGCCGAGCGAGAAGTACCAGTTGAAGATCCCGTCGCCGCTCGACCGCAGCACCGCCCAGTAGCGGCCCGCGGGCAGGATCATCCCGCCCTGCTCGGGCGCGAAGCGGAACACGACCCAGCGGTACCCGCCACGATCGATGAGACCGGCGATGCCGAGCGGCCGGCTGTCGGCGAGCCGCGCGCCCGGCGTGCGCCCCTGGTCCGTCCGCAGCTCGAGCCACAAATCTCCAGAGCGCCCGCCGAACTTCTGGAGCGCGAGCGCCACGTCGGTCAGCAGCAGCGGCTGCTCGAGCACGAACGCCTGCGCCAGCTCGTCGGGGCCCGTCGCGTAGTCGGCGGTCTCGACGACGAACGTGCGGAGCGCCTCCACGCCGCCCGCGGTTGTCGACGGGCGCGGCGCTCCGAAGATCCGCAAGCTCGCCGGAAACTCGAGGTTGCCGAAGTCGACGGGCCGGGTGAAGTCTTGCCGGCGCAGGGGCGGCGCCGGCGCGGGCGTTGGCGGTGCCGCAACCACGGGTGGCGGCGGCGGCGTGACGACCGGCGGCGTGACGACGGGCGGCGCCGGCGCGGGCGTTGG
>VGLJ01000020.1 GCA_016866775.1 Candidatus Rokuibacteriota bacterium | reverse complement strand
GGTCGAGCACGAACTTCGTGCCGGCCTCCGTCGCGTCGGCCGCTCTTCCACACTGGCCTTCGCGTTTCTCACACACACGGGGCTTTCTTTTTGACCGATGTGTCACTGTATTATGCGAGATTCAGTAGGTACGTAGGTACGATGGAAGCGAGGGGTGTGGGGTCCTCAGTTGCGGGGCCCCATGTCCAGAGAGGTGACGCATGAGGTACGCGATCGCAGTCCCGGCCGCGCTCACGCTCACCGCGCTCGTGGCAGCGCCGGTGCTCGCGGCTGACGACTCGAAGGTGAAGGCGGCCACGGGCCAGGTCGAGAGCGGCGCCAAGAAGATCGGCGCCGGCAAGATCGGCGAAGGCGTCGAGCAGACGGCCAAGGGCATCGGCAAGACCGTCGAGGAAGGCGCGAAGTTCACCGGCGAGAAGCTGAAGGAGGCCGGGAAGTCGGCCGAGCCCGAGGCGAAGAACACCGGCCGGAACATTCGCGACGGCGCGGTGTCGTTCGGCCACAGCGTGAAGAACTTCTTCACGCGCCTGTTCGGTATCGACTAGTACATCAGGAATCGCGCGCGTCGGCGCGCCCAGGCCGCGAGGCCGGGCGCCCACGCGCGCTCGATCGTCCGCAACGGACGGCCGCGCTCGATCGCTTTCCGGACCACGTCCGTCCCGCACAGGATGTCGATCGGCAGCTTCTTCCGCTCGAACTCGTAGGGCGGCCGGCGCCACGCGAAGGCGCGCGGCGCCGAGCGGCGCGCGGCCGCGATCACCGCGAGCCCCGTCAGATACGGCTTGAAGCGGTCGACGTCGGTGACGTGGATCTGCACGCCGCCGCAGAGGCGGTCCGCCCACTTGTGGAACATCGGCGTGAAGCGTGCGGCGCGGAACGTCACGCCGGGAAGGCGGAACGCCTCAAGCGCGGCGGCGTAGGCGTCGGCATCGAGATACGGTGCGCCGATCCACTCGAACGGCCGCGTCGTGCCGCGGCCCTCCGAGAGATTCGTCCCCTCGTAGAGGCAGCCGCCCGGATAGACGCGGGCCGTGTCGGGCGTCGGCATGTTCGGGGACGGCGCGACCCACGGCAGTCCCGTGTCTTCCCACAGCATCCGTCGCCGCCACCCGCGCATGCGGACCACGCTGAGCCGGCAGGCGAGCCCGTGCGTCGCCTGCAGATACGCGGCGATCTCGCCGATCGTCATGCCGTGACGGATCGCCAGCGGATAGAGTCCGACGAACGACGCGTAGGCGGGATCGGCCACGTTGCCTTCGATGCGCGCGCCCCCGAGCGGGTTCGGGCGGTCGAGGACCACGACCTCGACGTCCATCACCGCCGCGGCGCGCATCACGAGCGCCATCGTCCAGATGAACGTGTAGTAGCGCGCGCCGACATCTTGAAGATCGATGACGACCGTGTCGATGCCGCGGAACATCGCCGGCGTCGGCTCGCGCCGCAGGCCGTAGAGGCTGGCGACGGCGAGGCCGGTGAGCGGATCGCGCGTGGACGGGATGTGCGCGTGATCCTGCGGCGCGCCCCAGAGGCCGTGCTCGGGGGCCCACAGGGCCGCGAGCGTCACGCCGCGCATGTCCGCGAGGATCGGCGCCGCGTGACGGAGCTTCGCGTCGACGGAGGCTTGATGGGCGACGAGCGCGATGCGACGGCCGCGCAGCGGCGCGCCGCGCGTCGCGAGAAGGACGTCGAGCCCGGACTGAACGGTGGGCATGCGCACGATCGTAGGGGGTCGGGTCACAATCGGCTAGCCTAAAGCCATGGCGCGCCGACGCGGTCCTGACTTCGCCCGCTTGCTCACCGAACAGCCCAATCGCGCGAGCCGCGCTCTCGATCGTCTCGCGCCGGTGCGGGTCGCGCGTCTCATGAATTGCGAGGACGCGCGCGCCGTCGCCGCCGTCGGCCGCGTGGCGCCGCGGATCGCGGACGCCGTGGCGCTGATCGCGGACGCGCTCGCGCGCGGCGGGCGGCTCTTCTTCGTCGGCGCCGGCACGAGCGGCCGGCTCGGCGTGCTCGAGGCCGCGGAGTGTCCGCCGACGTTCGGGACGTCGCCGCGGATGGTGCAGGCGATCATGGCCGGCGGCCGTTCGTCCGTCTTTCGCTCGCGCGAAGGCGCGGAGGACGACGCGCGCGCGGCCGCGCGCGCGGTCCGCGGGCGCGTGCGTCGCGGCGACGTCGTGGTGGGCGTGTCCGCGAGCGGCGTGACGCCGTTCGTGCGCGGCGCGCTGGCGGCCGCGGCGGCGCGCCGCGCCGCGACCGTCCTCGTCGCGTGCAATCCGCGCGCGGGGCGGCGCATCCGCGCGACCGTGGTGATCGCGCCGGCGCCCGGTCCCGAGGTGCTCGCCGGCTCGACGCGCCTCAAGGCGGGAACGGCGACGAAGCTCGTGCTCAACACGCTGACGACCGCGTCGATGGCCCGGCTCGGCAAGATGTACGGCAACCGCATGGTCGACCTGCAGCCGCGGTCCCGGAAGCTGCGCGAGCGCGCGCTCCGGCTCGTCGCGGAGCTCGGGCGTGTGTCACCGCGGCGCGCCCGGCGGTTGCTCGCCGACGGTGGCAACGTGCGCGTGGCGATCGTGATGGCACGCACCGGTCGGTCCGCCGTCGAGGCGCGGCGCGCGCTGCGAGAGGTGGGAAATTTTCTCGCACCTTTGATCGGACGTTCCACGCCGTCGCGATAGCGGACACGCGCGGACGACACCGTCGGCTGGGCGACGCTTTTCGTCACGCCTGTGCAGCGAATTGCCGCGTCAGATGGCGGCACGCTCCGGCACACGTCTTGCTGACTTCCGTCGACATGTTCGTGCGCAGATGCGCCTGGCACCGGAAGTACAACGGCCACGCGAAGCTCCTCGGGGTGGCGTCGTGGCGCGGATGGAACATTACCTTCTCGGACGGCATGTGCCGGGACTGCGCCGCGAAGGCGCGGGCCGAGTGGCAGCTTCCGCCGTCGACGCGCCCCGCGCCGCCGCCGCGAATCCGCTCGCTGCGGCCGGACTTCGCCTTCGCCGCCGCCGTGCTGGTCCTGGGCCTCGTCGCGACGTTCGGCGTGGTGGTCGGTCCGCAAGGGCCGGCGCAGCAGACCGCACGCGTGGATGTCACGCCCGCGCCGGCCGATCTCGGAATCGCGAATCGCGCGGCTTCCGACGCGGCGCCCGCCGATCGCGCGCCCGGCGTCACGCCGCGCGCGCCCGCGCCGCGCCTCGGCACGATCGTCGCCGAAGCTCCGGCCGCGACCTATCGCGCGCCGGCGCGGCCGATCCGGGTCGTTCGCGCGTCCGCGAAGCGTCCCACCGCGATCGTCGCGTATCAGCCGTTCGAGCGCCCGGCGACGGTCGAGGTCGCGCGCGTGCCGGAGAAGCCGCTGATGGTGGCGGCCGCGTGGCGCCCGTGGCCCGAGGCGCACGCCTTCCAGGCGCCCTGATCCACATGGGGGGCCGAGGCGGCCCCCCATGCCCCCCGCGCTCCGGCCCCGGAATGAATCCGGGGCCTCCGCGAGTGCCGAGCTGAATCGCTATGAATGGCTCGGCCCGGCGGTGTCCTCCGCGCGGACCGGTGTCTTTCCACGCAGGAAATCGAAGTCGCAGCCCTCGTTCGCCTGCAGCACGTGATCGAGGAACAGGCGACCGTAGCCGCGCTCGTAGTGCGGCGGCCGGGGCGTCCACGCCGCGCGCCGTCGCGCCAGCTCCTCGTCGCTCATTCGCAGCGTGAGCGTGCGCTTCGGCACGTCGAGCTCGATCTCGTCGCCGTCCTTCACGAGCGCGAGCGGCCCGCCCACCGCGGATTCGGGCGCGACGTGAAGCACGACCGTGCCGTACGACGTTCCGCTCATGCGCGCGTCCGAGATTCGCACCATGTCTTTCACGCCTTGCTTGAGCAGACGCGCGGGGATCGGCGCCGCGCCCCATTCGGGCATGCCGGGCGCGCCGCGCGGACCGACGTGCTTCAGCACGAGCACCGACGTCTCGTCGATGGGCACGCTCGGATCGTCGATGCGGCGATGGATGTCGGCGTGGTCCTCGAACACCACCGCGCGCCCGCGATGCGTGAGCAGGTGTGGCGACGCCGCCGACTGCTTCAGCACGGCGCCGCCGGGACACAGGTTGCCGGTGAGGATCACCGTGCCGCCTTCCGTCGCGAGCGGCATCGCGAGCGGACGGATGACGTCCTCGTTGTGGCATACGGCGCCCCCCACGTTGTCGGCGAGGGTCTTGCCGTTCACGGTCGCGGCGCCGCCGTGCAGGAGCGGCAGCAGCTCCTTCAGCACGGCCGGCAAGCCGCCAGCGTAGAAGAAGTCCTCCATCAGGTACTTGCCGGACGGCCGCACGTTGGCGAGCAGCGGCGTCGTGCGCGACAGCTCGTCGAAGCGCGTGAGCGGAACTCGGATGCCCGCGCGCCCGGCGATGGCGACGAGGTGAATGATGGCGTTGGTGCTGCCGCCGATCGCCATGTCGGCGCGGATCGCGTTGTCGAACGCCTCGCGCGTGAGGATCTCGGAGGGCTTCGGGCTCCCGGCCTTCGCCATCTCGACCGCACGGCGTCCCGCGAGCTCCGCCAGCGCATAGCGGCGCGAGTCGGGCGCGGGGATCGCGGCGTTGCCCGGCAGCGTCATGCCGAGCGCCTCCGCCATCGACGCCATCGTCGACGCGGTGCCCATCACCATGCAGTGGCCGCTCGAGCGCGACATGCACGACTCGGCCTCGGCCCACGCCTCGTCGCCGAGGCGGCCGGCGCGGCGCTCCGCCCACAAGCGCCAGTTGTCGGTGCCGGAGCCGAGGTCTTCCGTGCGCCAGCGGCCGCGCAACATCGGCCCTCCCGTCACCATGATCGCCGGCACGTCCGCGGACGCGGCGCCCATGAGCATCGCGGGCGTCGTCTTGTCGCATCCGGAGAGCAGCACGACCGCATCGAGCGGATACGCGCGGATGCACTCCTCCACGTCCATGGCCATGAGGTTCCGGAAGAGCATCGTCGTCGGCTTCATCAGCACTTCGCCGAGCGAGATCGTCGGGAACTCGAGGGGGAAGCCGCCCGCGCTCAGCACCCCGCGCTTCACCGCGTCGGCGAGCTGGCGGAGATGCGCGTTGCAGTTCGTGAGCTCGGACCACGAATTGCCGATGCCGATCACCGGGCGCCCGTCGAACATCTGCTCGCTGAACCCTTCGGCCTTGAGCCACGAGCGGTGCACGAATCCGTCGAGGTCGTCGCGGCCGAACCAGTTGCGGCTTCTGAGCGGCTGTGCTGTCATGGGCTCCCCCTCGGCGGATTATAGGGACAACCAGGAGGTCGCATGCGTCTGGCGGGAAAAGTCGCGATCGTCACCGGCGGTGGAAGCGGCATCGGCCGCGGCATCGTGCTCGCGCTCGCGCGCGAGGGCGCGGACGTCGCGATTCCCGACATCCAGGTGCTCAACGCCGAGAAGGTCTCCGACGAGGTGAAGGCGCTCGGGCGGAAGACGTTCGCGATGAAGACCGACGTCACGAGCGCGGCGGACGTGAAGGGGATGGTCGACCGCACGAAGGAAGTGCTGGGCAAGATCGACATCCTCGTGAACAACGCCGGCATGGCGGCGCCGCCGGGCATGCCGTTCACCAACAACACCGAAGAGGACTGGGACAGGACGTTCGCGGTGAACACGAAGTCGGTGTTCCTCACCTGCAAGGCCGTCGCGCCCTACTTCATCGAGCGCAAGGCCGGCCGCATCATCAACATCGCGTCGATCGCGGGTCCGCTGTCGGCGCCGACGATGCCGCCCTACAGCGTGGCGAAGCAGGGCGTGATCACGTTCACTCGCGTCATCGCGAAGGAGCTCGCGCCGCACGGCATCACGGTCAACGCGATCTGCCCCGGGGTCTTGTGGACCGCGTTCTGGGAGAAGCTCGCCGCGCACATCGCGTCGACGAACCCCGCATTCGCCGGCATGACCCCGCGCCAGGTGTTCGAGAAGCGCGTGGCCGACATCGTGCCGATGAAGTGCGAGCAGACGCCGGAGGACATCGGCCACGCCGCGGCGTTCCTCGCCTCCGACGAGGCGCGCTACATCACCGGCCAGTCGATCAACGTCGACGGCGGGTGCGTGACGTGGTAGTGCGAGGTGAGCACCGTCGAGGTGCGAGCCGAGCGGTGAAATTGCTCGAAAGATAGAGCCATGGATTTCGACTTCACCGAAGCGCAGGAGAGCTTCCGGAAAGAGGTCCGCTCGTGGCTCGAGCGGAACCTGCCCGATGATCTGAGAGGCAAGGCGTTCGCCGCCTCGCGCGCCGACCGCGACGAGGTCGCGCGCCTGCGCTGGTGGCAGAAGCGGATGTACGAGGCCGGCTACGTCGGCATGGACTGGCCGCGCGAGTTCGGCGGGCGCGGCGCGAGCCTCATCGAGATGGTCCTCCTGTATCAGGAGATGGGCCGCGCGGAATCGCCGCAGATCGTGAACCGCGGCGGGGTGTCGATGCTGGGGCCGACGCTGATGAAGCACGGCACGCCGGCGCAGCAACAGCGCTTCCTGAAGCACATCCTCACCGCCGACGAGATGTGGTGTCAGGGCTTCTCCGAGCCGAACGCCGGCTCCGATCTCGCGAACTTGCAGACGCGCGCGGTCCGCGACGGCGATCACTACGTGGTCAACGGCCAGAAGGTCTGGACGAGCATGGGCCACGTCGCCGACTGGTGCTTCCTGCTCGTGCGCACCGATCCCGCCGCGGCGAAGCACAAAGGCATCAGCTTCCTGCTCGTCGACATGACGACGCCGGGCATCACGGTGCGGCCGCTCAGGCAGATCACCGGCGAGGCCGAGTTCAACGAGACGTTCTTCGACAACGTGCGCGTGCCGGTCGAGAACCTCGTCGGCACGGAGAACGAGGGCTGGGGCGTGGCGATCACGACGCTCGCGCACGAGCGCGACGTCCTCACGCACATCCGTCACATCTCGCTGCGCAACGCGCTCCACCGCTTCATCACGCTGGTGAAGGACCAGGGCAAGGCGAGCGACCCGATCGTGCGGCAGAAGGTCGCGCACCTCTACATCGCCGAGCAGGCCTTGCAGCTCAACGGCTACCGGGGCCTCACGAACATCATGCGCGGCGGCCATCCCGGCCCTGAAGGCTCGACGGCGAAGCTCTTGTGGAGCCAGACCGACGTGGAGCTGGCGCAGACCGCGACCGAGATCCTCGGCCCGTACTCGCAGCTCGAGCACGGCACCCCGTGGGCGCCGGACGACGGGCAGTGGGAGTTCTACGAGCTGCTCGCGCGCGGCAGCGGCATCCGCGCGGGCACGACGGAGATCCTGAAAAATATCCTGGGCGAGCGCGTCCTCGGCCTGCCGAAGGACTGACGGAGAGAAGCGTCATGAGTGAGCTGCTCTACGAAGTGAAGGACAAGATCGCGACCATCACGCTCAACCGTCCCGACAAGCTCAACGCGTTCACGCGCGACATGATCGCCGGCTGGCAGCGCTCGCTCGCCGAGGCGCAGGCCGACGACAACGTCAACGTGGTCATCGTGACCGGCGCGGGCCGCGCGTTCTGCTCGGGCGGCGACGTCGGCCGCATGCGCGAGGGCGAGCCCTCCGCGCTGGACGGCAAGAACGGGCTCTGGGAAGGCGTCCATCGCGTGCCGAAGCAGCTCGAGCAGATGGACAAGCCGGTCATCGCGATGGTCAATGGCGTGGCGGTCGGCGCGGGCATGGGCATGAGCGTGATGTGCGACATCCGCATCGCCGCGGAGTCCGCGCGGTTCTCGACGGGCTACGTGAAGGTCGGCCTGGTCCCCGGCGACGGCGACACGTACTTCCTGCCGCGCCTGGTCGGCGCCGCGAAGGCGCTCGAGCTCCTGTGGACGGCGGATTTCATCGAGGCGCCCGAGGCGCTGCGGCTCGGCATCGTGCAGCGCGTGGTGCCCGACGCGAAGCTGAAGGACGAGACGTACGCGCTCGCGCGGCAGATCGCCGACGGCCCGCAGATCCCGATCCGCATGATCAAGCGGCTCGTGTACCAGAGCCTCAAGCTCGACCTGCGCACGCACCTCGACCTGGTGAGCTCGCACATGGGCCTGGTGCGCCAGACGACCGACCACGCGGAGGGCGTGGCCGCGTTCAAGGAGAAGCGCGCCCCGAAGTTCACGGGCAGGTAAGCGTCAGGCCGGCTGCACGCCCGCCTTGTGGCGCTGGGCGAGCGCCTGGTAGCCGGTCGGGTTGCGCTTGACCCACTCCTCGGCCGGTGTGCCCGCGAGCGGACCCTTCACCTTCGCGGGCGCGCCGATCGCGAGCACGCCTTCGGGGATCTCGGTGCCCGGCGTGACGAGCGCGCCGGCCGCGATCATCGAGCGCGCGCCGATCTTCGCGCCGTCGAGCACCGTCGCGCCGTTGCCCACGAGCGCCTCGTCGCCGATCAGCGCCTGGTGCAGGATGCACAGGTGCCCGACCGTCGCGCCGCGGCCGATGTCGGTGCCGCCGCGCGGCGTGACGTGGATGACCGAGCAGTCCTGCACGTTCGCGCCCCCGCGGATCACGATCGGCGCGAAGTCGGCGCGGACGACGGCGTTGTACCAGACCGACGCGTTCTCTTCGATCGTCACGTCGCCGATGATGACGGCGGTCGGCGCGATGAACGCGCTCGGATGGATGCGCGGTGACTTTCCCTCGAAGCTGAACAGTGGCATGCGATGACCCCCGACGGTATGCTCGACGTTGGGTCACATCTTACGCGACCCGGTCACCGGAGGTCGGATGCCGCTGCCGAAGATCGTCGCCGTGGCGACGGCGACGCCGCCGCACTTCTTCCCGCAGGATCAGCTGCTCGCGCTCGCCGGCTACGACGACCCGCGCCGGCGCGGATTCTTCGAGAAGAGCGGGATCGAGGGCCGCTATCTCTACCTCGACCCGGCCACGTTCCGCCCGGACGAGTCGGTCGACGAGATGCAGGCGCGCTTCCGCCGGGGCGCGCTCGAGATCGCGGAGGCGGCCGCGCGGCGCGCGCTCGAGCGCGCGGGGTGGACGCCGGCCGACCTCGATTTCATCGGGACCACGACGTGCACCGGCCGGCTCACGCCGAGCCTCGACGCCCACCTCGTCGCGCGGCTCGGCTGTCGCAGCGCCGTCCAGCGCGTGCACGTGGGCGACACGGGCTGTGCCGCCGCGGTCGTCACCCTCCAGCAGGCCTGGAATCACCTGCGCGCGTTTCCGCGTCACAAGGCCCTCGTGATCGCGGTCGAGCTCTGCTCCACGGCGTACTTCCTCGACGACCGGCTCGAGAGCGCGGTCGCGCACGCGATCTTCGCGGACGGCGCCGGCGCGCTCGCGCTGTCGTGCGGCGGTGACGGCCCGACCCTCGTCGGCCATCGCACGCTCTTCCGGCCGGAGCATCTGCCCGTGATGGGCTTCGAGTATCCGGGCGGCCGGCCGCGCGTGGTCCTCTCGAAGGAAGTCCGCCGGATCGGCGCGGGCATGATGGAGGAGATGGCCACCGCGCTGCTCGCGGACCAGGGCCTCAAGCGCGACGACATCCGCTACTGGGTCCTCCATTCCGCCGGGCGCCGCGTCCTCGACCGCGCGGCCGAGCTCCTCGAGCTCACGCCCGAGCAGACGGCCGCGTCGCGCACGGTCCTGCGCCGCTACGGCAACATGTCGTCGGCCACGATCGTCTTCGTCCTGGAAGAGACGCTTCGGACCGCCACGCCCGTTCCCGGCGAGTGGGGCGTGATCATCGGGCTCGGGCCGGGATTCGCCGCGGAAGGCGCCTTGCTCAGATGGTGACGGCCATGCCGCGTGAAGCGCACCGCCTCGAACGGCTCGATCGCCCGATGCCTCCGGAGGATCTCGCGACGTCGCTCGCGGACATCGAGCGCCTCAACGCGTGGTTCGGCGGCCACCGGCTCACGCTCGGCGAGGTGACGCGACGGCTCGCGGGGCTGCCGCGCGATCGCCGCATCCTCGTGCTCGACGTCGGCGGCGGGCGCGGCGACTTCGCGCGGCACCTCGCGGGGTGGGCGCGGCGCGAGCGGCGCTCGCTGCGGGTGCTCGTCCTCGACCGCGACGGGCCGACGGCGGCGCTCGCCCGCCGTCACTGCGCGGACATGCCGGAGATCACCGTCGTCCAGGGCGACGCGACGGCGCTGCCCTTCCGCGAAGACAGCGTGGACGTCGCCGTGAGCGTGCTGACGCTGCATCACCTCGATCCGGACGGGGCGACGGCGATGCTCGCTGAGATGCGCGCGGCGGCGCGCGACGCGCTCGTCGTCAACGATCTCCTGCGCGGCCGCGTGGCGTGGCTCGCGGTGTGGCTGACGACGCGCTGCTTCGCGCGGCATCCGGCGTCGCGGCACGACGGCCCGCTGTCGGTGCGGCGCTCGTACTCGGTGCGCGAGCTCGAGACGCTCGCGCAGAAGGCCCGTCTCGGTCGTGTCACCATCCGGCGCGTGCCCTGGCTCGTGCGCACGCTCCTCTGCGCGCCATGACGGACGTCCTCGTCGTCGGCGCGGGGCCGGCGGGCGCGGCCACCGCGATCCTCCTCGCCGAGCGCGGGCTCGAGGTGCTCGTGCTCGATCGCGCGGCGTTTCCCCGTCCCAAGATCTGCGGCGAGTACGTGAGCCCGGAAGCCGCGCGGGTCCTCGACAGGCTCGGCGTGCTCAAGGCGCTCGACGCCGCCGGCGCGGTGCCGCTGGCCGGCATGCGCATCACCGCGCCGGACGGCAGGACCATCGAGGCTCGCTATCGGCCCGTCGGGCCGTGGCGGCCGTATCGCGACCACGCGCTCGCGCTCCCGCGCGAGACCTTCGACGCGACGCTGGCGGACCGGCTGCGCCTCGCGCCGGTCGACTTCAGGGAACGCGTGCGCGTGACGGACGTCGTCGTCGAGGACGGCCGCGTGACGGGCGTCGACGCCGTCGGCGCCGACGGGACGACGCGGCGGTTCACCGCACGGCTCGTCGTCGCCGCCGACGGGCGTGCGTCGGTGGTCGCGCAGAAGCTCGGCTTGCGCCGCGCGCATCGGCTCCAGCGCATGGCGCTGGTGACGTACCTCGGGGGCCTCCGCGACGTCGCCGACGTCGGCGAGATCTTCGTCGACCCGCCCGACTACGTGATCCTCAACCCCGTCACGCCCGGACGCGTCAACATGAGCCTCGTGGTGCCGCTCGCCGACGCCGCGCGCTTCAGCGACCGGCCGGAGACGTTCTTCACGGCGCGGGTGAAGCAGCTGCGCCACGTCGCGCGCCGCGTGGCCGGCGCCGACATCACCGCGCGCATCCGCGCGCTCGGCCCGCTCGCGTACCGCGTCGCGCCGCCGAACGTCGGCGGCGTGCTGCTCGTCGGCGATGCCGCCGGGTTCTACGATCCCTTCACGGGCGAGGGCGTCTTCACCGCGCTGCGAAGCGCCGAGCTGGCGGCGGATACCGCCGCGACGGCCCTGCGCGCCGGCGACTGCTCCGTGACTGCGCTCGCCGCGTACGAGCGGACGCGCCGCGCGATCTTCGCGGGCAAGGCGCGGCTGACCCACGCGCTGCAGCTCGCGATCCGTCATCGGCGGCTCGCGAACTTCACCGCGCGCGTCCTCGCGGGCCGCCCGGCGATGCTCGACACGCTCCTCGGCGTGATCGGCGACTTCGTGCCGCCCCGCGCGCTGCTGAGCCGCTAGAATGGGCGGCGATGGCCTCCCGGACCGACGCGCTTCCCCGCCGCTTCAGCCGCATCTACACCGCCGCGATCACCGACGTGATGGACCAGATGGGCCTCTCGCGGCAGACGCTGCCGTCGACGCTCCAGCCGCTGACGCCGGGCATGCGCGCCGCCGGCTACGCGTTCACCGCCCGCGGACGTCCGCATCGCGGCCACCCGCGCGAGCACGACGCGACGCTGCGGCGCTTCCTCGGGATGCTCGGCGCGGTGCCGTCGGACTCGGTGCTCGTGCTCGCGACCAACGACAACACCTCGGCGCACTTCGGCGCGCTCTCGATGGAGGCGCTGCGCCGGCGGAAGGTTCGTGGCGCGGTGATCGACGGCGCGACGCGGGACGCCGCCTCCATCGCGCGCGCGGGCTTTCCGGTCTTCGTCCGCTACCGGACGCCGCAGGACTCCGTGCCCCGCTGGCGCGTGAGCGACTGGGGCCAGCCCGTGACGATCGGCGGCGTGCGCGTGAGCCTCGGCGACATCGTCGTGGCGGATCTCGACGGCGTGGTCGTCGTGCCGCGGCGCGTCGCGCACGAAGTCCTCAGCCGCTGCGAGAAAGTGTTGGGCGCGGAGCACAAGGTCCGCACCGCGGTCAAGCGCGGCATGCCCCCGCTGGAGGCCTACCAGAAGTTCGGTAAGTTCTAGTCCTACCGCTCAAGTTTCGCGCTCCCGCCGACGATATACGGTCCCGTTGCCGCAGGGCCACCGTCTGCCCGCTCGCGACTGGGAGCGGCGGCACCGCGGCATGCTGTTCATCCTGTGCGCGCACGCCGTCGGGATCTTCCTGTACGCGCTCCTCCGCTCGGGCGACCTGCTCCACGCGGTCGTCGAGGGCGGCGTCGTGGCGGTCGGCGCGATGCTCGCGAGCTGGCCGCGCGCCGGCCGGCGCTTCCGCGCGGTCTCCGCGTGCGTCGGCCTCCTGACGTCCTCGGGCATCCTCGTGCACCTCTCGGGTGGCTACATCGAGATGCACTTCCACTTCTTCGTCATGGCCCCGCTCATGGCGCTCTACCAGGACTGGGTGCCGTTCCTCGCCGCGATCACGTACGTCGTGCTCCACCACGGCACCGTCGGCGTGCTCGATCCCGGTCAGGTCTACAACCACGCGGCGGCCTGGGCGTCGCCGTGGACGTGGGCGGCCATCCACGGCGTGTTCGTGCTCGGCACGAGCGTCGTGAGCTGCATCACGTGGCGATTGAACGAGATCGCCTCGAGCGAGGCGGCGGCCTCCGCCCAGCGCTTCCACGACCTCGTGCAGCAGCTCGACGCCGTGGTCTGGGAAGCCGACCCGTCGATGGGGCGCTTCACGTTCGTGAGCCGCCAGGCGGAGCGCGTCTTCGGCTTCTCGGCGGATCGCCTCGAAGACGAGGCGGGGCTGTGGAAGCGCTCGCTGCATCCGGACGACCGCGACCGGACGATCGCCGCCTACGAGGCGTGCATCCGCGGCGTCGGCGAGAACCAGATCGCGTACCGCATCACGGCGCCGGGCGACCGCGTCGTCCACATCAGCGACGTCGTGCACGTGGTCCGCGACGAGTTCGGCCAGGCCCGCCGGCTGCTCGGCGTGACGGTCGACACGACGGATCGCCTCACGCTCGAAGAGCAGCTCCGCCAGGCCCAGAAGATGGACGCGATCGGCCGGCTCGCGGGCGGCGTCGCGCACGACTTCAACAACCTGATCTCGATCATCATCGGTCGCGCGGACATGCTGCGCGCGGCCAACCCCGAGCTGGCCGGACCGCTCGGGCTGATCGAGTCGACCGCGCAGCGCGCGGCCAGCCTCACGCGCCAGCTCCTCGCGTTCGGGCGCCAGCAGGTGCTGCAGCCGTGCGTGCTCGACCTCGGCGCCGCGGTGAAGAACCTGGCGCCGATGCTCCGCCGCGTGATCCGCGAGGACATCGCGCGGCGCATCGACGCGCGCGCCGGCTGTTTCGTGGAGGCGGACCCGGTGCAGATCGAGCAGGTCGTGATCAACCTCGTCGTGAACAGCCGCGACGCCATGCCCGCGGGCGGCCGCGTGACGATCGACCTCGCGCACATCGAGCTCGACGCGCGCACGACGGACCGGCGCATCGGCGCCCCGCCCGGCCGCTACGTCGCGCTCCGCGTCGCCGACACCGGCCAGGGGATGGACGCGGCGACCGTGAAGCGCATCTTCGAGCCGTTCTTCACCACGAAGGACGTCGGCAAGGGGACCGGCCTCGGCCTGGCGACGGTGTACGGCGTCGTCACGCAGAGCAACGGCGACGTCGACGTGGAGAGCACGCCCGGGAAGGGCACGGTGTTCACGATCTACCTGCCGCGCGTGGACGCGCCGGCCGACGCCGCGAAGCCCGTCGCCGCCGCCGAGCGCTCGGCCCCGGGGACGGAGACGATCCTCCTCGTGGAGGACGAGAGCGAGGTGCGCGCGCTCGTGAACGACGTGCTGAGCGGCCGCGGCTACCGCGTCCTGATGGCGGACGGCCCGGTGGAAGCGCTCAAGCTCGCGAGCCGCACGCACGAGCCCATCGACCTGCTCGTCACCGACGTCGTCATGCCGGACATGAACGGGCTCGCGCTCGCCGAGCGCCTGCTCGCGGACCGCCCCGAGATGAAGGTCCTCTACATGACCGGCTACAGCAACGACGTGGTGCTCGCGCCCGGCACGCCGCAGGCGGGATCGCTCATCGAGAAGCCGTTCACGCCGCGCCAGCTCTCCGGCCGCGTGCGCGAGGTCCTGGGCTAGAGCCCCGGGATCTCCGGGAGCCCCGCTTCCTTCAGGGGCTTGTTGATCCGGTCGCGCATCCACTTCGCGTCCCACCACTCGAGCGGCGTCACGGAGATCCCGTTCACGAGCACCTCGTAGTGCAGGTGATCGCCGATCGCGAGGCCGGTCGCGCCCGTGCGCCCGAGCACGTGCTCCTTGTCGACCGCGTCGCCCACCTTCACGTCGATCGACGACAGGTGGCCGTAGAGCGTCTGCAGGCCGATCCCGTGGTCGAGCACGACGGTGTTGCCGTAAATCGACAGCGGACCGGCGAACACGACCGTGCCCTTGTTGGCCGCGGGCACCGGTGAGTGCTTCGTCGACGCCAGGTCGTAGCCGTAATGCACCTGCGTGTCGATCTCCTTGCCCTGGTAGATGTACGTCCGCGTCTCGGCGAAGTTCGCGAACACCTTGGTGTTGCGGGGCTGGACGAACGCGCCTTCCCACAGCGGCTTGTCCGCCGTCTTCGCGGCGAGCGTGCGCTTTTCGGTCTCGGCCCGCTTGCGATGCTCCCGGTTGACGACGAGGAACGCGGCGAGCAACGGCGCGCTCGGGGAATGCTGCGGGAGGAGCTCCGGGATCTTCGCCTGGAGGAAGCTGTCCTTGATCTCGATGCGGTCCGTGGGAAAGCGGCGCGGCTTGAGGACACCGGGAATCCCGCGCGAGGCGAGGTTGCCCGCTTCGTCGACGGCGCGGATGGTGAGCGCGCCGCCGGTGTAGTCGTAAGGGAGCGCGAGCAGCGCCACGCGCACGCCGCGCGCGGCGTCGCCGCTGGCGAAGCTCGGGAACGGGGTGTCGCCGACCTTCACCTCGGCCTTCGAGGCGCCGTCGACGCGGAACGCCACGAGCGACACGCCGCCGGGTGAGTAATACCCCGTCGAGGCGAGGACCTCGACCTTCGGCGGTGTGAGATCGATCGTGACGGGCCAGCTCGCGACGACTTTCTCCGGCAGCGTGATCGGCCGCCAGAAGTCGTCGCGGGCGCGCACCTCGATGGTCGCGGGACCTTCGCGCAGCCCGATGTTCGCCACCTCCAGCGTCGTCGGCAGCGTCGGGCGCGGCCCGAGATTGCCTTCCCGCTTCGCCAGCACCGCCTGCTTGGTCCCTTGCACCGCGCGAATCTCGACGGCCGCGACGTTGCCGCGCGCGGCTTCGATCGTGATCGGCAGCTCCGTCTTGTGCCCGAGCATCCGCGGCGGCACGGACGTCACCGACGGCGCCGCGACCGATTGCCGCCATCCGAGATAGGACACCGATCCGACCACCGCGAGGAGAAGGACGAGCACGACGAGGACGAACACCTTCGTGCGGGACCGCAGCGGCACGACGCGGATGATACCATGTCGCCGTGATCTGCCCGGCGTGCAGCACGCAAAATCGCTCGGGCGCGAAGTTCTGTGACGAGTGCGGACGCCCCCTCGCGGGACCCGTGAGGCCCGAGGCGGCGGCGTACACGCCGAAGCATCTCGCCGACAAGATCCTCCACTCGCGCGCGGCGCTCGAGGGCGAGCGCAAGCAGGTCACCGTGCTCTTCGCGGACTGCGTCGACTTCACCGCGATGGCCGCGAAGCTCGATCCCGAAGACCTCCACGCGGTCATGGACGGCTGCTTCGCGCGCGTCACCGCCGCCGTCCACCACTACGAAGGCACCGTCAACCAGTTCACCGGCGACGGCGTGATGGCGCTCTTCGGCGCGCCGATCGCGCACGGAGACCACGGCGTGCGCGCGGTGGCGGCGGCGCTCGCGATCCAGAAGTCGATCCGCGAGTACGCGGAGACGCTCCGGGAGACGCGCGGGCTCGCGTTCGCGCTGCGCGTCGGCCTCAACACCGGACCCGTCGTCGTCGGACGCATCGGCGACGACCTCCGCATGGACTACACGGCGCAGGGCGAGACGGTGAACCTCGCGGCGCGGCTGCAGGGCGTCGCCGATGCCGGGGCGGTGCTGATCAGCGAGGCGACGCTGGCGCTCGTCGGCGGCTACTTCGTCACGACCGACGCGGGCAGCCATCAGGTGAAGGGGATCGACCGGCCGGTGCGCGCGTTCCTCGTCACCGAGCAGCGGCGCCGGCGCGCGCGCTTCGAGCTCGCCGTGGAGCGCGGACTCACACCGCTCGTCGACCGCACGGGCGAGATCGCGCGTCTGATGGGGAGCGTCGCGCGCTGCCGGACCACGGGCGGGCAGGCGATCTCGATCGTCGGCGAGGCCGGCGTGGGCAAGTCGCGCCTGCTCTACGAGCTGCGTCGCGTGCTCGCGAACGAGCCGGTCCTCTGTCTCGAAGGGCATTGCCTGCCGCACGGGACGACGCAGCCGTTCCACCTCGTGGCGCAGTTCCTCCAGGCGGTCTTCGGGCTGGAGGACGGCGAAGGCGCGACCGCACAGGCGGACAAGGTCGCGCAGGGTGTCGCGAGCCTCGACCCCGAGCTCATGTGGACGGTGCCGTACCTGCGCCACGTGCTCGGGCTTCCCGCCGACGAGCTCGAGAGCGAAGGCCTCGATCCGGTGCAGCGCAAGCGGCGTCTCATCGACGCCGTGACCGCGCTCACGCTGCGCGGCGCGCGGGAGCGTCCGCTCGTCCTGGTCGCGGAAGATCTCCAGTGGATCGATCGCAACTCGGAGGAGTACTGCCGCGCGCTGGTCGAGGCCGTCGCGGGCCATCCGATCGTGCTCGTCTTCACCGCGCGGCCGGGCTACGCGTTTCCATGGCAGGACCGTCCGCGCCACGAGCGCGTCATGCTGGGGCCGCTCTCCGAGGACGAGACCGCGGAGATGGTGAAGCGGGTCCTCGGCGTCCGCGAGCTTTCACCCGCGGTGCGCGAGCTCGTCGTGAGCCGGGCCGAAGGCAATCCGTTCTTCATCGAGGAGCTCACGCGCTACCTGCGCGAGCACGAGCTGCACGAGGGCTCGGGCGCGCGCGACGCGCGCGGCCCCGCCACCGTGCACGATCTCCTCACCGCGCGCATCGACCGGCTGCCCGAGCCCCTCAAGCGCACGCTCCAGCTCGGCGCGGTGCCCGGGCGCGACTTTCCGCTCGCCGTGCTGGAGCGCCTCGCGCCGCCCGGCACGGACGTGAAGGGCGACGTCGCCGAGCTGATCCGCGAGGAGCTGCTGCGCGAGAAGGACGTCTTCCCCGACGTGCGGCTCCACTTCGCCCACCTGCTCGTGCGCCAGGTCGCGTACGAGGAGGCGGGCGCGTTCTACGGCCGCGTGCTCGAGCTCGTCGCGGCCGGCGACGCGGTCACGCGCGCCCGGGTGCTCGGCAAGCGCGGCGACGCGGCGTACGCGCGTGGCGCGCTCGCCGACGTCCGCGCGCAATGGGCCGCGGCGCTGGACGTCACCGACGTCGCGCGCGAGGGCCGGCGCACGGCGGATCTGCACCGGCGCCTCGGCGTCGGGTGCGGGGACGCGGGCGAGCCGGAGCAGGCGCTCGCGCATCTCGAGCGCGGGCTCGCGGCGCTCGGCGACGACACCGCCAACATCGAGGCCGCGCGTCTCTCTCAGGAGCTCGGCCGCATCCACTTCCGTCGCGGCGACCACGTCACCGCGAGCGGCTGGGCGAAGCGCGCGCTCGCGCTCGGCGAGGCGCTCGGCGCGCCGGACGTCGTGGCGAACGCGTACAACACGTCGGGCGTGGCGCTGGCGCGCGCGGGCGACATCGACGAGGGCGCGCGCTTCGTCGCGCAGGGCCTCGAGGTCGCCGTCGCGCACCAGCTCGGCGTCGTGGCCTGCCGCGCCTACACGAACCTCGCGGTGATGTACGCCACGATCGATCACGGGCGCTCGCTCGACTACTGCCGTGAGGGGCTGGCGCTCGCGCGCAAGATCGGCGACCAGCTCCAGCAGTCATGGCTCTACTGCACGCTGGCGGGCGGCCACTGTACGCTCGCCGGCGACTACGACGAAGGCGTGCGGGCGGCCGAAGCCGCGGTGGAGATCGACGAGCGGCTCGGCCAGCGCAACCACCTGCCGATCCCGCTGATCATCCTCGCGCAGGTCTATCAATGCCGCGGCGACGACGAGCCGAGTGCGAGGTACTACCGGCGCGCGCTCGAGGTCGCGGAGTCGGTCGGAGAGCCGCAGCTCCTGTTCCCGTGCTACGAAGGTCCTCGCGACGCTCGCGATCGAGCGCGGCGACGACGCGGAGGCCGAAGCGTGGCTCACGCGCAGCCGCGAGGTGCAGGAGATGACCGGCTGGAGCAGCGACACGTTCCTCGTCCTCCCGTTTCTCTGTTGAGCCCGGAGGGTTCCGTGTCCGTCCCCACGGTCGGAGAGCCGGCACGCCCGCTGCGGCTGCCGTCGGCCCAGGGCGGCGACGTCCGCCTCGAGGAGTTCAAGGGGCGGAAGGCCGTGGTGCTGTGGTTCTCCAAGGGCATGGCGTGTCCGTTCTGCCGCCAGAAGCTCTCGCAGATCGCGCGCGCGGCCGACCGCATCCACGGGCTCGACGCCGAAGTCCTCTACGTCACCACGACGCCACTCGACAGGGCACAGCTCTACGCGCGCCAGTTCCGCCTGCCGTTCCCGTACCTGTGCGACGCGGACCGCGCGGCGCGCGCGGCGTGGGGGCTCGAGGTGCGCGCGCACTCGCTCCCGTGGTACGCCGCCCAGCTCGTGAAGGGGCTCACCGGCGCGAAGCCCGCCAGCGACTATGGACCGGTGAAGCCATCGTTCGCCGAGATGCCGAAGCTCCTCGCGGACGACGCCATGGGCTTCTTCATCGTCGACCGCGGTGGCGTCGTGCGCTACGCGCTCGCGGGCTCGTACGTCGAGCCCGCGGGCGCCGGGCGCGGGATCCCGGGGAACGACGAGATCGTGCGCGAGCTCCAGCGCTGCGCCCCGGGTGCCTGAGGTAGACTGACGCGGTGTCCACGCTCTGGTTGATCCCCGCCCTTCCGCTCGCCGGGGCACTGATCAACATGGTCTTCGGGCGCCTCATCGGGCATCGCGCGCACTGGATCGCCGTCCCCGCGCTCGCCGGCTCGTTCCTCGCCTCGTGCTCCGTGTTCGCGGCGGTCAGCGGCGGGGGCAGCTTCACGTCGACGGCATTCCGCTGGATCGTCGCCGGCGACTTCGAGGCCGCGGTGACCGCGCACGTCGATCCGCTCACGGGCGTGATGCTCCTCGTCGTCACCGGCGTCGGAACCCTCATCCACCTCTACTCCGTCGGCTACATGCACCACGATCCGGGCTACGCGCGCTTCTTCGCGTACCTGAACCTGTTCGTCTTCTCGATGACGATGCTGGTCCTCGCCGGCAACTTCCTCCTGCTCTACGTGTTCTGGGAGGCGGTGGGGCTCTGCTCGTACCTGCTGATCGGCTTCTGGTACACGCGCACGTCCGCGGCCGACGCGGGCAAGAAGGCGTTCATCGTCAACCGCGTGGGCGACTTCGGCTTCGGCCTCGGGGTGATGTGGCTCTGGACGGCGCTCGGCACGCTCGACTACGCGGGCGTGTTCGCCGGTGCGGAGACGCTGCCGCAGGCGACGGCGACGGGGATCGCGCTCCTCCTCTTCATGGGGGCGTGCGGGAAGTCCGCGCAACTGCCGCTGCACGTCTGGCTGCCCGACGCGATGGAGGGACCGACGCCCGTCTCCGCGCTCATCCACGCGGCGACGATGGTGACGGCGGGCGTCTACATGGTCGCGCGCAGCCACGTGCTCTTCGAGCGCTCCGGCGTCGCGCTCGACGTGGTCGCGTGGGTCGGGACCGCCACCGCGCTGTTCGCGGCGACGGTCGGGCTCATGCAGACCGACATCAAGCGCGTGCTCGCGTATTCCACCGTGAGCCAGCTCGGCTACATGTTCGCCGCCGTCGGCCTCGGCGCGTACGCGGCCGGAATCTTCCACCTCGTCACGCATGCCTTCTTCAAGGCGCTGCTGTTCCTCGGCGCGGGCAGCGTGATCCACGGGCTCTCGGGAGAACAGGATCTTCGGAAGATGGGCGGGCTCGCGCCGCGCATGGTGATCACCACGATCACGATGACGATCGGCGCCGCCGGCCTCGCGGGCGTGCCGGGGCTCGCCGGGTTCTTCTCGAAGGACGAGATCCTCCACGCCGCGTTCACGAACCATCGCCGCCTGCTCTGGGCGCTGCTGCTCGTCGGCGCGTTCATGACGGCGTTCTACACGTTCCGGCTGCTCTTCCTCACGTTCTTCGGCGAGCCGCGGATGTCGAAGGAGGTCGCGCATCACATCCACGAGTCCCCGCCGTCGATGACGCTGCCGCTGCTCGTCCTGGCGATCCTCACCGTGGTCGCGGGGTGGGCCGTCGGCATCCCGTCCGATCAGGGCACCCGCTTCGCGCGGTTCCTCGCGCCCGTGTTCCCGCCGGCGGAGGGCGGGCACGACGGCGTCGCGGGCATCATGCTCGTCATCCTCTCCGTCGTGGTCGTCGCCGCGGGCGTGGTGCTGGCCTGGTACATGCACATGACGACGCCGGTGCGGCCGGAGACCATCGGCCAGCCGCGCACGCCGCTGCACGCGCTCCTCCTCAACGCGTGGTACGTCGACCGGCTCTACGACCGCGTGCTCGTGCGGCCCTTCTTCGCGGTCTACGCGTTCTGCGCGCGCTTCGACCTGCGCGTGATCGACGGGCTCGTGAACCTGACGGGCCGGCTCGTCCAGATGTGGTCCTTCGGGTCGCGGCGCGTGCAGACGGGCTACGTCGTGAATTACGCGCTGACGATGCTGGCGGGCGCGGTGATGCTGGTGGGCTTCCTGCTCGCGCGATGACCATCGGCCTGCTCACGATCGTCACGTTCCTGCCCGCGGCCGCGGCGCTGCTCCTGCTGCTCGTGCCGCGGCGCGAGGAGACGGTGCTGCGCGTCGGCGCCCTGCTCGCGACCGTCGCCACGTTCGCGCTGTCGGTGCCGCTCTACGTGCGGTTCGACGCGCGGATGGCCGACTACCAGTTCGTCGAGTACGCGCGATGGATGCCGAACCTCGGTGTCGGCTACCACGTGGGCATCGACGGCATCAGCCTGCTGCTGGTGCTCCTCACCACGCTGATCACGCCGGTCGCGCTCGCCTCGGCGTGGCGGGCGATCGACGACCGCGTGAAGGAGTTCGTCGTCACCCTGCTCGTCCTCGAGACGGGGATGGTCGGCGTGTTCGTGAGCCTCGACCTCTTCCTCTTCTACGTGTTCTGGGAGGCGATGCTGATCCCGATGTACTTCATCATCGGCGTGTGGGGCGGCGGGCGCCGCATCTACGCCGCGGTGAAGTTCGTGCTCTACACGATGGTCGGCTCGGTGCTGATGCTCGTGGCGATCCTGGCCCTCTACTACCAGCACGGCGCCGCGACCGGCCTCCACACGTTCGACCTGCCGACGGTGGCGCGCTGGGTGATGCCGCCGGGCACGTCGCAGACGCTGATGTTCCTCGCCTTCGCGCTCGCGTTCGCGATCAAGGTGCCGATGTTCCCGTTCCACACGTGGCTGCCCGACGCGCACGTGGAGGCGCCCACGGCGGGCTCGGTGATCCTGGCGGGCGTGCTGCTGAAGATGGGCACGTACGGCTTCCTGCGCTTCTGCCTGCCGCTCTTCCCCGACGCGAGCCTCGCCTTCGGGCCGCTCGTGTTCACGCTCTCGATCATCGGCGTCGTCTACGGCGCGTGGGTCTCCACGGTGCAGCCCGACCTCAAGAAGCTGGTCGCGTACTCCAGCGTGAGCCACCTCGGCTTCGTGATGCTCGGGCTCTTCACGCTGACGTCGCAGGGGCTCGTCGGCGCGATCCTCCAGATGGTGAGCCACGGCCTCTCGACCGGCGCGCTCTTCCTCCTCGTCGGCATGATCTACGAGCGACGGCACACGCGGATGATCGCGGACTTCGGCGGCCTGTGGGCGGTGATCCCCGCGTTCTCGGCCGTCTTCATGATCGCCGTGCTGTCGTCGGTCGGGCTGCCGGGCCTCAACGGCTTCGTCGGCGAGTTCCTCATCCTCGTCGGGGCGTTCCAGGTCAACCGGACGCTGGCGGCGCTCGCGACGACCGGGATCATCTTCGCGGCCGTCTACCTGCTGTGGATGTACCAGCGCGTGATCTTCGGCGAGGTGACGCACGCCGAGAACCGCGATCTTCGCGATCTCACGCCGCGCGAGTGGGCGCTGATGGTGCCGATCCTCCTGTTCATTGTCTGGATCGGGGTCTATCCGGTCGCGTTCACCAGCAAGATGGAAGCGAGCGTCGACGCGCTGATCGCGCAGGTCCAGAGCAAGGCCAGCGTGGCGTTCTCCCGATGATCCCCGCGCCGCCCGTCAACCTCGCCGCGCTGGCACCGACGCTCGTCCTGCTCGCGACCGCCGTCCTCGTCCTGCTCCTCGACCTCTTTCCGCCGCGCAACGACAAGACGCACCTGGCCGTCGTCTCGCTCGCGGGCGTGATCGGCGCGCTGCTGACGGCGCTCACGCGGTGGGGCCGCGACCAGCGCGGCTTCCGCGACATGGTCGTCCTCGACAACTATGCGCTCTTCATCGACGTGGTGATCTGCTACGCCGTCGCGCTGGTGATCCTGCTCTCGATCGACTACCTGCGCCGCGAAGGTGTCCAGACGGGCGAGTACTACGCGCTCGTGCTGTTCTCCGCGTCCGGCATGATGCTGATGGCCTCCGCGAACGACCTCGTGGTCGTCTTCCTGGCCCTCGAGCTGATGTCGCTGTGCCTCTACGTGCTCGCGGGCCTCTTCAAGCAGCGGCTCGACGCGGGCGAGGCGTCGCTGAAGTACTTCCTCCTCGGCGCGTTCGCGTCGTCGTTCCTGCTCTACGGCATCGCGCTGACGTACGGCGCGACGGGCAGCACGAGCTTCGAGCGCATCGTGGCGGCCGCGAGCGGCCCCGACCGGTCGGTGCTCTTCCTCGTGGGTCTCGCGCTGATGCTCGTCGGCTTCGGCTTCAAGATCTCCGCGGCGCCGTTCCACATGTGGGCGCCGGACGTCTACCAGGGTGCGCCCACGAGCGTGACGACGCTGATCGCCACGGGGTCGAAGGCCGCCGGCTTCGCCGCGCTGATGCGGCTCCTGCTCGGCGCGCTGCGCGGCGCGCAGCCCGACTGGGGCCCGCTGATGTGGGGCCTTGCCGTGGTGACGATGACGCTCGGCAACGTCGTCGCGATCGCGCAGTCGAACCTCAAGCGCATGCTCGCGTACTCGTCGATCGCGCACGTCGGCTACATGATGGTCGGCCTGGTCGCGGGCGGCACGTCGGGCGCGGGCGCCATCCTCTATTACCTGTTCGCCTACACGTTCACGGTGGCGGGCACGTTCGGCGTGCTGACGCTCTGCGCGCGCGCGGGCGAAGAGGCGGTCGAGGTCGAGGAGTACGCGGGCCTCGGGCGCCGCCACCCGCTGCTCGCGGGGATGCTCACCCTCTTCCTGCTCTCGCTCATCGGCATCCCGCCGCTTGCGGGCTTCGTCGGGAAGTTCTACCTGTTCGGCGCCGCCGTGCAGCACGGCTACCTCTGGCTCGCCGTCATCGCCGTGCTGAACTCCGCGATCGCCGCCTACTACTACCTGCGCGTGGTCGTCTTCATGTACATGCGCGAGCCCGAGGCCGCCGGCGCGCAGTGGACGCCGTCGTTCGCGGGCGGCGTGGCGCTCGCCGTCGCGGCCGCGGGCATCGTCATCCTCGGCGTGATGCCCGCGCCGTTCGCGGACCTCGCGCAGAGCGCCGTCGCCACGCTCGTCCGGTAGGTGCGGATGCGCGGCCGCACCGGCTCGACGGTCGCGCGGGCCATGCTCGCCCTCGGCGTGTGCTGCGGCGTTCTCCTCGAGCCGCTTCCCGCGAACCCGCAGACCGGCAGGATCGTGCGCGTCGGGGTGCTGGCACGGCCGACCTCGCCCAACGCCGAGGCGTTTCGTCAGGGCATGCGTGCGCTCGGCTACGCCGAGGGACAGAACGTTGCGTTCGAATACCGCTCACGGTCGATGTCCAGCGCGTACGCGACCATCGCGACGTCGACGCCGCCTTCGCGGCGATGCGCTCGACACGCGTCGAGGCGCTGATGGTGACGGCGTCGCCGTTTCTCGCGCCGCTCTACGGCCAGCTCGTCGAGCGGGCCGCGCGGAGCAAGCTGCCGGCGATCTACGCGAGCCGGGAGCCGGTGGAGAAAGGCGGGCTCATGTCGTACGCCGCGAGCTTCCTCGAGCAGCACCGCCGCGCGGCCACGTACGTCGACAAGATTCTGAAGGGCGCGAGGCCGGCCGACCTGCCCGTCGAGCAGCCCACGACGTTCGAGCTGGTCATCACTCTCAAAGCGGCCAAAGCGCTCGCTCTCACGATTCCGCCGCCCTGCTGCTGCAGGCGGCCCAGGTGATCGACTGATCGGGCGTTGTCGCGGATGGCGGCGATCGACCACGGGATGGGTCTGTGACCTCGTGGCGCTGCCGGCGGCGTTACCGCTCGGCTTTCCCATCGCGTGGCTGACCGACTGGCTGGACACGATCTTTCTCTTTCCCGGTCATACCCAGACGTTCCATCTCCGGAACTGGTACTTCGTGCTGCCGACGATGGTCACGAACGCGCTCTTCTATTACTGGGTGGGCCGGCTGCTCGGAAGGCTGGCGCGATCACGGTCGCGGCGACGCACGGCGGCGTGAGCGCGATTCGACTGCCGCAGCGGGGGTGGCTGTTCGATCTCGACGGGACCATCTACCGCGGGCGTGACCTGATTCCCGGCGCGGACGCGACCATCGCCGCGCTCCGCGCCGGCGGGCGGCGCGTCGTCTTCCTCTCCAACAAGCCGCTCGAGACGCGCGCCGACTACGCGCGGAAGCTCACCGCGCTCGGGATCCCCGCGGGCGACGACGACGTCATCAACTCCTCGCTCGTGCTCGCGCGGCACCTCGCCACGCTGGACCCCGGCGCGCCCGTGTTCGTCATCGGCGAGCCGCCGATGGTCGCCGAGCTGCGCGCCCACGGCTTCGAGGTGCGCACGGACCATCACGTGCGCTGGGTCGTGATCGCGTTCGACCGGACGTTCGACTACGCGAAGCTGAACGTCGCGCTGCAGGCCGTGCGACGGTCCGGCGCGCGGCTGATCGCGACCAATCCCGACCGCACGTGCCCGACCGAGGACGGCGAGATCCCGGACTGCGCGGGGATGATCGCGGCGGTCGAGGCCGTGACGGGGCGGACCGTCGAGACGATCGTCGGCAAGCCGTCACCGATCATTCTGGAGGTCGCGCTCGCGGCGCTCGGCGTCGGCGCCGCCGACGCCGTGATGGTCGGGGACCGCATCGAGACGGACATCGTGATGGGCAAGCGCCTCGGGCTCGCCACCGTGCTCGTCCTGAGCGGCATCACCGCCGTCGGCGATCCGCGGATTGCCGAGATCGGCCCGGACCTCGTGCTACGCTCGGTGCGGGAGTTGCTCACGTCATGAGTGCCAGGAGCCTGGACGACGGCAGCTACGACGTCGTCGTCATCGGCGGCGGGATGGCGGGCGCGGGCGTCGCCCGCGATCTCGCGCTGCGCGGCGTCGGGGTCGCCCTCGTCGAGAAGGCGGACTTCGCCTGGGGCACCACGTCGCGCTCCTCGAAGCTCATCCACGGCGGTCTCCGCTACCTCGAGCTGTTCGACGTCGGGCTCGTGCGCGAGTCGCTGCGCGAGCGCGAGCGGCTGCACCGCCTCGCGCCGCACGTCGTGCGGCCCCTGCCGTTCCTGGTGCCGATCTATCGCGACTCGTCGCGCGGCCTCATCAAGGTCCGGATCGGCCTCACGCTCTACGACTGGCTGACGCCCGGCCGCGACCGCGAGCGCTATCGCGTGTTCTCGACGATCGACGCGCTCAGCCTCGAGCCGCGCCTGCGCGCGCAGGACCTCAAGGGCGCCGGCTACTACTTCGACGACCTGCTCGTCTTCCCCGAGCGCCTCTGCCTGGAGAACGTGCTCTCGGCCGCGCGCCACGGCGCGCGCGTCTTCAACTACGCGGAGGTCGAGGAGATCACGCGCGACGCGCGCGGCAATCCCGACGGCGTGCGCGTGCGCGATCTCCTGAACGACCGCGTGGTGACGCTGCGCGCCCGCGTGCTCGTCAACGCGACGGGGCCGTGGGTCGACCGCATCCGGCAGCGCGCGAACATCCATGAGCGCGGCGCGCACGTCGTGCGCACCACCAAGGGCATCCACTGCCTGCTGCCGCGGCTCACCGACCGCGCGATCTACCAGTCGACCGGCGACGACCGGATGATCTTCGTCATCCCCTGGCGCGAGTTCTCGCTCGTCGGCACGACCGACACGGACTTCGACGGCGACCTCGATCGCCTGCACGCGACCGCCGACGAGGTCGACTACCTCCTCGCCGAGGTGCGCCACGCGCTGCCGGATCCGCGGGTGTCCGTGAACGCGGTGGCGTACACCTACGCCGGCGTTCGGCCGCTGAGCTTCGAGGAAGGACGGCGCGCCTCCGACGTCTCGCGCGCGCACAAGGTCGTGGCGGAGCACGGCGGGCGGTTCCTCTCGGTGACCGGGACGAAGCTGACGTGCTTCCGCAGCCTCGCGGCGGAGGCCGGCGATGTGGCGATGCGCACGCTGGGGCGCCGCACCCCGAGCCGAACGCACCGCATGACGCTCGACGGCGCCGATGAAGAGGTCGGCCGTGTCGAGGCGCGCACGTGGCTCGACGTCTCGGCGGACGTCGAGGCCTCGGGGCTGCCGCTCGTCACGCTCGAGCGCCTCGTGAGCACGTACGGGCGCGGGTATCGGCGCGTCGTCGAGCTGGCCGGCAAGGTGCCGAACGGGACCGAGCGCCTCTGTCCCGCGAACCCCGAAATCGTCGCGCAGCTCCATCACGCGGTGCAGGAGGAGATGGCCGTCTGCCTCTCGGATCTGCTGCTGCGGCGTACGGGCATCGGCACGAGCGCGTGCCAGGGCCTCGACTGCGCGGAGTCGATCGCGGAGCGCATGGGGCAGCTCCAGGGCTGGACGCCCCGGCGCCTCGCCGCGGAGCTCGACGCGTACGGCGCGCACGTCGCGCGCTCGCACAGGTTCCGCGAGCGATGAAGCTCTGGGCACTCCTGCAGTCGTGGCCGGGCCGCTATCTCGTCTCGGTCGCGGTCGTCGGCGGCGCGACGGTGCTGACCGCGCTCCTGCCCGACGAGATCGAGCGGCGCAACGCGACGCTCTTCTTCGGGGCCGTGATGGTGAGCGCGTGGTGGGGCGGGTTCGGCTGCGGGCTCGTCTCGACGTTTCTCTCCGCCGTGGCGATCGCGTACCTCTTCATGCCGCTGCTGCACACGTTCGGTCTCGCGAGCGACGACCAGATCCGGCTCTGCCTGTTCCTGGCGGTGGCGGGGCTCATCAGCTACCTCAACGGCGCGCGCCAGCGCGCGGAAGAGCATCACGCCTAGCTCCTGCTCCGCGAGAAGATCGGGCGCGCGCGGTCGGAAGCGCTCGAGTGGCGGTACGGCGCGCTCGCCGACGCCGCCGGCGCGGTCGCGCGCGCGCGGGACGTCGCGGCCGCGGCGCAGCACAGCACCCACCTCGCGGTCCCGCTGACGGCGCAGGGGCGCACGCTCGGCGTGATGACGTTCGTGACGGATGCCGACCACCCGTATCGTGACGAGGACCTCGTGTTCGCGCAGGACCCCGGCCGCCACGTCGCCGTGCTGCTCGCGCGCGGCGTCACCGTCGCGTAACGACCCCCGTGCTATAGTCCGCGCGGACTCCACACGACTCCGCCGAGGAGGAAGCTCAATGACGCGCTTCATGCGCTATGGCACCGCTCTCGCGCTCGTGCTCGTGATGGTCGCCACGACCGCGCCCGCGTACGCGCAGAAGACGGAGATCCATTTCTGGCACGCGATGGGCGGGCAGCTCGGCGAGACCGTCGGCGAGCTCGTGCGGCAGTTCAACGCGAGCCAGGGTGAATTCGAGGTGAAGGCGCTGCAGAAGGGCACCTACCCCGAGACCCTCACGGCCGCCATCGCCGCGTACCGGCAGAAGAACCCGCCGCACATCGTGCAGGTCTTCGACGTCGGCACGCAGACGATGCTCTCCTCGGGCGCGGTGTATCCCGTGTTCCAGCTGCTGAAGGAGCAGGAAGTCGCCGTCAGCTGGGGCGACTTCATCAAGCCCGTGACCGGCTACTACTCGAAGGACGGCAACCTCTACTCGATGCCGTTCAACTCCTCGAGCCCGATCCTCTACTACAACAAGGACGCGTTCCGGAAGGCGAAGCTCGACCCCGAGAAGCCGCCGAAGACGTGGAAAGAGGTCGGGGACTTCTCGAAGGCGATCATCGCGGCCGGCGGGAGCAAGTGCGGCATCACGACCTCGTGGCCGTCGTGGAGCATGCTCGAGAACACGTTTCCGTGGCACGACCAGCCCTTCGCGACCAACGACAACGGCTACAAGGGCCTCGACACGAAGCTCTTGATCAACGGCGAGTTCGGCCAGAAGCACATCGGTCAGCTCGCGGCCTGGCAGAAGGAAGGCATCTACTCGTACGGCGGGCGCATGGGCCAGCCGGATCCGAAGTTCATCAACGGGGACTGCGCGATGCTCGTGCAGTCCTCCGCCGTCATCGGTGGCTTCAAGAAGTCGGTGAAGTTCGACTGGGGGACGGGGCAGCTGCCGCACTGGGGCGCGCCGTACAAGAAGCAGAACGCGATCGTGGGCGGCGGCACCCTGTGGGTCATGAAGGGCCGCAAGCCCGCCGAGTACAAGGGCGTGGCGCAGTTCATGAAGTTCATCAGCGACCCGCACCAGCAGATGTGGTGGAGCGTGACGACGGGCTACGTGCCGATCACGCAGACCGCGATCAAGAACCTCGAGAGCGGCTACCACTTCAAGAAGAATCCCGAGCAGTGGACGGCGCTGAGCCAGCTGAGCGGCGCGCCGACGAAGAACAGCCAGGGTGTGAGACTCGGGAACTTCCCGCAGATCCGCGACGCGATCGAGGCCGAGCTCGAGAACATCTTCGCGGGCAAGAAGAGCGCGAAGGAAGGCCTCGCCGCGGCCGTCGCCAAGGGTAACGACATCCTCAAGGAGTTCGCGGCGGCCAACAAGCCGTAGGCCGCCGGGGGAGGCCGGTATCAGGCGCGCGGTCTTCAAGAACCGGCTGCTGCCCTACCTGCTCGTGCTGCCGCAGGTGGCGGTCACGATCGTGTTCTTCTTCTGGCCGGCGTTCGAGTCGCTGCGGCTCAGCTTCTTCCGCACCTCGCCGTTCGGCGACCGCCAGGTCTTCGTCGGGCTCGAGAACTTCGTGCGCCTGCTGAGCGCGCCCGACTACTACCAGGCGATCGCCAACACGTTCGTCTTCGCGCTGGGCGTGACCGGCATCGGCGTCGGCGCGGGGCTGCTCGTGGCGGCGCTCGCGACGCAGCACATCCGCGGCCTCGCCGCCTACCGGACGGCGCTGCTGTGGCCCTACGGGATCGCGCCGCCCGTCGCGGGCATCATCTTCCTCTTCATCTTCCATCCGTCGTACGGCGTGCTGCCCTACTGGCTGTCGTTCGTCACCACGTACGAAGTCAACTGGCTGCTCAAGGGCTGGGTGGCGATGACGCTCGTGATCGTGGCGACGGCGTGGACCCACGTCGGCTACAACATCGCGTTCTTTCTCGCGGGGCTGCTCGCGATTCCGACGTCGGTGATGGAGGCGGCGAGCGTCGACGGCGCGGGCGGTCTCAGACGCTTCCGGTCGATCGTGTTCCCGCTCCTGTCGCCGATCACGTTCTATCTCGTGGTGGTGAACCTGATCTTCTCGTTCTTCGGATCGTTCGGCGTGATCAAGGCGGTCACGCAGGGCGGCCCCGGCAACGCCACCGAGATCATGGTCTACAAGGTCTACAAGGACGGCTTCATCGGCCTCAACCTCGGGTCGTCGGCGGCACAGTCGGTGATGCTGATGATCGTCGTCATCGGACTCACCGCCCTGCAGTTCAAGTTCCTCGAGAAGAAGGTGACGTATTGAGCATCGCCACACTCCCTGACGTCCGGACGGCGACGCGGCCCGTGGCCGCGGTGACGACCCGCCCGCGCCCGCGGATCCGGTGGGAGAACGTGGTCATCCACGTGCTGCTGCTCGCGTGCGTGCTCGTCATCGCGTTTCCCCTCTACTACGCGTTCGTCATCTCGACGCAGACCGTGGAGCAGGTGATGGCGCGCCCGCCGCTGCTGCGGCCGTCGAGCCACGTTCTCGAGAACTACGCCGGCGCCTGGTCGCGCTCGCACATGGGCCGGCTCCTGTGGAACAGCGCGATCGTGGCGCTCGTGTCGACGGTCGGCAAGATCGCGATCTCGATGCTCTCGGCGTTCGCCATCGTCTACTTCGACTTCCGCGGCAAGACGCTCGTGTTCTGGATGATCTTCGTCACGCTGATGCTGCCGGTGGAAGTCCGGATCATGTCGACGTACGAGGTCATCGGCGACCTCGGATGGCTCGACACGTACTGGGGCCTCACGGTGCCGCTGATGGCGTCGGCCACCGCGACGTTCCTCTTCCGTCAGTTCTACCAGACGGTGCCGAACGAGCTGTGCGAGGCGGCGCAACTCGACGGCGTGGGGCCGCTCCGGTTCCTGTGGTCGTTCCTGCTGCCGCTCTCGTGGGCGAACATCGCGGCGCTGTTCGTCGTGCTCTTCATCTTCGGGTGGAACCAGTACCTCTGGCCGCTGATGATCACGAACACGGAGGCGATGCGCGTCGTCGTCATCGGGATCGAGGAGCTGATCCCGCGCACGGGCACGCACGTCCCCGAGTGGAACGTGATGATGGCGGCGGCCATGATGGCGCTCCTGCCGCCGGTGGCCGTGATCCTCTTCATGCAGCGCTGGTTCGTGAAGGGGCTGATCGAGAGCGAGAAGTAATGCCGCGCTACGTGGCCCACCGCGGCGGCGCGGCGCGATGGCCCGAGAACAGCCTCACCGCGTTTCGCGGCGCGATCGCCGGCGGCGCGCAGCTCCTCGAGCTCGACGTCCATCTCACCGCGGCCGGCGAGGTCGCCGTCATCCACGATCCCACGCTCGATCGCACGACGACGGGCACGGGCCCGCTCGCGCGATGCAGCGCCGACGACCTGCGCCGCGCGCGGCTGCGCGGTCCGGACGGCGCGGTCACCGAGGACTGCGTGCCGACCCTCGGCGAAGTGCTCGCGGTGGCGGTGCCGGCCGGCGTCGGGTTGCTCGTCGAGATCAAGACGCCGGGCCCGGCGGTCACGTATCGGCGCAAGGGCGCCGAGGTCGAGCGCGTGCCGGGACCGCGCTACGAGGGGCTCGAGCGGACGGTGATCGACGCGCTCACGCGCGCGGGATGCGCCGACCGCTGTGTGATCCTCGCGTTCAACCCCGCCGTCGTCGCCGAGGTCCGGAAGCTGGCGCCTGCCCTGCCGACCACGCTGCTCGTCGATCGCCACGTCACCGCGGCCGGCGTGCAGCCGATGGAAGCCGTCGCGTGGGCGCGGGACGCCGGCGTGACGTTCCTCGGACTCCACCACTCGCTGTGCGACGCGCCGCTCGTCGCGGCCGCGCACGAGGCCGGCCTGTCGGTGGGCGTGTTCACCGTGAACGACGTCGCCGACCGCGATCGCGTGGTGGCCGCGGGCGTCGACGTCATCATCACCGACCGGCCGGAGCTGATCCCGTCGGACGCCACGTGAGGCGCCGGACCGTCGCCATGGTGACCGGCATGCTGCTCGCGCTCGCGCTGCCCGGCGCGGCGGCCGGGCCGCTCGTCGCCGCCCACCGCGGCGGCGCGTTGCTGTGGCCGGAGAACAGCCTGCTCGCCTTCCGCAACGCGCTCACGCTCGGCGCCGATCTCCTCGAGACCGACGTGCACCTGACGGCGGACGGCGAGGTCGTGATCGTCCACGACCCCACGCTCGATCGGACCACGACCGCCCAGGGCGCCGTGCGCGACACGAAGCTCGCCGACCTGATGAGCGTGCGGCTCAAGGCCGCCGACGGCACCGTGACGAGGGAGCACGTGCCGACGCTGCGCGAGCTGCTCGATCTCATGCGCCCCGCCACGGCGCGCCTGCTGCTGGAGATCAAGGTCGGGCCCGGGCGCCAGCCGTACGCGGGCATCGAGGAGAAGGTGCTCACGCGCGTGCGCGAGGCGGGCCTCGCCGACCGCGTGCTGATCATGGCGTTCGAGGACGACACGCTCCGCCGCGTGCGCGCGCTCGATCCGGGCGTGCGCACCGTGCTGCTCGTGAGCATGCGCCGCGCGGAGCGCGCGGCGGCGCGCGACATCGTGCGCTGGGTGACGGCCGTCGGCGCCGCCGATCTCGGCATCGACCATCGCGCGCTCACGAGCGACGTCGTGGCGGCCGCGCGTGCCGCGCGCGTGCGCGTGGCGGCGTGGACCGTGAACGAGGCGGCGGACATCCGGCGCGTGATCGGGCTCGGCGTCGACGTCGTGATCTCGGACCGTCCGGATCTCGCGATGCGTGAAGTTGGGGGCGTGAGAGACTCACCCCCCAAGCCCCCCATGGATCCCACGCGGTGATGCGCCGGTACGTCCTTGCGCTGGATCAGGGGACGTCGGGATCGACGGCGCTGCTCGTCGATCGCGATGGGCGCGTCCGGGCTCGCGGATACGCGGAGCTGCCGCAGCACTACCCGCGGCCGGGCTGGGTCGAGCACGACCCGGAAGAGATCTGGGCGACCAGCGTGACCGCGGCGCAGGGCGCGCTCGCCGCCGCCGGTGCCAGCGGCACCGACGTCGCCGCGATCGGCATCACCAACCAGCGCGAGACGACCATCGTCTGGGATCGCGCGACCGGTCGTCCCCTCCATCGCGCGATCGTCTGGCAGTGCCGCCGCACGGCGTCGCTGTGTGACGCGCTGAAGGCGGCCGGCCGCGAGCCCGTCGTGCGGCAGCGGACCGGCCTCGTGCTCGACGCGTACTTCTCCGGCACCAAGGTCCGCTGGCTGCTCGACCACGTGCCCGACGCGACCCGGCGTGCCGAGGACGGCGCGCTCGCGTTCGGCACCGTCGATGCGTGGCTCGTCTGGAAGCTCACCGGCGGACGTGTCCACGCGACCGACGTCACCAACGCCTCGCGCACGCTGTGTCTCAATCTCGACACCGTCGACTGGGACGACGACATGCTGAAGACGCTCGGCGTGCCGCGCGCGATGCTGCCGCGCCTCGTCGCGTCGTCCGGCGTCGTGGGCGAGACCGTCGATCTCGGCTGGCTGCCGGCCGGCGTGCCGATCGCGGGGATCGCCGGCGATCAGCACGCGGCGCTCTTCGGGCAAGCGTGCTACACGCGCGGCAGCGCGAAGAACACGTATGGCACCGGCTGCTTCCTGCTGCTCAACACGGGCCCGGCGCCCGTGCGGTCGAGCGCCGGGCTCTTGACGACGCTCGCGTGGAAGATCGGGGGCGCCACCACCTACGCGCTCGAGGGCAGCGTGTTCATCGCGGGCGCGGCGATCCAGTGGCTGCGTGACGGCCTCGGGCTCATCACGCGCGCGGCGGAGAGTGCAGCGCTCGCGGCCTCGGTGCCGGACACCGGCGGCGTGTACTTCGTGCCGGCGTTCGTCGGTCTCGGCGCGCCCTACTGGGACATGTACGCGCGCGGGACGATCGTCGGGCTCACGCGCGGGACGACGCGCGCGCATCTCGTGCGCGCGGCGCTCGAGGCGATCGCCTACCAGAGCCGCGACGTGCTCGAGGCGATGGCCTCCGACGCCGGTGTGGCCGTGGACGCGCTCCGCGTCGACGGCGGCGCGACGGCCAACGACGTTCTCTGTCAGCTCCAGGCGGACGTGATCGGCGTGCCGGTGCTGCGCCCGGCCGTCATCGAGACGACGGCGCTGGGCGCGGCGTACCTCGCGGGCCTCGGCGCCGGCCTGTGGCCGTCGCTCGACGCGCTCGCGGCGCAGTGGTCGGTGGAGCGGACGTTCACGCCGTCGATGACGGCAACGCACCGTGATGCGCTCTACGACGGATGGAAGCGCGCGGTCGGCCGCGCGCACCGGTGGCTCGACCCGTGATCTCAACTCAAAGGAGACATGAATGAAGCGCATGGCCCTTGCGATGTTCGCCTTTCTCCTTGCCTGGGGGGCGTGGGGGACGCCCGGAGCCCCCCAACCACAGATCGAAGGCGAGCTGGCGCTGATCACGCCGGTCTCGAAGTTCATCCACGACGCGGCGCTCAAGGCCTTCGCCGACTACGCGAAGGAGAAGTGGAACGTCACGGTGAAGGTCAGCGCGATTCCGGCCGGGACGCCCGTGGCCTACGGCCGCATCGTGGAGTGGAAGGGCAAGCCCGAGGTCGACATCTTCTGGGGCGGCGAATCCGCGCTCTTCGAGAAGCTCGCCGATCAGAAGCTGCTCGCGAAGCTCGACCACCTCGACAAGGCGCTCGTCGAGCAGATCCCCGCGTCGATCGGCAAGCCGAAGCCGATCCCGCTGAAGGACAAGGACGGCTTCTGGATCGGCACCGCGCTCGAGCCGTACGGGCTCGTCTATCACCCGAAGAAGATCCAGCGGCTCGGCATCCCCGAGCCGAAGGAGTGGGACGACCTCCTCAACCCGAAGCTCAAGGGCGAGGTCGCGCAGTGCGCGCCCACGCGCTCGTCGTCGTCGAACGCGACGTACGAGGTGCTCCTCTCGATGTACGGCGAGGACAAGGGCTGGGACTGGCTCAGGAAGCTCGCGCAGAACACCGGCCACTTCACCGCGCGCAGCCGTGACGTGCCGACCGTGGTGGCGAAAGGGGAGTACTCCGCGGGCTTCGCGGTGCCGTCCTACATGGCGTTCGAGGAGAAGCTCGCGGGCTTCGACCTGAAGTTCGTCGCGCCGAAGAACGCGTTCGTCACCCCCGAGCCGATGGCGATCCTCGCGGGCGCGCGGAATCCGAGGGCCGCGAAAGCGTTCATCGAGTTCCTGCTGACCGAGCGCGGCCAGAAGGTGTTCATGGAGCGCGGCCTCTTCCCGATCACGCCCAGGTACAAGGTGCAGGGCGCGCCCGGCTCGCCCGCGGAGATGGCCGTCGAGTTCACCGGCGGCGTGCGGTCGTACTTCGACCGCGAGGTGGCGAACGTCTACGACGAGGCGACGGCAGCCAAGCGGTCCGAGGCGCTGAAGACGAAGTTCCGCTCGGACATCGAAGCCGTCTGGAAGAAGCCATAAAGATCAGCCTCCGCGATGTCGAGAAGCGCTTCGCGGCCGTGAGCGCGGTCGATCGGGTGAGTCTCGACATCGCGGACGGCGAGCTGTTCACGCTCCTCGGGCCGTCGGGGTGCGGCAAGACGACGCTGCTCAGGATGATCGCCGGGTTCTCTCCCGTCGACGGCGGCCAGATCCTCTTCGGCGAGCGGCGCGTGGACGGGCTGGCGCCGTACGAGCGGAACATCGGCATGGTGTTCCAGAACTACGCGCTGTGGCCGCACATGACCGTGGCGGCCAACGTCACCTACGGGCTCAGGCTCCGCAAGCTCGGCGCCGCCGAGATCGCGCGCCGCCTCGAGGACGGGCTGCGCAAGGTCAACCTCACCGGCCTCGGCGCGCGCTATCCCGGCCAGCTCTCCGGCGGCCAGCAGCAGCGGGTCGCGCTGGCGCGCGCGCTGGTCCTGAATCCGGACATCCTCCTCCTCGACGAGCCGCTCTCGAACCTCGACGCGAAGATCCGCGTGCAGGTGCGCGCCGAGATCCGCACGCTGCAGCGCGAGCTCGGCATCACGACCGTCTACGTCACGCACGATCAGGAGGAGGCGCTCTCGCTCTCCGATCGCGTGGCGGTGATGCGCGACGGCCGCGTGCTGCAGGTGGCGGCGCCGAAGGAGCTCTACGAGCGGCCGGTGACGCGCTTCGTGGCGGACTTCGTCGGCACGAACAACTTCATCGCGGGCGTGTGCCGCGCGCTGGACGGCGACCACGTGATCGTCGAGACCCCGCTCGGCGCCTTGCGCGGCCGCATGACGCACGGCATCGCGCCGGGGGCGCGCTGCGTGCTGGCGGTGCGGCCGGAGAACCTGGCGCTGGAGGGAGGCAACGGCGCGTCGCGCGCGCAGCCGGCCGGCGGCGCGGCGCACAACGCGCTCGACGGCACGATCCTCCTCGGATCGTATCTGGGCAGCGCGCTGCGCTACGACGTCGCCACCGCGCCCGGGCTCGTGCTGAAGGTCGACATCCGCGACCCCTGGCATCACGTGCCGCTCGGGGCGGGACAACCGGTGCGTGTCACCTTTCCGCCGTCGGTCGCGCTGACGCTCCCCGATGCGTAGCGCGACGACTGAGAGGGGGGGCTCCGGGCGCCCCCCAAGCCCCCCACGCTCCGCGCCCCGGCGCAGCCGTGGCGCTCCGCGATCCGCGTGGCCCGCGCTCGGCGTCACCCTGATCTGGGCGTTCCTCGCGCTCTTCCTCGTCTACCCGCTGCTGCGCATCTTCTACGACGCGTTCAGCGACGACGCGGGGCGGCTCACGCTGCAGAACTTCGTCGAGTTCGCCGGTGACGCGTTCTACGTCCGGTCGCTCGTCAACTCGCTCGTCCTCGGGCTCGCGACGGTGGCGACGACCTCGATCCTCGGCTTCGCCATCGCGCTCCTGCTCGTGCGGTACGACTTCGTCGCGCGAAACTTCTTCAGCTACCTCACGCTGATCCCGATCATCTCGCCCCCGCTCGTCGGCGTGCTCGGCTTCACCTTCATCCTCGGGCGCGCGGGGACCGTGAACGTGCTGCTCCAGGACTGGTTCGACGTCGCGAAGCCCCTGAACTTCGTCTACGGGATGCACGGGGTGCTGCTGGTGGAGACCCTGCACCTGTTCCCGATGATCACGCTCAACGTCGTCGACGCGCTCGGCAAGATCGACCCCGCGCTCGAGGAGGCGGCGGAGAGCGTGGGCGCGCGCGGCTGGCACAAGCTCAGGACGATCACGCTGCCGCTCACCACGCCCGGGTATCTCGCGGGCGCGCTCCTCGTGTTCATCTGGACGTTCTCGGACTTCGCCACGCCGCTGGTGCTCGGCGTCCACGACCTGCTCGCGGCGCAGGCGTACCTCAACATCGTGCAGTTCGTCGACCGGCGCCTCTTCCGGATGGGCCTCGTGATCTCCGCGTTGATGGTGCTGCTCGCGATCGCGTTCCTGATCGCGGCGCGCCGGTACGTGGCGATCAAGGACTACTCGTCGCTGTCGTACTCGCGGATCGCGCGCCGGCGGCTCCGCGCGCTCGGGCAGACGGCCACGCTCGCGTTCCTGTCCTTCGTGATGCTGCTGTCGTTCATCCCGTACATCGGCGTGGGCCTCGCGTCGGTGGGCAAGGGCTGGTCGCTGACGCCGTTCCCGCTGCGCTACACCACGCAGTACTTCGAGCGCGTGATCGTCGAGGCGCCGAAGTACATCGTGAACAGCTTCCTCTACTCGACGCTCGCCGTCGTGCTCTGCATCGTCATCGGCGTGCCGATCGCGTGGGTGCTCGCGCGCACGCGCCTGCCGGGACGTGACACGCTCGACGGCCTGAACACGCTGATCCTCGCGATCCCGGGCACGGCGATCGGCATCGCCTACATCCGCGCGTTCCACTTCGACCTGCCGTTCGTCGGCCGGCCGCTCACGAGCTTCTGGATCATCCTGCCGCTCGTGCTCGCGATCCGGCGGCTGCCGTACACCGTGCGCGGCTCGTACGCGTCGCTGCTGCTCGTGCATCGCTCGATGGAGGAGGCGGCGGCGAGCGTCGGGGCGACGGGGCTGCGATCGTTCCGCGACGTCACGCTGCCGTTGATCTGGCGCGGTGTCCTCGTCGGCTCGCTCTTCTCGTTCATGACGTCGCTGCAGGAAGCGTCCGCCGTGCTGTTCCTCTCGCTCGGCGGCTGGGAGACGATTCCCGTCGGGATCTTCTCGTTCTACATCGCGGGGAGCGCGAACGAGGCGGCCGCGCTCGGCGTGGTGCTCATCGTCGTGGCGACGGTGAGCGTGCTGGTGATCAACCGGATCGCCGGCACCCGCATGGGCGGCATGTTCGGGTGACGTGATCACGCTCGAGACCGGGCGCCTGCGCCTGCGGATGTTCCGCGAAGACGATCTCGACGCGTACGCGGCGATGTGCGCGGACCCCGACGTCATGCGCTACATCGGCGCCGGCGGACCGCTCACGCGCGCCGACACGTGGCGGCAGATGGCGACCTTCCTCGGTCACTGGCAGCTGCGCGGGTACGGCATGTGGGCGGTCGAGGAGCGCGCGACGGGCGCGCTCGTCGGCCGCATCGGGTTCCACTATCCCGAGGGATGGCCGGACTTCGAATGCGGATGGCTGCTCGCGCGCGCGTCGTGGGGCAAGGGCTACGCGACGGAAGGCGCGCGACGCGCGCTCCAGCACGCGTTCACCGAGCTCGGCCGCGAGCGCGTGATCAGCCTGATTCGTCCCGACAACGCGGCGTCCATTCGCGTGGCGGAGCGTCTCGGCGAGACGCGGGAGGGCCTGGTGACGCTCTTCGGCAGCGAGGCGCTCGTCTACGGCATTCCGCGCGAGCGCTTTAGAAAATAGGGACTTGCGTTCGGTTGTGCGCGCAAATCCGCTGTGCTAGTGTTCCGTTTCACATGGCGCCAACCGGGGAGCCGTCAACCTGGAAAGCGCTCGGCGAGCTGTCCTCCCTCGGGGTGGCAATGGTCGCGGCGACCATCATCGGTCTGGGCGGGGGGTACTACGCCGACCGGTGGCTCGGGACGAGCCCCTGGCTCACCCTGATCGGGCTCGGATTCGGAATCGCGGCCGCGTTCGTGATTCTCTTCCGCTCCGCGAAGGCCGCGGAGCGTCGACTGGATGACGATGCATAGCTTGACGACGCGTGTGACGCTCGATGCGGGCATGTTCGCGATCGCGCTGGCCCTCGGCGGCGCGTGGCTCGGTGGCCGCACGATGCTCCTCGGCATTCTCGGCGGCGCGCTGCTCGCGCTCGCCGACTTCTGGTGGCTCGCGGCGCGGCTCGACGGCGTGAGCAGCGAGACGCCGGGCGCGCTCGCGTGGATCGGCGCCGCGGGCCTGCGGCTCGGCGGCGTCGCCATCGCGGTCGCGCTCTTGTTCGTGACCGGCTGGTTCCATCCGGTCGGTCTCGTCGCCGGCCTCGCCGTGCTGCCGTGCGCGCTCGTCGCGCGCGGCCTCCGCCTCGCGCGCAGGGGAGCGTAGATGGACGCGATCGAGCATCCGCCGATCTTCCGCCTGCCCGGCATTCCCGACCACGTCACGTACACGTGGATCGTGATGCTGATCCTCATCGGTCTCGCGTGGGCCGCGAGCCGCCGCGCGAGCCTGGTGCCGCGCGGCGCGCAGAACTTCGTCGAGGTCATCCTCGAGCAGTTCATCCAGATGATCGACGACGTCATCGGCCCGCAGGGCCGCCGCTACCTGCCGCTCATCGGCACGCTCGGGCTCTTCATCCTGGTGAGCAACTTGATGGGGCTCGTGCCCGGGCTGATGTCGCCGACGGGCAATCTGATGACCAACGCGGCGTGCGCGCTGGTGGTGTTCGTCTCGTATCACTACATCGGCATCCGGACGCAGGGGCTCGGCCACTACCTCAAGCACTTCATGGGGCCGGTGCCGGCCCTCGCGCCGCTGATGATCCCGATCGAGGTCATCAGCCACCTGGCGCGGCCGCTCTCGCTCACCCTGCGTCTGTTCGGCAACATGACCGGCGGGCACATCCTGCTCGCCATCATCTTCTTCCTGATGGGTCTGCAGGGCCTGATCGGCTTCGCGCTCTCGGGCAGCGTCGGCGGCGCGATCGTGGGCGGCATCGGCGGCCTCGTGATGGTCGTCTTCACCGTCGGGTTCCTGTATCCGCTGAAGATCCTCGTGTCGTTCCTGCAAGCGTTCATCTTCGTGATGCTGACCATGCTCTACGTCGCGAGCGCCGTCGAGGGCGCCGAGCACGACGCGCATCACGGACAGGCCGAGTCTCACGCGGCACATCACTGAGGCACATCACACGTAACAGAGGGAGGGCGGGCGTGCGTGCACTGATCCTGGCAGCGATGGCAGTTCTCGTTCCGAGCGTGGCGCTGGCTCAGACGGCGACGGCGCCGGCGAGCGGGAGTTTGGTGGGCCCTTACGCGGTGCTCGCCGCCGGCTTCGGCATGGCGCTCGCGGCCAGCCTGTGCGCGCTCGGGCAGGGCAGGGCGATCGCGTCGGCGGTGGACGCGATGGCGCGACAGCCCGGCGCGGCCGCGCGCATCCAGACGACGATGATCATCGGGCTGGCGCTCATCGAGTCGCTCGCGATCTACGTCCTCGTCGTCGCGATGATCCTGTTGTTCGTCCAGCCGATCAAGTAAGGGACGCCGGGGCTCCGGGCGCGACCCGCGTCCGGCGCCCCGGCCTTCGGCCATGCCGCGCTCGACTTATCGCCTGCCGAAGATTCCCGAGATGACGATCCGTCGTCTCTCCGTGTACACGCGCTGCCTCCTCCAGCTCGAGGAGGACGGTGTCGCGACGATCTCCTCGCAGGAGCTGGCGGAGCGGTTCAACCTGAACTCCGCGCAGGTGCGCAAGGACCTCGCGTACTTCGGCGAGTTCGGCGTCCGCGGCATCGGGTATCACGTCACGGGGCTCAAGGCGGAGCTCCAGCGCATCCTCGGCCTCGACCGGGAATGGCCGGTCGCGCTCGTCGGCCTCGGCAACCTCGGCTCGGCGCTCTTCCACTACAAGGGGTTCACCCGGCAAGGCTTCCGGATCGCGGTCGTGTTCGACGACGATCCCGCGAAGATCGGGCGCGAGATCGACGGCGTACCGATCGTCGGCACGCAGGACCTGGCCCGCGAGGTGCGCGCCCGACAGCTCGAGATCGCCATCGTCGCCGTGCCCGCGGAGGCGGCGCAGACGGTGACCGATCAGCTCGTCGCGGCCGGGATCAAGGCCGTGCTCAACTTCGCGCCGGCCCGCCTGCGCGTGCCGCGCGAGGCGCGTCTGAAGAACGTCGACCTCTCGATCGAGCTGGAGACGCTGTCCTTCTACCTGGCACAGGGCAATCGCTGACGCGAGTCACGCCTTCGGGCGCGCGCGTGGTAGCGTAAGACAACAATTGACGGCCATGGGCCGTCAAGGTCTGGGTTCGCGATGCTCAAGCAGTGGCCCGCGTTCGACGAGCTGGCGCAGAGGTTCGCCGAGGGAGAGGCCTGCCTGCACGTCGCCGGGCTCGCGAGTTCGGCCCGCGCGCTCGTCACTGCCGAGCTCCTCGCCGCCTCCGGACGTCCCGCCCTCGTGATCGTTCCCGGCCTGGCCGACGCCCACCGCTGGACGCAGGATCTCCGGTTCTTCGGCGCCAGCGTCGCGGAGTTCCCTGAGGAGGAGCCTCGCCTCTGGCACGGCGGCCAGCAGCGCGAGGCGGACGCCGAGCGCGCGGTCATCTGCCGCCGCCTCCTCGCCGGCGAGGCGCTCGCGATCGTCGCGACGCCGGCCGCGCTCGCGGCGCCGCTGCCGCCGCCCGCGGAGTTCCGGGACAAGACCGTCACGCTCACCGCGGGCGATCGGCTCGATCGCGAGCTGCTCGTCGAAGCGCTCGCGCTCGCGGGCTACGAGCGCGTCGACACGGTCGGCGGGGTGGGGCAGTGGGCCGCGCGCGGAGGCATCGTCGACATCTTCTCTCCCGCCCAGGCCTCGCCCGCCCGCGTGGAGTTCTTCGGCGACGAGATCGAGTCGATCCGGCTCTTCGACCCGACGTCGCAGCGCTCGACGAGCACGCTCGAGCAGCTCGTCGTGCTTCCCGTCGAGCCGTCGACCCCGCGTGACGCGGGCCTGCTGACGTATCTCTCGCCCTCCGCCCCGGTCATCGTCGACGCGCCCCGGTTGCTCGAAGATCCGGTCGTCGATGGCGCGCCGACGCTCGGGCAGCTCGTCGACGGACGCCAGCGCGTGGAGCTCGCGATCGTGAGCGGCACGGCGCGGCGGCGCGACGGCGAGCTCGTGCTCGACGCGCACGCCGTCACCGGCTACGCGGGAAAGTTCGCGCAGCTCTGCGCGGAGCTCGAGCGGTGGCGGCAGGAAGGCTTCCGCGTCCGGCTCGTCGCGGGCGATGAACGCCAGCGCGACCGACTCCACGAGATCCTGAGAGAACACCAGATCGAAGCGACGAGAGGAGATTGGCAGCCGGCGGAGGGCGGACTTCACGTCCGCCCGGAGCCGTGGGGGGCTGAGGGGGTTGGGGTCCTCCAGTCGCGGGGCCCCATGTTCAAGGACGCGCCCGGAGCCCCCCAACTCCAGATCGTCGTGGGGGAATGCTCGAGCGGGTTCTCGATTCCCGCCCTCGGCCTCGTCGTGCTCACCGAGCACGAGGTCTTCGGCGCGCGCCGCCGCTCCCTGCGCCGTCCGAAATACCAGCGCGGCGCGCCCGTCACCGCGTTCACCGACCTCGAGATCAACGACCTCGTCGTCCACGAGGACCACGGCATCGGCCGCTATCTCGGCCTCAAGACCATGAAGGTCGGCGACAAGGAAGCCGACTTCCTGCTCCTCGAGTACGCGGAGGGCAACCAGCTCTACCTGCCGGTCGAGCGGCTGGAGCTGATCTCGAAATATCTCGGCGGCGAGGAGTCCGCCGCGCGCCTCGATCGTCTCGGCGGCGCCGCCTGGCAGCGCGTGAAGGAGTCGGTGCGCGCCGCGCTGCGCGAGATGGCCGAGGAGCTGCTGAAGCTCTACGCCCAGCGGGCGGTCGCGGAAGGGCACGCGTTCTCGCCCGACACTCCGTGGCAGCGCGAGTTCGAGGCCGCGTTCCGCTTCGAGGAGACGCCCGACCAGCTGCGCGCCATCAAGGACGTGAAGAGCGACATGCTGAGCGACAAGCCGATGGACCGGCTCGTCGCCGGCGACGTCGGCTACGGCAAGACGGAAGTCGCCCTCCGCGCCGCGTTCAAGGCGGTGGCGGATGGCAGGCAGGTCGCGGTGCTCGTGCCGACGACGGTTCTCGCGCACCAGCACTGGACGACGTTCGCCGACCGCTTCAGCCCCTTCCCCGCCCGCGTCGAGCTCCTCTCGCGCTTCCGTTCGCCGAAGGAGCAGAAGGCCGTCGTCGAAGGGCTGAAGCAGGGCACGGTGGACGTGGTGATCGGCACGCACCGGCTCCTGTCGAAGGACGTCGCCTTCAAGAACCTCGGGCTCCTCGTGGTCGATGAGGAGCACCGCTTCGGCGTCGCGCACAAGGAGCGGATGAAGCAGCTCCGCACGTCGGTCGACGTGCTCGCGCTGACGGCCACGCCGATCCCGCGCACGCTCTACATGTCGCTGTCGGGCGTGCGCGACATGTCGGTGATCGAGACGCCGCCCATCGACCGCCTGCCGATCGAGACCGTGGTGCGCCGGTTCAGCAAGGCCGTGATCCGCGAGGCGCTCGTCCGCGAGCTCGAGCGCGGCGGCCAGGTGTTCTTCGTGCACAACCGCATCCCGTCGCTCGCGTCGATGGCGAACCTCATCCAGAGCATGGTCCCCGAGGCGCGCGTGCTCATGGCGCACGGCCAGATGAAGGAGCGCGAGCTCGAGGCGACGATGGTGAAGTTCGTGACCGGCCAGGCGGACGTGCTCGTCTCGACGGCCATCGTCGAGTCCGGCCTCGACATTCCCGCGTCGAACACGATCATCGTCAACCGCGCCGACCGGTTCGGCCTCGCGCAGCTCTACCAGCTTCGCGGGCGCGTCGGCCGCGAGCGCCAGCAGGCCTACTGCTCCCTGCTCGTGCCCGCCGACGGCCGGGTCGACGAGCAGGCGCAGAAGCGGCTGCGGGTGCTGCAGGAGCTCACCGACCTCGGCTCGGGCTTCAAGCTGGCCATGCGCGACCTGGAGATCCGGGGGGCGGGCAACCTGCTCGGGGCGCAGCAGCACGGCCACATCGCCGCCGTCGGCTACGACCTATATTCGAAGCTCCTGGCGGAGGCTGTGCGAGAATTGAGCGGCCAACCGAGCACCGCGGCTGTCGATCCCGTGATCAGCGCGCCGGCGGAGGGATTCCTGCCGGAGGAATACGTTCCCGAAGTCAACCAGCGGCTGGCACTCTACAAGCGGCTGGCGGGCGCGGGCGACGAGGCCGTGGTGGCGGACATCCGCGCGGAGCTGGCCGACCGCTTCGGCCCGCTGCCGCTCGAGGCCGAGCAGCTGCTGGACGTGGTCCGGCTCCGGCTCGCGGCGCGGCGGCTGGGCATCGAGAAGGTGGAGATCGGCGACGCGCGCGCGCTGGTGACGTTCGCGCCGTCGACGCCGGTGGAGGCGGGCAAGCTCCTCGCGGCGATCCGGGACAGCAAGGGACGACTGAAGATGAAGCGCGATTACATGCTCGAGGCGATCATCGCGGGCGGTGACTGGCCGCGCGTCCGCGACTCCGTCCACGCGGTCTTCCAGGTGCTCGCGGCGTGAGCCGCGGCGCGCGCGCGCTTCCGCTCGTCGTCGCGCTCGCCCTCGGCGGGTGCGCGCTGCCGCAGTGGAATCCCGCGTGGGTCCCCGCGTGGGTGCCGATCCTCGGCGCCGATCGCGGCGCGCCGCCGCCGCCGCGCGCGGCCGCGCCTCCGCGCGTCATCGACCGTCCTCCGGCGCGCCCGGACGACGACGAGGTGCTGGACCGCGTCGTCGCCGTCGTGAACAACGACGCCATCACGCTCGGCGAGCTCGAAGAGGCGATGGCGGCCGCGCGCGCGGATGCGCGCCAGCGCCCGCCCGGCAACGAGGAGCAGGTCCGCCGCGAGTTCCTCAACCGCTTCATCGAGACGCGGCTGCAGCTCCAGGAGGCGGAGCGCGAGAAGATCGTGGTCGACGAGGCCGAGGTCGACGAGGAGCTGCTCGACCGCATCAAGAAGACGAGCATGAAGGACGTCGAGGATTTCAAGGCGGCCCTGAAGGCCCAGGGCATCAGCTATGACTCGGTCCGCAAGCGGCTGCGCGAGACCATCAAGCTCGGCAAGGTGGTGCGCCGGAAGGTCACGATTCGCGTGTCGGTGACCGATGCCGAGATCGACCGCTACCTCGACGAGAACCGCGAGAAGCTGGAGACCGGTCTCGGCTATCACGCACGCCACATCCTCATCGTCCCCGACGGCAAGAGCGACGCCGCCTGGGAAGCGGCCCGCATCCGGACCGAGGTGGTGCGGGGCCAGCTCCGCGAGGGCGCCGATTTCGCCGAGCTCGCCCGCAAGTTCTCCGCGGACGCCACGGCCAGGGACGGGGGGGACCTCGGAACCCTCAAGCGCGGCGAGCTCTCTCAGGAGATCGAGGGCCGGATTCTCGCGCTGAAGCCCGGGGCGGTCTCGGAGCCGTACCGCTCGGACCTCGGCTACCACATCTTCCGGCTGGAGTCGAAAGACGCCCTCGAAGGGGAGGGGCTGACCCGGGCCAAGCAGCAGATCCGGGAGATCCTGTTCCGCCAGAAGTACGAGGCCCGGCTCGACGTCTGGCTGCGGGAGATTCGGGAGCGGGCGGTGATCGAGGTCCGCATGTAAACAGAAACGTTGACTAAGTTGGGCCAGGGTGGCACTATACGCATGGCGTCACCGTCAGGCCGCCGCCCCGCTGTAGAGCCGAAGCGAGAATCATAGCCGCCAAGTTCTAACTCTAGAGAAGCGACGCTCCACCGTCGCGCAAACCCGGAGCCGTTGAATGAGCGCCCGCCGCGGAGACCGAGGTCAATCCAACCCGACCCCCCCGAATGCCGAAGGGACGACCGCCACGACTGGCGGCAGCACCACCAACAACGGGATGAACCTCTCCGAGCTGAAGGAGAAGAGCATCCCCGACCTCAACGCCCTCGCCCGCGACCTCAACGTCCAGAACCACAGCGGCCTCCGGAAGCAGGAGCTCATCTTCAAGATCCTGCAGGCGCAGGCGGAGAAGGACGGCCTGATCTACGCCGAAGGCGTCCTCGAGGTGCTGCCGGACGGCTTCGGCTTCTTACGCGCGCCCGACTACAACTACCTGCCCGGCCCGGACGACATCTACGTGTCGCCCTCGCAGATCCGGCGCTTCGACCTCCGTACCGGCGACACGATCTCCGGCCAGGTGCGGCCGCCGAAGGACACCGAGCGGTACTTCGCGCTGCTGAAGGTCGAGTCGATCAACTTCGAGACGCCCGACCAGTCACGCGAGAAGATCTTCTTCGACAACCTCACGCCGCTCTACCCGATGGAGCGGCTGCGCCTCGAATACAACGCGGAGAACCTCACGACCCGCGTGATGGACCTGCTCTCGCCCATCGGCAAGGGGCAGCGCGGGATGATCGTGGCCGCGCCGCGCACCGGCAAGACGATGCTGCTGCAGGCGCTGGCGCACGCGATCGCCGAGAACCATCCCGAGGTCTACCTCATCGTGCTGCTCATCGACGAGCGGCCGGAAGAGGTCACCGACATGCAGCGCTCGGTGCGGGGTGAGGTCGTGGCGTCGACGTTCGACGAGGTCCCCGCGCGTCACGTGCAGGTCGCCGACATGGTGATCGAGAAGGCCAGGCGGCTCGTCGAGCACAAGCGCGACGTCGTGATCCTGCTCGATTCGATCACGCGCTTCGCGCGCGCGCACAACGCGATCATCCCGTCGTCGGGCAAGGTGCTGTCCGGCGGTCTCGACGCCAACGCGCTCCAGCGGCCGCGGCGGTTCTTCGCGGCGGCGCGCAACATCGAGGAGGGCGGGTCGCTGACGATCATCGCCACCGCGCTCGTCGATACCGGCAGCCGGATGGACGACGTGATCTTCGAGGAGTTCAAGGGCACCGGCAACATGGAGGTGCACCTCGACCGGCGCCTCATGGACAAGCGCATCTTCCCGACGATCAACATCGAGCAGTCCGGCACGCGCAAGGAAGAGCTGCTCCTCGAGAAGGACGAGCTCCAGAAGGTGTGGCTGCTCCGCAAGGCGCTCTCGCAGCTCAACCCCGTCGAGGCGATGGAGCTCCTGCTCGACAAGCTGAAGCTGACGAAGACGAACAAGGAATTCCTGAACGCGATGCATTCGATGGGCTAGAACCCTCGGAGGGGGGCTTCGCCCCCCTTCCGACGCCAAAAAAAGAGCGAGCCATGCGGCTCGCTCTTTTTTGTCTGCCTCCCCCAGGATCGGATCGCGCCGGCAAAGCCGGCGCGCGAAGCGGTCCGTGTCGGCGATGAAGAGGTTCATCGTGCTGATCGCGCCCCGCGGGTTGTCGTCCGCCACCTGCCGCAGGGCGGTCTCGACGTGGCGGAGGAGCGTCTGCTTCACCGTGGGCGGGCACGGGACGCAGGAATCGATGTAACCCTTCAGCTCCTGCAGGTACTTGCAGCCGGGCTTGAGGAGGTCCTCGAGCCTCGCGACCCACCCGTGATCGAGGTCGGTGAAGGTCGTCTGCGCCGAATCGGGCGCGATACCCGGAAAGTCGTTCCCGGAGTGTCCCCCGGTCCCGAAGCTGAGGATCGTGTCGCCGACCACGTACATCGTGCCCGCGCTGTTCACGGCGAGGCCACGAACGAAGTCGTCGCCGCTTCCGCCAAGGAAGGTCGCTCCCATCACGTTCGTCAGACCGGGGCTCAGCTTGGCGACGAAGCCCTCCACGCCGGCCCTGATCAGGTCCGGCGATCCCCCGGAGAGTCCCGGGAAATCCCACGACCCCGTCGAGCCCGCGACGTACACGTTCCCCGTGCCGTCGAGCCTGAGGGCCACGATGACGTCGAAGTCGCTGCCACCGAGGAACGTCGCGGCCTGGATCGTGCCGAGGCTCGCATCGAGCCGGGCCACGAAGCCTTCCTCGAAGTCCGTGAACGTTCCGGCGTGGGTGGAATCGGCCGAGCCGGCTCCGACGCCCGGGAAGTCGGCGGAGTCGGTCGTGCCCGCGACATAGATGCGACCGGCGGCGTCGATCGCGATGGCGTTCGCCGTGTCGCTCGCGCTGCCGCCGAGGAAGGTCGCGGCCAGGATGTTGCCGAGGCCGGCGTCGAGCTTCACGACGAAGCCCTCGCCGTCGGCGAACGTGGAGTCCGCGGAGCCCGCCCTGGAGCTCACCCCCGGGAAGTCGGACGACGACGTCGCCCCTGCCACGAAGACGCTTCCGGTACCGTCGAGCGCGATAGCGCGCGCGTCCTCGTCATCCGCCCCCCCGAGGTAGGTCGAGTGGACGGTGGTCAGGCCCGCGTCCAGCCGCGCGACGAACGCGTCGGTAAACCCGTTCAGGCTGTCGTAGGCCGACGTCGAGTCGATGCCCGGCGAGTCCGGCGACCTCGTGTAGCCGGTGACGTAGAGGTTCCCGGCGCCGTCGAGGGTCATCGCCTGGATCACGTCGTCGCCGCCGCCGCCGAGGAACGTGGCGACGAGAACGACGCTCAGGTCGGCATTCAGCTTCGCCACGAAGCCGTCGAAGTTCGGGAACGGGATGAACGGATCCGCTACGCCTGCCCCGACGCCGGGGAAGTCCGGCGACGCCGTGTAGCCGGCGACGTAGACGTTCCCCCCGCCATCCTCGACGACCGCCACGACGGAGTCGCTCATCGCGCCGCCGAGGAACGTGGTCTTGAGCACGGGATCGATGACGAGCCGCCGGCTCCGATCGTAGGTGCCGAGGCGGAAGCCGTACCGCTCGCCGTCCACGACGTACGCGACGTCGACAGGCTCTCGCTTCCCCGCAGCCTCCTGAAACGCGATCGGTCTGGTGAATCGGATCGTTCCCTTGGCGACGGCGACGTCGAGCTCGCCCTGTGGCGTGACCGCGATGCCTCGACCGCCTGTCACCGCGATCCGGATCCGCGCGGGATCCGCGCCCGCCTTGACGTGGAAGAGCTTTTCCACGGACGCGCCCGAGGCCTGGAGCTCCACGTCGATGCCCGCGTAGACCTCGCCGAGGCTGATCGTGTCGTAGGTCGGGAGGTTCGTGCGCCACGCGGCCGGATCGTTGCCACGGAGGACGTTCACTTTCGTCGGCGTCTCGCGTGTGCCGGTCACGCTCTGCACGGCGCCGCCGACAAGCGCTTCGGTGAGCACGACGTGACGCAGGGCGTACGTCATCTCTCCGGAGGACGTGACGAACACCGTGCCGTCGGCGATCGGCGCGTAGAACTTCACGGCGTCGTTCGTCTGGCCCCGATTCTCGATGAACGGAATCCGCGATCCGGGTATCGTTCCGCCGGCCGACATGCGCGGCGGATCGTCGTGCGTGACACCGGGAAGGGGACGGACCAGGCTGCACCCTGACGTGAACAGCAGCAGGACGACGAAGCCGATGAGTGCTACGCGTCGATTCATGACGGTGTTTGCCCCTCGTGCACCTCGCTCCCGCGCGCGCCCGCCGCGCGCCGCTCACACGTTGCTGCCGTGGCGATTCCGCCGCCGGGGTGTGCGCGGTGGCATAAACCGCGCCACACGCGCCCGTTCGATGTCTCGCGTACTTGGCGCGGTCGCGCTCCCCCGGGCACGACACAATGCCAGTCCCCGCGGCGGGTGACGGCACGGCAGAGCGGCGGCGCGGAGAGGCGGCGAGCGGGCTAAAGCCGGGGCGACGACCCCAAACCCACGCCGTTTTGGCCTTTCGCGCGCCTCTGGTATCCTTACGAGTCCGAGGAGGTGGGCCGTGAAGGCTGGCATTCATCCGGAGTACGTGGACACGACAATTACCTGCGCCTGCGGCGAGGTCATCCAGACCCGGTCCACCAAGCCCGACATCCGCGTCGAAGTGTGCTCGAAGTGCCATCCGTTCTACACGGGCAAGCAGAAGTTCATGGACACCGCCGGCCGCGTGGAGCGCTTCCAGCGCAAGTACAAGCGCGGGGCGGCCACGCCCGCGCAGGGGTAGCGGCCCGAGCTCAACTTCGCGCGCGGCGGCTCGCCTCGGACGGGCGTGCCTGCCCGGGAGGCGCTGACCCGCGATGTTGTTCGACAAGCTCCGTCAGATCGAAGAGCGCTCGGAGGAGATCGACCGCGCGCTCGCCGATCCCGCCATCTACTCCCGCACGGGCGAGCTCGCTCGACTGCGCAAGGAGCAGTCCGACCTCCGGGAGACCGTGGAGCGCTTCCGTGAGTACCGGAAGGTGCTCGAGCGGATCGGGGAAGCCCGCCACATCCTGAGCGAGGGCGGCGACCGCGAGCTCGCCGAGCTCGCGCAGGCCGAGATCGACGAGCTGACCGGCCGGCAGGGAGCGCTTGAAGAAGAGCTCAAGCGCCTGCTCCTGCCGCGCGATCCGAACGACGAGAAGAACGTGTTCGTCGAGATCCGCGCCGGCGCCGGCGGCGACGAGGCCGCGCTGTTCGCCGCGGAGCTCTCGCGCATGTACACGAAGTTCGCGGAGAGCAAGCGCTGGAAGGTCGAGGTGATGGACGCGAGCCCGACCGGCCAGGGCGGGCTCAAGGAAGTCATCCTCTTCGTGCAGGGCCGGGGCGCGTGGAGCCGGCTCAAGTTCGAGCGCGGCGTGCATCGCGTGCAGCGCGTGCCGGTGACCGAGTCCGCGGGCCGCATTCACACGTCGACCGTCACCGTGGCCGTGCTGCCCGAAGCCGAGGACGTGGAGATCCAGGTCGCGGACAAGGACGTCCGCGTGGACGTCTATCGCTCCTCGGGTCCCGGCGGTCAGGGCGTCAACACCACCGACTCCGCCGTGCGTCTCACGCACATTCCGACCGGTCTCGTCGTCACGTGCCAGGACGAGCGCTCGCAGATCAAGAACCGCGCGAAGGCGATGCGCGTGCTGAAGGCGCGGCTCCTCGAGCGCGCGCAGGAAGAGCAGCAGGCGGCCATCGCCGCCGATCGCCGGAGCCAGGTCGGGACCGGCGAGCGCAGCGAGCGCATCCGCACGTACAACTTCCCGCAAACGCGCGTGACCGATCACCGGATCGGCCTCACGCTGCACCGGCTGCCCACCGTGCTCGAAGGCGATCTCGACGAGATCATCGACGCGCTCGCCGCGGCCGAGCAGGCGGAGCGGCTGGAACGGGTGGAGAGTTGACGGGCGCCGCCACGATGCCGACGGTCGGTGCCGCGCTCGCGGACGCGGAGGAGCGTCTCGCCGCCGCGGGTGTCGAGACGCCGCGCGTCGACGCCGAGTGGCTGCTCGCCGGCATCCTCGAGGTCGGCCGCAACGCGCTCGCGGTGAACGTGATGCGGCCGCTGCCCGAGATGACGGCGGCGCGCTACGCGGACGTCGTGAAGCGCCGCACGCGGCGTGAGCCGCTGCAGCGCATCCTCGGCTGGGAGGAGTTCCGGGGGCTGCGACTTCGTCTCACGAACGACGTCCTCGTGCCGCGCCCCGAGACGGAAGCGCTCGTCGAGTGGGCGCTGGGCGCGCTGCCGGCGCCGTCGGCCGGCGCACGGCCGCTCGTCGTCGACGTCGGCACGGGCTCGGGATGCATCGCGTGCGCGATCGCCCACGCGCGCCTCGACGTGGAGGTGGTGGCCGTCGACATCTCGGGCGCGGCCGTGGAGGTCGCGCGCGCGAACGTCGAGGCGCTCGGCCTCGAGCGGCGAGTCCATGTCGTCGCGACCGATCTCACCAGCGCGCTCGGCGAGGCGTCCGCCGATCTCATCGTCGCGAATCTTCCCTATCTGCCGGACGCCTGGCTGGACGCCCTCGCGCCCGAGGTGCGCGCGCACGATCCGCGCCTGGCGCTGGCGGGCGGCGCCGACGGGCTCGACGTCGTGCGGCGCCTCCTCCCCGACGCGCGGCGGGTGTTGCGGCCGGGCGGCGTGCTCCTGCTCGAGACCGCCGGCGATACGCTCTCGCCCGCGGCCATCGGCACCCTCCAGGCGAGCGCGACGGCGACGCTCCTGAGCGCGGCGGGCTTCGTCGGCGTCACGGCGCGCGCCGATCTCGCGGGGGTGACGCGCTTCATCGCCGGGCGCACGCCTGCGGGCGCGGGGCACACGCCGTGAAGAGCGTGCTCACGCTCGCGCTGCCGAAAGGCCGGCTCCTCGACGGCGCGCTCGAGCTGCTGGCCGGGCTCGGCGTCGAAGGTGTCGACGCCGAATCGCGCAAGCTGATCTTCACCGACGCGCGCCGCGGCCTCCGGCTCCTCTTCCTGAAGCCGGCGGACGTGCCCGCATACGTCACGTACGGCGCCGCGGACCTCGGCATCGTCGGCAAGGACATCCTCCTCGAGCAGGCGCCGGACGTGTACGAGCCGCTCGATCTCAAGTTCGGCTTCTGCCGGCTCGTGGTGGCGGAGTCGCGCGAGCTGTGGGAGCGCGACGATCCCGCGAAGTGGTCGTGGGTGCGCGTCGCCACGAAGTATCCGCGGCTGACGGAGGAGTATTTCTCCCAGCGCGGCGTGCAAGTGGAGATCGTGCGCCTCGACGGCTCGATCGAGCTGGCGCCGCTCATCGGCCTCGCCGAGCGCATCGTCGACCTCGTGCAGTCGGGCGAGACGCTGCGCGCGAACGGCCTCGTGGAGGTGGCGGAGATCGCGCGCTCGACCGCGCGGCTCATCGTCAACCGCGCCTCGATGAAGACCGAGCACGCGGCGGTCACCGGCTTCATCGACCAGCTGAAGGGACAGCTCCCGCGATGATCCGCACGCTCGATGCGCGGACCCTCGGCGCCGACGCGGTCGCCGCCGCGCTGGAGCGCTCGCCGGAGCAGGTCGCGCCGGCCATCCACGCCGCGGTCGACGAGATCCTCGCCGCCGTGCGCGCGCGGGGTGACGCGGCGCTGATCGACTACACCGCGCGCTTCGATCGCTTCGCCGCCGCGTCGCCGGCGGCGCTGGCGATCTCGCCGGACGACTTCTCGGCGGCGGAGCGCGCGCAGACGCCCGAGACGCGCGCCGCGCTCGCGTACGCGGCCGAGCGGATCGAGCGCTATCACGCCGCGGCGCTGTCGAAGTCGTGGCGGATGACCGACGAGCACGGCTCGGTGCTCGGCCAGGAGATCCGGCCGCTCGACCGCGTCGGCGTCTACATCCCGGGCGGCCGTGCCGCCTATCCATCCACCGTGCTGATGACCGCCATCCCGGCGCGGGTCGCCGGCGTGCGCGAGATCGTGCTCGTCACGCCGCCCGGGCCGGACGGGTCTCCCGACCATTCCGTCCTCGCGGCCGCGCGCATCGCGGGCGTGACCGAAGGCTGGCGCCTCGGCGGCGCGCAGGCGGTGGCGGCGCTCGCGTACGGGACGGGCACGATCCGTCGCGTCGACAAGATCGTCGGCCCCGGCAACATCTACGTCGCGCTCGCGAAGCAGCGCGTCTTCGGCGAGGTCGGCATCGACATGGTCGCGGGGCCGAGCGAGGTCATCGTGATCGCCGACGCCGCCGCCGATCCCGAGTGGGCCGCGGCCGACATGCTCGCGCAGGCCGAGCACGATCCGATGGCGCGCGCGGTGCTCATCACCGATGACGACGCGCTCATCGCGGCGACCGCGCGCGCGCTCGATCGGCAGCTCGCCGCGCTCCCGCGGCGCGAGATCGCCGCGCAGGCGCTGCGCGACAACGGCGCCTTGATCCGGGTGGCGTCGCTCGACGACGCCGTCGACCTGGCGAACCGCTTCGCGCCCGAGCACCTCGAGCTGCTCGTGCGCGTGCCGGCGGCCCTGCTGCCGCGCGTGCGCCACGCCGGCGCGGTCTTCATGGGCCGGCACACGCCGGAGGTCGTCGGGGACTACGTGGCCGGGCCGAACCACGTGCTGCCCACGGGCGGCACGGCGCGATTCTCGTCACCGCTGTCGACCGAGGACTTCGTGAAGCGCGCGAGCGTGATCGAGTACTCGCCGGCGGGCCTCGCCGCCGCGCTGCCGCACCTCCGCACGCTGACGGCGCTCGAGGGGCTGGCCGCGCACGGACTGGCGGCGGAAATGAGAAAAGAGGGGGCGTGGGGGTCCTCAGCTGCGGGGCCCCCATGTTCAAAGGAGACGCGATGAGCCGACAGGCGCGGGTGGAGCGGAAGACCAAGGAGACCGACGTCACGATCCACCTCGACGTGGACGGCACGGGCGCGGCGAAGGTCGCCACGCCGATCCCGTTCTTCAGCCACATGCTCGAAGCCTGGTCGAAGCACGGGCTCATGGATCTCACGGTCGAGGCGAGCGGCGACGTCGAGGTCGACATCCACCACACCGTCGAGGACGTCGGCATCGTGCTGGGCCAGGTGTTCAAGCAGGCGCTCGCGGACAAGCGCGGCATCGTCCGGTACGGCACGGCGTACGTGCCGATGGACGAGGCGCTCGTCCAGGCGTCGGTCGACATCTCGGGGCGGCCGTTCCTCGTCTTCAACGTCCCCGTGGCGCGCACCCGCGTCTCGAACTTCGACCTCGACATGCTGCAGGAGTTCTTCCGCGCGTTCGCGTTCAACGCGGAGATCACGCTGCACGTGACGATGCACTACGGCCACAACCTCCACCACATCGCCGAGGCCGTCTTCAAGTCGGTGGGCCGCGCGCTGGCCGACGCGACGCGGCTGAATCCGCGCATCGCCGGCATCCTGCCCTCCACCAAGGGGGCGCTGTAGCGGCGCCATGATCGCGATCATCGACTACGGCCGGGGCAACCTCGGCAGCGTGGAGAAGGCGTTCGAGCGCGTCGGCATCCCGGCGAGCGTCACCGAGGATCCCCGCGCGGTCGACGACGCGGCCGCGGTCGTCCTGCCGGGCGACGGCGCGTTCCACGACGCGATGACGAATCTCGGCGCGCGCGGGCTCGTGGAGCCGCTGCGCCGCGCGCTCGACGGCACGCGCCCGTTCCTCGGCATCTGCCTCGGCTATCAGCTGCTCTTCTCGACGAGCGAGGAGTTCGGCGAAGGCCGCGGGCTCGACGTGATTCCGGGAGTCGTGCGGCGCTTTCCGGCCGGACGCAAGGTCCCGCACATGGGATGGAACCGCGTGGGGCACGACGGATCGCTGGCCCTCTTCGCAGGGATCCCGAGCGGCGCGCACTTCTACTTCGTGCACTCGTATTACCCGGAGACCGCGCGTCCGGACCTCCAACTCGCCTGGTGCGATTACGGCAGCGTGCGGTTTCCCGCGGCCGTCCAGCACGGGCGCATCCACGCGACGCAGTTCCATCCCGAGAAGAGCCAGCGATGGGGCCTCCGCATGCTCGAGAACTTCGCGGCGATCGTGAAGGGATGCTCATGATCGTCATCCCCGCGGTCGACCTGCGCGAGGGACGCTGCGTTCGCCTGCAGCAAGGCCGCGCCGACGCCGAGACCGTGTTCTCCGAGGATCCGGTCGCGATGGCGCGCCGCTGGGCGTCGCTCGGCGCGGAGCGCCTGCACGTCGTCGATCTCGACGGCGCGTTCGCCGGCGCGCCGAAGCAGGCCGAGCTGATCACGCGGATCGTCTCCGCGGTCGCGCCGCTGCCCGTGCAGGTCGGCGGCGGCCTGCGGGATCTCGCGGCGGTGAGCGCGGTCCTCGAGACCGGCGCGCGGTGGGCCGTCATCGGCACGCGTGCCGCGCTCGATCCGGCGTTCCTCGCCGACGTCTGCGCCCGCCACCCCGGCCGCGTCATCATCGCCGTCGATGGGTGCGGCCCGAACGTCGCGGTGAAGGGCTGGACGGAGACGAGCGACGAGCGCGTGGTCGACGTCGGCCGCCGCGCCCGGCAGGCCGGCGCGGCCGCGCTGCTCTACACCGACGTGACGCGCGACGGGCTCGCGGGCGGTCCGAACGTCGACGACACGGCCGCGCTCGCGGCCGCGGTCGGCATCCCCGTCCTGGCGTCGGGCGGCGTGGCGAGCGTGGATGACCTCGTCCGTCTCGCCGCGATCCCGGGGGTGGAGGGAACGATCGTCGGTCGCGCGTTGTACGCGGGCGCGGTCGATCTCCGTGACGCGTTGAACGTCCTCGGTCCGAGCGCCGGCTCCGCCGGCGGCCGGGCACGCTGATGCTGGCGAAGCGCGTCATCCCCTGCCTCGACGTGAAGGACGGGCGCGTCGTGAAGGGCGTGCGCTTCGTCGACCTGCGCGACGCCGGTGATCCCGTCGAGGCCGCGCTCGCGTACGACGCGCAGGGCGCCGACGAGCTCGTCTTCCTCGACATCACCGCGTCGCACGAAGATCGGCACATCATGCTCGACGTCGTGCGCCGGACCGCGGAGGGCATCTACATGCCGCTCACGGTCGGCGGCGGCATCCGCTCGATCGAGGACGTGCGCCGGCTGCTGCGCGCGGGCGCCGACAAGGTGTCGCTCAACACCGCGGCGCTGGCGCATCCCGCGGTGATCCGCGAAGCGGCGGAGCGCTTCGGCAGCCAGTGCATCGTGGTGGCGATCGACGCACGGCGTGAAGGGGGCTTGGGGGTCCTGAGTGATGGGGCCCCCATGTCCAAAGGCACCCGCTGGGGCGTGTACACGCACGGCGGGCGGCGCCCCGCCGGGCGCGACGCGATCGCGTGGGCGCAGGAAGCGGTCGCCCTCGGCGCCGGCGAGATCCTCCTGACGAGCATGGACCGCGACGGCACGAAGGACGGGTACGACCTCGAGCTCACGCGCGCGGTGTCCGACGCCGTCACGGTGCCCGTCATCGCCTCGGGCGGCGCGGGCTCGCTCGAGCACCTCGTGGAGGGCGTGACGGAGGGCGGCGCGGACGCCGCGCTCGCCGCGTCGATCTTCCACTTCGCGATCCACGCGATCGCCGAGGCGAAGGCGTACATGCGCGACCGCGGCGTGGAAGTCCGCCTCACGCCATGACCGTCGACGACCTCCGCTTCGACGCGCAGGGCTTGATCCCCGCGGTGGTGCAGGAGGCGGACACCGGCGACGTCCTCATGGTGGCGTGGATGGATCGCGCCGCCGTCCAGGCCACGCTCGAGACGGGCTTCACCCACTTCTGGTCACGCTCGCGCGCGACGCAGTGGCGGAAGGGCGAGACGTCGGGCCACGTGCAGCACGTCCAGCGCGTGTACGCCGACTGCGACGCGGACACGCTCCTCGTGCAGGTGCACCAGGAGGGTCCCGCCTGCCACACGAACAACCCGACGTGCTTCTTCACGGCGCTGCAGGGCGACGGAGCGGCGCAAGGTCGCGCCGGACGCGCCGCGCCGACGATGCTGGCGCGCATCGAGCAGATCGTGGAGCAACGGAAGACCGCGCCGCCCGCCGGCTCCTACGTCGGCGCGCTGCTCGCGAAGGGCGAGGCCGCGGTGTCGCGGAAGATCGGCGAGGAGGCCATCGAGGTGATCACGGCGGCGCTCGGCGGGGAAGGCGACCGCCGCCTCGTCGAGGAAGTCGCGGATCTCTGGTTCCACACGCTGGTCCTGCTCGGCGAGCGCGGCATTCCCCTGCGCGACGTGCTGAAGGAGCTCGCTCGCCGGCACACGGAGCGACGGACCGGCGGCTGAGCCGAGCATGGCTGCGCCCCGTACTGGGCGGCGCCGGCGCATCGGCGTGGCGCTGACCGCGCTCGCGCTGGCCGGCTGCGCGAGCGCCGGCCCGCGCATCGAGAACGGCGTCTTCCGGGCGCCGGCGCTGTTCAGGGTGGCGGTGCCCGGTCCGGAGTGGGAAGTGGCGGCGGCGAGCCGGGCCGAGCTCGAGCTGCGGCATCGCGGCGGCGAGGCGGGCATCTTCGCGAACGTCGAGTGCGGCGAGGAGGCGGCGCGGCGTGACGTCGGCGTGCTGGCGCGGCGGCTCTTCCTGGGCCTCCGGGATCGGCGGGTCGTCGAGAACGGGGCCGCGACACTCGACGGGGCGCCCGCCGCGCGCGCGGTCATCGACGCGCGCGTGGCCGGCCGGGACGAGCCGCTCCGGCTGGAGGCGTACGTGATGAAGGACGTACGCTGTGTCTACGATCTGGTGTACGCGGCGCCCCCCGCCGTCTTCGGGGCGCGCCGGGCGGATTTCCAGCGCTTCGTGGAGAGCTTCGCGAGGGAGTAGGCGGGCATGGCGACGGCGACGCTTCGGAGCACGGCGATGTGGTACGGCGGCCTCGGCCTGCTCACGGCCCAGGTGGCGCGCAGCGTGGCGCTGCCGCCGAAGTACTACACGCTGGTCGTCCGTGAGATCGAGATCATGGGCGTGCGCTCGCTCGCCGTGGCCGCGACCGCGGCGGTCTTCACCGGCATGGTCTTCGCCATCCAGAGCGCCATCAACATGGCCCGGTTCGGCGCGGAGCTCTACGTGGGCCCGCTCGTCGCGCTCGCCATCCTCCGCGAGCTGGGCCCCGTCCTCACGGCGATCCTCGTCGGCGGAAAGGTCGCCTCGGGCATCACGGCCGAGCTCGGCTCCATGAAGGTCACCGAGCAGATCGACGCGCTGCGCTCGCTCGGGGTCAACTACGTCAAGCGTCTCATCGTCCCGCGCGTGCTGGCGTCGCTGATCGTCTTCCCCCTGCTGACGACGCTCGCCGATTTCCTCGGCGTGGTGGGCGGCATGATCACGATGGTCGTCGAGCGCGGGGCCGATCTGTACGCGTACGTGAACACCACGACCTACTGGGTCATCCCGCGCGACTTCCTGACCGGCATCGGGAAGAGCGTCTTCTTCGGCGCGATCGTGACCCTGATCGGCTGCTACAACGGGCTCAGCGTGGAGGGCGGCACGGAAGGCCTCGGCCGCGCGACCACCGCCACCGTGGTGCAGGTCACGATGGGCGTGATCATCTCGGACTTCTTCCTCACGAAGCTGTTCCTCATCCTGTTCTGGCCGGTGACGGCGCAATGACGGTCCTCGTCGAGGCGAAGGACGTCCGCAAGAGCTTCGAGACGCTCGCCGTGCTGAAGGGCGTCAGCTTTCGGCTCGACAAGGGCGAGACCCTCGTCGTGATGGGAGGCAGTGGATCGGGCAAGACGGTCCTGCTGCGCATCATCGACGGCCTCCTCCGGCCCGACGGCGGCGCGGTCATGCTCTTCGACCAGCACATCGAGCGCCTCTCCGAGGAGGCGATGCTGCCGGTCCGGCGCCGCCTCGGCTACGTCTTCCAGGGCGCGGCGCTGTTCGACTCGCTCACCGTGGAGGAGAACGTCGCGTTCCCGCTGCGCGAGCACACCGATCTGTCGGCGCGCGAGATCCACGAGCGGGTCATCCACTTCCTCTCGCTGGTCGGCCTCGACGAGAAGGTGCTGCCCCAGCTCCCGGCCGAGCTCTCGGGCGGGATGCGCAAGCGCGTCGGGATCGCCCGCGCGCTCATCGGTCAGCCGGACGTGCTGCTGTTCGACGAGCCGACGGCCGGGCTCGATCCGACGAACTCGAAGCTGGTCGGCGAGCTGATCTCCGAGCTGGGCAGTGAGGTCTGCGACACGGCGATCGTGGTCACCCACGATCTCGAGCTGGCGAAGACCGTCGCCGACCGCGTCGCCGTGCTGATCGAGGGCCGGTTCGCGACCATCGGCCGCCTCGACGACGTGCTGGGCAGCCGGGATCCGGCGGTGCAAGCATTCCTGTCCGGAGAGGCACGATGAACGAGCGGCAACGCGAGCGGGCCACGAAGGTGCGCGTGGGGATCTTCGTCCTCGTGGGCCTCGTGGTCTTCCTCGGCATCATCTACATGCTCGGCGCGCGCGCCCGGCTCTTCGAGGCGCGCTACTCGATCTACGCCGAGTTCACGGAAGTCGGCGGCCTGCAGGAGGGCGCCACGGTGCGGCTCGCGGGGGCGCAGATCGGCCGTGTGAGCGCGGTCGAGCTGCCGCCGCAGCCCGGCGGCAAGGTGCGCGTCGAGATGAAGATCGCGACGCAATTCGCGGATCGCATCCGCAAGGACTCCGAGGCACGGATCCAGACCCAGGGGTTGCTCGGCGATCGCATCGTCGAGATCACCGTGGGGGGCGCGCAGGCGGCGGCCGTGCAGCCCGGCGAAATCCTGAAGTCTCGCGATCCCGTCGACCTCGCGCACGTCATCGGCGAAGGCGCGGGCGTCGTCCGCAGCGTGGCCGCGCTCGCGGAGAGCTTCAACACGATCGCGCAGGAGTTCCGGGCGACGCGCGTGCTGCAGGACCTGGGCGAGACGGTGAAGACCGCGCGCAAGGCCGCGGACCAGGTGAGCCGCATCGCGGATCGCGTGGAGAAGGGCCCGGGCCTCGCGCACACGCTGCTCTACGAGGAGCCGATCGCGCTCCGGCGGGTGAACGACCTCATCACCAGCACGCAGGCGATCCTCGCGCGCATCGAGCGCGGCGAAGGCGCCGCCGGCGTGCTGACGTCCGATCAGTCGACGCAGGCGGCGAGGAAGCTGGTCGCCGCGATGGAACGGTTCGGCGCGATCGCCGACCGTCCCGCCGGCGACGAAGGGCTGCTCACGGCGCTGCTCTTCGACCCGAAGTACAAGTCGGTCCTGGAGGATCTGCAGCGGGTCACGCGCAACTTCCGCGACGTCTCCGATCGTGTCGCCGGCGGGAAGGGGACGCTCGGCGGGCTCCTCAAGGACGAGCCCGCGGACGCGAGCATCGCCAGCGCGTCGCGCGACCTGCAGGCGACGCTCGCGAACCTCCGCGCGATCACCGACAAGATCAACGAGGGCGAGGGCACGCTCGGCGCGCTGATCGCCGATCCGACGCTCTACGAGCGGCTGTCGAACATCCTCGACGGGGCGTCGCGCAGCTTCCTGCTCCGCAGCTTCATCCGCGGGCTCGGCAAGAAGCCCGCCGACGGCAAGAGGGACGGCGGTGAAGCGGGCCGCTAGCGCCTATCGCTGCCAGCAGTGCGGCTTCGCCAGCCCGAAGCCCGGCACGTGCCCGGACTGCGCGCGCACCGGCGACTTCATCGCGCTCGTCGAGGAGCGCCCGGCGCCGCAGCGCGAGGGCCGGCGCGTGGCGCTGACGTCGGGCCGCCCGCGGCCGCTGCGCGAGGTGGAGATCGAGCACGTCGCGCGGCTGCGCACGCACATCGGCGAGCTCGACCGCGTGCTCGGCGGCGGCGTCGTGCCGGGATCGCTCGTGCTGATCGGCGGGGAGCCGGGGATCGGGAAGTCCACGATGCTCGCGCAAGCGGCGAGCCGACTCGCGGAGCTCGCGCCGCCCGTGCTCTACGTCTCCGCCGAGGAGTCGGCGGCGCAGGTGCGCATGCGCGCGGAGCGGCTCGGCATCAAGACCGACGGGCTCCTGCTGTGGGCGGAGAACGACGTGAACGCGATCGAGGCGCAGCTCGACGAAGTCAAGCCGCGCGCGCTCGTGATCGACTCGATCCAGACGGTCTTTCTCCCCGGTCTCGAGTCCGCGCCCGGCAGCGTCGCGCAGGTGCGCGAGTGCGGGGCGCGGCTGATGTCGCTGGCGAAGGGCCGCGGCCTCGCGACGTTCCTCGTCGGGCACGTGACGAAGGACGGCGCGATCGCCGGCCCGCGCACGCTCGAGCACCTGGTCGACACGGTGCTCTACTTCGAAGGCGAGCAGCACCACGCCTATCGCGTGCTCCGCGCCGTGAAGAACCGGTTCGGCTCGACCAACGAGCTCGGCGTCTTCCAGATGGGCGAGCGGGGTCTCGAGGAGGTCCAGAACCCGTCGGGGTTCTTCCTCGCCGAGCGGCCGCGCGACGCTCCGGGCTCCGTCGTGGTGGCGAGTCTCGACGGCACGCGGCCGCTCCTGCTCGAGCTCCAGGCGCTCGTGGCGCCGGCCTCGTTCGGGACGCCGCGGCGCACGGTGCTCGGCGCGGACTACAACCGCGTCTGCCTGCTGCTCGCCGTGCTCGAGAAGCGCGCCGGCGTGCCGGTGGCGAGCCAGGACGTGTTCGTCAACGTCGCGGGCGGCGGCCGCATCACCGAGCCCGCGGCGGATCTCGGCATCGTGCTCGCGGCGGCGTCGAGCTACATGAACTGCCCGGTGCGCGGCGACGTGCTCGTGCTCGGCGAGGTCGGGCTCACGGGCGAAGTGCGCGCGGTCACGGGCCTCGCGACGCGGCTGCGCGAGGCGGCGCAGCTCGGCTTCCGCCAGGCCGTGGTGCCGGCGAGCAATCTCGGCGACGGCGCCGCGCTGCCGCTCGAGGCGCACGGCGTCGCCACGGTGGACGAGGCGATCGCGGTGCTGCTCCGATGAGCGCTCGGTCGGGGCGCGTCGCGGGCGTCGTGCTCCGCGTCCTCGTCGCGATCCTGGCCGCCGTGATCGGCGCCGACACCGCGCCACGCGCCGGATACTCCGCATTCGGCGGCGTCGTTGCCGCGCTCGTCGTCACCGCGCTCGTGCTGATGGCCGAACGCGCGGCCGGGCGCGCGCGGCTCGAGCGTCTCGTGTGGGGGACGCTCGGCGGTGTCGTGGGACTCTTCGCGGGCATCGCCGCGGGCTTCGCGCTCGCGGGTGTCGCGCCGGCCGTCGGCGCCGGTGCGCTCGCGCTCGGCGGGCTGCTCGGCGCATGGCTGGGCGGAGCCACGGGCGTGCGCCGCGGCGCCGAGGTGACCGGGCTGAACGCGATGCTGTTCCCGCGTCCGGCCGCCGAGCGCCCGACGAAGCTCGTCGACACGTCCTCGCTCATCGACGGCCGCATCGCCGACCTCGCGGCCACCGGCTTCGTCGACGGACCGCTCGTGATCCCGGAGTTCGTCCTCCGCGAGCTGCAGCAGATCGCCGACGCCGGGGACCCGCGGAAGCGGACGCGTGGCAAGCGCGGCTTCGACGTCGTGCAGCGGCTGCAGCGACTGCCCGGGCTCCTCGTGGAGCTCGACCCTGCCGACGTCCCCGGCGTCATTGAGGTCGACGAGAAGCTGCTCGCGCTCGCCCGGGCGCGCGGCGCGAAGATCGTCACCACCGACTACAACCTCAACAAGCGCGCCGAGCTCACCGGTGTCGTGGTGCTGAACGTCAACGACCTTTCCAACGCGCTCAAGCCCGCCGTGGTCGCGGGTGAAGCGATGCGCGTCCACGTTCTCCGCGAGGGCAAGGAGTCGGGACAGGGCGTCGCCTACCTGGACGACGGCACGATGGTCGTCGTCGATCAGGGCAAGCGGTGGATCGGCCAGACCGTCGACGTGGCGGTGACGAGCGTGCTGCAGACGTCCGCCGGCCGGATCATCTTCACGCGGCTGCGCGACGACGAGGGCGCGCGTGCGTGACGTCGCGGTCGTCATCCCCGCGGGCGGCGTCGGGCGCCGGCTCGGCGGCCGGACGCCGAAGCAATTCCTCCGGCTCGGCTCGCGCACGATCCTCGCGCGCACGGTCGAAGCGTTCACGCGTCATCCCGCCGTGAGCGCGGTGGTCGTGGCGGCGCCCGCGGCGTACCTCGCGCCCACGCGGCGCGCGCTCGCCGGCGTGCCGAACGCCGCGCGCGTGCGCGTCGTCACGGGCGGCGCCGAGCGGCAGGACTCCGTATGGCTCGGCATCCGGGCGGTGCCGGACGACGCGGCGGTGATCGTCGTGCACGACGCCGTCCGACCGTTCATCACGCGGGCGCTCGTCGATCGCGTCATCACGGCGGCGCGCGCCGGCGGCGCGGCGATCTGCGCGCTGCCGATCGCGGAGACCGTCAAGCGTGTCCGTGACGCCGTCGTCGAGGCGACCGTCGATCGGAGCGCGCTCTGGGCCGTGCAGACGCCGCAGGCCTTCCGCGCCGACATCCTCCGCGAGGCGCACGAGAAGGCGCGGCGCGACGGATTCCTCGGCACCGACGAGTCGATGCTGGTGGAGCGCCTCGGCCATCCCGTCGCCGTCGTCCCCGGCTCGCCCGACAACGTGAAGATCACGACACCCGAAGACTTGCGTCGCGCGAAGCGCGGCACCCGAGCGGGCGGGCGCTCGAGCGAAGCGAGGCGCCGGAGCGGGCCGGCGCTCGAGCGCCCGGGCGCCCGCGACTCCAAATGACCATCCGGTCCGGGCTCGGCTTCGACATGCATCCGCTCGTGCCCGGGCGGCTGCTCGTTCTCGGCGGCGTGCCCGTGCCGTCCGAGCTCGGGCTCGGCGGTCACTCGGACGCCGACGTGCTGTCGCACGCCATCGGCGAAGCGCTCCTCGGCGCGCTCGCGCTCGGCGACCTCGGCCGCCACTTCCCCGACACCGACCCGCGGTACCGCGGGATCTCGAGCCTTGCGCTGCTCCGCGAGGTGATGACGCTCGTGACCGCGCGCGGAGGCCGGCTGGTGAACGTCGACGCGACGGTCATCGCGCAGGCGCCGCGGCTCGCGAACCTCTTGCCCGAGATGGCCAAGCGGCTCGCCGACACACTCGGAATCCCTCTCGACGCGACGAGCGTCAAAGCCAAAAGCCCCGAAGGCCTGGGACTGCTCGGCAGGAAGGAAGGCATGGCAGCGATGGCGGTCGTGAGCGTGGAAGTGCGAGGCGCAGCCGAAGGCGAGACGAGTCTGTGATCGGAGACGTCGCGTGAAGGTCTACAACACCCTGACCCGCAGCAAGGAAGACCTCGTGCCGCTGACGCCGGGCGAGATCCGGATGTATTCGTGCGGCGTCACCGTCTACGACATCTCGCACGTCGGGCACGCGCGGATGATGGTCGTCTTCGACGTGATCTCGCGGTACCTGCGCTTCGCCGGCTATCGCGTGACGTTCGTGCGGAACTTCACCGACATCGACGACAAGATCATCCGGCGCGCGAATCAGGAAGGGGTCGACGCCGGCGAGATCTCGGAGCGTTACATCGCCGCGTTCCGGGACGACATCGCGGCGCTCGGCGTGCAGGCGCCGGAGGTCGAGCCGAAAGCGACCCGGCACGTGGCCGAGATGATCGCGCTGATCGAGCGCCTCGTCGCCGGCGGCTACGCCTACGTCGTCGACGGCGACGTCTACTTCGAGATTCGCCGCTTCCCGCCGTACGGGCGCCTCTCGGGCAAGAACCTGGAGGAGCTGCTCGTCGGCGCGCGCGTCGAGGTCGACGAGCGCAAGCGCGACCCGCGCGACTTCGCGCTGTGGAAGTCGGCGAAGCCCGGCGAGCCGTCGTGGCCGAGCCCGTGGGGCCCCGGACGCCCCGGGTGGCACATCGAGTGCTCCGCCATGGCGATGAAGCACCTGGGCACGCCGATCGACATCCACGGCGGCGGCGACGACCTGATCTTTCCGCACCACGAGTGCGAGATCGCGCAGTCGGAGGCCGCGACGGGCAAGCCGTTCGCGCGGTACTGGCTGCACAACGGCATGATCAACATGGGCGCGGAGAAGATGTCGAAGTCGCTCGGCAACACGCTGTGGATCCGCGAGATCCTCAAGCGCCACGACGCGGACGCGGTGCGCCTGTGGATCCTCGGCACGCACTACCGCAATCCGCTGGAGTTCGCGGAAGAGCGCCTCGCCGAGGCCGGCCGCGCGCTCGAGCGCCTGTGGGGTCCGGTCCTCGAGGCGAAGAAGTACGCCGAGACCGCCGGTGCCGACGCGCTGCCCCGCGACCTCGCGGCCTATCGCGAGGACTTCGTCGCGGCGATGGACGACGACTTCAACACGCCGCAGGCGCTCGGCGTCCTGTTCGAGATGGCGCGCGCGCTCAACCGTCGCGACGGACGGAGCGCGCAGGACTTCGTGCGAGGGACGCGCGAGCTGGCGACGATGCTCGCCGCGCTCGGCTTCCGCGAGCCGACGCCGGCGAGGGCCGACATGCCGCGCGAGCTGAGCGAGCAGGTCCGTTCGCTGATCCGCGAGCGGGCCGCCGCGCGCGCGAGCCGAGACTGGTCACGCGCCGACCAGCTGCGCGCCGAGCTCGCGCGGCTCGAGGTCACCGTGAAGGACACGCCGCAGGGCACCGACTGGGAATGGAAGGGCCTCCGCGCGACGGAGGGCTCGTGAGCGAGGGACGCGTCTACGGGCGCAATCCCGTGCTCGCGCTGCTCCGCAGCGGCGGGCGCCGGACCGACGAGATCGCGGTGCTCTCGGGCGCGCACGGTCCGCTGGCCGAGGTCGTGGCGCTCGCGCGGCGCGCGGGCGTCAAGGTCTCGTACCGGACGCGCGAGCAGCTCTCCGCCATCGCGGGGTCCGACGACCACCAGGGCGTCGTGGCCCGCGTGGCCGCCGCGGAGTACGTCGGCCTCGACGATCTCCTCGCCATCCCGGCCTCCCGGGGCGAGCCCGCCTTCCTGCTGGCCCTGGACCGGGTCCAGGACCCCCGGAACTTCGGAGCCGTCCTCCGGACGGCCGAGGTCTTCGGTATCCACGGGGTCATCGTCCCGAAGCACCACCAGGTCGGCCTGACGGAAGTCGCGGCCCGGGCGGCCATGGGCGCGATCGAGCACGTAGCCGTCGCTCGCGAAACCAACATGGTGTCGGCCCTCCAAAAGCTTAAAGAATCAGGTGTTTGGGTGTACGGGACGGCTGTCGAGGGCGGCATGGCGCCGTGGAAGGCGGATCTCAAGGGGCCGCTCTGCCTAGTGGCCGGAGGCGAGGGAGAAGGTGTCCGGCCCCTGGTCGCCCGGACCTGTGACGCGCTCCTGACGATTCCCATGAGGGGGCAGGTCGGGTCTCTGAACGTCGCCGCTGCCGTGGCTGCGCTATGCTACGAGGCAGCCCGCCAGCGCCTCAGCGCATAAAAACTCCTTGACGGACAAGAGGTTGAAGTCTAACGTGGAATTTTGTCTGTGCTGGCGTAGCTCAGGGGCAGAGCAACTGCCTTGTAAGCAGTGGGTCGGGGGTTCGAATCCTCCCGCCAGCGCCAGCTTTTCTCGACCAGATCAGCGAGGGTTTTCGGGCGCATGCCGCGGTTTTCGGGGAGGTACCCAAGTGGCCAAAGGGGGCAGACTGTAAATCTGCTGGCGAACGCCTTCAGAGGTTCAAATCCTCTCCTCCCCACCACTTTGGGGCTCTCGGAAGAGCCCGTGAGTGCACGAACGGACGAGACGCCGGGGCGCGGGAATAGCTCAGCGGTAGAGCGCCAGCCTTCCAAGCTGGGGGTCGCGGGTTCGAATCCCGTTTCCCGCTCCACGATTTGCGCGATGACGTCGACTGACGCACGGGCCCATGTAGCTCAGTTGGCAGAGCACGCCCTTGGTAAGGGCGAGGTCTCCGGTTCAATCCCGGACATGGGCTCCATCCACTTGCGGAGGTAAGGGCGAATGGCCAAGGCGAAGTACGAGCGGACGAAGCCGCACGTGAACATCGGGACGATCGGGCACATCGACCACGGCAAGACGACGCTGACGGCGGCGATCACGAAGGTGCTGCACACGAAGAACAAGAACATCGCGGTGCGGGACTACGGGTCGATCGACAACGCGCCGGAAG
>VGLJ01000019.1 GCA_016866775.1 Candidatus Rokuibacteriota bacterium | reverse complement strand
CTGCGCTGGGAGAAGGGCCACTTCGTCCTGGATGCGGTGGCGCCGGGATTCACGCCGCCCGAAGTGGTCGCGCTCACGGAGATGGAGGTCGCGGTCGCGCCAAACGTCCGCACGATGCAGTAGCCTCTTCGGCGTGTGAGAATTCAGCGCTCAACGAACTCTCGTGGAGGTTCCCACCTTGGCGATGGCCCAGCAGACTCCGGTGTCCCCGATCGAGCGCCTGACGACGCCCTATGACCGCGAACGCCTGGAAGACGTCGGGTTCCTGACGTGCATGACCCTGGTGTTGCTGGGGAACTACGCGCAGACCGGGCATCTCGGCGGGCCGCTGGCCTACACGCCGTACAACGTGGCCACGCACCTGGCCGGCCCCGACCTGGGCGGGCTGCGTTTCGACTACCGCCGTCCCAAGCATCCCTACAGCGACAAGTTCATGCTCGCGGGCGGGCACTGCATTCCCACGTGCTACGCGCTGTGGATGATCATGGGTCAGGCGCTCGCGCGGAAGTACGAAGCCACCGGCAACCGGCGCTATCATGTCGATCCCTCGGTCGCCATGCTGCCCATCGACGCCCTCGGGTTCCGGCGCGGCGCGGGCGCGCTGCGCACGCTGCTGCAGGATCACGGCCTCGCCGATCATCCGCGGTTCGCGCAGGCGAAGGCGCGCGGCATCCGGGCGCTGTCCGGTCACGCGGAGAGCACCGACGTGACCAACGACGTGAACGGCGGGCCCTCCGGCATCGGCATCGCCACCGCCGCCGGCAAGGCCGCGTTCTGGGACGTCGTCGGCGCCGGGATGAATGCGCCCAAGGTGATCGCCTTCGAGGGCGAGTTCGCCATGACCGAAGGGCACGCGCAGGAGCTCAAGACCCAGGCCATCGCGTTGCAGGTCGGCAAGCGGCTGCGCGTCATGCTCTCGGACAACAACGCCGGCATCGACGATTCGCTGCTCGGCGGCGTCGTCGATAGCAAGTACGACGCCTACCGGCTGATCGATCAGTGGACCTCGTACGGATGGAACGTCTTCGTCGTGGACGACGGCAACGACTACGACCAGATCGTGGCGTCGCTCAACACGCTGGAACACTGGGACCCGAAGGACCGCCGGCCGATGGTGGTCATCGGCAAGACGATCAAGGGGTACTGGCCCGCCGCCAAGAACGGCAAGATCGCCGACGACTGCGATCAGGTGGTCGGCTACAAGAGCCATCCCTACGGGCTCAAGATGAACTCCGACTATTTCCTGCCGCTCGCCTGTTCCTTCGAGGACTGGTACGGCGTGAAGTTCGAGGGCATCCAGCAGGGGCCCGTGAAAGATCCCCGCGAGCGGCTGCTCCAGTTCAAGACCAACATCGACGTCGTGATGTCGTTGCTCGACCGGAACGGCCTCGGAGACTGGCTGGCCGATCGCCTCGTGGACATCGGCGACAGCCTGCGGGACGAGATCCCGCTCCGGATCCAGGTCGACCGGGACCCGTTCCTGGACGAGCGGCTGCGCGTGGCGAATCTTCCCCTGGAGCCTCAGAAGGTGAAGGCGACGAACCCCCTCTCCGGTGCGGAGAAGAACGTCCAGATCGCGCTCTTCCGCAAGGCGGGCGAGATGGCGGGCACGCGGCGGGGCATCTCGGAAATCGTCAAGTGGCTGAACCACGTCACCGGCAACCGCATGCTGACGATCGCCGCCGACCTGTCGGAGTCGATCAACCTGGAACACGGCAGCCTGTGGGGTCACTACGATCCGGAAACCAATCCGCTGGGCACGCGCTTGAAGGCCGCCATCCAGGAAGCGGGCAACGCCTCGACGGCCATCGGCCTCGTGAGTCAGAGCGCGTCGCTCGACCCGGACAAGTTCGCCGGGGTGTGGGCGATCAGCGGCACCTACGGGGCGTTCACCCCGCTGATGTACACACCGGCGCGCGTGTGGAGCCAGCAGAGCCAGGACAGCAAGTTCCGCGTGGGCGTCCTGCACATCCTGGTCGGGCACTCCGGACCGGAAACGGCGGCGGACGGCCGCACGCACTTCGGGATCTTCGCGCCGCAGGTGTGGAAGCTCTTCCCGCGCGGCCAGACCATTCACCTGAACTTCTGGGACTACAACGACGTGGCGCCGGGCTACTTCGCGGCCGCCGAGATCGCCGCGCGCGATCCGAAGGTGGGGATCATCACCCTCGAGGTGGCGCGCCCCGATTTCCCGGTGGCCGATCGGGCCACGTTCGCGGACACCGACATCCGTGCCGCGGCCAAGGGCTTCTACGTGATCCGCGACTTCGCGCCGGGCAGGCCGCGGCACGGCTACGTGGTCACGCAGGGATCGAGCTCCACCGTGAACCTGGTCAGCGTGCTGCCGAAGCTCGAGGAAGCCGGGATCAACGTGAAGGTCGTCGCGGCGATCAGCGAGGCGCTGTTCGACCGCCAGCCGGAGGCGTATCGCCGATCGGTGTTGCCGCCGGAGGCGTACTACGACCTCATGGTGGTGAGCACGGGCACGCGCCGGGTGTGGCCCCTTCGCGGCGCCGGGCCGCTGACCGACGAGTACTCGCTCACTTCGGACTGGGACAACCAGTGGCTGACGGGCGGCTTGGAACCCGACGTGATCGCGGAAGCGCACCTGGATGCCTCGTCGATCCTGGCCGGGATTCATCGCTTCGGCGCGGAACGCGATCGCCGGATGGCCCGCCAGCGCGACATGCTGGCCGCGCTGGCGTGAGAGGACGGCGGTCCTACACGCGCGCTTTCGCCGCGCCGCCGAGATACGCCGCCTGGACCTCGTCGCTCTTGAGCAGCGCCTCGCCGGATCCGGTCAGCACGATGGTGCCCGTCTCGAGCACGTAGCCGCGGTCGGCGCATTGCAGCGCCTTGCGGGCGTTCTGCTCCACGAGCAGGATCATGCGCGAGAACACGCTCGAGCAACGGCTCTACGCCGGGAAGGCTGAGTACAACGAATAGAGAGGCAAGCCATGCGAGCGGTGACCTTTTCGCGATTGGGCGGCCCCGAGGTCATGGAGGTGTCGAACTTGCCTGAGCCGAAGCCCGGCCCGGGCGAGGTGCGGATTCGCGTGGCCGCGGCGACGGTGAATCCGACCGACATCAGCTTCCGCAGCGGGCGGCAATTCAGCGTCGCGCAGCTCGCCGAGATGGGCGTGAAGCCGCCTTTCATTCCCGGCATGGAGCTCGGTGGCGTGGTCGACGCGGTCGGTGAGGGCACGCCGTGGCGCATCGGTGACCGCGTGATGGCGATCGTCAATCCGCGCCGTCCCGGCGGCGGCGCGCAGGCCGAGCTCGTCGTCGTTCCCGCCGCGTCCGTCGCGCGCGTGCTCGACGGCACGAGCCTCGAAGCCGCCGCCACACTGCCGATGAACGGGCTGACGGTGCGCCTTGCCCTCGACAAGCTCGCGCTCAAGGCGGGGCAGACGCTCGGCGTCACCGGCGCGGCCGGCGCGGTCGGCGGCTACGCGGTCGAGCTCGGCGTCAGCGAAGGATTGCGCGTGATCGCGGTGGCGCGGCCGCAGGACGAAGCGCTGGTGAAGCGCTTCGGCGCGGCGACGTTCGTGCCGAGTGGCGACGACGCGATCCGCCGCCTGTACGACGCCGCGCCGGGCGGCGTCGATGGACTGATCGACGCGGCCGTGCTCGACGCCGCCGCCCTGCCCGCGATCAAGGACGGCGGAAAGCTGGCGACCGTGCGGGGCTTCGCCGGGCCGTCGGAGCGCGGGATCACGATCACGCCGGTGCGCGTGACGTCGTACGTCGAGAACCACGACGCGCTCGATCGGCTGGGGCGCCTGGTGGGCGAGAAGCGGCTCACGCTGCGGGTGGCGGAGACGTTTCCGCCCGAGCGGGCGGCGGACGCGCAGCGCAAGATGGCGGCGGGCGGAACGCGCGGACGGCTGGTGATCGTTTTCTGAGGAGATGACGCAATGATGAATGGCACAGGGCCGCTGAACGGGATCCGCGTGATCGATCTGGGCCGTCACCAGGCCGGACCGCGCTGCGCGCAAGTGCTCGCGCGCCTGGGCGCCGAGGTCATCAAGATCGAGCGCCTCGGCGGAGAGGAGACGCGCTACCACTCGCCCTGGGTGCGCAAGCAGAGCGCGTACTGGGTCCAGTACAACAGCGGCAAGAAGAGCGTGAGCATGGACTCGCGCAAGGACGAAGCGAAGACGATCCTCCGCAAGCTCGTCACGGTGTCCGACGTGGTCGTGCAGAACTTCCGCCCCGGGACCATCGAGGAGATGGGCTTCGGCTACGACGTGCTGAAGGCGCTGAACCCGCGCATCATCATGGTCAACGTCTCCGCGTACGGACAGTTCGGTCCCTATCGCGAGCAGATCGGCTACGACCCCATCGGCCAGACGATGTCAGGCATCGCGATGGTCACGGGCGAAGAAGGCATGCCGCCGATGCGCGCCGGCGTTCCGATCATCGACCGCACCACCGCCCTGCACTCGGCCATCGGCACGCTCGCCGCGCTCTACGAGCGGAGCATCTCCGGCCAGGGCCAGAGCATCGACGTCTGTCTCGCGGACTCCGGCTACAGCCTGACGGAGATTCCGATCACCGCCTATCAGGGCGCCGGCACCGAGCCGAAGCGCGGCGTCTCCGATTCCGCGCCCAGCGGCACGTATCCGTGCAAGGACGGGTGGGTGTTGATCGCCGCCGGCGACCAGCATCACTGGCATCGCGTGTGTGCGGCGCTCGGCAAACCGGAGTGGCAGACCGACGCGCGCTTCACCACACGTCCCGCCCGCACGAAGCACGCCGCGGACGTGAACGCGGCGATGCGCGAGCTGATGGCCGGCATGACGATGAAGGACGCGATCGCGCACTTCACGAAGCACGACGTGGTCGCGGCTCCGGTCAACACGATCGCGCAGGCCGCGAAGGATCCCCACCCCTGGGAGCGCCGGGCGATGGTCGAGGTCCCCGACTTCCTCGCCGGCACCATCGCGGTGTCCGGCGACTTCTGGCACTTCAGCCGCACGCCTGCCGTCGTCGCGTCGACGCCGAAAGTCGGCGAGCACAACGAGGAAGTCCTGGGGCTCCTCGGCTACTCGACGGACGAGATCGCCGAGCTGTATGCGAAAGAGGTCATCGGCAACGTCCACCACTACGACGCGGTCCCCGGGTAAAGGAGCTCACCGTGGCCAGACTACCGACGGCGACCAGAGAGAGCGTCCCCGAGGGGCAGCGCGACATCTTCGACGAGATCGTGAAAACCCTCGGGTCCGTCCCCCGCCATGGCCCGGGCTCCGTCATGATCCACGTGCCGAAAGCGGCCTGAACCACTACCTGCGCGATGAATCCTCGCTGCCGAAGAAGATCCAGGAGCTCGCCATGCTGATCACGGCACGCGAGCTCGATTGCCAGCACATCTGGAACGCGCACGCGGCGTCGGCGCGCAAGGCGGGCGTGCGCAACGAGATCGTCGATGCGTTGCGCGACCGGAAAGAGCTTCCGGCGCTGGCCGCCGACGAGGCGGCGGTGATCCAGTACGGCCGCGAATTCTTCCGGACCCATCGTGTCAGCCGCGGGGCGTTTCAATCGGCGCTGGAGCAGTTCGGTCGCCAGGGCGTCGTCGAGCTGGGTCTGGTCATGGGGAACTACAGCCTTCTGGCGTTGCTCATCAACTCGTTCGACACCGACCTGCCCGCCGATCGGACCGAACCGCTCCTGCCCGTCTCGTAGTCGCTACGTGCCGGCAAGCTTCGCGACGACGGGAGCCAGCACGTCCATGAACGGATCGAAGGTGACGAAGTACGAGATGCCCCACCGCTCACGACGCCGGTGCAAGGCGTCCACCATCTCGTCCACGGTGCCGATCAACACGTAGGGCGCGTCGAGGATCTCGTCGACGCTGAGCTGCGTCCAGGTCCGCTGGAGCTCTTCCGCCGCCTCACGCCTGCGCTCCGTCACGATCACGCGCTGGACTTGCACGCTCAGCTCGAGACGATCGAACCGCGCGCCGGCCGCCTCGCGCACCATGCGCAGGCGCTCGTCGACACCGGCCACTCTCCATCCGGACATGTCGAGCGCCGTGCCGCCCCGGATGAAGCTGATGCCCGTGAAATTCACGGTGTTCGCTTCTCGGGCCGCCAGCGCGAGGAGCCGCGGGCCATTGCCGCCGATGACGATCGGCGGATGAGGTTGCTGGACGGGACGCGGATGGATCGTGTGGCCGGTCACGCGATAGTGCTCGCCGGCCGCCGTGACCTCGGCGCCGCCGAGCAGGGCCTTGATGATCGCCACCGACTCGGCGAGCCGGTCGACCCTGATGCCGCCCCGATCGAAGCGAAGCCCGGCCTGATCGTATTCCGTCTTCACGTACCCTGCGCCGAGCCCGAGCTCGAGCCGGCCGTCGGTCAAGAGGTCGATCGTCGCCGCTTCGCGCGCGAGCAGCACGGGATGGCGCAGATCGTTGTTGAGCACGTTCGTGCCGATCCCGAGGTGCCGCGTGGCGTCCGCGGCGCTCATCACGGCCGGGATGGTCGCCAGCATGCCCGACAGGTGATCGGGCACGAGGAGCACGGCGTAGCCGAGGGCCTCGGCCTTGCGCGCCTTGTCCTGCCACTCGGTGCGCGACCCGGCGTCCCGCACGTTGATCCCGAAGCGGAACGGCTTCATGCGCTCACACGTGATTCGTGAACAGCGCGAGCGCGCGCGCCACGTCGGCGGGCCGCAGTCCGTACCCCGGCTGCGTCAGAAGGAGACGATCGCCGAGCTCGCCCATGCCGCCGTGATCGTCGATGATCACGTAGGCGTCGACCGCATGGTCCGCGAGCCAGGCGGCGATCTCTTCTCCCCGCCCGGCGCCGGGGATGTCGCTCGGCGTCTTGTCCACGACGCGCCCGACGAAGCCTCCGGTGTCCAGTATCGTCTGCAGCTCGGCGACGGTCTTGCCGTGCCTCCAGGTCGACGAGACGACGACGTCGGCACCGCTGGAGGACACGATCTCGTTCAAGACCTGCATGCACGCGGGCTCCAGATCGCCGTAGCGATCCCACCGGCGGATCGGCGCCAGCACGCCGTCGATGTCGAGAAAGATGACTCGCTTCAGGCCGGTAGCTCCGCGAGCAGACGGCCGAAGCCCGGGACGCGGTCGGCGCTGTCGAACGCGCGGAGCATCGCCCAGAACGACGCCTGATTCGTCGTCACCACGGGCTTCGTGAACTCGCGCTCCCACGCGGCAATCGCCGGCATCGTCGGGAAGTTGCCGCCGGGCACCACGAACGCTTCGATCTCCGGCCGATCGATCCGCGCGAACGCCTCGCGTGCGTTCTCCGGGCCGAGCTTGCCGATCGCGTACGCGTCGGTCGCGCCGAAGCCTTCGAGCGCGATCGTCTCGAGCCCGTGCTTCGTCTTGAAGTAGCGCAGGGCGCGCTGGTTCACCGGCTCCGAGTACGGCGACACGATGGCGATGCGCCGCGCGCCGAGCGCGCGCACGGCGCGGCCGACCGCCTGCGCCGACGTGATCGCCGGCACGCCGGCGCCGCCGCTCATCCGCTTCGTGACCACGTCGTCGTAGTCGTCGGCGAAGAGACTGGCGGAGGTCTGCGCGAGGATCACCAGCTCGACCTTCGCCGTGCCGAGCAGCTGCGACTGGTAGTCGATGTCCTCGTCGCGGCTCGGCGAGAAGCTGCCGCCGCCGCTCGACTTGAGGCGCCCGAAATGCGCCTGGTACGTCGCGGGCAGGAGCCGCGACTCGATCTCGACCGTCGTGTTCGTGGACGGAATGAGCACGCCGAAATGTCGGGTCATCGTCGGCGAGTATACGCGCTGTTGTGGTAGCCTCCGGCGCGTCCGACCCCGACGATCCCAGGCAGGAGGATGGACGATGACCGACGCTGCCGACGCCATCCCGAACCGGGGCTATCACGCGCACATCTACTACGATCCGCAGAAGACACGTCCGATCGCGGAGCGGCTGTGCGCCGTCATCGGCGAGAAGTTCACGGTCGAGTTCGGCGGCTTCCGCGACGGGCCGACCGGGCCGCATCCCGTCGCGAACGCCCAGGTCATCTTCAAGCCCGAGCAGTTCGGGCCCGTTGTCGAGTGGCTCATGTTGCACCGCGACGGCCTCGACGTGCTGGTCCACCCGCTGACGAACGACTCGGTCGACGACCACAGCATCTACGCGCTGTGGCTCGGCTCGCCGGTGCCGCTGAAGCTCGAGACGTTGCGGCGTAGTTACCGCGCCGAGCTCCTCCCGAGCGCCTGAGCGGCGACGGCCTCCCGTCTCCTCAACTGACGGGCGATGTCCGGGTCTGCCGTGCCTGCGGGCAGATCGACCCTGCGGATAGTCAAGGCAGGTGCCCGGCCTGTGGCGTGTTCCTTGGTCTTGCCGTCGTGCCACGCGCCGAGGCGGAGCAGATCGCGCGCTCCCGGCGACGCCGGGCGTTGCGACGCCGCCTGGTCCGTCTCGGAGTCGCGCTCGCCGTCATAGGAGGGACCACGACCTGGGCTCTGGGCGTCTTTTTCGATCTCGGCGTCGATCCCCCGAGTGCAACCACGAGCGTCAGCGCCAGCGTCGCGCCCCATACCTGGGCGCAGGCCCGACGGACCCCGGAAAATACCGGCTTCATCCCCGACCACGCGCCCTTTTCGCACCAGGTCAGATGGACGTATCGCGCGTCAGGGCCGCTCCTCGCGTCGCCGGCGGTCGTGGAGCCGCACGTCTATTTCACGACGGGAGACGGTCGCACGCTGGCCCTGGACCGACAGACGAGCCGCACCGTCTGGGAGTACCGGAGTGGCGGGCCCTCCAGCTCCACCCCTGCGGTCGCGGGCGAACTCGTGATCTTCGCCAATCGCCCCGGCCGCGTCGGCCCTCAATCGCTGGACCGGCGTGCGGATCTGGGAAGCGGACCTGGCGCATCCCATCCTGGGCTCACCTATCGTGGTGCTCGGGACCGTCTATATCGGGACGGCGGACAAGAAGCTCCACGCGCTCGATGCCGCCACCGGACGGCGGCGCTGGGCGTTCACGGCTCACGACTGGGTGGTCGATGCCGTCGCGTACGCCGACAAGCGAGTCGTCGTGGCTTCACGGTCGAGCCGCATTCACGTGGTCAGCGCGGACACTGGACGCGAGCGCCTCGTCTACGATACCGGCCTGGGCCGGCACCTCGGGGGAGCGGTGGCGATCCAGGGCGACCGCGCGTACTTCGGGACCGTCTGGGGCCGCGTGTGGGCCATCGATTGGCAGGCCACGACCTATCCCCTCGAGCGGGCGATCGTGTTCTGGAAGAGCAACTTGTACGTGTGGGGCATGCTGTCGCAGCCACCGGTCCAGAAGGCAACGGTGTGGTCACGGCGCGTCGGGGGCGATGTGATCCACACGCCGGCGATCACCCATGACACCGCCTATGTCACGACCTCCCGCGGGAAGGTCGTGGCCCTCGATACCGGAACCGGCAGCACACGCTGGGGCGTGGATCTGAAGACGGATATCACCGCGGCCCAGACGGTCGCAGGGACATCGGTGCTGGTCGGTGCCGCGAACGGGGCCGTCGTTGGCCTGGACGCCCGCACCGGCGCGGTGCGGTGGGAGTTCCGGACGGCAGGCGAGGTCAGCGGGAGCCCGATCGTGGTGGGCACCACGATGTACGTCGTGTCGTCCGAAGGCAGCCTCTACGCCGTCACCAGAGCCGGGTAGCCCCTACGAGGACGCGTACGTCGAGACCTCGATCGAGTTCTGGTCCGGATCGTCGAGATAGATCGAGTCGATCGGGCCTTCGGCGCCGCTGCGCTTCACAGGGCCGTCGCGCAGGGCGACGCCGCATGTCTTCAGGTGCTCGACCCAGTCGGCGAGCGGCGCGCTCGTGATGAAGCAGAGTGCGGTCCGCCCACGCCCGAATGTCTCGACCTCCATGCCGAGGACACGCTGGTAGAACGCGCACGTCTGGTCCACGTCGCGCACGGTCAGAACGAGATGGTCGAGGCGGTCGAGACTGAGGTTTGCCATGCGCGCGATTCTATACGGGCGTGGTAGGGTTTGCGCACTTCGCCCGACCACGCTCAAGGGGAAATGCTCACGCTGAAGACGGCATGGGCGGACGGCACGCGCCACCTGATCTTCGCGCCGATGGCGCTGCTCGAGAAGCTCGCCGCCCTGACCCCGCGCCCGCGCATCAACCTGATCCTCTATCACGGTGTGCTCGCGCCGCACGCGCGGTGGCGCGCCCGCGTCGTCGCATTCGGCGCTCTCTCGGAGACGGCCCCGACGGCTCGTGAGCGCCGATGTTGTCGGATTCCAAGGCCCTGAAGCTAGGCGACGTCGACGAGCCGGACGCCGCCGATCATTTCGAAGTGACGACGGTTGTTCGTACGAAGAGTGAGGTCGTGCCGCAGGGCCGTCGCGCCGATCAGCAGATCGAAATCGCCGACCGTTCGTCCTTGCCGCCTGAGGTTTCCGCGTTCGCGGCCGAAAATGTCGCACACCTCGTCGTCGACGGGCAGAACCGTCACGCCAGCGATGAACTGCAACAATACGCGGCGGCTCCGTTCGGGGTCCCGCGAGTAATGCACCCCCTCATAGAGTTCGGCAAGCGAGATCATGCTGAGCGTGAGAGCGTGCGGGCGGAGGTCCTCCAGGCGTTGCGTGATGGCTGTAACCCCGTTGAGGTGATCGATCACCCAATCGGTGTCGAGTAGAAAACGGGGCGTCACATTTTGACGGGTGACCGCGTCACGACGAGCCGATCACGGTAGATCGCCTCCTTGAATGCCTCGGCATCGATCAGGCCGCGCCAGCCGCCGGCGGTGTCGAGCAGGGGATCACCCGGCGCCGACGGGCCAGTGTCGATCGTGAGCGTCACTTCGTCCCCATCGTGGACGAGCTCGCGCACGGTCGGATCGAGCGGCTCGAACACACCGTTTGCGAATTTTGCCCGGATCGTTCGTGTCATCGCTGTTCCCTCGTCACCGGCTGACAGTTGTCATTGAGTATCCGCGCTGTCGACGTCACTTCGCAAGTAACGCCTGCGGCGGGCAGTGTCTCAGCTTGCCTCTGGCGACCCGACTGCGCCGTGACGCCAGCGCCCCACAAATTAGAGCCGGACCCCATTCACACTCTTGTATCCGAACTGTTTCAATAGGGCTCGTACCTGGACTTCATCGATCCTTTTCCCCCGCTGTACCTAGGGGGGGCACCGAGGATGAACCCGAGCTCAACCGCTCATCGCCCGCGCATTGATAGGGGCCTTTCGCCGTCTACGCTCTTGACGTGCTGATCCACCCGCTGACTGACGACTCGGTCGACGACCACAGCATCTACGCGATGTGGCTCGGCTCGCCGGTGCCGCTCGAGCTCGAAACGTCGCGGCAGAATTACCGCCCCGAACTGCTCCCAAGCGCCTGAGCGCGACGGCCCGCCGAGGGTGGCTCGGCGGCCGTCAACGCTGCGTCGTCGTTCGCTCGCGTGACTCGGCCGGCGATCAGCCCCGACCGTTCTGATACCTCGCGTTGTGCAGCACGCGGCCGGGATAGCTCCCCGTGTGCGTCCCCTTCTCGAGGAGGACCTCGCCGTTCACCACCGTGTAGTGGATGCCCTCGGCGAGCTCGCGCATCCGCCAGCCCTTGTTCGGGAAGTCATGCACCACGTCTTCCGTGACCGGCTGCACGGTATCCGGATCGAAGATCACGAGGTCCGCCGCCATCCCCGGCAGCAGGAGCCCGCGATCGTAGATGCCGAAGGCGGTGGCCGAGTCGAAGGTCAGCCGGCGCACCGCCTGCTCGAGCGGCATGATCTTCTTCTTCCGCACCCAGTGGCCGAGCAGGCGGGTGGGATTCGACACGTTCGAGTGGAACTGCACGTGCGCGCCCCCGCCGGAGAGGCCGACGACGGCGTAGGGGCTGCCGAGGATCTGCGCCACGGCCTCGGTGTCGGTGTTGTTTTCCCCGAGCGTGAACACGGTGTTCAGCTCCTCCTCGACTGCCAGGTCGAGGAAGGCGTCGACCGGATGCTTGCCCTGGGCCTTCGCGATCTCCGCGACGCTCTGACCTTCGAGGCCGCGGTTCTTCGAAAGCTGAGTCTCCTCCACGATCATCAGGTCCCAGCGCCTGGAGAAGCTCGGGTCCGGAACCTGCGGACCGTCGACCTCGGCGCGGAGCTTCGCGCGAATCTCCGGATCGCGATACGCGCGTAGCTTGTCGGCATCGGGGCCCTGGAGGATCGGCAGCCAGGTGGGCATGCTCCGGAACACCTGGCAGTTCTTCATCGTGAACCGCTGGACGACGCTTCCGGGATTGCAGAGCGGCACCGCGCGAATGCCCTGCCGCGCCGTCTCCTCGACGTGCGCCAGGTGCTGCCGCCACCGGCCCGGGTGGCGCGCTTGCTCGACGATGGTGTTGTACATCACGGGACGGCCGCAGGCCTCGGAGATCCGGCTCAGCAGCTTGTCTTTCAACTCGGGTTGGGTGCCGCCGCCGCACTGGATCACGCCCGTGCCCACCTCGCGGAGCACGTCGGTCAGCGCGAAGAGCTCCGACTCGGGCGCGCAGGCCGCGGGGATGCGCGTCCCCGCGATGTCGAAGTGGTTCATGTTGCGTGTGATCGAGAGCCCGAGCGCGCCCGCCTCGAGCGCCTCGCGCACCACGCGCCGCATCGTCGCGAGCTCGTCGTCCGTGGCCGGACGCTCCGAGCAGTCCTTCCCCATCGCGTAGAGCCTGACGGCGGAGTGGCCGACGAGCGTGCCGACGTTCACGCCGAGCCGCTGTCCGACGGCGCTCATGTACTCGGGGAACGTCTCCCACGTCCACGGCACGCCCGCCTCCAGCACGTCCATGGGAATCGCTTCGACATAGGAGAGCATGCCGGCCAGCTTCTCGCGCTCGCCGCGCTTCACCGGCGCGAGCGCCAGCGAGCAGTTGCCGATGATGACGCTGGTGGCGCCGTGATGACAGGAGAAGGTGCAGAGCGGATCCCAGAGCACCTGCGCGTCGTAGTGGCAGTGGTTGTCCACGAACCCCGGCGAGACGGCGCGCCCATCAGCCTCGATGACCCGCCGCGCCGGTCCGTCGAGGCGCCCGAGCTCCACGATCTTTCCCTGGACCACCCCGACGTCGCCGTTGAAGGCGGGCCGACCCGAGCCGTCGATGATGCGGCCGTTCTTGATCAGCAGGTCGTAGGGCATCGTGTCCTTCGCTACCGCCACGGGTTCAAGCGCAACTCTCGTTCGAGCCACGACATGATGACGTCGACGTTCACTTCTTCGCCAGCTCGGATCACGATGGTCGCGTCGACCATCTCCGGTCTGAAGCCCGACGCCTCGCCGCCCTCACCCACTTCGACGAGGACGAGGTCGATCGCGGGATCGTTCACTTCCATCGCCCCGGCGGGCGATGCCACGACAGCACGCCGGCGACCGTAGCGGCGGCGAAGCGCGTCGATGAGCCGGATCCTCTCGTCGTCCGCGCCCTCGACCGCGACCCTGATCGGTCCTGGCCCGTGCGCGTGGCGGAGGGAGGGGCTTCGGCGCGCGGCGACGAGCTCCGAGCGGGCCATCCGCGTCCCGTCGACCGGACACGTCGCGTCGAGATCTCCTGCCGACACGGGCCGGGAGACCAGAAAGTCGAGGCCACACGAGCCGCAACGGAACCCACGGTGGCCCCTCGCGTCGTCAGGCCGACCGGGCTTTGCGGCGATCTCGTGCATGGCCCAGTAGTGATGCGTCTTGGCCACGACGGTGACGATGCTCTTCACCTCGTCCTCGAGCCGGAACCTCGGACCGGCGGGCAGGAGGAAGCGCTCGTCCTCCACGCGCGCCGTGACGTTCTCGAGCACGATGGCGGCCCCGATCCACTCGGCCATCGCCCGTGACTCACAGGAGACCGCAATCCAGACCGGCGACTGCGGCTCGGCAAAGAGACCGGTGGTCTCCCAGATGCCGCGCCGCATCTCCGCCACCATCCCGGGATCGGATGCGGCGTCGGCGCCGGCCGTCGAGGGTTCGCGAAGCGCTTGCTCGATCCCTCGGTGCGGGGGCCCGCCGTGGAGAGCGAGGTCGCAAAAGCTCGTCCACATCGAGCCCCAGTCGGGCCGCCCGTCCTCGCGCCAGACGAACGGCGCCGCCGCCATCGCGGCGGCGCGAATCGGGGTCGTCACCGCGCCACGACTCGAATGTCTTCCAGCACGCCGCGCTCGCCCGCCTGGGCGAGCACCGCTTCAATGGTCTTCACGAGCTGGCGCGCCGCATCCACGCTCAGCTCGACCGCCACGCGGGCGCCCGGACCGAGCGCCTCGTTGACGAAATCGATGTTGAGCGCGTGCTCGAGCGGCAGATCGTACGGATGGTCGTACGAGACGTTGGCCTCGCGAACTTCGAACCACTCCGGTCCGCTCTTGCCGCGGCCTTCGAGCTGCACCTGGTGCGCGATCATCGTGCACATGGTCGAGTCTCCTCTCGATCAGCGCAGGGTTCGCTCGCAGAACGCCCAGACCTTCTTCCAGCCGTCCATGGCCTGCTCCTGACGGTACGCCGGACGGTCGTAGTAGAAGAAGCCGTGGCCGGCGCCGTCGTAGCGATGGAACTCGTACTTCTTACCGTGCTTCTTGAGCGCCTCTTCGTGCGCGTTGACCTGCTCGGGGGTGGGTGACTTGTCCTCGTTGCCGAAGAGCCCGAGGATCGGCGCCGAGAGGTCCGCGGTGTAATCGATCGGCGCGACCGGCTGGTTCGCCGTGAGCTCTTCCTTGGACTGGACCACGCGTCCGCCCCAGCACTCGATCACGCCGTCGAGGCCCTTCAGCCGGCAGCCCGCCAGGAACGCCTGCCGGCCTCCCGAGCACGTGCCGAAGATGCCAACCTTGTTGCTCACGTACGGCAGCGAGCGAAGCCACGCGTTCGCGCCGTCGAGATCGCCGAGCACCCGCGCGTCCGGCGCGCCGCCGGCGGCCCGCACCTTGGCCCCGACGTCCTCGGGGGTGCCGTGGCCGTCGCGGCAGTACAGGTTCGGGGAGATCGACACGTAGCCGTGGTGCGCGAAGCGGCGCGTGGTCTCGCGGTACCATTCGTCCCAGCCCGGCGCATGGTGGATGACGACCATCCCCGGGAACGGTCCGGCGCCGAGGGGTCGCGCCACGTACGCATTGATGACATCTCCGTTGTGCCCCCGCATGGATACCGTTTCGGCGATCATGCCTTCGTACTGATCGGTCTGGTACATGGGCGCCTCCTCCGCTGAGATCTCGAGCGGCGCAATGCTACCATCGCGCGGTGAGTCGATCCCTTGCGGCGCCCGCGGCCCCGACGAGATTCGGGGCGTTGCGCCATCGTGACTACCGCCGGTATTTCCTCTTCGCGCTGATCGGTCAGATCGCCGAGAACGTCGAGCACGTGATCAGCTACTGGGTGATCTTCCAGACCTTCCACTCGCCGACGCTCGCCGGCTTCGCGGTCATCAGTCACTGGGTCCCGTACCTGCTCTTCTCCGTCTACATGGGCGCGCTCGCCGACCGCTACGACTGCCGCCGCCTCATCCAGATCTCGCAGGGGCTGTTCGCGCTCGCGTCGCTGAGCTGGGGGCTCCTGTTCCTGACGGGAAGCCTGCGCGTGTGGCACGCCGCCGTGCTCCTGCTCATCCACGGCGCGGGCGGCGTGATCGCCGGCCCGGCGATCCAGCTCATCGTCCACGACATCGTCGGGCCCGCGCATCTGCCGAGCGCCATCCGTCTCAACGCGACCAGCCGCTTCCTCGCCACCCTGCTCGGCCCCGCCGTCGGGGGCGGGCTCATGTTCCTCCTCGGACCCGGCGGCATCGTCGCGAACGTCCTCCTCTACGTGCCTCTCTCGATCTTCCTGCTGACGCTGCGCTACACGGGGCACAGGGATCGCGCGGAGCGCCCCACAGGGCTGGCGCGCCTCGGGCTCGGTGAGATGTGGCAGCTCATCTCGCGGAGAGGGCTCGACCGGCGCATCGTGCTGATGATCCTGCTCGGCGGGACGGCGTCATTCTTCGTCGGCAGCGGGTTCCAGGCACAGATGCCGGAATACGCGCATCACCACGGCGACGACGAAGGCCACCGGTACAGCGGGTTGCTCGCCGCCAACGCGGCGGGCGCGGTGACCGGCGCGCTGCTGCTCGAGTTCCTCCCCGGCGTCAGGCCCACGGTGCGCGCGGCGATCGTGTGCGCCGCGGTGTGGGGCACGCTCATGGCGCTGTTTCCCGCGGCGCCCGGCTACGTGACCGCGGTGTCGATTCTGGTACTGGCGGGCGCGTTCAACGTCGCGTACACGTCGATGGCGCAGACGCTGGTGCAGCTGCTCGCGCCGCCCGGCCTGCGCGGCCGGGTCGTGGGACTCTTCAACACGTCGATCATGGGCCTGCGCGCCGGCAGCGGCTTTACCATCGGGGTGGTCGGCGCGTTCATCGGCGTCGAGCTCTCGCTCACGCTGAGCGCGATCATGGTGGTGCTGATCGCGCTCGCGCTGCTGGTCGCCGAGGCACGGACACGTCCCGCCGAAGAGCCGATCGCATGAGGAGGAGGCACGGATGCCGAGCCGACGCCAGCATATCCAGCTGAGTCCCGACGAGCAGGCCACGTTCTTTCGCGAGCACAAGAAGGCCGCGCTCGCGACGATCGACAGGGACGGGTTCCCGCACGTCGTCGCGATGAACTACTTCGCCAAGGACGGCGCGTTCTACATGACGTCCTACGGGAAGGCGCAGAAGGTCGTGAACGTCCGGCGCAATCCCAAGGTGGCGCTGATGGTCGAGACGGGCGACAGCTACGGCGACCTGCGCGGCGTGATGGTGCGCGGCCACTGCGAGATCCTCGAAGGCGAGGCCGCGGTGAAGGCGGTGTTCGCGTCGCGCGGGCAGGCGCAAGCGCGCCCGTCAGCGCCGCAGCCCGGCGCCGTCGCCAGCGCGCCGAAGCGCGTCGTCCTGAAGATCGTCCCGCACAAGGTCATCAGCTGGGACCACAGCAAGCTCGGCGGGAAATACTGAGCGCCCCACGGAGGCGAGCATGCCCAAGATCCTGGTGATCCACGGCGCCGGCATGAACATGCGCGGCAAGGTCCAGCTCGACATCTTCGGGCCGATGACCCTGCCCGAATACGACGAGCGCATCCGCGGCTACGCGAAGGAGCTCGGCGTCGACGTCGAGATCTTCCACTCGAACCTCGAGGGCGAGATCGTCAACAGGATCTACGCCGCCAGCGAGCAAGGCTTCGATGCCGCGATCTTCAACCCGGCGGCATTCGGCACCGGCTATCCGGCGCTCGTCGCGGCCATCTCGCAGGTCAAGTTCCCCACGACCGAGGTCCACATCTCCAATCCGATCCGCCGCGGGCCGGCCTCGCAGACGGCGGCGGTGAGCCAGAGCGTGGTCGCGGGCTTCGGCATCGCCGGCTACGCGCTGGCGCTGCGGGGAATCCGCGACCAGCTCGCCGCGAAGAAGTAGGATCCACAGGGGGACGATGAACATGCGCGCAATCGTGATCGCCGGCCTGGTGACGCTGATCACCGCGGGCTTCGGAGGAACGCGAGCGCTGGCGGTGTCCGCGACGCCGGTCACCGAGCTGCGCGTCGCGTGGGAGACCGTCGCGCGCGGCGCGAAGGCCGTGGTGCGTGGCTACGTGTACAACGACCACCACTTGCGCGCGGAAAAGATCCAGCTGCGGATCGAGCAGCTCGACGCGAGCGCGCGCCCGGTCGTGACGCGGGTCGCCTGGGTCCCGGGAACCATCGCGTACCGGGATCGCGCGTACTTCGAGGCCGCCGTTCCCGCGGCCGGCGCGACGTACCGCGTCTCCATCGAATCGTTCGATCGAGCCGGCTGCGGCGACGGCTGAAGCCCGGCCGCGCGCGTCACACGTCGTCGAGGCCGCTCGACCATCGGCGGCAGATGTGATGGGCGATCGCGATGGGCGCCGGCAGCGACACCTGCGCCGGATCGTCGGCGCCGGCGGCGGCCCGCGCCACCATCTCGCGGATCTCGTCGCGGCTGAACCACCGCGCCTCGGCGATCTCTTCGGAATCGACGGTGATCTCCTCCGTCAAGGCCTCCGCGAGAAATCCGATCATCAGCGTCGACGGGAACGGCCACGGTTGCGCGGCCACGTAGCGCGTGCGCCCGCACCGGATCCCCGCCTCCTCGCGGACCTCACGCCGCACCGCCTCTTCCAGGGTTTCTCCCGGCTCGACGTAGCCGGCGAGGCACGAGAACCTCGCGCCCGCGCGCCGGCGGTTGCGGCCGAGCAGGGCGCGCTCACCGCGAATGGCGAGCATGATCACCACGGGATCAGTTCGCGGGTGGTGTGAGGCGCGGCAGTCCGGGCAGCGTCTCAACCACCCCGCGGAGGCGAGCGTCGTCGGCGACCCGCACTGGGCGCAGAAGCGATGACGCGCGTGCCAGTCGAGCAGCGACCGGGCCTCGGCGAGGATGGCGGCCTCGCCGGCGGCGATCGCCGGGGCGAGGGCGCGCACGTCGATCAGCTCGGTGTCGATGTCGGGCGCGACGCTCGCCCCGGTCGCGTCGACCGCGAGATGGGCGTGGCCCTCGCCCAGTCCGAGGAAGATCACCGTCGCGCCCGTGTCGATGTGGTCGCGCCACGGCGCCACGGGCTGCCAGTCGAGCGCCGGCGCCGCTTTGCCGCGCGTGAACGGCTTCAGGTCGCGCACCGGCAGGACCCGCGTCTCCGGGTCGGCGAGGAGCCCGGCCACCCGCGCGCGATCATTGCGGCGCTCGCTGGCGCGATCGAGCGGGTTGCCGCCGAAGCAATACACGTCCTCGGTGGAACTCATCAGCAGGTCTCCGTTATCATTTGCCGGCATGATCGCAGAAGACGACCGCTTGCCGGCCGACATCGAGGGGCACCCCGTGGTCCGGGCCGCGGCGGCGCTGCGGCCAGTGATCCGCGGCTATCACGACGAGCTCGAGCGCGAGCAACGCTTGCCCAAGGCGCTGGTCGAGCGGTTTCACGCCGCGGGCTTTTACCGCATGGTGAGGCCGCGTCAGCTGGGGGGCCTGCAGGTCGATCCGTTGACCTACCTGCGCGTCGTCGAGATCCTGTCCTCGGCCGCGGGCTCGGTGGGCTGGAACGTCTGCAACAACAACATCGCCCAGCTCGTCTCGCTCGGCCTGCCGGACGAAGGCATCAAGGAGATCTACGCGCCGGGCGTCGACACCGCGGTCGCCGGCACCGCCGTGCAGGGCGGCGGACGCGCCGTGCCCGTCGAGGGTGGCTACCGCGTCACCGGTCGCTGGCCGTTCGGCACGGGCTGCCAGGAAAGTCCCTGGATGCTCGGCAGCTTCCAGATCTTCGACTGCGACACGGTGCGGCGGAGCCCGGACGGCACCTCCGTCTACTGGCGCGGCGTGTTCGCGCGCTCGGAAGTGCAGCTCGTCGAGGGAAGCTGGGACGTGTCGGGACTGCGCGCGACCGGCAGCTTCGACTGGACCGTCGACGACGTCTTCCTGCCGGAGCGGCGAACGATGGTCCACCACGGTGTCCCGCTCGACAACCAGTGGAGTCACTGGCCGGGGATCTCGTTCGCGCTCCCCGCGCAGGCGTGGGTGGGTCCGCACCACAGCGCGGTGATCACCGGCATCGCGCGCGCCGGCATCGACGCGTTCATCGAGCTCGCGGGCGAGAAGACGCCGCGCGGCCGGACCGCGCGGCTTTGCGAGAATCCGCAGGTCCAGGACGCGATCGGCCGTGCCGACACGATGCTCAACGCCGGTCGCGCCTACCGCACCGCGATGGTCACCGAGCTCTGGAACACCGTCGCGGCGGGCGGAGACACCACGCTCGAGCAACGCGCGCGGTGCCGGCTGGCCGCCACGCACGCCGCCGACAGCGCGCGCGAGGCGATGGACCTGATGTACCGGCACGGTGGCAGCACGTCGTACCGGCGCGAGAGCCGGATCGCCGAGTGCTGGCGCGATCTCCAGGTCGTGGGCCAGGCAGTGACGCTGTTGCCGGAGTGGTACCCGATGGGCGGCCGCGTGTTCCTCGGGATGGATCCGGGTCCGCGGCTTCGCTAACGCGCCGCCACGCGCGGCAGCCCGAAGTGGTCGCGTAGCGTCGTCCCCTCGTACTCTCGCCGGAACAGCCCGCGCGCCTGAAGCTCCGGCACCACGAGGTCGACGAAGTCGGCCAGCGCGCCCGGAAAGTACGGCGGGAGGACGTTGAACCCGTCGGCCGCTTCCTCGACGAACCATTCCTCGAGCGTGTCGGCGATCCGCTTCGGCGTTCCGCAGAGCACCCAGTGCCCGCGCGCCGCCGCGGTCAGGTTGTAGAGATCGCGGAGCGTCATGTTCTCGCGCTTCGCGTATTCGTAGAGCACGCGGTGGAAGGTCTGGCTGTGCCCTCCCGGGGGCGGGGCGGGCACGGGCTCGTCGAGGGGGAACCCGGTCACGTCGTAGCCGATCCGACCACTCACGAGCGTCAACGCATTGGTCGGCGAGATCCAGCTCTGGAGCAGCGAAAGCTTGTCCCGCGCCTCGGCCTCGGTGCTCCCGATGATCGGCATCACGCCCGGCAGCACCGTGACCTGATCCGGCGTGCGGCCGGACTTCGCCATGCGCGCCTTCAGATCGCGATACGCGATCTTCGCGCTGGGCAGCTCCTGCACGACCGAGAACACCACGTCCGCGGTCCGGGCTGCCAGCTCGAGCCCGGGCCCAGAGCCACCGGCCTGGATGATGACCGGATGGCCCTGCGGAGAGCGCGACATGCTCATCGGGCCCTTCACCTGGAAGAAGCGGCCCTTGTGGTTCAGCGGGCGGACCTTCGCGGGATCGAGGTACGTTCCCGTGGCCTTGTCGGCGACGATCGCGCCCTCGTCCCAGCAGTCCCACAGCCCTTTCACGACGTCGACGAACTCCTCGGCACGCTCGTAGCGCAGGTCGTGCTCCATGTGCTCTTCGCGGCTGAAGTTGAGCGCGGCCTTGCCGCCCGAGGTCGTCACGACGTTCCACGCGGCGCGGCCCTTCGAGATGTGGTCGATGGACGCGAACGTGCGCGCCACGTGATACGGCTCGCCGAACGTGGTCGAGACGGTCGCGCCCAGCCCGACGTGCGTGGTCGACATGCTGAGCGCTGAGATGAGCGAGGTCGGCTCGAAGCGGCACATGAACGACGGATGATCGCCGGGATCCATGGCGAGCCCGTCGGAGACGAACACGAGGTCGAACTTGCCGCGCTCGGCCTCGCGCGCGATCTCCTGGATGACGGACAGGTCGTTGTTGCTGGTCGCGGCGCCCTCGTACCGCCACCCGGCGGAGTGGTTGCCGGTGCCGAGGACGAACACGCCGAAATGCATCTCGCGTCGCGCGGCCATGGTTACAGCACGCCCTCCTTCTTGAGCGCCGCGACCTCGTCGGCGCCGATGCCGAGCCACGCGTGCAGCACATCCGCGGTGTGCTCGCCGAGCAGCGGCGACGCGGTCACGCGCGGCGGCTTGCCGTCCACGCGCACCGGCCACGCCGGCATCTTGAACGGCCCGCGCGCGTGCTCCATCACCTGCATGATCCCGCGCTTCTCGAAGCTCGGCTCGTTCTGCAGCTCCATCGTGTCGAAGACGGCGCCCGCCGGCACGCCGACGCCGCTGATCAGCGTCATGGCCTCTTCCTTGGTGTGCTTGCGCGTCCACTCGGTGACGATCGCGTCCACCTCCGCCTCCCGCTCGCGCCGTACCGCGGTGGTGTTGTAGCGCGGATCGTCAATGAGCTCCTCGCGCCCGAAGAGCTTCATCAGCCGCGCCCAGTGCTCGGGGTTGGCGCCGCTCGTCATCACGTAGATCCAGTCGTTGGGACCGTAGGGCTTGCATTGATAGAGGCCGGACGGCGAGTTGGCGCCCATCACGCTCTTGCCGCCGCGCCGGGCCGCCGCCTTCCCCGTCTTCGCCTGCACCGCGAAGCAGGTGCGCATGTAGTGCAGCATCGCGTCCTGCATCGCGACCTGCAGGCGCCGCCCCTGCCCCGTGCGCTGCCGCTCGATGTAGGCGCCGAGGATCGTGATCGCCATCAGCATCCCGGTGCCGGTGTCGCCGAGGCTCACGCCGGGCTTGACCGGCGGCCGGTCGGGCTCGCCGGTCACGCTGATCGTGCCGCCGGCGGCCTGCGCGATCATGTCGAACGCGAGGCCCTTCTCGTACGGGCTGCCGGTGCCGAACCCCTGGATCGAGCAGTAGATGATGCGCGGGTTGAGCGTCCTGACCTCCTCGTACCCGAGGCCGAGGCGCTCGATGGTACCCGGCGCCATGTTCTCGATCGTGACGTCCGCCTTCTTCAAGAGCTCCTTCACGAGCGCGAGCCCGCGCGGCGACTTGAGATCGACCGTCAGCGACTTCTTGTTCGCGTTGAACATGTGGAAGTACCAGGGGTCGTCGGGCTCCTTGCCCGGCATGACCCGGCGGGCGGGATCGCCCGTCTTCGGGTTCTCGATCTTGACGACCTCCGCGCCGAGCCACGCGAGCGCCTCCGTGCACGAGGGCCCCGCCTCGAACTGGGTGAAGTCGACCACGCGGAAGCCGGCGAGAAATTCCAGATCCTGGCAGTTGTCGCTCATCGTGATCCCTCCGCAGAAAACGTACCACTGACCGGTGCTACGATGCCCGGCACCGCGAGCCATGGGATACGTCGGCCAGAGCGTACGCCGTCGCGAGGACGAGCGGTTCATCCAGGGTGCGGGGCGCTTTGTCGGAGACGTCGACCGCCCCGGGATGCTCCACGTCGCGGTCCTGCGCAGCCCCCACGCCCACGCGCGCATCGTTCGCCTCGACGCATCGCGCGCGCGCTCAGCCCCCGGCGTCGTGGACGTCCTCACGTACAAGGACGCGCCCGCGCTCCACCGGCCGATCCCGATGCGCATGTCGGATCGCGGCATCATGAGCCGATTCCTCCAGTACCCGCTCGCTCAGGACCGGGTTCGATACGTCGGTGATCCGATCGCGGTGGTCGCCGCGGACGATCGTTACCGCGCGGAGGACGCCCTCGACCGGATCGAGGTCGAGTACGAGGCGCTTCCCGCCGTCGTCGACGCGCGCGCAGCGGCCGCCGGGTCGCCGCTGCTCTTCGAGGCCGTCGGGACGAACGTCGCCGCGAGCTTCCGTCAGGTGGTCGGTGACATCGAATCCGCGATCCGCGAGGCGCACGCGGTCGTGCGCGAGACGTTCGACGTGCAGCGCCACACCGCGGTGCCGATGGAGACGCGCGGGGTGATGGCCGAGTGGGACAGCGGCCGTCGGGTGCTCGAGCTCTGGGGCATGACCAAGGTGCCGTACTTCAGCCGGACGATCATCGCCGACCACCTTGGATTGCCCGAGCACGGCGTGCACATCCACCAGATCGACGTCGGCGGCGCGTTCGGCGTCCGGGGAGAGCTGTACCCGGAGGATTTCCTCGTCCCCGTGCTCGCGATGCGCAGGGGACGTCCCGTGAAGTGGGTGGAGGATCGCCGCGAGCACCTGATGGCGACCAATCATTCACGCCAGCAGCACCACGAGGTGCTCGTGGCTCTCCGGCGCGATGGCGTGATCCTCGGCCTCGACGACCGCTTCTGGACCGACATGGGCGCCTACGTGCGGACCCACGGAGCGACGGCCCCGAACAACACGGCGGCGTATCTCGCCGGGCCCTACCGGATTCCGAACTACCGTGTCGAGGCCGCGTGCGTCGTGACCAACAAGACGCCGACGGGCACGTACCGGGGCCCGGGGCGATTCGAGGCGAACTTCGTGCGCGAGCGCGTGATCGACGTGGCCGCGCGCGCGACGGGCATCGACCCGGCGGAGATCCGCAGCCGAAACTTCGTCACGTCCGACGCGATGCCCTACGAGGTCGGCACGACCACGCTGGGGCGCAAGGTGGTGTTCGACAGCGGCGATTTCCCGCGCCTGTTCCGTCGGGCGCTCGATCGCTTCGGCTATGCCTCGCTCCGCGAGGAGCAGATGCGGGCACGTGCGAGCGGCCGGTACCTCGGGATCGGCCTCGCCTACGTCGTCGAGAAGTCCGGCCTGGGTCCGTGGGAAGCCGCGCGGGTGACCGTCGCCACCGGCGTGCCGTCGGTGGGCCAGGGCGTCGAGACGGTGTTCGCGCAGATCTGCGCCGACGCGCTCTCCGTCTCCTGCGAGGACGTCACGGTGCGGTACGGCGATACCGATCTACTGCCCGGAGGCGGCGGCGCGTTCGCGAGTCGCGGCACCGTCATGGGCGGCAATGCCGTCCTGCGGGCGGCCGAGCGCGTGCGCGAGAAGATCCTGCTCCTCGCCGGCCACGAGCTCGAAGCGCATCCGAAGGACCTCGAGCTTCGCGAGGGCCGCGTGCAGGTCAAAGGCGTGCCCGACCGGACGGTCTCGCTCCGCGAGCTCGCGAAGGCCGCGACCGTCACACGCGCGCTGGCCGCGGGGCGCGAGCCTGGTCTCGAAGCCCTCGAGTTCTATGAGCAGGAGAAGATGACCTACGGCCACGGCGCCCACCTGGTCCAGGTCGAGATCGACCCGCAGACGGGCCTCGTGACCATCCTCCGCTACATGATCGACCACGACATCGGACGCGCGATCAATCCGCTGCTCGTCGACGGACAGATCGTGGGCGGGACGGCGCAGGGCCTCGGCGCGGCGTTGAAAGAGGACCTCGTGTACGCCGCCGACGGCCAGCTGCTCACGGCGACCCTCATGGACTACGCCTTGCCGACCGCGACCGACGTGCCTCCGTTCGAGATTCACCTCGGCGAGGACGACCTGTCGCCGGTCAATCCGCTCGGCGTCAAGGGCGCCGGTGAGGACGGCACCGTCGGCGCCGGCGCCGCGATCGCGAACGCCGTCGCCGACGCGCTCGGCGTGACGGTCCGTAGCCTGCCGCTCACCCCGTCGCATGTGCTCGCGCTGCTTCGAGAGGCGCAAGGAGCCCGCTGAATGCTGCGCATCACCCGCGACCAGAAGCTGACGACCGCGATCACGGGGTCGTACCCCCGGCCGCTCTGGTACGACGTGAGCCTCCGCGGCCAGTCGTTCAAGACCGCGCTGGGCGACTCGCTGTTCCGCGAGCAGTACCTCGACGCGGTGGCCGCAGTCATCAACGCGCAGGAATCCGCGGGCCTCGACATCGTGACCGACGGCGACAGCCGGTTCGATCTCGCCGTCGGCGGCAAGTCGTGGTTCTTCTATCCGATCGAGCGGCTCGGCGGGATCGAGGGCCATCGCGATACCTCGCGCGGCTGGATGTCGCGTCATGGCCTGCGTCCCGGCAAGATCCTCTGGGAAGTGCAGGAGGCGTATCAGCCGGCCGTCGTGAAGCGGCGTCTCAGTCGCGGCCCCTCGAGTACGCCGCGCTGTGGAAGGTCGCCCAGCGTCTCACGGACAAGCCCGTGAAGTTCGGCACGATCTGCGCGCCGGCGCTCGCGAGCATGCTGTGGGACGAGTACTACAAGGACGATCGCGCGCTCATCAACGATCTCTCGGACATCATGAACGCCGAGCTTCGCGAGCTCAGCGCCGCCGGCTGTCCGCTCATCCGGGTCGAGGAGCCGCCGCATCACGGGCGAACCACGCGGCCGGACTGCACCGACGCCGAGCTCGAGTTCCTGACCGAGGCGTTCAACCGCCAGCTCGTCGGCGTGGACGCCGAGATCTGGGTCCACACGCGCTGGGGCAATCCGAACCAGCAGCGCGTGTACTGGGAGACGCCCAGCTACGAGCGCGCGTTGCCGTACCTGCTCGCCCTCGACGCCGACGTGATCACCTTCGAGTGCGCGAGCACCGACGGGCGAGATCTGCCGCTCTTCGCGAAGCACAAGACCGACAAGAAGATCGGGATCGGCGTGATCAGCCACTGCAACACCGTCGTCGAGCCCCCCGAGCACGTCGCGCGTCTGATCCGGAAAGCGCTCGAGTACATCCCGCCCGAGCGGCTGGTCGTCACGACCGACTGCGGCTTCGGCCGCGAGGGCCTCAGCCGGCGGATCGCCTACTACAAATGTGTCGCGCTCGTCGAAGGCACGAACATCGTCCGGCGGGAGCTGGGTCTCCCCGAGGCGCGGGTGCGCGCGTCCGACCCGCGCGTCTACTTCGCCGGCGAGGTCTGACATCGTGAAGCGAGCGATGCACCTCGCACAGTTCCTGTGCCACGGGCCGACGTACCACAGCCTCGCGATGTGGCGCCATCCGCGGACGGCGGCCGCCGGCTACGAATGGACGACGCCCGAGCTCTACCAGCACATCGCGCAGGTCTGCGAGCGCGGCAAGTTCGACATGGTCTTCTTCGCCGACCTCAACTACATCTCCGACACGTACACGGGCTCGATGGCGCCCGCGATCCGCCACGCCACGCAGGCGCCCGAGCACGACCCGATCCCGCTGCTCGGCTTCATGGCCGCGGTGACGTCGCGGATCGGCCTCGGGGCCACGTTCTCCATCAGCCACGCGCACCCCTTCTACGCCGCGCGCCTGTGGGCGACGCTGGACCACCTCACGCGCGGCCGCGCGGCCTGGAACGTGGTGACGACGCTGAACCACAACCAGTCCGCGAACTACGGCGAAGATCTTCGGCCGTCGGACGAGCGGTACGAGCGCGCGCACGAGTTCATCCAGGTCTGCCGCAAGCTCTGGGAGAGCTGGGAGCCCGACGCGGTCGTGACGGACCGCGCGGCCGGCGTCTTCGCCGACCCTGCCAAGGTGCACCGCATCGAGTTCGAGGGTCGCTTCTTCAAGTCGCGCGGTCCGCTGAACGTCATCCGCTCGCCGCAGCACGGACCGGCGATCCTGCAGGCGGGCACCTCGCCCAGGGGCCGCTCGTTCGCCACGCGCTACGCCGACGCGATCTTCGCCATCCAGCCGAACCTCGCCGGCGCGAAGGCGTACTACGACGACATCAAGAGCGGCACCGTCAACGAGGGGCGTCCGCATGATGCATGCAAGATCCTTTTCGGCATTCAGCCGATCCTCGGCGAGAGCGAGGCGCGCGCGCGCGAGAAGCAGGAGGAACACAACGCGCTCGTGCCGCTCGAGGGCGGCCTGGCGATCCTCTCCGGGCACCTCGACTTCGACCTCGCGAAGCTCTCGCTCGACGAGCTGATGGCGCAGCGCACGGAGCCCCAGCTCCAGAGGATGCAGACGCGCTACCGCACGCTGACGGGCGAGCTGCTCACCGTGCGCGAGGTGGCGCAGCGGCACGGACAGAGCGTGGGCCTCCTGCAGATGGTGGGCACACCGGCCCAGGTGGCCGACCAGATGGAGGCGTACTTCGACGCGGTGGGCGGCGACGGGTTCATGCTGTCGCCGATCTACTCGCCGGGCGCCGTCGAGGAGTTCGTCGATCTGGTGGTGCCGGAGCTGCAGCGGCGCGGCCGCCTCCGCCGCGAGTACACGGGCACGACCCAGCGCGATCACCTGATGCAGGAGGACTAAGAAACCGTCAGCCGCAGCGTGACCGGCACGGCGAGCGCCCGGCTGATGCGGCAGGTCTCGGCCGCCGCGCGGAGCTTCGCGACCTGGGTGTCGTCCAGCGGGCCCGGGAGCACCAGCTCGACGTCGATGCCGGTGATGCGTCCCTGGCCCTCGGTGACGGCGAGGCGCGCCTCGATGCGCCCCATCGGCCAGGGTTGACGTTCGGCGAACCGCCGAACGGTCGAGAGCTTTCAGGCGCCGATCGCGCCGAGAAGCATCTCGGCGGGCGACGGGCCCTCGTCGCCGCCGCCCGCCTCGGGCGGCCCGTCAAGGACCAGCCGGTGCGGGCCGACCGTGGCTTCCGCCTTCATCGCCGCTACCGATCGCACGGTGACCGCTCTCGCCATCGCGGAATCCTCCCTTGCCGCGTCCACGCGTACAGCGCGGACAGCGGGCCTGTCAATCCGCTCGACGAGGGAGGCCCGGCGGTGCCGATCGGCGTCGCTAGGGCGCCTGCTCCCCTACCTCCTTCAGCATCTTCTCGATGTCGGCCAGCATCTTCATGGTCTTTTCCTTCGCCATCGAGTCCATCATCTCCATCGCCGGCGAGGTATAAGATCGCCCCCGTGCCCGTCGAGATCATCGGCATGATCGGCGTGAAGCCGGAGGGAGCGGACGGCGCGGCCGTGCACGTGATCGGCGGCGCCGTCGACACCGAGTGGCTGCGCGCGTTCGCCCAGGCTCACGAGACGTCCGGCTTCGACCGCGTGCTCGTCGGGTACACGTCGACGTCGGCCGAGGGATTCGCGGTGACGGGGTACGCGGCCGCTCACACCGAGAGACTCGGCTATCTCATCGCTCACCGTCCCGGCTTCGTGGCGCCCACGCTGACCGCACGCGCGGCGGCCACGCTGGACCACGTCACGAACGGCCGCATCGCGCTGCACATCATCACGGGCGGCAGCGATGCCGAGCAGACGCGCGACGGCGACTGGCTCGATCACGACACGCGTTATCGCCGCACGGACGAGTATCTGGGCGTGCTGCGCCGCATGTGGACGGCCTCCGAGCCGTTCGATCACGAGGGCGAGTTCTACCGCTTCGCCAAGGCGTTCTCGGACGTCAAGCCGCTCCGGCCGGGCGGCATCCCGCTCTACTTCGGTGGTGCGTCCGGCGCGGCGGCGGACGTGGCGGCGAAGCACTGCGACGTCTACGCCCTGTGGGGCGAGCCACTCGCCGCGGTGAAGCAGCGCATCGCCGACATCCACGGGAAAGCGGTGGCCTTCAGACGACGTCCGCGCATCAGCGTGTCGCTGCGCCCGATCATTGCTCCGACGGAGGCCGAGGCGTGGGAGCGCGCGCGGGGCATCCTCGCCAGGGTGCGGCAGACGGGGCGCCACATCGTGGGCGAGGGCCCAGGCATCCGTCCGCAGGCGGTGGGCGCGCAGCGCCTCGTGGAGTTCGCGCGCGAGGCCGAGGTGCACGACACGCGCCTGTGGACGGCGATCGCCGCGGCGATGGGCGGCGCCGGCAACACCACCGCGCTGGTCGGCACGCCGGAGCAGGTCGCCGAGTCGCTGCTCGCCTACTACGACATCGGCTGCACGACCCTCCTGATCCGCGGCTTCGATCCGCTGAACGACGCGCGGGACTACGGCCGCGCGCTGATCCCGCTGGTGCGCAGCGAAGTCGCGCGCCGCGACCGCGCCGCGATGGTGAGCACGTGAGGGGCGCTGGTGAGCGCCCGTGCACGTTTCTCGCGGTCGTCGGCGCCGTCACGCCACCGGGCCGTCTGAACGCGGCGATCGCCACGGCCGTCGAGATCGCGGCGGCGCGGCCCGGCGTGTCGGCGTCGCTGCTGAACCTGGCCGATCACCGCGTCTCGTTCGCCGACGGCCGCCCGCCCGAGAAGTTCGACGACGACACCGGCGCGGTCGTGGCGCGCGTGGCGGCAGCCGATTGCGTGCTGCTGGCGAGCCCCGTGTATCGCGGCACCTTCACGGGCGCGCTCAAGAACCTGCTCGACCTCACGCCGATCGAGGCGCTGCGCGCCAAGCCGGTGGGGATCGTTGCCATGGGCGCCACGGCCCATCACTACCTGGGCGTGGACTGGCAGCTTCGCGCGGTGCTGGCGTGGTTCGGCGCGCGCGTGGTGCCGACCAGCGTCTATCTCGAGTCCGCGCACTTCCGCGAGGGCGCGCTCGCCGATCAAGCGTCGCGCAGCGCCCTGGCCGATCTCGTCAACGCGCTGCTGGACATGCCGGGCGCCGCGGGCGGCGCGTCCGGGCCGCCGCCGCTCGCCGCCGGGCGCGGCTAGGATAGTAAGGAGATCTCATGCTGATCGTCGACGCGCAGATTCACCTCTGGAATGCCGGCAAGCCCACCAGTCCCTGGCACCGTCAGATCCCCGCCTACCTGAAGAGTGACGCGCTCGCGGAGATGGACGCCGGCGGTGTCGATGCCGCGGTGCTCACGCCGCACACGCCGTGGGACCCGAATGCGAACGAGCTGTGCATCGAGGCCGCGCGCCAGCACCCCGACCGGTTCGTGATCCTCGGCAACTTCCCGCTCGACAAGCCGGAGAGTCGCGCGCTCGTGGAGTCGTGGAAGCAACGCCCGGGGATGGTCGGCCTGCGCTTCACGTTCACGGAACCGGGGCAGAGCACGTGGCCGACGGACGGGACGATCGACTGGCTGTGGCCGGCGGCGGAGCGCGCGGGCCTGCCGATCGCGATGATGGCGGCGAATCTCCTCCCGAAGGTCGCCGAGGTCGCGCAGCGGCACCCGAACCTGAAGCTGATCATCGATCATCTCGGCCGGCCCAGGGGAACCACACCGCACCCCGAACGGTGGGCGAATCTGCCGGAGGTGGTGGCGCTCGCGAAGTATCCGAACGTGGCCATGAAGGCGACCGGCGCACCGAGCTATTCCGATCAGCCGTATCCGTTCCGCGACATCCACGACAACCTGCGTCGGCTCTACGACGCGTTCGGCCCCACGCGCTGGTTCTGGGGCACCGACATCACGCGCATGCCGTGCTCGTGGCGCGAGTGCGTGACGCTCTTCACCGAGGAGCTACCCTGGCTCCGCGGGCGCGATCTCGAGCTGGTAATGGGGCGTGCAATCTGTGACTGGCTGGGGTGGAAACGATGAAAGGCGTCGTCTTTCTCGGTGATCGCAAGCTGGAGCTCAGAGACTTTCCCGATCCAACGCCCGGGCCGCGCGACGTGGTCCTCGAGATCAAGGCTTCGGGCATGTGCGGCAGCGACCTCCACAACTACCGCGCGCCCGCGAATCCCGGCGGCGCGGTGACCGGCGGCATCCAGCGGAAGGCGGGGATGATCGCGGGCCACGAGCCGTGCGGCGTCGTCGCCGCGGTGGGCTCGGCGGTGACCGACACGGAGGCGAAGGTCGGGCAGCGCGTGATGGATCACCACTACGACGGCTGCGGCATGTGCAAGCATTGCCGCGCCGGCTGGACGCAGATGTGCCTCCAGGGAACCGTGGTGTACGGCTCCGGCGGTCACGGCGGCCACGCGAAGTACATGAAGGTGCCCGTGTCGACGCTGGTGTCCCTCCCCGACTCGCTGTCCTTCGTGACCGGCGCCGCGATCGCGTGCGGCACCGGCACCGCGTGGGGCGCGCTGAAGCGCATCAACCTGCAGGGCGGCGAGACGATCGCAATCTTCGGCCAGGGCCCGGTCGGGCTGTCGGCGACGCAGTTCGCCGTCGCGATGGGCGCGCGCGTGATCGCCATCGACATCTCGCCCGAGCGGCGCAAGATGGCGCAGGCGTTCGGCGCGCACGAGGTGATCGACGGGAAGGCCGACACTGTGGCGGCGATCCGCGACCTCACGCACGGCGAGGGGGCGCACAAGACACTGGACGCGTCGTCGGCGCCGGACGCGCGCGCGGCGGCCGTGCGCGCGGTGCGCTCGTGGGGGACCGCGTGCTTCGTCGGCGAGCGCGGTCAGGTCACGCTCGACGTGAGCCCCGATCTCCTGCGGCGGCAGGTGACGCTCGTCGGCTCCTGGACGTTCTCGAAGCAGGGCCAGGCGGAGTGCGCGGAGTTCGTCGCCGACCGGAAGATCGACGTGGAGCAGCTCTTCACGCATCGCTGGCAGCTCGAGCAGGCCGAGGAAGCGTATCGGCTGTTCGATACGCAGACGACGGGGAAGGCGGTGATCCTGCCCTAGCGGCCTTCGGGGCCGCCTTCCCGCTGCTTGCGCAGGAAGTCCTGGAGCTCCTGCATCAGCTTGTCCGAGTCGAGCTCTCCGGCGGGGAGCTCTTGCCGCTCCTCGCCCGACTCCGCGTCGTACTGCTGCTCGAGCTGCCGCACGTGCTCGCGCGTGGCCTTGTCCTTCGCCACCGCACGGTCGCACTGCGCGCGGAACTCCTGGATGGCGTCCGTGAACCGAGACAAGTCCGGCGTCAGGTGGAGCAGACGCGCCACGTAGCTCACCAGCGCGTGGATCGCCGCCGGGTTCTCGCTATCTTGAAGATAGTGCGGCGCCTGGCCCATGAGCCCGACGTACTCCATGTGCCGCCGCGCCGCCGCCTCGAGGAGGATCGTCGTGATGCCGGTGGGGCCTTCGTAGGTCGGACGGCGATAGATCCCCCACGCCTCGAGCAGCGAGCGCGTGGCGGCATCGGTGCAGCGGCCCGTGACGCGGATCGGACGCGTGTGCGGCGCGCCCGCGAGCAGCGCGCCGAGCGACACGATCCGCCGCACTCCACACTGCTCGGCAACGTCGAGGAACGCCTTCGTGTACGTGCGCCACCGCTGATGGGGCTCCGGCCCGCTGAACAGGAGCAGGCCATCGCCGCCGTCGTCCGGATGCCACGCGAAGAACTCGCTCCGTGGCCAGTGAATCTCCCGCTCGCCGTCGGCCGTCAGCCGCACTTCGGGGCGCTCCTGCGTCAGCATGAAGAAGTCTTCGGGATCGATGCGCGCCAGCCGCGCGGCTTCGAGATCGCCGACCAGGTGGCGCACGGCGCCCGTCGCGGCACGGCCGGCGTCGATCCACCCGCCGAATCCCATGATCAGCGTCGTCAGCCGGGCCGACGGCTCGCGGTCGAACTGTACGTGGTCCATCTAGAGCACGCCCTCTTTCTTCAACGCCGCGACGTCGTCCGCGCCGAGGCCGAGCCACTCGCTCAGCACCTCGGCGCTGTGCTGGCCGAGGAGCGGCGAGGGCTTGATGCGCGCCGTCTGGCCGTCGACGCGGACCGGCCACGTCGGCATCTTGAACGGCCCGTTCGGGTGCTGCATCACCTGCATGATCCCGCGCTTCTCGAAGCTCGGATCGTTCTGCAGCTCCATCGTGTCGAAGACGGCACCGGCCGGCACGCCGACGCCGCTGATCAGCGTCATCGCCTCTTCCTTGGTGTGCTTGCGCGTCCACTCGGTGATGATCGCGTCGACCTCCGCCTCGTGCTCGACCCGGGCGGGGCCGGTGGCATAGCGCGGGTCGTCGATGAGCTCCTCGCGGCCGAAGAGGCGCATCAGCCGTCCCCAGTGCTCGGGGTTGCCGCGGCTGGTCGTGATGTAAATCCAGTCGTTCGACCCGAACGGCCGGCACTGATAGAGCCCGGACGGCGCGTTGTTGCCGACCGCCGTCTTTCCGGCACGGCGCGGCGCCGCCTTGCCGGTGCGCGCCTGGACGGCGAACATCGTGCGCATGTAGTGGAGCATCGCGTCCTGCATCCCGACCTGGAGCCGCTTGCCCTTCCCGGTGCGCTGCCGCTCGAACAGCGAGGACACGATCGTCAGCGCCATCAGCATGCCGGTGCCCGTGTCGCCGAAGCTCGGCCCGGGCTTGACCGGCGGCCGGTCGGGCTCGCCGGTCACGCTGATCATCCCGCCCGCGGCCTGCGCGATCATGTCGAACGCGAGGCCCTTCTCGTACTTGCTGCCGGTGCCGAAGCCCTGGATCGAGCAGTAGATGATCCGTGGGTTGAGCTTCTGCACCTCGTCGTAGCCGAGCCCGAGACGATCGATCGTCCCGGGCGCCATGTTCTCGACCGTGACGTCGGCCTTCTTCAGCATGTCCTTGATGATCCCGCGCCCGCGCGGCGACTTGAGGTCGATCACCAGCGACTTCTTGTTGGCGTTGAACATGTGGAAGTACCAGGGGTCGTCATCGGCCTTCCCGGGCCGCAGCCGGCGGCCGGGATCGCCGCCCTTGGGATTCTCGATCTTGACGACGTTGGCGCCCAGCCACGCGAGTGCCTCGGTACAGGACGGCCCCGCCTCGAACTGGGTGAAGTCCACCACACGGATACCGGCCAGGCACTCGAGATCTCGGCTGTTGTCGCTCATCGTTGCCCTCCGGGCCCAATGCTACGATGCTTCGCCATCCGACAGGAGACCGACATGACTCAGCTCCCCAGGCGCCACCTCGGACGAACCGGACTCGCGGTCACCATGCTCGGCTACGGCGCGATGGAGCTCCGTGGCGCGCCCCGCGGCCGTGACGTCACCGAGGCCCAGGCGGAAACCATTCTCCACGCGGCGCTCGACGCGGGCATCAACTACATCGACACGTCGATCGACTATGGCGTCAGCGAAGAACGGATCGGCCGGTACATCTCGGACCGGCGCTCCGAGTATTACCTCGCGAGCAAGTGCGGCTGCGTGGTGGGGGCGCCACCGGCTCCGCGCGGCGAGCGGAATCCGCACGTCTTCACGCGCGACAACATCCTGGCGGGCGTGGAGCAGAGTCTCCGCCGGATGCGGACCGACTATCTCGACGTGGTCCAGTTCCACAGCTCGCCGTCCAGGGAGACACTCGAGAGGGATGGCGCCCTGGAGATCGTCCTCGAGCTCAAGCGCGCCGGCACGATCCGGTTCGTCGGCATGTCGGGAACGCTGCCGAACCTCCCGGAGCACATCGCGATGGGCGTGTTCGACGTGTTCCAGATCCCCTACTCCGCCGTCGAGCGCGAGCACGAGGCGCTCGTCACGGCGGCGGCCAAGGCGGGTGCCGGCATCGTGATTCGCGGCGGCGCCGCCAAGGGCGCGCCCACCGCGGGCAAGCAAGCCGGCGTGCAGTGGGAGCGGTGGCGACAGGTGCATCTCGACGACCTGCTCGACAGCATGTCGCCGATGGAGTTCATCCTGCGCTTCACGTTCACGCACCCCGACATGCACACGAACATCGTCGGCACGATCGATCCCGAGCATCTCCGGCACAACGTCGACGTCGTGCGGCAGGGCCCATTGCCGCCGGACGTGTACGCGGAGGCGAAGCGGCGCCTCGGCTGAGCCTACTTACACGGCTTCTCCTGCTTGCACGCGCTGATCAGGAACGTGTGGCCGATGTCCCCGCCGTCCCAGCCGGAGAAGGGCCAGTCCTTGACGATCTTCGGGTTCGCGATGACCTCGATGTGCACGTCGAAGAGCGGCATGACCTCGAAGTTCTCGAACTTGTAGTTGCCGATCCGCCGGAGCTGAGCGTCGTACGCCTTGGGATCCGAGATCTGCAACAGCTCTTCCCACATCTTGTAGATCGTGTCGTCCTCGAACCAGTGGCCGACGCCCTTCCCGGCGTTGAACAGCGCGATCTGCGGCTCCACGGCCTTCTTCGATGGGACGCCACCCCTGAGGTACCAGTTCGCTCGCCGCTCCCGCACCTTCGGCTGGACGACCGAGACCAGGTCGGCCTCTTCCAGCTCGATCTCGACGCCCACCTCGCGTAGCTGCGTGACGATCGCCTCGATCACCTGGGGAAGCTCCGGCGCGCCGGCGAACGGGAACACCCACGCCTTCGCCTTGAAGCCCTTGGGATATCCGGCCTCGGTCAGGAGCTGCTTGGCTTTCTTGGGGTCGTAGCCGTACATCTCCGGGAAACGCTTCGCCCACGTGGGATCCCAGCCCGGCAGGTCGGGATAGAAGCCCGCCACGTACGTGGGCGTCGCGCGGCCCTTGTACAAGACCTTCACCAGCTCGTCGCGGTTGATGGCCTTGTTCATGGCCTGCCGCACCTTCTTGTTGGTCCACGGCACGTTGGGGTCGAATCGCCCCGCCATCCCTCCGTACTCCGTGTAGCGCTTCGAGGCCTTGTCCTCCGTGCCGAAGTACAGCCCGCCGAACGCGATGACGGTCTGTTGCGCGACCTGCCGGCTGGGGATCAGCTTGAAGCCCTTGGCGATCGCGTCGTTGGTGAGGTCCCGATTGATCTCCGTGAGGTGACTTTCGCCCGCGAGGAGCTGCGCGAAACGCGGCGGCTCCTCGACGTTCCAGGTCATCTTGATTTCTTTCCAGTCCACCACACCCCACTTCCAGTGCGGGGTCGGAGCGCGCTCGTACAGCACGTGGCGGCCGAGCTGCCGCTCCTTGAAGATGTACGGCCCCGTCCCGGCGGGCCGGGTCTCGTACCCCATCTCTCCTTCCTTGTCCCACTGCGCCTTGCTGAACATGATCATGCAGGACGCGCTCGAGTAGTAGAAGAGCAGGTCGAGGCACACGGTCTTGCAGTGCATGACGAGCTCGTGGTCGTTGACGACCTCGATCCGCTGGACCGCGCACATGCCGTTCTTGTAGCCGGCGATCGTCGGGTCCTTGCGGCCCGGGTAGCTGGGGTCGCACCACACCCCGTGGTTGTGCACCACGTCCCTCGCGGTGAACTCGCCGTAGCCGTGATGGAACTGCACGCCCTTCTGCAGCTTGATGCGCCAGGACCGGCCGTCCTTGGCCATCTCGTAGCTCCTCGCGAGCCACGGGTTGTAGCCGCCCGACGAGACGTCGACCTCGAACAGCCACTCGAAGGCGGGATCGTGCTGGATGTTGTGGTCGGGCGTGCCGTTGATCCAGTTACGCATGTAATCGCGATAGGGGTTGATGAGCCCGATCACCAGGCGGTCGACCTTCGCCTTGCCGGCGGCGGGCTGCGCCTGGACGCTCGTGCCCGTCACGAAGACGAGGATCACCAGCAGGCAAAGGAATCGGCTGACCTTCTGGAAGCGCGTCGACACCATCGTCGCCCCTCCTACGTGCGTACCGCGGGACGGAGCGCGACCTGTGATGAGCGGAGAGGACCAGACCCTACGCGCCGAACGCGGGCGTCGTCAAGCGCGTTTCCCCCGGCTTCTTCCGTCACGCGTTGTAGATGGTCCCTCCGCGGCTCAGATAAAGCTGCAGGACGGCGCGCGCCTCGTCCCGGCGCACGCCGCCGACGATCTCGATGCCGCGATCGCGAAGGTACTGGTGGGACTCGGGGAACACGGGCCCCTCGTCGAACCCGAGCGCTTCGGCGTCTTCCCGGCGCGCGCCGAACACGAGACGGCTCACGCCGCTCCACAGCGTCGCGCCGAGACACATCGCGCACGGCTCGCAGGAGGTCACGAGCTCGTGCGCGGGCACCCCGGGCGGCGCGAGGGTGAACGAGTCGCGCCGCTGCTGGGCCGTCATGAGCGCGAGCATCTCGGCGTGACACATGCTGTTCCGGAGGCGCACGACGCTGTTGACGCCGACGGCGACGAGGGCGCCGCTCGGAATCTCGAACACGGCGGCGCCGAAGGGGCCGCCGGTCTCGCGGTCCACGTTCTCGCGCGAGAGAGCGATGGTGAGGTCGAGTTTCGCTTCGTCGGTCGTGTAGCGGCGCTGCCAGTCAACCGCGGTCCCGACCCAGGGCGGGCCGCCGGGCTGGATCAGCGAGCGTCCGTCCATGCGTCCGGCTGCACGCGGTAGATCGGCGTGAGCTCGATGTCCTGCCACTCGCGATGGAACACGGTCGTCGCCGATCCGGAGATCGGCGGGACGATCCAGCTCCACCGCGCATAGACCGGGCGCCCCGCCTGGGTCTCGAGCGCCTCGAACTTGTCGAACGCGTGCGCGGCGGCGTGGTGGTCGACCATCGTGACGCCGGCGCGCTCGTAGGAATGGAGGACGGCGACGTTGAGCTCGACGATGGCGCGGTCGCGCCACAGCAGCCGATCGCTGCTGATGTCGAGGCCCATCCTCTGCGCCACCACCGGGAGCAGGTTGTAGCGGCCGATGTCGCCGAAGTTCCGCGCGCCGATCTCCGTGCCCATGTACCAGCCGTTGAACGGCGCGGCCGGGTACTCGACGCCGCCCGCATCGAAGAGCATCGCGGAGACCGCGGGCAACGCGTACCACTTGAGGCCGAGCTCCGCGAACCAGCCGAACTGCGGATGCACGATCGGAATCTCGATCACCAGCGCGCGGGGAATCTCGCGCCAGACCGGGCGCTCGCCCACCGCCCGGACGATGATCGGCAGCAGGTCGAACGCGCCGCGGGGCTCGGGCGGCAGCCAGCCGAGCCGCTGCGCGACGTCGGTCAGTTCCACGTTGGCCGGATCGCCGAGCACGGTGCCGTCGGGCGAGCCGTAGCCGGCATAGCGGAAGAGCTGCGGGCTCCACACGCGCGGCCCGACGCCGTTCGCGTCTCTCGCGGGGAACACCGTGATCACCGGCCGCAGCGCGCCGCCGTTGGTCGCGATCTCGATGTGGCCCATGATCGCGTCGAGCATCGCCTCGCCGGTCGTCGCGTGACGGAAGTCGCGCAGCGCGAGACCTTCCCAGTAGAGACGGCCGACGCAGCGCGTGCTGTTGCGCCACGCGAGGCGCGCCGCGTAGCCGAGCTCTTCGCGCGTCTGCCGGTAGGTGCCGGTGGTGCGGAACTCCTCTTCCACCTGGCGCCAGCGGAGGTCGAACACCGCCCGTGCGTTCGTTTCGTTGTAGTACTGCTGGAGGAACGCCTTCGCCCGCTCGAGCGGCGTCGCCGGCGGCGCGGTCACCATCGCCGCGTGGTCGACCGGACATCCGGAGGACGTGCCCGCGGCGCCGCCGACCGGCTTCTCTCCCGCCACCGTGAACGTCTCGATCCGGATCCGGTCGTCCGACACCCCGCACGCGCGGAGATGTCCGGCGACCGCCTCCATGTAGGCGTCGCCGCCGCACAGGTAGAACAGCGCCTCGGGAAATCGCTCGACGAGCTCTCTCGCGTCGGCGGCGCCGAAGCGGCCGGTCTCGCGCGTGATCCGGATCCGGACGGAGATGCTCTGATTCCTCCGCGGCAGCGCGGAGAGCTCCTCCGCGCAAATCGCCTGCGCCCGGGTCGAGATCGAGTAGTCGACGTGCAGCCTGAGCCGGCGCGGCTGCTCGGCGAGCGCCCGCGCCATCGAGAGCGCCGGCGTCATGCCGATCCCGCCGACGAGGCACACCACGTCGCGCGTCTCGTCGTCGGCGAGGTAGTAGTGGCCCGCCGGCTCGGAGACCCGGAGCAGCGCGTCCGGGCGCAGGCGATCGAAGAACCAGCGCGAGAAGACGCCCTGGGGCTCGCGCTTCATGGTGATCTCGTAGGTGTCGCGCGCCCCGGGCGCCGACGACAGCGTGTACGCGCGCTGGATCCATCGGTTGTCGATGCGCGCCTGCAGCACCACGTGCTGGCCGGGCCGATACGCGCCGCACACGCCGGACGCCGGCCGGATCCGGAACGTCCGGACGTCGTCGGCCAGGTCCACCGTCTCCGCGACGTTCGCCGCGGTCCACGCGGCATCGCCGAGCATCTCCTTGACGAGAGGCGCGCAGCCGCCGCACACCATGGTCGCGCGCGTCCGCTGCGCCACCGCGTCCAGCGTGTGGCAGCCGTCGGCGATCGCTTGCTGGATCTGTCCGCACGTCGCGTGCGTGCAGGCGCAGATCACTTCCGTATCCGCGTAGAGCGGGCGCGGGTCCTCCGCGCTGAACTCGCCGCGGTCGCGGAAGAGCGCGAGCTGCCACTCCTCCACAGCGGTGCCGTCGAGCAGCAGCCCGAGCATCTCGCCCAGCCGCGTCCATTCGCCTTCGGCGTGGAGCTCCACGAGGCGGCCGCCGGCGAGACCGATCGCGCGATAGATGCCGCGCGCGGTGTCCTCGAAGCGCGCCTCCTCGACCGGACGCGCATCGAGCACGCGCGAGGTGAAGGCGGCGCTCTGGACCAAGCGCGTGCTGACCACGCGCCGGCCGTCGGGCAGGGTGTGCACGGCCGTGAGGCTCGGCCGGCCTTCGACCTGGCCCGTCTGCAGCGTCACGAGCCCGCGCCGCGGGAGCAGGTACATGCTCGAGAGCGCCTCCATCAGCGAGCGCAAGACCGGCGTCCGGCGGATCGCCGCGCGGAACCACTCGCCGTCGAGGCTCACGGTCTTGAGGTCCTCGATCGCCCGCACGGTCGCGGCGCGCGGCGCGTCGTGGAGGATGGCGAGCTCGCCGAAGAACTGTCCCGGCAGCAGCACCGCCAGCACGGTCTCGACGCCGTTCTCGAGGCGCTTCACTTCGGCGCGGCCGTCGAGAATCAGATACACGCGGTCGCCGCGCGCGCCCTCCTCGAACACGACCTGGCCGGCGGCGAAGTCCTCGAGGCGATACGCCTGTCCGCCGACGGCGACACCGAGCGTCGCGAAGACGCTCTCCGTGAGCCGCGTGCGGCGAAAGAGCCGCTGCGCCTCGCCGGCGGCGCGGAGCTGGCGGACGAGCTCGTTGTGGTGATCGAGCGCCTCGAGCAGCGCGGCCTCGGAGATCGCGAGGAGCCGGCAGTCGTCGAGCGCGCGCACGCTCGCGTTGCGCCGGCCGGTGCCGCCGGGCAGGAGCGCCGGCTCGCCGAACCATTGTCCCGGCTCGAGGCGGGCGAGGACGACGTCGGACGCGTCGAAGCCCGTCGTGTAGACCTGCACCGAGCCGCGCTCGATGACGAACATCCGGTCGCCGACGTCCCCTTCGCGCATGAGGATCTCCCCGGGCGCCGCGGGCACCACGGCGGCCTGCGCGATCAGGCGATCGAGGTCGGCAGGCGACAGCGAAGAAAAGAACGGAACCGCACGGAGTCGTCGGTGCGCGTCGTCGGTCACCACGGCGTGTCACAATACCATTCAGGAGGAAGCGCATGCGATTGAGCCTCGCCTACGAGATGCAGCGACCGGTCGTGGACGATCACAGGGTCATCGAGGAGACGCTGGAGCAGTGCGTCTTCGCCGACGAGATGGGCTTCGACGCCATCTGGTTCGTCGAGCACCACTTCCTCACGAGCTTCTCGATGTCGCCGTGCCCGGAGGTGCTGTTCGGCGCGCTCAGCCGGCTGACGAAGCGCATCCGCCTCGGCTTCGGTGTCGTGATCCTCCCCTACCACCACCCGGTCCGCGTCGCCGAGCGCGTGGCGATGGTCGATCACATGTCGGGCGGGCGCGTCGAGTTCGGCACCGGGCGCTCGGCGCCGTACGAGCAGATCGGCATGGGCATCGATCCGCGGAACACGCGCGCGATGTGGGAAGAGTCGCTGCGGATGATCCCGCGCGTCTGGGAGGACGGCCTGTTCTCGTGGGAAGGCAAGTTCTGGACCGTGCCGCCGCGCGACGTCCGGCCGAAGCCGTTCCAGCGGCCGCACCCGCGGATCTGGGTCGCGGCGCTGCAGCCGTCCACCTACGAGCTCGCCGCCGAGCTCGGCATCGGCGTGATGGCGCTGAGCGTGGCGTCGCCGTCGTACCTGGCGCCGCACATCACGAAGTACAAGGAGCGCGTCCGTCAGGCGACGCCCGTCGGCAAGTTCGTCAACGACCAGTGGCTGAGCGCGACGATGGGGCTGTGCGACTGGGACGACAAGGCCGCGCGCGAGCTGTCCGCGAAGTCGCTGCGGACGTTCTTCGGCCCGGATCGCCCGTATCTGAAGGACCAGACGCACCTCTACGAGCAGCTCGTCGAGTCGTGGGGCGGCGTGCCGGATCACCTGCGCGCGAACTTCTCGCGCTATCTCAAGGGCGACGGCCCCGAGGGCGCGCCCCAGGTGGATCTCTCGGGCGGGTCCGGGCAGATCGCCTCCGCGCTGTGGAACCAGATCGACGCCGACACGCTCGTCGACCGCGGCGTGCTCGTCGCGGGCAACCCGGAGACGTGCCTGAAGAGCATCGCGATCCACGAGGCCGCCGGCGTCGACGAGCTGCAGTTCCTGATGGCGACCGAGACCGTGCCGCACGAGCGGGTGATGTCGTCGATCGAGATGTTCGGCAAGCACGTGATCCCGAAGCTCAAGCGGACCGGAGCGTCCGCGCTCCGCTAACGTGCAGCTGCCGGTCCAGCCGCCCGTTCGCCCCATGCTCGCGAAGCTCGTCGATCACCTGCCCGAGGGCGAGGGCTGGATCTACGAGCCGAAGTGGGACGGGTTCCGCGTGCTGATCTTTCGCGACGGCGGCGAGCGGTTCATGCAGAGCCGCGATCTCAAGCCGCTGAACCGCTACTTCCCCGAGCTCGAAGCGCGGGTCCTGGAGCAGCTCCCGCCGCGCGCGGTGGTCGACGGCGAGCTCGTCATCGTCGGCGAGTCCGGCCTCGACTTCGAGGCGCTGCAGATGCGCCTGCATCCCGCCGCGTCGCGCGTGAAGCTGCTGGCGAAGGAGAGCCCGTCGTCGGTCGTGCTGTGGGACCTGCTCGCCGGGGACGGCGAGGATCTCACCGGCCGGCCGTTCGCGGAGCGCCGCGCGCGACTGGAGCGCGCGCTCGGCCGCGTGCGGCCTCCCCTGCACCTCACGCCGATCACGCGCGATCGCGCGGTGGCGACGGACTGGTTCGAGCGCTTCGAGGGCGCGGGGCTCGACGGCGTCATGGCGAAGCCGAGCCACGAGCCGTACGCGCCCGGCAAGCGCACGATGCTCAAGGTGAAGCACAAGCGCACCGTGGACGTCGTGCTCGGCGGATTCCGGTGGCACAAGGACGCGCACGGCGAGGCGGTGGGCTCGCTCCTGCTCGGTCTCTACGACGAGCAGGGTGACCTGCAGCACGTCGGCGTGGCGGCGAGCTTCTCCGCGCAGGAGCGGCGCACGCTCGTCGCGGACCTGGCGCCGCTGCGCACGAACGCGCTCGCCCGGCACCCGTGGAAGGACTGGGCGACGAGCGATCAGCGCGTGCCCGGCGCGACGAGCCGGTGGAATCGCGACAAGTCGCTCGAGTGGGAGCCGCTACGGCCGGAGCGCGTGCTCGAGGTCGCGTTCGATCACATGCAGGGCGACCGGTTCCGCCACACCGCGCACTTCGTGCGCTGGCGTCCGGACAAGACGCCGGCCGCGTGCACGTACGAGCAGCTCGACGTCACGCCGCCCTACGAGCTCGAGCGCATCTTCTCCCAGGGATCGTAGTCGGGATCGGGCGGCTCTGCCGGCGGGCGCTGCTCGTCCGGGACGTTCCGAAGATTCACGCGAACGCGGGTCCACGTCGTGCGACGGCCGCGCATGGAGTCGACGAGCACCTCTGCTTCACCGACGTAGGCGGACGCTTCCGGGTGGCGTTCGCGCCACCGCGCGAGGCCCGCGAGCGCGTCCTCCTTCTTCGCCGCCTTCGCGACCGTGACGAGCGACGTCGTCCGTCGCTTCGACGGCTGAACGCGCGGCGGCTCGCCGCGCTGCTTCCTGTAGTGCGGCGGCCACGGCGCGTCGCCGAGCCCCTCGGCCTCGTGACGCGCGGCGAGCTCGAGCAGCGAATCGAGCGGCGCGGCGGAGCGATCGATGCCCGCCATCAGATCGCCGAGCTTCGCGAAGCGCGCCGGCATGGTCTTCAGCGTGAAATCGCCAAGATCGCACACGGGCACTTCGTCCCACGTGAGCGGTGCGGAGACGCGACCGTCGGGCGTCGGCCGCACGGAGTACGCGGACGCCACCGTGCGGTCCTTCGCGTTCTGGTTGTAGTCGACGAAGACGCCGTGCCGCTCCTCCTTCCACCACTTGCTGGTGATCAGCGCCGGCGCGCGGCGCGCGGCATCCCGGGCCAGGGCGAGCGCGGCGCGGCGCACGTCGTCGAATCCCCAGCGCGGCTCGAGGCGCACGTAGATGTGGATGCCGCGCGAGCCCGACGTCTTGGGCCAGCCGACGAGCCCGAGCTCGGCGAGCGCTTCGCGCACGACGCCGGCCGCCTCGCGCACACGCTCGAACCCGACGCCCGGTCCTGGATCGAGGTCCACGCGCAGCTCGTCCGGGTGCTCCAGATCGCCGGCACGAACCGGGTGCGGATTGAGATCGATGCAGCCGAGATTGATGATCCAGGCGAGCTGCGCGACGTCGGTGACGACGATCTCGTCGGCCGTCCGCCCCGACGGGAACGCGAGCGTCACGGTCTTGACCCACGGCGGCGGCTTCGCGGGCGCGCGCTTCTGGAAGAAGAACTCGCCTTCGACCCCGTTCGGGGAGCGCTTCAACGCCATCGGACGATCGAAGACTCCGCGCACCGCGCCTTCGCCGACGTCGAGGTAGTAGCGCACGAGGTCGAGTTTCGTGATGCCGCTGCGCGGGAAATAGACCTTTCCAGGATTCGAGATCGTGACCTCGCGCCCGGCGACCTCGAGCACTTCGCTGTTCGTTCTCGTCGGCACGCACCGACTATAAATCCGGGCGACGGCGTCACCTACCTGACGGATGTCCGGGCCGGGTTGTCACGCGCCGTCCGGAAGTCTCGGTGTCGCAGCGCTTTCCGCGGTGGCACCGGGCGTGCACTCCAGGCGACTACCGCACATCGCGGGGCCATGCGAAGGAGGACACCGCATGCACTCCGGACTGACGTCGGCCGTCATCACGTTCGCGCTGGTGGGATTCGTCACCGGGCTCACGGCGTGCGCGAAGTATCCCGTCGTCACCGACACGCGCGCCTCCACGGCATCCGCGCCGGCGCCGGCTCCGACTCGCTAGGGGCCGGCCGTCCTCACTCGTAGTCGCAGATCTGCACGGGCGCGCCGGACCACCCCGCGGCCTCGGCCGCGAGCTCCAGCACGCGCTCCGTCGTGATCGCGTCGAAGTGGCCTTCGCCGCACTCGTTGCAGATCTCGGCCGGCACGTTGCGGACGACGACGGTCGTGCCCTCCGCGTCGAACGTCGCGGTGGTCGTCCCGCGCTCGAGCGTCCCGCGATCGCGTGACCCGGACGAGCGCGCGGCCGCCGAGTTCATGCTCTGGAACGCGCGGGCGAACGCGCCCGGCATCGAGAACTTGCTCGAGGGCTTCCGGCAGGCGGATGGTCGCCAGGCGAAGCGACGCTTCCTGCCGGAGAAGAAGGATGGCTATCCCACGGAGCTCGTCACGCCGGTGCTGCCGGGCGTCGTGACCCACGTCCTCGGGCCGCCGCGCGACCCGAAGTTCCGCAAGAATCGCAAAGTGCCCTCGACGTGGGGATTCGGCGAAGCGCTGGGCCCCGTGTCCGACGGCGAGATGGCGTCGCCGTTTCCGCCGGAGTGGCGCGTCGATCCCACGCGCCTGCCGTCACGCCGGCCGTTCCAGGACCGGACGCTCAGCACCATCCGGCTCTTCAACGACGACCTGCTCTACGCGGCGAACGCGCTCGAAGGCTTCCTGAACGGCGAGAGCCTGGTCCTCGTGCTCGAAGTCGGACGCGCGAGGATCTTGCTCACGGGCGATGCCGAGGTCGGCGCGTGGACGACGATCCTCGACAACGAGGCGGCGCTCGGCCTCGCCGCGAGCGCGACGCTCCTGAAGATCGGACATCACGGCAGCCACAACGCGACGCCGCTCGTCTTCATCAGGGAGCACCTCGCGAAGAGCGTCCCGGCGCTGATCTCGACGCAGAAGGGCGAGCAAAAATTCCGCAACGGGATCCCGTTCACGGACCTCATCGACGCGCTCGACGCGCGGAAGATGCCCTACGCCCGGAGCGACGAGCGGCCGTCGGGCGGGCTCTTCACCCCGGACCCGAACGGCCGCTGGATCGACTGCCTGATTTCCTGCTAGGCGGCGAGCGGCGCGTGCTTCTTCAGGAAGCGCCGCGCGTGCTCCACGACCTCGTCGATGTGCTCCTGCGAGTCCTTCCACGGATAGATCGTCACCTCGGCGTTCTGCGCGAGGTGGGCCACCTCCATCGCGACCTTGTACGGGTGCGCGGGCACGTCGTCGGGCGCGATGAGCAGCGGGGTCTTGATCGTGCGGACGAAGTCGCGGGACACCGTGAACACGAAGTCCGCGCGGTTCGTGTACATGCTCGTGAGGAAGTCGTGGACCATTTTCGGGGTGATCTCGGGGCGCTTCGCGCTGAGCTGCGGTCCCCACCCCTTGGTGTTGTTCTGATAGAAGAGGTCCGGCTGCTCGGGCCGGAAGCCGCTCGGCTGCATCATCGCGGCCGCGACGACGCGGTCGCCCGCGCGCTTGATGAGGTTGTGGATCATCGGCCCGCCGATGCAGAAGCCCATGACGAGGAACTTCTGGATGCCGAGGTGGTCCATCAGCCCGAGCTGGTCGTCGGTGTAGGCGTCCCACGGACGATCGATCTCCAGCGGCCCGGTCGACTGGCCGGGGTTCGCATTGCGCAGGTCCGCGCAGATGCAACGGAAGTCGTTCTGGTACCGCTCCATCGGCTTGAAGGGCGACGCCGTCTCCCACGACTGGAACGACGAGTTGAGCCCGCCACCCGGGATGAGCAGCAGCGGGACGCCGGAACCGACCTCTTCGTAGTGGATGCGGACGGGGCCTCTCTCGTAGAACGGCATGGCGTTCTCCCTCCTCGGCGAGTGGCCGCTACTCTACCGCGTGTCGGCGCGGAGCGAAGCCCGGACGGCCCGATGACATAGAATCGGGGGCATGAAGCTCACCGACGAACAGATCGCCCAGTTCGACCGGGACGGCTATCTCTTCTTCCCCGGGCTGTTCACGCGGGACGAAGTCCGGGTCCTGACGGGCGCCGTGCCGGCGCTCTTCGCGCAGCGGCGCCCGGAGAACGTCCGCGAGAAGACGGGGGACGTCGTGCGGACGAACTTCGCGGCCCACATGTACAGCGAGCCGTTCGCCAAGCTCGCGCGCCATCCGCGCATGGTCGAGCCGGTGACGCAGCTCTTCGGCGAAGACGTGTACATGCACCAGTTCAAGATCAACGGCAAGGCCGCCTTCGACGGCGACGTCTGGCAGTGGCACCAGGACTACGGCACCTGGAAGAACGACGACCTCATGCCCGAAGCGCGCGCGATGAACGTGGCGATCTTCCTCGACGAGGTGAACGAGTTCAACGGGCCGCTGATGTTCATCCCCGGCAGCCACAAGCTCGGCGTGCTGGAGGCCGATCACGACACGAGCACGACCAGCTATCCGCTCTGGGTCATCAACCACGAGACCATCCGCAAGCTCGTGGACCGCGGCGGCATCGTCGCGCCGAAGGGCGTGCCCGGCTCGATGATCCTGTTCCACGGCTGCCTCGTCCATGCGTCCACGTCGAACCTCTCGCCGTGGGATCGCACCAGCGTGTACCTCTCGCTCTGCGCCGTGTCGAACCACATCCGCCGGTTCAAGCGCCCCGGCTACATCGCGCACCGCGACTTCACGCCGATCCGGTGTCTCGGCGACGACTGCCTGCGGGCGCCCTACGACGTCGAGCTTCCCTGGAAGGACGGCACGCCGCGGGACGAGCTGCAGGGCAGCGCGTACGGTTCGATCTGAGGAGGAGTGATGGACTTCGGGATCTTCAATCTCATGGGAGCGCGCGACCCGGACAAGCCGGCCGCGCAGGTGTTCGGCGAAGTCGCCGAGCAGACGAAGCTGGCCGACGAGCTCGGCTACACGATCGCGTGGTTCGCCGAGCACCACTTCTCGAACTATTGCCTGTGCGCCTCGCCGCTGATGATGGTGGCGCACTGCGCGTCGGTCACCAGGACCATCCGGCTCGGCACCGCCGTCGTCGTCCTGCCGCTCTACAACCCGGCGCGCCTCGCCGCCGAGATCGCCACGGCCGACGCGCTGTCGAACGGCCGGCTGATGCTCGGCATCGGCGCGGGGTACCAGCCGTACGAGTTCGAGCGGTTCGGCGTCGACATCGCCGAGAACCTCGAGATGACGAGCGAGTTCTGCGACATCCTCGACCTCGCCTTCAGCCGGGATTTCTTCAGGTACGACGGCAAGCACTACCGGATGCCCGACACGCACATCCCGGCGCGCCCGGTGCAGAACCCGCTGCCGATCTACGTCGCCGGCCACAGCCCGGCGATGTTCCGCACCGCCGCGAAGCACGGGTATCGGGTGCTGACGTCGGGCCGGGTCGGCGGCGTGAAGCTGCTCGCCGAGCAGTACGGCGACATCGTCGCCGCGTACGCCGCGGAGAACGTGCCCGTGTCGCGGGCGCACGTCACGCTCAATCGCTTCGCGCACATCACGAGCAGCCGCGAGGAAGGGATGCGGTTCGCGGAGAACGCGCGCTATCAGACGCGGCTCGCGTCGAGCCTCCGGCGGCGCCAGGAAGTGATGCGGGGCACCGTGCTGGTCGACGTGCCGTTCCCCGACGAGCCGCCGCTCGAGACCATCTACGACAACCTGCTGATCGGGGACCCCGACAGCGTCGCCGAGAAGCTCGTCGCCGAGATCGGCGCCACCAGGCCCGAGCACGTGTGCTTCTCGTTCAAGGTCGGCGACACGCCGCACAAGACGGCGATGCGCTCGATGGAGCTGATGATCGGCGAGGTGAAGCCGAGGGTGGAGAAGGCCCTCAGCTGATCACCGCGTCCGTGCGGAGCGCGTCGACCGCGGCCTTGTCCATCTTCAGCCACTCGCCGAGCACTTCGGCGCCGTGCTCGCCGAGCAACGGCGCCGGCGCGAGCGCGGGCGTCTCACCGCCGAAGCGCACCGGCCATCCGCTCATGACGTAGTCGCCCGCCGTGGGATGTTTCATGGTCTGGCGGATGCCACGATCCTGGAACGTCCGGTCGGCGGCGAGCTCCGCGGTGTCGAGCACGGCGCCGGCGGGGATGGTCGCGAGGCTGACCAGGCGCATCGCCTCGTGCTTGTCGAGCTTGCGCGTCCACTCGGTGACGATCGCGTCGACTTCCTCGCGCCGCTGCGTACGCGCGTCCGGCGTCGCGTAGCGCGCGTCGCCGATCAGATCTTCACGGCCCATGACTTTCAGCAGACGCGTCCAGTGCTCGGGATTCGCGCGGCTGGTGAAGATGTAGACGTAGTCGTTCGGTCCCCCGCCCTTGCACGGATAGACGCCGATCGGCGGGTTGCCGCCGCCGACGGTCTTGTCTCCCGCGCGCGGCGCTGCCTTGCCGCCCGTCCGCTCCATGTACGTGAACGCGTTGCGGATGTAGTGCATGACCGAGTCCTGCATCGCCACCTGGAGATGCTCGCCTTCGCCGGTGCGCAGCCGGCGCACGTAGGCGCCGAGGATCGAGATCGCCATCAGCATGCCGGTGCCGGTGTCGCCGATCGTCGCGCCGGGCTTGCACGGCTTGCCGTCTTCCTCGCCGGTGATGCTCATGAGGCCGCCGCACGCCTGCGCGATCATGTCGAACGCGAGGCTCTGTTCGTACGGACTGCCCGTGCCGAAGCCCTTCACCTGGCAGTAGATGATCGACGGATTCAGCGCGCGGATCACGTCGGGCCCGAGCCCCAGACGCTCGACCGCGCCCGGCGCGAAGTTCTCGATCATCACGTCGGCGTGCTTCGCCATGCGCTTGACGAGCTCGACGCCGCGCGGATCCTTCAGGTTCACCGCAACCGACCGCTTGTTCGCGTTGTACTGAAGGAAGTAGTTGCTGTCGCGGTCCGGCGACCCCGGCCGGCCGAGCGTCGTCCGGCCCGGATCTCCGGACTTCGGATTCTCGATCTTGACGACGTCCGCCCCCATCCACGCGAGCGCCTCGGTGCACGAAGGCCCGGCTTCGAACTGGGTGAGGTCGAGGACTTTCAGGCCGGTCAGACAATTCTCTCCGCTCATGGCCGGGCGCTCCTCCGATGGGACTTGTCGGAAGCTTACGCTATGCTGGCGTCCTCATGAACACAGACGAGAGACCGGTGGCCGTGGTGGTCGGCGCGACGTCGAAGTGGCAGGCCGATGGGCGCAACACGAAGCTCGCGCACGGCAAGGTGCTCGACGACAGCGAGCTGCCCGTCGGCATCCGCTGGGGCGTCGGCGGCGCGATCGCGCAGAAGTTCGCGCGCGAGGGTCTGTTCGTCGTGCTGACGACGCGCAGCGCCGCCAACGCGGCCGCGCTCGAGAAGGCGATCATCGAGCAAGGCGGCGCCTGCATGACCGTCGAGCTCGACCTGGTGTCGCGCGAGTCGATCACGCGCGCGTTCGCCACGATCCGCACACGAGCGGGTGACCCCGAGGTCCTCGTCTACAACGCCGGCTACCTCGAAGGCCGCGATCTGCCGCCCGACAAGGAGCTGCTGGAGCACGTGCCGGTCGAGATCTTCGAGACGGCACAGCACATCGCGAGCCGCGGCCCGTTCCTCGTCGCGCAGGAAGTGCTGCCGGCGATGCGCCAGCGCGGTTCCGGCTCGTTCCTGATCTCGAACAACCAGTTCTCGCTGCGCGGCCGCAAGCGCCTGACCGGACAGTCGCTGTACTACCCGCGCGTGATGATGCGCACGCTGGCGCAGGTGCTCACGGAGGAGTACTCCGAGCACGGCGTCCACGTGGCGAACGTGATCATCGACGGCCTGATCGATTCACCCGGCACGCGAGCGCTCGCGCGCGCGCAGAAGAATCCCGAGATCGTGATGAACCCGGTGAAGATCGCGGACGCGTTCTGGTACCTGCACACGCAGGACAAGTCCTGCTGGACGCACGACCTGCAGCTGACGCCCTACCCCACGAAGCCGAGCTACTAGTGTCGCGGTCCCGCCCCGGCTGCAGAAACGTGTGCGAGGCGCCGACGCCCCAGTCGCGGCCGGCGCCCGTTCGCTCGCCCCTCGCCTCGTAGCGCTTTTCCTCCGAAAACTCGACGGGTTGTTCGACATGATCCCGGCGTGATGCGTTTGGCCGGACCATTGCATCGGCGGTGTGGCTACGGCCTCACGGAACGCGCGCGGTGCCTCGGAGCCGGAGGAGAGCCATGTTCGCGGTCGCATTCGCCGTCATCATCGAGCTCAGCGCGGTGCTCACGATCTTCCTGTCGCTCTCGGCAGCGGACCTCGACCGCATCAGGCTTGGCAAGATCCTCTCGCTGATCGGCGTCGCGACGTTCTTGCTCCTCGCCACGTTGTTCGGCTTCATGCCGCACGACCCGCTCCAGGCCGCGCCGCCGCTCGGCCTGCTCGTGATCAGCGCGGCGCTCGTCGTCGTGGTCGGCGTGCTGGTGATCTCGGCGTTGGTCGTCCTGATCAGCGACTCCCGCCACCGGCTCGCTTACTAGGCGCGATCACCAGACACGGAGCCCGGGGGTCGTGAGCGGCGTGGTGGCGACGAGCCGCGCGAGCGTCGGACCGTACGCGACGACGATCAGCGCCACCGCGAGCGCGAGCCACGGGCGCCAGCGATCCATGATCGCGGGCATGTGGTCGGAGCCCGACATCGCCTCCGCGAACGGCATCGCGGCCACCGCCTCGCGCCGCCCGCGCGTCACCGTGAGCGCGAGGATCGCGAAGTAGAGCATGGCGCTGACGAAGAGCATCGTGCCGCCGATCGCCACGAGCGGCAGGGCGGGTTTCCAGCTCTCCTGCAGGTAGGGCGCGATCGTGACCGGTGTGCGGCGCGGCATGCCCATCAGCCCGAGCCGGTGGAGCGCGTTGGAGAACACGGCCATCCCGCCGACCCAGAGCCAGACCTGGACGAGCGCGAGCTTCTTGCTCCACAGCGCGCGGCCGGCCAGGTGCGGCACCAGCCATGGCGGCGACCTGCGCCGCCACCGAGGGATCGCCCCACGGGAGGCGGAAGAACCACGCGAGCCATCCGCGCCCGCCACGCGCGCGTGCCCCGCTCTCGAGCGAGGCGACGACGTTGAAGAGCGTCAGCAGGCTCGGAAAGAACACCGCGAAGGTCAGGAACGCGTGGACGAGCTTCCAGCCGGCGTGGATGCCGGGATCCGTGTACTGGTGGTGGAACCCGAGCGGTGTCGAGAGGACCAGGAAGAGGATGAACGACGCGCGCGCGAGCGGCTCCGAGAAGAGCTTGCCACCCGCCTGTCGCGGCACGAGCGTGTACCACGACACGTAGGCGGGGAGCAGCCAGAAGTAGACGATCGGATGCCCGATGAACCAGAAGAGCGCGCGCGCGAGCAGCGCGTCGGTGCCGGGCAGCCAGCCGAGCGACCATGGGATCAGCATGAACAGCATCTCCGCCGCGAGCCCGACCGTGGCGAGCGTCCACATCGCCATCGTGGTGATCGCCATGAACGCGGCCAGCGGCGCGCGCCGGGCGGCGTGCGCGCGGCGCCAGGCGCGGTGCGTGAGCGCGAGGTTCAGCGTGACCAGCCACGTGCCCGCGACGACCAGCGTGAGCCCGATGTAGAACGCCCAGTGGGCCTTCAGCGGCGGATAGAACGTGAACATGACCGTTGCGGCGTTGCCGACGAGCGGGATCGCGGCGAGGACGAGGCCGGCGGTCATCAGCCAGAAGGTCGCCCACCCGAGCCTCGGCGACGCGAGCGAGGTGCCGAGGGCGCGCGCGGTGATGAAGGTCAGGAAGCCCGCGATGAAGAACGTCGTCCACACGAGCACGTCGAGCACGCCGTGGATCGACACGCTGTGGTAGTAGGACTTGATGAACGTCGGGTGCGGCGGCACCTCGACGCCGCCCGTCGTCAATCCCTGCAAGAGCCCGGTCACGCTGCCCCCGAAGAGCGCCACGATCAGGAACGCGGCGGTCAGGCGGTTCTCCCGCCCGTCCGTCGCCTCCGCGGGCAGCGTCGCGCGCGCGGGCGCCGCGCGGTCGACCACCCGCGGGCTCACGACCGCGGCTCCACGATGATCTTGCCGCCCATCGTGTGATGCGCGATGCCGCAGTACTCGTGGCAGATCATCGGGTACTCGCCGGGCCGGTCGAAGCGCACGGTCACGCGCGCGATCTGCCCGGGCAGCAGCATCGTGTTCACGTTCGCCCCGGGCACGATCAGCCCGTGCACGACGTCCCGGCTCGTGGCGACGAACGTGACGGTCGACCCCGCGGGCACGCGGATCTCGCTCGGCGCGAACGTCCAGATCTGACCCGTGAGGTAGACCTCGTAACGGTCGGGGCCGACGTGCGCGAGCCCCGGTTTATCGAAGGGCGCCGTCGTCGCGATCTGCGCGGGCTCCACCCGCCCGTGCACGCTCGGCAGGTGAATGCCGGCGCCGAACGCGGTGACGGTGAGCGCGGCCAGCATGCCGACGGGGATCGCGATGCTCGGCAGGATCCAGGCGAGCTCGTACAGGGTAGACGGTCGTCCCGCGCTTCACCGCCAGAGCCTCAGGTACGCGTTCAGCCACAGCGCCGACAGCGGCACGAGATAGATCAGCATGAACGCCAGCGCGCCCTTCGGGTGCTCGTTCTCGTCCACCGCCATGCCTCCTTCGAACGATGTCGGGCGACAGGAGAGCAACAGAGGCGCCGAAGCCGGAGCGCCGCGATTCCGCGCGGTTGCACGACGGCCTCCGCCCGCCGTGAGGGGGCACACGCGCCTCACTGGAGCGCCGTCGCCCCGACGAGCCCGGGCCGAGCGATGCCCGGGTCGCGCTGACCAGCTCTACGTCCCCTCGGGCCCGATCCTCTACTGAGGGCTCGGCGGGCGGGCGAGCTTCTCCGCGCGGACGCCGATGAGGCGGAGCTTGCGGTGCCGCGGATTCTCGCGCTCGTCGAGGAACGGCAGGAGGAGCTCGATCGCGGTCGAGCACAACGTTTCCTCGCTCGCGCACGGTTCGCGACCGGTTCGCGAGCGCGCGAAGGTGAGGAAATTCTCGAAGCGGACGGTCACGGTGATCGTTCGACACCCACGAAAGCCGTGACCCTCGAGCCGGCGCCACACCGTGCGGGCCAGCGCGCGAGCGCGCTCGAGCACGAACGTCGCGTCCAGGGTGTCGATCTCGAACGTTTCCTGCTCGCCGACGGACTTGCGCTGCCGCTCGTTCGACACCGCGCTCTCCGAGACACCACGCGCCCTGGCGAACAGGTCGTCGCCCCAGCGACCGAGCCACTCCGCGAGCTGCGCCTTCTCCACCGTCCTGAGATCGGCGACGGTCCGGATGTGACGCTCGTGGAGGAAGCGCTCGGTCTTGGGTCCGATCCCCGGAATGACGCGGATCCGCAGCGGATCGAGAAACGACTGGACCTCGTCCGGTCGCACGAGCGTGAGCCCGTCGGGCTTCTGGAAATCGGAGGCGATCTTGGCGACGAGCTTGTTCGGCCCGATGCCGACCGAGGCCGTCAGCCCTTCCCGGCTCACGATCTCCGCTTTGACCTGGCGTGCGCGCTCGACCGCCGCGTCGAAGCTGCCGAGCGACGAGAGCTCGAGATACGCTTCGTCGACGCTCGTCTTCTGGAACGCGTCGCCGGCGGCGGCGATGATCGCCATGATCCGCGCCGAGACTTCGCGGTAGAGCGCGTGGTCGTCACGGACGAAGATCGTTTCGGGCTCGCCGCGCCGACGCGCGGCTTCCGCCAGGCGCCAGGCGCGCGAGATCGGCAAGGCCGAACGGATGCCGTACTTTCGGGCCGCGTAGCTCGCGGCCGTCACGACGCCCCGGCCGTGGCCCTCCTTGGGATCGGCGCCGACGACGAGCGGCCGATCGCGGAGCGCGGGATCGCGCCGCGCCTCGCAGGCGGCGTAGAAGGCGTCCATGTCGACGTGCGCGACGATCCTCACCGGTGCCGCGTCCGGCGTCTTGCGCGGTCACAGCGGGCGGATGTTCACCTTTCGCCACTTGATCGGACCGCCCGGGGCACCCCGCACGCCGGCGCCATACTGCAGCGCGATCACGCCGGCCGCGTGCTTCGTGTCCTGGATGTTCACCGTCTGCACGCCGTTGAGCTTCACGACGAGCTGCGAGCCCTTCGCGGTGATCTCGTAGGTGTTCCACTTGCCGCCCGCCTTGTTCGTGAGCGGCACCGGCACCGCGGCGTGGTCGACGATCCCTCCCGTGCCGTACTTCGGGTCGGGCCGGATGTCCCAGATGTTGACCTCGTAGCATGTCGCCGCGCCGATCCGCGCACGGTCCGCGCACCGCATGAAGATGCCGCTGTTCGTGTCGGTCGCGGCCCAGAACTCGGCGACGAGCTCGAAGTCCCTGTACGTGGACGGCGAGACCAGGAAACCGCCCCGGCCCTTGTCGGCCACGATGGCGCCGTCCTCCGCGCGCCAGTTGGCGTCGCCGATGCGGTCCCAGTTGTCGATGCCCAGAGGGCCGTTGACCAGCGAGATCCACCCGGGTGGTGTGGCATATGGGCCGGCCGCGCAACCGCCGAACGCGAGAACGAGCACCAGGGCGATGGCGAAAGATGGGCGCTTCATGTGAGACCTCCTCTCGTGGCGGGACTATAAGTCATCGGCTCCTCTCACCGCCTCGCCTTCGCCGGCTGGTAGCCGAGCGCGCGATTGAGCCAGCGCACCAGCGGCACGAGCACCTCGAAGTCCCGGCACAGGCGATCGACCAGACGCGGGCTCGTCACCACGCTCGGCTCGATCGAGGCCGCGGCCGTGAACGACTGGAGCTTCAGCCACTCGGCCGCGGGGTGATCGGGGGGGAATTCTCGGGGAACGCGGCGGAGCTTCGCCTCGTCGCTCAGCGCGTCGAACCGCCGGCGGAATGCCGGTGCGCTCGTGAGCCGCGTCAGCGCGATAGGCTGGCCGGCGATCGCCTCGCGGATACGGAGGAGCGCGGGCCGGGCCGGCATCCAGAGACCACCGGCGACGAAGCAGGTCGTCGGGTCGATGTGAAAGTAGAATCCCGCTCCCCCGCCGTCGCCCACCGTGCCTACTTTGCGTCCGGCATCACGGTGATAGAGCCAGGCGGCGGCGTTGGTCTTATACGGAGACTTGTCCCTGGAGAAGCGAACGTCGCGGTGGATCCGGAACATCGAGCGCTTGGGGTCGCCGACGATCTCGGGCGCGATGGAGTCAAGCCTCGCGTCGAGCGCCTCGACGAGCCGGCGCATCGGCTCCCGCACCTCGCGCTCGTACACGTCACGGTGCGCCTCGAACCAGACCTTCTCGTTGTTCCGCCTCAGATCTCGCAGGAACTGGAACGCGGCGGGTCGAAATCCTCCGAAGCCGACCGTCACCGCTGCCAGAAGCCTTGCGGGGGGATGCGGAACGCCCGGTTGAAGCGCGAGGAGGCGTTCTCCCACGCGATGATCATCGGACGCGCGAACAGCGCAGCGACCTGAGCGCCGCGGGCAGGAGCTTCGTCTCTTGCTGGAGGGAGCGGCGCGCCCCGAAGCTTGCGCTGCTCCTCGAGCGTTGCGCGAAGGTCGTCCGGGAGCTTCGCTTCGTCGACAGGCGGGATACGCGTCCCCTTCAGCATGGCCACCTCCTCCACTGTGGCCGCGATCTTACGTCCGAAAGGCGGTGACGGTCAGGCGGGGAGATGGTCGACGAGGCGGCCGGCGGTGTCCCGCAACCGCTCGCTGACGAGGCGCGCGAGCCGTCGCAGGAACTTCATGCCGAAGCCCGGAAATTCCTCGAGCAGCCGATCGAAGTCGGCCTGGGTGACGATGACGAGCGTCGCGCCCTTGACCGCGACGGCGCTCGCCGAGCGTGGCTCGCCGTCCAGCAGGGCCATCTCGCCCAGCAGCTTGCCAGGGCCGAGGGTGGTCAGCATCCGCGCCGCACCGCTGCCATCTTCCTTGCGGAGCTCGATCTCCCCGTCGACGATCAGGCAGAGGTAGGGATCGCGCGCGCCCTCCTCGAACACCACCGAGCCTGCCTTCGCGCGGCAGACCCGCGCGAAGCGAGCCAGCTTGTCGAGCTCAGCGCCGCTCAGCTCGTCGAGACGGAGCGAGGAGAAGCGGTGCTCGCGAGAGAGCATGGCCACCAGCTCGGAACGCGAGCAGGTCACAGGGTCCACGGCGATCCTATCGGCAGCGGCGGACGGAATCTTGAGAGCGGCTAGACCCAGACCTGCAGGACGTAGTCGTACGCGGCCTGCGCGTTGGTCATGTCCACGCGCTGCAGCTTGATCCCGAACTGATTCTTCACCTTCACGAGCCGATGCGAGTAGGCGCCGGCGAAGTGACGGACGTCGTCCCGGCGCAGCTCCATCATGTGGAAGCGCGAGCGCACTTCGATCTCCCCGCTCTTGTGCTTTTTCTCGATGACGACGTTCGAGACGACGTGACTCGTCTCCCAGAGCGGGCGCTGCGACCAGGCGTCGGGGTGCAGCACGCGCTTCATGCGCACCGTCATCAAGTTTCTGTCCTCGGCGAAGATCGCCGGCTGCCCGTCCCACGTCTGGTAGGTCGCGTCGGGCGGCATCCAGTAGATCCCGTCCGGCGTGAACAGATCGATCCAGTCCTGCCACTGCTTCCGGTCCAGGAGGTCGGCTTGACGGTAGAGGAACTGCTCGACCTGGTGCTGGAGGTCCATCGTCAGCCCTGCATGTACTGCACCCAGGCCTTCATCTGGTTACGCATCGGCGCTTCGGAGGTGCCCATGTTCGGACCGGTCTCCACCACGCCGTTTTTCTCGATGTCGCGGCCGAGGTGGCGGCCGAAGGTGACCCAGTCGCCGCCGTCGGACGCGAGGCCCTGGTGGCACTTCCAGAAGTTCTCGAGGTCGTCGGCGTTCACCAGCGTGGCGGGCGAGTTCACCAGGTTGTAGTAGGCGAGCGACCGTCGATAGATCGGCTCGGGCGCGCCCTTCAGACGGAAGTGCCAGATCTCGGTCAGCGTGCGATCGACGCCGAGCGGGCGGATGGCGCGCAGCTGCTGCAGGGCCGACTGCACCGAGAGGCCCGGGTAGATGAGCACGTGGTGGATGTTGACGCCCACGATCTCCTCGAAACGCTTCTGGCCGTACGTCTTGATCATGATCTTGTCGTAGGCGAGCGTGTCGGGATCCTGCGGCCTGAGGCCCATGTAGCCCGTGAGGATGCAGTGGCCGTGCGGATAGTTGAGCGTCTGGAAGGCGTCCCACTTGTCGACGGTGACCGTCGCGAACGCCGACAGCATGTGATAGGAGAGCGGCGCCGTGCCCTTCTTCGCCTTCCTGGCGATCTCCTGCTCCACCTCGTGCGCCGCGCGGCCCGTGGACTGGTGCGTCACCGACGGGTGCAGGGCGTCGAGCTGGTTTTCGAGGAAGATCTTCCAGTTCGAGTGCTGGATGACCCGGAAGCAGTTCGGCACGATCTCGACCTCGCCCTCGGGCGCGCGGTCGCACATGTCGTCGAACGCGATCTTCGACTCGCCGAGGAACTCGAGGAGCGACGGCCCCCGGGCGGCGAGGCTGGCGAACACGAAGCCGCGATAGCGCTCCACGCGGGGCGCCTTCTTCATGCTGCAATCCGGGTTGTCCCTGCCGAAACGCGTGCCCTCGTAGCCTGATTCCATCATCGGGATCGAGCGCAGCCCGCCGTCGTGCTGGAACGTCCACCCGTGGTACGAGCAGTTGAAGAACCCGCCGGTGTTGCCGCGGCGGTCGCCGCACATCATGTTGCCGCGGTGCGGGCAGCGGTTGTACAGGACGTGGATCCGGCCGTCCTTGTCGCGCACCATGATCATCGGCTGGCGGCCGATCTGGACGGCGTAGTAGTCGCCCGGCCTGGGCACCTGCGTCTCGTGGCCGCAGTAGATCCAGACGGTCTCGTGGATACGCCGCATCTCGAGATCGAAGAGGGCAGGATCGGTGTACACTTCGCGCCGGACGCGGTCGGGCTCGACCAGGCTGACGATGTCGCGTTCCATGCGCGAAGGTTAGCAGAGGCACACCCCGAGGAGGAACTCGATGATCAAGCGGATCGTCGCGCTGTTCGCGGTACTGGCCTCGCTCGCCACGTGGGCCGAGGCGCAGGAGGTGAAGGTCGGCGTCAACCTGCCCTACACCGGCATCGGCGCCGAGTTCGCGCAGCTCGTGGACCGCGGCATGGAGCTGTATCTCAAGCTCAACGCGGACAAGGTCAAGCCCTACACGATCAAGCTGATCAAGCGGGACGTGAAGAACCCGGGCGGCGCCGACGCCAAGATCGCCGTGCAGGAGCTCCTCACCCAGGAAAACGTCGACATCCTCGCGGGCTGGATCTACTCGCCGAACGCGATCGCGTCGGCGCCGATCGTGACCGCGGGCAAGAAGCTCGCCGTCATCATGAACGCGGGCACCGCCCACATCACCAACATGTCGCCGTACTACGTCCGCACGTCCTTCAGCATGTGGCACGCGGGGTACGCCATGGGCGAGGCGACCTCCAAGATCCTCAAGGCGAAGACCGCGGTGGTCGGCTACACCGACTTCCCGCCCGGCAAGGACAGCCTGGCCGCGTTCAAGCGGTCGTTCGAGGCCGCGGGCGGCAAGGTGATCGACGAGATCCCGATGGGCGGCGCCGGCGCCGTGCCCGACTTCACGCCGTTCTTCCAGCGCGCCAAGGACAAGAAGCCCGAGGTCTTCTTCGTGTTCGTGCCCGCCGGCGACCACGCGGCCGCCGTGGTGAAGACCTACGCGGCGCTCGGCATGAAGGAAGCGGGCATCAAGCTCATCGGTCCCGGCGACATCACGCAGGACACGAAGCTGCAGGCGATGGGCCCGGCCGCGGTGGGCCTCGTGACCATGCACCACTACCACGCCGATCTCGACAATCCCGAGAACAAGCGGTTCGTCGCGGCGTGGAAGGAAGCATACGGTGCTGCGGCCGTGCCCGACTTCATGGCCGTCGGCGGGTACGACGGCATGGCGCTGATCGTCCACGTCGTCCAGGCGCTGAAGGGCAAGGTCGACGCCGAGAAGGCGCTCGAGGCGGTGAAGGGCTGGAAGTTCGCGAGCCCGCGCGGCCCGATCTCGATCGACCCGGTCACGCGCGACATCGTGATGAACGAGTACCTGTCGGAAGCGGTGATGAAGGACGGCCGCGTGTTCCAGAAGGTGATCGGCAAGATCGACGCCGTCAAGGACGCCTGCAAGGAGCAGAAGATCGGGCCCTGCGCGCCCAAGTGATCCGCCGCTGATCCTCGGCGTCGACGTCGCGAGCATGCTCCTCGGCGGCATCGCCGCGGGCATGATCCTGTTCATCGTGTCCGTCGGGCTCTCGGTCACGATGGGCCTGATGGGGTTCGTGAACCTCGCGCATGGCGGCTTCGCCATGCTCGGCGGGTACGCGATCGTGCTCGCCATGAAGCACTGGGGCCTGGGGTTCGTCACGGCGCTCGCCTTCGGCTTCCTCGCGACGGCGGCGGCGAGCGTCGTGCTCGAGCGGCTGCTCTACGCCCGCCTCTACCGCGCCACCGAGCTCGACCAGGTGCTGTTCACCATCGGTCTCGTCTTCATCATGATCGCGTCCCTCACCCTTCGGTTCGGGCCGGAGAACCAGCCACTCACGCTGCCGCGGGCGCTGCAGGGGCAGATCGATCTCGGGTTCGTGCAATACCGCACCTACAGCCTCGTGCTGATCGTGACCGGCATCGCGATCGTGGTCGCGCTGTGGCTCGGGTTCGAGCGCACGCGGCTCGGCGCCCAGATCCGCGCCGCCGTCGACAACCGGCGGATGGCCGAGTCGCTCGGCATCAACATCGCGCGTCTGTTCACCATCACGTTCGCTCTCGGCAGCGGCATGGCCGCGCTCGGCGGCGGCCTCGGCGCCGAGTTCCTCGGCCTCGATCCCCAGTACGCGCTCAAGTACCTGGTCTACTTCCTGATCGTCGTGGCGGTCGGAGGGCTCGGACGGGTGACCGGCGTGTTCTTCGCGGCGCTCCTGATCGGGGTGCTGGACTTCGTGCTCAAGAAGTACCTGCCCCAGGGCGGGCCGATGTTCATCTACGCGGTCACGATCGTCCTGCTCCTCTGGCGGCCGCAGGGGCTGTTCGGAGGCAAAGCCGCGTGAGCGAGTACCGCGGCGGCGCGCAAGCGCGCACCGCGCTCGCGCGCCGGCACCGCGTGCGCGCGTGGGAGCCGCTTCCCTGGATCGTCGCGCTCGGGTTCTTCTTCGCGTTCCCGAAACACCTCGGGTTCGGCACCGAGGTCCTGGTCACGATCCTCTTCGCGCTCTCGCTCGATCTCGTCCTCGGCTACGCGGGCATCGTGACGCTCGGCCACGCCGCGTTCTTCGGCGTCGGCGCCTACACGGTGGGGATGCTGGCGAAGCACGGCCTCTGGAACGAGCCGCTGACGAGCCTCGCGCTCGCGGGGATCGTCGGCGCGGCCGTCGGGCTCGGCTCGGGCCTCGTGCTGCTGCGCACGCGCGGCCTGACCCTCCTGATGCTCACGCTCTGCACGATGGCGCTCCTCGAGGAGGCGGGCAACCTGGCGCACACGTGGACCGGCGGATTCGACGGGCTCGACAGCCTGCCGATCGCGCCGTTGCTCGGCCGCTTCGAGTTCAGCCCGCTCTACCCGACGACGCAGTACCTCTACGTCCTCGTCGTGCTCTTCCTCTGCTTCGTGTTCGTGCGCACGCTGGTCTACTCGCCGTTCGGCCAGAGCTTGACGGGCATCCGCGAGAACATCCTCCGCATGCCCGCGGTGGGGGCACCGGTCCCGCGGCGGCTGGCGGTGTGCTACACGCTCTCGGCGGGCATCGCGGGCATCGCGGGCGGCATCTGGGCGCAGGCCAACGCCTACGTCAACCTGGGCACCCTCGGCCTCGACCGCGCGGCGACCGTGCTCATCATGCTCGCCCTCGGCGGCCGCGGCCGCCTGTACGGCGCGTTCGTCGGCGCGATCGCCTACATGGTCCTCTCCCACTTCCTGTCGAAGATCTATCCGACGGCGTGGCAGCTCGGGCTCGGCCTCCTCCTCGTGGTCATCGCGCTGTTCGCGCACAACGGCATCCTCGGCCTCGGCGAGACGGTGTGGCGGCGGCTTCGGGTCTCGCGACCGTTGAACATGGGGGCCCCACAACACAGGACCCCCAACCCCCCTCTGTGACCGCGCCCCTCCTCGAGACGCGAGCGCTCACCCGGAACTTCGGCGCGCTCCTCGCGACGCGCGAAGTCGACTTCCGGCTGGACGCCGGCGCACGCCACGCGCTCATCGGCCCGAACGGCGCCGGGAAGACCACGCTCGTCAATCTACTCGCCGGCGTGATCTCTCCCACTCGCGGGCAGGTGCTGCTGAAGGGCCGCGACATCACCGGGGTCGGCCAGGCCGAGCGGGTCAAGCTCGGGATCGCGCGCACGTTCCAGATCAATCGCCTGTTCCGCGGCCTGTCGGTGCTGGAGAACGTTTACATCGCGGTCGCCGAGCGGATGGGCGTGGCGCCGTCCATGTTCCGGCCCGCGGGCCGCCGGACGGACGTGGTGAACGAGTCGATGCACCTGCTCGACACGTTGCGGCTGACCGCCGACGCGGGCCGTCGCGTCTCCGAGCTGCCGTACGGCCGTCAGCGCCTGGTCGAGCTGGCCATCGCGCTCGCGCTCTCGCCGGAGGTGCTGCTGCTCGACGAGCCCGCGGCCGGCGTGCCGAGCGCCGAGAGCCACATCATCCTCGACGCGATCGACCGCCTGCCGCCGGAGATCGCGGTGCTCATCATCGATCACGACATGGACCTCGTCTTCCGGTTCGCGCAGCGGATCACCGTGATGGTGAGCGGCGCCGTCTTCGCGAGCGGAACGCCGCGGGAGATCGGCGCGGATCCGGAGGTGCGCGCGGTCTACCTGGGACAGACCGCTCGTGGCTAGCGGGCGCGCGCTCGAGCTCGAGCACGTGTCAGCGGGTTACGGGGAGACCGTGGTGCTCGAGGACGTCGACCTGGGCCTCGCGCCGGGCGAGAGCCTCAGCGTGATCGGCCGGAACGGCGTGGGCAAGACGACGCTGCTCGCGACGGTGATGGGCCACACCACGCTGCACGGCGGCGACGTGCGGCTGCGCGGCCGGAGCATCATGCGCCTGCCGATCCATCGCCGCGCGCAGCTCGGGCTCGGCTTCGTGCCGCAGGAGCGCGAGATCTTCCCGTCGCTCAGCGTGCGCGAGAACCTGCAGGTCGCCGCGCGCCCGGGCCACTGGACCGAGGCGCGGGTGTTCGAGCTGTTCCCGAACCTGGCCGCCCGTGTCTCGAACATGGGCCACCAGCTGTCTGGAGGCGAGCAGCAGATGCTCGCGATCGCGCGCGCGCTGATGACGAATCCCGCCGTGCTGCTGATGGACGAGCCGACGGAGGGCCTGGCGCCGGTGATCGTCGAGGCGCTGACGGCCGTGCTTCTCCGCTTGCGCGATGAAAGCGCGCTGTCGATCGTCCTCGTCGAGCAGAACAGCCGGGTGGCGCTCGCGTTCTCGCCGCGCACGGTGGTGATGGACAAGGGGCGTGTCGTCTACGATGGCGCCTCGGCCGAGCTCGCCGCCGATCCGGAGCGGCTGGCGCGCCTCATCGGGCTCGCCGAGTGACGAGCCTCCACTTCGTGCGGGATCCGCGAGCCTGGGCGTGCAGGACGATCTATCCCGAGGACTCGAAGGCCAGGGTCGCGTAGCGCAGGAAGATGCCGCCGCGCGGCTCGCCGAGCGGACCGTTCGCGACCAGCACCGCGATCACGTACTTCGTTCCTGGTGCAGCCTGCGGGCTGATCTCCACGCGGTGCTGCGCGTTGATGCCGACAATGACGCCCGTGGCGCGATCGATCTGTCCGTTGACCCAGATCTCGCCGTAGTTGTCGGCGTTCGTCTCGAACCACACGCGCGAGCCCGCGACCGCAACGTCGCCGATGCGCTCCGGCAGCTCGACGGCGAGCCGGTACCAGCAGAACGAGAACCCGACGGAGTGACTCTCGCGGACGTTGCGGCAGATCTCCCACTTGGAGTCGTCGTACTCCGCCAGGCGGGCCGGGCTCGCGCGAAGCTCGGCGCTGAGTCCCTGGTTGGGCTCGCCCGGAACGAATCCCATCGCGAATCGCCATTCACCCTTGATCGGCCGCCGGCCTTCCACGGTGTTCAGGTCGAGCGCGATTCTCGGCATGACGTTCTCCTCTCAATATCCCTCGGTCCAGTCGACGACGTTGACCAGCGGCTGCCGGTGCAGATAGGCCCGGAGATTCTCGCAGAAGAGGTCGATCCCGCGATGCTGGCGCACGTCGGTGCCGCCCGAGACGTGCGGGGTGATGATGACGCGCTCGTCTTCCCAGAGCCGACGGTCGGGCTCGTGCTCGAACTCGCCGACGTAGACGTCCAGGGCCACGCCACGGAGCTTGCCCGCCGCGAGCGTCTCGATCAACGCCTCCTCGTCGATGATCTCGCCGCGCGCGACGTTGACCAGCATCGTGTTCGGCTTCATCGCGGCGAAGGCTGCGGCACCGATCAGCTTCGTCGTCTCCGGTGTCCACTGACAACAGACCGCCACCGCATCGCTCTCCGGGAGGAGGTCGTGCAAGCGCTCGGGAGGTTCGAGGCGGCTGAATCCGGCAGGCAACGCGCTCTCGGCCGCGGCGCGGCGTCGCGTGCCGATCACCCGCATGCCGGCACCCGCGCACAACCGGCCGACCTCCTGACCGATGCCGCCGGCGCCGACGACGCAGACCGTTTTCCCCTGCAACAACAGCGGACGATAGGTCCGGTGATCGAACCGACGGCGCTGCCGATCACGAGCCGCGTGATGGATTCCGCGCGCAAAGTAGAAGAAGTTCGCCAGGACGTACTCCGCCATCGGACGCGTGTTGCCGTGACCGCGCGACGTCGTGACGACGACGTCGCTGCCCCACAGATCGCCGCGTAAGAGATTGCTCGCGCCGGCCGGAAGCTGATGGAACCAGCGCATCCGCGGCGCGCGCGCGCGCAGATCGAGAGGAAATGGAAAGCCGCCGAGGATGATCTCGGCGCTCGCGAGCACCCGGTCACGCTCCTCGCGCGCGGTGGCCGGTGCCGAGCGCTCTCCGACGTACCGTTGGACGGTCCATGCCGGCCACGTCTCGCGGAGCTCGACGTCGAACCAGCCACGCGCATCGATCACGTGGAGCGATGGGTCGACCGCCGCGATACGACGGAGCCCGTCGTCGGGGACGGCCACGATCACCAGGATTTCCATTGCGCCTAGATTGCACGGCGCGCCGGCGTGATCAAGCGGCGGGATCGACGACTTCGCATCGATCAACGCGCGCGACCACCGAGGCGGATCCACCGTCGCCCTGGCCGACTGCTTTCCGTCAAAGTCGCGCAGATGATCTAGCGTCGAACTGTGGTGGCCTCAACGGGATTCGGGCGCTGGTGTATTGCGGCGTCAGCGCGGCGAGCGCTTCAGATAGACGACCACGCCGCCAAGTCCTTGGGGATACTCGCGGGCCACCTGCTCCACCGCGTCGGCGATCACGGAGAACTCGTCCGTGCGGAATGTCGACGGGACCAGCACGATGCCTGCGTGCTCGAGATTCGCGGCGATAAATTCGCCGCTCAGCTCTGTGAAGTCGGCGACGTCGCACGTGACGATCGCGCGGCCCGCGTCGGTGGCATGACGGAGTTGGCGTCGGTCATCGAGTTGGATATTACCGATCTCGTGAGCGCTCACAGCATCGAGCCCGCGGGTACGAAGAATTTCGGCAACGCGCGGCGATAGGTTCTCGTCGAGGTAGAATGTCACCCGGCGGCGACGACTCGTACGAGACCGGGATAGCGCTGCTCGAGCATCTCCGCAGTCAGCGCCGCGTTCGCATCGACCTCGCGACGAATCTCGTCGGGATACCGTCTGTAATAGATCAATGCTGCACTCATCTGGGCTGACGATAGTTGCGGAAAGGAACGGCGGACCCGGTCGGCGTCCTCGTCCCGTACAAAGTCCCTGAGAACCTCCCAAACGCCCAGGCCCGTGCCGGACAGCTTGGCCGTTCGACCGGCCGGCTCGGTGGCGAAGTAAATGCCCGGACACTCACGCATCCGAAGACCCTCTTCAAGAAGTTCCTGGGCGACGTCAGAGACCGATCGTCGAGCACGCGCGGCCGCCGCCTCCAAGCCGGTCCGTACGACTCGCCGTAGCCGCATGGTCGTGGATACCGTACCGTCTGACGCAGAACGCGTTGACCGGCGTGAGGAATGTCGGACTCCCTTTCGAGAACGCTTCGCGGTCATGAAAAGAGCTTACGACGTAAGACCGGAGCTTACAACGAGTTCTTGAGGTGGCGAATTCTGGCTGGTGGCCCCAACGGGAAAGGCTTCCACCGTCATGCCTGCACCACCACCGGGATCATGACGCGTCGATACGTTGATTTGACTTGACGCTCCATGTGGGGGTCACCGCGCCTCAGGACACCGCGCTCGTGCGCGAAGTGCACTGCCCGCCGGAGCTGCTCGACGACCTGGCCGACGTGCTCGCCCGCGTGCGGGCGTGGGCGGGCGTCGCCGAGAAGAGTCCGGGCGTCTTCCACGCGCGGCGACAGCCGTTCCTGCACTTCCACCTCACCGCGGAGCGGCGTCGACGGGCCGACGTGAAGAGCCGCTCAGGGTGGCTCCCGGTCGAGCTGCCGCGCCCGATCACCGCCTCCGCGCGGCGCGCCCTGCTGGCCGTGCTGCGGCGATGTCACGAGGAGCGCATGCCGGGGGCGGCGCCCCGGCGGCCCCGAGCTATCCCTTCAGGCCGGTCAGCCCGAAGCCGCGCTTGAGCAGCCGCTGCAGCAGCAGGAACAGCACGAACACCGGGACCGTCGCCATCACCGCCACCGCCATCTGTTCCGTCTGCGGGTTGCCGTAGTCCTCCGCGAACCGCACGAGCCCCAGCGGGTACGTGCGGTACTCGTCGCGCGAGACCACGGCCAGCGGCCACAGGAACTGGTCCCAGCTGTCGCGGTAGGCGAACAGGGCCAGCACGGCCAGCGCGGGCTTGCACTGCGGCAGCACGATCCGCCAGAGGATGCGCACCTCCCCCGCCCCGTCGATGCGGGCGGCCTCCAGGTAGTCGGTGGGCACGCCGAGCACGAACTGCCGCATGAGGAAGATACCGAACGCGTCGACCAGGAGCGGGGCGAAGATGCCCTGGTACGTGTTGAGCCAGCCCAGCGAGTGCACGATCAGGAAGGTCGGGACGAGCGTGACCTCCAGCGGCAGCATGAGCGTGCTCAGGATGGCGAGGAGCGCGAAGCGGTCGCCGGGGAACCGGAACTTCGCCAGCCCGTAGCCCGCCAGCGTGCAGAAGACGACGTTGCCCGCCATGACCACCAGCGACACGACGATGCTGTTGAAGAAGAACAGGGGGAACGGCGCGCGGTGCAGCGCGTTCGGGTAGTTCTCGGGGTGCCAGGACCTGGGGATCCAGTCCATGGCGAGCTGGAACATCTTCTCGCTGGCCTGGAACGACGTGCTCAGCATCCACAGCACCGGCAGCAGCACCAGCAGCGTGAGGCCGGCCAGCGGCGGCAGCCCGAGCCAGCGCAGCCCGGGGAGACGCCTCTTCATCACGCCTCCTCGTCCCGCATGAAGAGCTTCATCTGCGCCAGCGTCAGCGCCAGCACGATCGCGAACAGCACCACCGAGATCGCGGCCGCCCGGCCCATCTTGAGGTACGAGAACCCGGTCTCGTAGATCAGCATCGACAGCACGCGCGTGGCCCCGCCCGGGCCGCCGCCGGTGACGATGTACGGCATCAGGAACAGCCGCGCCGACAGCAGCGCGGCCACCACGACGACGAAGAACAGCTGGGGCAGGATCAGCGGCAGCGTGATCGATCGGAACCGGCGCAGCCCGCGCGCGCCGTCGATCGCGGCCGCCTCGTAGTACTCGGCGGGGATCGCCGCCAGCGCCGCGACGAAGACCACCATGAAGTAGGGCGCGAAGCGCCACACCGTCACCATGACGATCGCCGGCATGGCCGTCGTGTCGCTGGTCAGCCAGTCGATCCGGCCGGCCCCGAACGGCGCCAGCAGCTGGTTGACCAGGCCGTGCGGATGCAGCAGGAAGCGCCACACCAGGCACACGGCGATGATCGGCATGACGTTGGTGAGGAAGATCGCGCTCATGCACGCGCGCGCGCCGGGCACGGGCGTGCTGACCGCCAGGGCCAGCAGCAGCGCGGCCAGCGTGATGAGCAGCGTCGAGGCCACGATGTAGCCGAGCGTGTTCTGCAGCGACTGGACGAACACGGGGTCCGCCGCCAGGCTCGCGAAGTTGTCGATCCCCACGAAGCGCGGGGGCGACAGCATGTCGTAGGACGTGAAGCTGAGCCAGAACGCCCAGCCCATCGGCCCGTACTTGAAGAACGCGAAGAACAGCAGGGCCGGCAGGACGAACGCCACGCCCCAGAGCCGGAGGCGCACGCGGTAGCGGACGCGCGCGCCGGCCCGGGGCCGGTCGAGGACGAGCGAGCCTTCGGCCGTGTGCGGCTACCCCTTCTTCAGCTCGGCGGTGGCCCGGTCGACCTCGGCCGCCGCCTCGTTCAGCACCTGCTTGATGTCGCCGCTGGAGAGCATGACCTTCTGGACCGCGCGATGCAGCGCGTCGGCCAGCTCGCTCCAGACCGGCGTGCGCGGCAGGAAGACGCCGGTGTCCTTGGCGCGCAGGAACGCCTCGATGTTCGGCGTGCTCTTGACCTCCGGCAGCTCGGTCCAGCCGCTCTTGCGCGCCAGCGTGAGCGGGGCCGTGGCGATCCAGCAGTCGCGCAGGTCGCTCATCATGAAGCGGTACATGTGGTGCAGGACTTCCTGCTTCTCCTTCGACGCGTTCGCGTTGACGACGCAGTTGAAGCCGTAGCAGGTCGAGTACCGCTTGTCCTCGGTGACGCCGGGCATGACGTAGGCCTTGTAGTACCCCTCGGCCTCCATCTGCGGGTTGATGGGCTTGACGGCCAGCGGGCCGATGGGCGGCGAGCTGAACATCGCGCAGCGCTCCTTCAGCCAGTCCATCCACGGCACCGGCGCCGTCGCCAGCGAGTCGGCCGGGTCCTCGGCGCCGTACTTCCTGGCGATCGAGGCGCGGATGGTCATCGCCCGCACGCCCGCCTCGTTGTTGATCGTGCACTTGCCGTGCTTGTCGAACCACTGCCCGCCGCACTGGAGCAGGATCGGGTTGAACTGGAAGGCGGTCCACTGCGAGGCGTGCATCGCCCACTTGAAGCCCTGCCGGGTGAACTTGCTGCCGTCCTTGATGGTGAGCCGCTTCGCGACCTCGCCCAGCTGCTCCCACGTCTTCGGCTCGTCCTTGACCGGGTCGAGCCCGACCTCCCTGAACTGCTTGGTGTTCACGTGCAGCGGCACCCCGTAGAACCACAGCGGGTACCCGTACGCCTTGCCCTCGTGGACCGCGCCCGCCACGAACGCCGGGGCGTGGTCGTTGCGGAACGCGTCGAGCGAGCCGTAGCCCAGCTGCTGGACGTCGAGCGGCGCGATGAGCTTGCGCGTCAGCCAGGTGGGCATGAGCCAGTCGCCGGTCGTGAAGCCGTCGGGCGCGGTGCCGGTGGCATAGCCGACGCTGACCTTCTTGCCCAGGTCGCTGAAGGCGAAGTACTGGAACTCCACCGAGATGTTCGGGTGCAGCTGCGTGTACTGATCGATCCGCTTCTTCTGCCAGGGGCGCTGCTGCGGGTTCTCCCACGTCCAGTACGTGAGCTTCATGGGCACGCGCGTGGGCGCGCCCTGCGCGGCGCCGAGGGCCGGCGCCCCGAGCACGCCGAGCGCCGCGGCGCCGGCGGAGGTCCTGCGAAGGAAGTCGCGTCGCGTGGTCATGGTCCGCCTCCTGGGTGGCGCGAGGATATCATGGGCGAACCATGCCCCCGTCCCCGCTGGAGACCGCCCGCAAGCTGGCCGCCCAGATTCGCCCGTGCGCCGCCACGATCGAGGCGGACCGGGAGCTGCCCGCGCCCCTGTTCGAGGCTCTGGCCGACGCCGGGCTGTTCCACCTCCTTCTGCCGCGCGCACTGGGCTGCCCCGAGCTCGACCTGCCGACCTACGTGAAGGTCATCGCCGAGCTGGGCCTGGCCGACGCGAGCACGGCGTGGACCGTCAACCAGTGCTCGGTCTTCGCGACGTACGCCGCCCGGATGCCGCACGCCGCGGCCCGCGCGATCTGGATCGACACGTCGCGGAGCATCGTCGCCAACACGCCGCTGCCGACGGCCACCGCGATCGCTGTCCCCGGCGGCTACCGGGTGACCGGTCGCCAGGGCTTCAGCACCGGCTGCCGGCACGCGGCCTGGCTGGCGGCCCAGGCGCCCGTCACCGAGAACGGCCAGCCCCGGATGCTCGACAATGGCCAGCCCGACACGCGCTACTTCTTCGTGCCGGCCGCCCAGGCCACGCTGCTCGACACCTGGCAGGTCCGCGGCATGCGGGGCACGGGCACGCACCACTTCGCGGTGAGCGACGTCTTCGTACCAGAGAACCGCACGGTGCTCGTCACCTATCCGCCGTCGGTCGAGACCGGCCCGCTCTACCAGTTCCCGCGGACGCTGCTGTTCGGCAGCGGCGACGCCGCGGTGGCGCTGAGCGTGGCGCGCGCCGGCCTGGACGCGTTCATCGAGCTGGCGTGCACCAAGAGCCCGCGCTCGCAATCCGGCCTGCTGCGGGACCAGGTGCTGGCCCAGGCCGATGTCGGCCGCGCGGAGTCCGAGCTGCGCGCCGGCTCGGCCCTCCTCCACGAGACCGTGCGCGAGGTCTGGTCGGCCGTCACCGCGCGCGGCACGATCACGCTCGACGAGCGCGTCGCCATGCGCATGGCCATCACGCACCCGATCCGGCTGGCCGTGCAGATCGTCGACACGCTCTACAACGCGGCCGGCGCCTCGGCGATCTACGAGAGCCACCCGCTGCAGCGGTACTTCCAGGACGTCCACGTGCTGAGCCAGCACCTGCAGGGGCGGCTGGCGCACTACGCTCTGATTGGAAGGCACTGGATGGGGCTTTCGGTCGACGACGACACGAGCTTCTGAGACGTTGCCGGAGCGTAGGCAACATAAAGGCCCTTCTACCTATCCGGTTGACTCAGCATCGCGCGATATGTTGTGGTGGCGTGCGAGGAAACCCTGTTGCCTCGGCCCGACTTCCCGAAGACCCTCGCCGAGGTCCAGGTGCGCTTTGCCACGGAAGACGCGTGCCGGCGGTATCTCAGGGAGTCGCGCTGGCCGGACGGGTACCGA
>VGLJ01000018.1 GCA_016866775.1 Candidatus Rokuibacteriota bacterium | reverse complement strand
GATCCCAGCGTGAGCGCCGGCGCGGGCGGTGGTGCCGCGCGGTTCGCGCTGGCCATGGCGTGGCGGGAGACGCGGGCGGGGTGGCGACACGTCGCGACCGTGCTCGTGTGCGTCGCGCTGGGCGTCGCCGCGCTCGTCGCCGTCGGCAGCCTGTCGATCGATCTGCAGCAGACGCTCGCGCGCGAGGCCAAGACCATGCTCGGCGGCGACGTCGAGGTGCGCGCGTCGCGGCTGACGCCGCCGGCCGTCGTCACGGCGGTCGAGAGCCTGCGCGCCGGCGGCGCGGCCGTGGCGCGTACGCGCGAGCTCGTCGGCATGGCGCGCACGGAAGGCGGCGGCTCGTTGCTCGTCGAGGTGAAAGCCGTCGACGCCGCGTATCCGCTCTACGGCAGCGTCGACAGCGTGCCGGCGCGGCGCATCGGCGACCTCGTCGGCGGGAACGGCGCGGTGGTCGAGGAGCGCTTGCTCGCTCGACTCGGGCTCAGACCCGGTGATCGCTTCGCGCTGGGCGCGGCCACGCTCGTCGTGCGCGGGGTCGTCACGCGCGAGCCCGACCGTCCCGCGAGCCTCGTCAACCTCGGGCCGCGCGTGCTCGTGAGCCACGCCTCGCTCGACCGGACGGGACTGATCGCGTTCGGCAGTCGCGTCCGCGAGCGCTGGCTCCTGCGGCTGCCCGACGGCATCGCCCCGGCCGAGGCGCGCGCGACGCTGGCGGCCGCCATCGACGATCCGTCGGTACGCATCGCCGCGTACGACGAGGCGCAGCCCGGTCTCAAGCGATTCCTCGAGCAGCTCGGCATGTACCTCGGGCTCGTCGGGCTCGTGAGCCTGCTCGTCGGCGGCGTCGGCGTGGCGGCGTCCGTCGCGACGTTCATGCGTCGGCGCCGCCCGACGATCGCCGTGCTCAAGTGCCTCGGGGTCGACGCGCCGACGCTGTTCGCGACCTACGTCGCCCAGACGGCGCTGATCGGACTGGCGGGGAGCATCGTCGGCGTCGTGCTGGGGACGGCGCTGCTGCCGGCGCTCGTCGCGGCCACGCGCGAGATCGTCCCGTTCGCCGTCGACGGCGGCGTCGATCCGCTCACGATCGCGCGAGGCCTCGTGATGGGCGTCACCATCACGCTCCTCTGCGCGCTGTGGCCGCTGCTTCGCGTGCGCGACGTCCGGCCGGCGGAGGTGCTGCGGCAGGACGTGGCACCGGGGCGCTTCGTCGATCAGCCGGTGGAAGTCGTGCTGCCCATCACGCTCGGCCTGTCCGCGCTGGCGCTGTGGCAGGCGGGCTCCTGGAAGATCGGCGGCATCTTCATCGGCGCGTCGCTGGCCGCGCTCGTGCTGCTGGTACTGCTCGCGCGCGGCGTGGTGTGGCTCGCGCGCGCGCTGCCGCGCCGTGGCGCGCTCGCGTGGCGTCACGGCGTCGGCGGGCTCATGCGCCCGGGCGGGCAGGTGGCGGGCGTGATCGTCGCGCTGGGCGCGGGCGTCATGTTGCTCGAAGCCGTCGCGCTCCTGGAGGCGAGCCTCGGCGCGCGCCTCGACCACGAGCGGCGGCGCGAGACGCCGTCGTTCTTCTTCGTCGACGTCCAGAGCGATCAGCGCGAGGCGTTCGCGCGCGTCGTCCACGAGGCCGGCGGCGTCACCCCGCGGGTCACGCCCGTGGTGCGCGCGCGTCTCGCCGCGATTCGCGACGAGCCGGTGACGCGCGCGATGGTGGACCGGCGCCGCGGCCGTCAGGGCGAGCAGCCGTTCTTCCTGGTGCGCGAGTACATGCTGACGTCCGCGGCGGCGGCGCCCGACGGCAATCGGCTGATCACCGGCCGCTGGTGGACCGACGCGGAGGCGAGCGCCCGGCCGCGCGTCTCGCTGGAGGAGGACATGGCGAAGTTCCTCGCCGTCGGCGTCGGCGACACGATCGCGTTCGACGTCCAGGGGCTCCGCGTGGACGCCGAGGTCATGAGCGTTCGCCACGTCGACTGGCAGAGCTTCACGACGAATTTCTTCGCGATCCTGTCGCAAGGCTCGCTCGACGGGGCGCCCACCATGTGGGTCGCGACGGCGCGCGTGCCGCCCGCGATCGAGGCGCGCGTGCAGGACGCCGTGGCGAGTCGCTTTCCGAACGTCACCGCGGTGGCGGTCCGCGACGTGCTGGAGCGGGTGAGCGGCCTGCTCGGCCAGATGGCGTTCGCCATCCGCACGATCGCCGCCTTCAGCATCGGCGCCGGGCTCGTGGTGATGATCGCCGCGCTCACCGCGACGCGCGCGCAGCGGCTCTACGAGTCCGTCATCCTGCGCACGCTCGGCGCGACGCGCGGCGTGGTCGCACGCGCGTTCGCGGTGGAGTACGCGTGCCTGGGGGCGGTGGCCGGCGTCGGCGGCACCGCGCTCGCGTCGGCGCTCGCGTGGATCGTCCTCGAGCTCCTCCTGGACACGCCGTGGCTCCTGGCCCCGCTGCCGCTCGCCGCCGGCGTGGCCGCGACGATCGTCGTGTCGGTCGCCGTCGGCTTCCTCGCGACCTGGCGGTTGCTCGGTCAGAAGCCGCTCCCGGTCCTGCGGCGCGAGTAGAATGGCGACCATGAAAGAGTTCACCCCGCTCGGCCTCGACCACGTCGTCCTCCGGGTCCGCGACCAGGCCGCCGCGCAGCAGTTCTACGTCGACGTGCTGGGCTGCACGCTGGAGCGGGTCAACGCACCGCTGTCGCTGATCCACCTGCGCTTCGGCGACCAGCTCATCGATCTCCTGCCCGGCAACGGCGACGGCGGGACGGGCATGGACCACGTCTGCCTCTCGATCCGGTGCGACGACATCAACGCCGTCGCGGCGGCGCTGGAGGCGAAGGGTGTGAAGCTCGAGGGCGAGGTCCGCCAGCGCTTCGGCGCGTGGGGCACGGGTCCGTCGCTGTATTTCCGCGACCCGGACGGGTACCGGATCGAGCTGAAGCCGCGGTAGCTCCGCTCCGGGCGCAGCGTCCTCTTCTAGCGCGTCATCGCCTCGACCTTGAAACCCGTCGCCTCGAGCACGGCGCACGTCAACTCCGCGATGAGCTGATTCGAGCGCCGCAGTCGCTCGATGAACTCCTCGGACAGCGCCCGCAGGAAAGCCGCCGCGGCGCCCGGGCTCATGTTCACCAGCGCGGCCACCGCCTTGCGATCGAGCACCAGCAGCTCGACCTCGGTCTCCGCGCGCATGGTGGCCGAGCGCGGGCGCCGATCGAACAGCGCCATCTCGCCCACGAACTCGCCGGCGCCGATCCGCGCCACGATCTGCTCCACGCCGCCGGTGATGCCCTTGACGATCGCGAGCGTCCCGCGGCGGACGAAAAACATCTCCGCCCCGTGCGCGCCCTCCTTGGCGAGGATCTGACCGGGGCGCAGGCGCCGCTCGCGCATGCGGGCGGCGAGCGGCGCGAGGTCGGCGTCCGCGAAGCGGGCGAGCGGCCGCACCGTGCGGAGGAACTCGCCTGCGGCCGCCACGTCCATGGCCGGTAGTGTACTCGGGGCTCGGTGGGCGCTGGTTCGCGCGGCCTAGAACAAGGCGTTGACCGCCGCCACGATGTCCTGCTGCGTGGGGATCGTCGCGCGCTCCAGCGTGTCGTTGTAGGGCATCGGGACCGCGCGCGCGGCCACGCGCGCGATCGGCGCGTCCAGCTCGTCGATCGCCTTCTCGCTCACCAGCGCCGCCAATTCGGCGCCGAAGCCGCCGCGCTTCACCGCCTCGTGCACGATGACGAAGCGGTGCGTCTTGCGAACCGACGCGAGGATCGTCTCCTCGTCGAGCGGGACCAGCGTGCGAGGGTCGATGACTTCCGCCGAGATGCCCTCCTTCGCGAGGTCGTCCGCGGCGGCGAGCGCGCGCGCGACCATCGCCTGCGTCGCGACGACCGTGACGTCCGACCCCTCGCGCTTCACCGACGCCCTGCCGATCGGCAGGATGTAACGATCCACGGGGACGAAGCCCTTCGTCGCGTAGAGCGCCTTGTGCTCGAGGAAGATCACGGGGTTGTCCTCGCGGATCGCCGCGGCGAGCAGGCCCTTGGCGTCGTACGGGTTCGCCGGCGCGATCACCACGAGGCCGGGCACGTGGATGAACCACGCCTCGAGGCTCTGCGAGTGCTGCGCGGCGAGCCGGATGCCGCCGCCCTGCGGGCCGCGGATCACGACCGGGACCGTCGGCTTGCCGCCGAGCATGAACCGGAACTTCGCCGCCTGGTTCACGATCTGGTCCATCGTCATCGCGATGAAGTCCCAGATCTGGATCTCGACGATCGGCCGGAGGCCCGCGATGGCCGCCCCCACGCCCGCGCCGAGGAACGTCGGCTCGGAGATCGGCGTGTCGCGCACGCGGTCCTCGCCGAACTTCTCGCGCAGGCCCTTCGTCACCTGGAAGATCCCGCCGATGAGGCCGACGTCCTCGCCCATCACGAACACGCGGTCGTCACGCTCCATCTCGCCGCGGATCGCCTCGTTGAGCGCCTCGCCCATCGTGATCTCGCGCGTCCCGGCCGGCGGCTCGGGGCCGCTGACCTCGACGTGCGGTGCCAGCACCGACGCCTCCATCAGCTCGACGGTCGGCTCGGCGCTCTGCGTGCCGAACTCGACGGCGCGGTCGAGCTCCAGCTCGACGTCCTCCTCGAGCTCCTTCAGACGCATCGGCGTCGCGCGCTTGCCCTCGATCAGCGCGGTCTTGAAGAACGCGACCGGATCGCGCTCGATCCACTCGCGCTCCTCCTCCTTCGTCCGGTAGTCGGGGAGGTTCGCGCGCATGCTGTGGCCGCCCCAGCGGTACGTGACGGCCTCGATGAGGCTCGGCCCCTCGCCGGCGCGGGCGCGCGCCACCGCGTCGCGCACCGCTTCGTAGACCGCCATCACGTCGTTGCCGTTGACCTGGACGCCGGGGAAGCCGTATGCCTTCGCGCGGCCCGCGATCGACTCGCCGGCCGTCGTGCGCTTCGACGCGGTCGAGAGCGCGTACTGGTTGTTCTCGCAGAGGAAGATCAGCGGCAGCTTCCACACGGCCGCGAGGTTCATCGCCTCGTGCACGACGCCCTGGTTGGCGCCGCCGTCGCCGAAGAACGCGATGACCACGCGATCGGTCCCGCGGAGCTTCGCCGCGAGCGCGGCACCCGTGCCGAGCGGGATCCCGCCGGCCACGATGCCGTTGCAGCCGAGGATGTTCGCGTCGACGTCCGCGATGTGCATCGAGCCGCCGAGCCCGCGGCAGTAGCCGGTCTCGCGGCCCATCAGCTCCGCCATCATGCGGTCGACGGACGCGCCCTTCGCGATGCAGTGGCCGTGGCCGCGATGGGTGCCGGTGATGTAGTCGCCGTCGCGCAGGTTCGCGCACGCGGCGGTCGCGACCGCTTCCTCGCCGACGTAGCTGTGCGCCGTGCCCTTCACGAGGCCGGCGGTGAAGAGCTCGGTGGTCCGCTCGTCGAAGCGGCGGATCTTCACCATCGTCGTGTAGAGGCTCTCGAGGGCCTGCACGCTGAGATCGAGCTTCATGGCGGCTCCTTGCCCCGTCCCGGGCCACCCACTCTACTACGGTCCGCGGTCGACGAGGTCGCCCGAGCGCCGGATGTCGAGCGTCGGCGAGAGCCCCGTCGGCATCTCGAGCTTCTCGAGCCGCGTGATCCGGTTCATGCGCGCGAGAATCTCGGGGATCCGTCCGATCGCCACCCGGACGTGCGACACGCGCTCCGGGTCCGGAATCGCGGTGAGCACGAGCTCCATGTGGCCCTGGAGAACGGCCAGCGGGTTGTTGATCTCGTGCGCCGCTGCTGCGGCGAGCGCCGCGACCTCGCGCAGAGCGGTCGCCTCGCGGGCGAGCGTCTCCTGCTGGCGCCGCGCGGTCACGTCAATCACCATGCCCTCGCGGTACATGCCACTCTCCGCCCGGGTCTCTGTGAGCTGGACGAGCACCCACACCGCGCTGCCGTCCTTGCGCCGACCTCGAAACTCGCCTGTGACGCTCCCGCCGCCCGCGAGACGCTCGATGAGGCGGTCGCGGTCCCCGGGATCCATGTAGCGCTCCGTGAGAGGCTCGGCGATGACCTCGGCGGCCGACTCGTATCCGAAGATGCGCGCGTACGCGGGATTGCAGTCGATGAGCCGATCGTCGCGCGTGCCAAAGATCCCCGCGAGGTTTCGCTCGAACAGCCCGCGGTAGCGTTGCTCCGCGAGCTCCGCTTGGCGTGTCCGTGGGGACAGCGCCTCGGCCATCTGGTCGAACGCGCGACCGAGCTCGCCGATCTCGCCGGCGGCGTCGTGGTCGCCGACGCGGCTGGCGAGGTCGCCGTCGGCGAAGCGACGTGTCGCCGCGATCACGCGTCGCAGCGGCCGCACGAGGAGCCGCTCGCCGCCGATCCATATCACGGCGAGCACCGCGCCGAGGATGAGGACGAGCACCGCCGCGAGGCCGACGAGGTCCCGGGACATCGCCCACAGCACGGCTTCGCGGTCGACCCCGACGACGACCGTCGAGGCGGTGGCGCTCGTCAGCGGCGCGACCGCGGCGATCCTCGTGCGACCGTCGAGATCCTGCACGGTCATGTGGACCATCGCGGCGGCGCCGATCGTTCGTGCGAGGTCGGTGCCCCCGACACTCTTCCCGATCCAGCCCCGCGCCTCCGGCAGGCGAAGAAAGACGGTGCCGTCGCGATCGATCAGCGTCACGGATGTCGCCGGGCCGATGCGGATGTCCGCGAGCAGCCTCTGGAGCCAGGTGACGTCGAGCGCGCCGAAGATCATGCCGGACAGCGTCCCGGCGGGGTCGCGGATCGGATAGGCGAGGCCGAGGGACGGCTTGCCGCTGAGACGACCGATCGTGTACACGCCCACAGTGAAGCGTGGCACCTCGCGCATCCGTCTGAAGATGGGCCGATCAGCCAGCGTCGTGCCAGGCGCCGCTGCGGGCGCGCTACACACGATCGTGCCCTCGGCGTCCGTGACGCCGAGGGTGGTATACACGCCGTACTCGGCGAGGAGGCGCGCGAAGAGCGTCGCGCATTCGCGATCGCGGCGGTCCCTGACGACGGGGAGCTCGGCGAGCGCGACGAGGAGATGTCGTCCACGCTCGATCGCCGTGCGTTCCTCGCCCACGACGGTTCTGGCCAGGCGCTCGAGGTCGTGACGCGCCTCGTCCGAGGCGCGCCTCACGCTCGAGACCGCGACCCAGATCGCCACGGCGAGCAGTGGCAACGCGACGAGGCCGACGACGGCAAGCAACCGGGCGCGCAGGCGCATTCCGCGTCAGGTATATGGCGCGGCGAGCTCCGCAGCGCGGTGGAATGTCACGGGCTCTGGCTCGGGGCCTCGAGCGACTGCAGGACGAACGACTCGACGATGACGCGACGGTTCGCGGGCGACCGCGGCGGGATGGGGATCATGAAGTACGCGCGGCCGCCGGGCGTCACGTTGCCGTACGCCCAGCCGATGTGCTCGGCCACGCGCGCGCCGGCGTCGTCCAGCATCTCGACCTTCATGCGCACGAGCCCCGCGACGCCCTGTCCGTCGTTGTACACCCAGCCCGTGACGAAGCCGGGCCGCGAGAACTCCGTGCGCGTGTCGGGCTCCACCCGCAGGACCGGACCACGGGCGTCGAGCGGCTGCGCCGTCGCGGCGCCGACGAGGCCGGTCACCACTGCCACCACCGCCAGACAGATCGCTCGACGCATCAGGGCCTCCTGAGGAGGTTCGGCAACTCGTCCATCGCCGAGAAGATACCGCCACTCGCGGCGCGCAGGCGCGCGGCCGGCATCATGCGCGCGAAGCCGAACGCCGTCATCCCCGCGCGGTTCGCCGCGTCGACGCCGAGCGGGCTGTCTTCGATTACGGCGCAGCGCTCGGGCCGGATGCCGAGCGTCTTCGCGGCGTGGAGGAAGAGGTCGGGCTCGGGCTTGCCGCGCGCCACGTCCTGCGCGCTGAAGATCCGGCCGTGGAAGCGCGGCAGCAGTCCCGTCGTCGTCAGCGCGAGGCGGATCCGCTCGTGCGTGCCGCTCGATGCCACGCACGTCGGCGTCGCGATCCGGTCGAGCGCGGCGCCGACCCCCGGGATGGCCGTCAGCTGCGTCCGGAACGTCTCGAAGAGGCGCTCGTGATAGCGATCTTCGAGGTCCGCGGGCAGTGGACGGCCGAGGCGCCCCTCCGCCATCTCGCGCACGAGCTTCATGGAGCTGCCCATGTACTCGGCGATGCAGCTCTCGCGTGTGGATGGCAGTCCGGCCTCGCAGAGGAGGTCCGCGAGGATGCCGTTGGCGTGCCACTCGCTGTCGACGAGCACGCCGTCGTTGTCGAAGATGATCAGGTCGAAGCGGTCGGGCACGAGGGGGCCGTGACGGCCCCCGATGTTAACACGGCGCGGCCGTCAACGCGGCGACGCGCTCACCGCGTCGTCGGGCGCGCGCGCCACGGAGATCGTGTCGCCGACGCGCACCGCGCGAAGCAGCATCGCGTGGGGCTTCACGTCGCGCACGCCCTCGGTGTCGGTCGAGAGCTTCACGGTGCCGCGCTGCTGGTCGACCGCGAGCACTTTGCCGACGAGCCGGTGGGCGTCGCTCTTCGACTTCGGCTCGTCACGCCACGCTTCGAGCACCGGCACGACGTCGTCCGGCGTGCGTCCGGGCTTGTCGGGCGTGCGGGGCTGCGCCATGGCGGCCGGGCCCGGGCCGAGCACCAGCATCGTGACCGCCGCCCCTGCAGCGACCTTGCGAATGTTCATGAATCCCTCCATGGGTGTCGGGAATGCAGGCAACATGCGTGCCGCCGATCCGGGACGGTGGTCCTCCGCTGGCACCTCCGTTGCTCCGCAGAGCGTGCGGAGGGACGCCATGCTTCAGGTCATCGCCGCCGTCGTCGCGCTGTTGCTCTCGCCGGGCGAGACGCCCGCGCAGAGCGCGCCGGATCGGCCCGCCGCAGGCATCAATCGCGAGACCGGCGCGCCCGGCAGCGCGGGACCGAAGGACGATGGCGTCGTGCAGCGCGGCAGCCAGCCGAATCCCGGCGAAGTGCGTCCGGGGAGCCGCGACGGCGATCAGCCGTCCGCGTCGGCGGGGGAGCTGCAGCCGCGCGCGGCGCGGCGGATCTTCGGGCTGCCGGTGACCGTCGCGTTGATCGTCGCCGCGGTCATCGTCGCGATCGTCGCGCTCGCGGGCTTCGTGATCCCCGAGCGCCGGCGGCGCGCTCGACCTGACATGGGGGGACGCCTCTCGCGTCCCCCCAAGCCCCCTTACGCTTCGGGCCCGGAATGAATCCGGGCCCTCCGCGAGTGCCGGTACCTACTCGATCGAGACGCGGAGGCGGGCCTGAGCGTCGCGCAGCGCCTCCTCGACCGCCGCGGGCCGCGCGCCGCGCGCGAAGATGAAGCCGAGGTACTGCCGGCCTTCCGGCAGCGGCTCGAGCGCCTGCCCGACGTGCACGGTGATCGCGACGTCCTCGATGCCCTCGACGCCTTTCGCGTCGTCGACGCCGTGCACCGCGCGGAGCGTGCCGGCACGCGGGATCGGCAACATCATCACGCCCGCGGCTTGGCCCTCGCGCTCCAGCGACGCGATCGGCAGCCCCAGCGCCTGACGCAGGATCACTTCCTCGAGCGTCATGCCCGTTCCGAAGCGCAGCGTGCGCGAGCAGAGGCCGCCGATCGAGCGCGCGGCGACCTCGAGGATCCACGGCCCCGCCTCGTTCACGCGGAGCTCGGCGTGCACCGGCCCTTCACGCAGACCGAGCGCGGCGCACGCGTCGGCGGTCGTGCGGACGATCGCTTGCTGCACCTCCGCCGGGAGGCGTGACGGCGTGACGTAGAGCGTCTCCTCGAAGAAGGGCCCGACGAGCGGGTCGGGCTTGTCGAAGAGCGCGAGCGTCTGGAGCGCGCCGTCCACGAGCAAGCCCTCCAGCGCGACTTCGATGCCCGGGATGTATTCCTCGGCGAGCAAGAACTGCGCGGCATCGCCGGTGACGGCGACGTCGTCGCGCGCGAGGAGCGCCGAGATGCGGCGGAAGGCGGCCATGAACTGGTCGATGGTGTCGGCGCGGATGACGCCGCGGCTGGCGGAGAGCGCCAGCGGCTTCAGGACGCAGGGAAACGCGACACCGCGCGCGGCCAGGAACGGATCGTCCTTCAGCGCGATCCGGCGGAAGCGCGGCACGCGCACGCCGGCAGCACGCAGACACTGGCGCATCTGGAACTTGTCGCGCGCGGCACTGACGGCCGCCACGACGTTCGCGCGCAGGCCGAGCCGCTCGGCGATCGCCGCGGCGGTGACCGCGGTGAGATCGTCCACGCCCACGACCGCGTCGAGCGGCCGCCGCGCGGCGAACGTCGCGGCCGTCTCCGCCGCGGCGCCGGGATCGGAGAAATCGAGCGTCAGGAGGTGATCGGGGACCGAGCGCTCGAAGGTGCTCGGCTTCTCGGACGCGCAGACGAGATCGACGCCCAGCGTGGTGGCGGCGTCGACGAAGTCTTCCGTGCGGTACGTCGAGGTCGGAAGGAGGAGAAGAAGTCTCGTTACGCTTTGCCGGCCGAGTAGTACGGGTTGGTGCCCTGCGAGTGATCGGTGGCGTCGAGCACTTCGACGACTTCCGGGATCTCTTCCTTGATCAGGCGCTCGATGCCCGCCTTGAGCGTGACATCCGCGGCCCCGCAGCCCTGGCAGCCGCCGCCCATCGTCAGATAGACGCGGTTGTCCTGGATGTCGACCAGCTCCACGAAGCCGCCGTGCCCGGCGACCGCGGGGTTGATCATCGTGTCGATCAGCTCCTGTACCTTGGAGCGGAGGTCCGGCGTCTCGGTGGTCATGGCATCACCTCCCCCGTAATCTACACGACCGGGCCGTCCTCAGCCACCTCCCAGGTGCAGGCCGTGCGGTCCATTCGTGGGGCGCGGCGGACTGCGCAATGCCGTGCGCGCGCGTGGCCTACGGCAGCGCGCGCTCGGCGAGGGCCACCTGGCCCTCCGTGGGCTCGCTTCAGCAGAACCACGGCTCGGTGAGTCTCGGGGCGGCGCGCGCGGCCACCGTCTCAGCGCCGTCGCCCAGACCCGCCAGACCGCGGATGCGACGGAACGTCACCGCCGCGTCCTCCTTCTTTTCCGCCGCCTCGGCGACGAGGGCCGAGACGTCGGCGTGGAGCTGATCCATGCGCGGATCCGGATGCCGCCAGTGGTAGTGGAACGCGTCCGCCATCAGCGGGCCGAGATGCGGGCGCAGCGCGGGCGTGTCGAGGAGCAGGGAGCCCGGCGGCACGAGCAGACGGACGGAGAGCTGCACCGGATCGACGTGAGACACGAGGCCTTCCGTGTCGATGAACTCGAGCATCGCGCGGTAGTCGTCGAGCGTCGTCCACGGCGTGAACGCCACCCACGTCGGGCGGAGCGCGATCCCTGCCGCGCGGACGACCGCGAGCGCTTCACGCACGTCGCCCGCGGTGTGGCCCTTGTCGAGATGCCCGAGCACGGTGTCGCTCAGCGACTCCACCGCCGAGACGATGAACAGGCAGCCGAGTGCCCCGAGCTCCGGCAGGTCGGCGCGCCGCGCGAGCAGGTGCTCGACCTTCGCCGTGACGCCGAACGTGAGCCGCGGGAACTCCGCGTGGAGCGCGCGCGCGACCGCGAGCGCGTGGCGCGGGCCGTTGAGAAAATCCGGATCGCCGAACGTGATGTGTCCGGCGCCCGCGGCGACGAGCTGGCGGATGTCCGCCTGCACGACGTCGGCCGGGATCACGAAGAAGCGCCCGCCGTAGACGGGCGGGATCGGGCAGTGCCGGCAGAGATGCTTGCACCCGCGGCTCGCCTCGACGTAGCCCGCGAGCGTCAGCTGGCCGTCGCGCTCGAGCTTCGCGTAGCGCGTGAGCTTCGGCAGCGCCGCGCGGCTCGGCACGGGCACGTCCGGACGCGCGAGGTGTGGCGCCCGCGCGCGCTCGACGGTCTCGCCGCGCTCGAGCCGCCGCGCGAGCTCCACCAGCGGCGCTTCGATCTCGCCACTCGTGACCGAATCGGCGCCGTGCGCGAGCAGGTACTCCGCGTTCAACGTCGCGTAGAGCCCGTAGAACGCGATGTGACACGTGGGATTCGCGGCGCGCACGCGCGCGGCGACTTTCACGCCGAGCCTGAGCGCGGTGTGCATCGGCACGGAGATCGTGACGAGCCGCGCCCCCCGCGCGCGCTCCGGATCGAACGGCTCCACGGACACGTCGAGCGTCGCCGGCGCGTAGCCCGCGCGCTCGAGCGCGGCCGCGGGCCACGCCACCGCCAGCGGCTGGTGGCCGAGCTCGTAGCACGCGATCAGTAGAATCTCGCCGGGCCCGCGCATGGGAGTCTCAGTGTATCGTGAGGGCGCTGGCCACTCTCACCGTCCGGAGGAGACCCCCATGGCAGTGAAGATCACGATCCGTCCGAATGGGCCGTACGTGGTGGAAGGCGAGGTCGAGCTGATCGACGTCGACGGGAACAGGATCGACACGAGCGACAAGCCGCGCACCGCGCTCTGCCGCTGCGGCAGCTCCGTCACGAAGCCCTACTGCGACGGGACCCACAACAAGGTCGGCTTCCAGGCGGCCGAGGTCGCCGCCGCGCAGAAGAAGTAAGTAGCCCGCGCGGCCCCTCTCGGGACGACACGTCGTGCTCTCAGGGCGCGGGCGGAATCTCGGTGCCGGGCGGCACGTCGGTGAGCAACACCAGATCGTCCACGCCGTCGACGGCGGGCCGGGTGTTGGGCTCGGACGTGATCGTCCGGCTGCGACTCGGCGAGAACCATTCCCACAGCCCGCTCGGCGCGCCCGCGTCCTGAGCCTCGCCCATCTCCGGGCCTACTTCGCCGGACTCGGAGCGTTCGGTCTTTCGTGCGCGCTTCGCTTCCTGCTTGGCCTTCGCGAGGTCCTGCCGTCGTCGCCGCTCGAAGCCGTAGTTCCGGCGGGGGCTCAGCGGCGTCTCAGGTGCGAGGTCGAGCGGCGACCCGGCTTGGCGGCCGTGGACGTGTCCTTGATGTTCAGCGACTTCATGCGCCCCGTGCCTTCGGACACGGCGGCGGAGATCGTCGGATACCGCGTGCGGGACTCTTCGACCACTTCCCCGGCGTTGTTGATGATGCGCCACGTCCAATCGGGGCGGTTGGGCGTGGAGTACGCGATCACGTGCATCGAGCGCTCCTCGAGCTCCCGGTGACGAAGTGAACGGCCATGTGGCGGGACGGCGTCACCGCCGTCCCGCCACGCCTGTCGAGAGCCGGATTACCAGCGGCGCGAGCCGCCGCCTCCGCCTCCGTAACCGCCGCGAGAACCGCCGCCGAAGCTGCCGCTCCGACGCGCGCCACCCGAGCCGCCTTCCTTGGCCTTCTCGACCTGAAGACGGCGACCGTCGATCTCCTGACCATTGAACTTGGAGATGGCCTGCTCGGCTTCCTCCGCCGAGCCCATCTCCACGAAACCGAAGCCACGGGAACGGCCCGTGTCGCGATCGGTCACCACGGTGGCCGACTCGACCTGCCCACACTCCGCGAACAGCTCGCGCAGACGCTCGTTGGAAGTCGCGAAGTTCAAGCCACCGACGAACAGTTTGTGCGCCATGAGGCGCCTCCTTTAGTACTCTTCCGCCCTTAGTCTTTGCTGCACGTCCCAGAACGCGGAAGGAGAACCGGAGACGCGGTCCAGCGAGGATGATCGTTCGCCCTGAATCGACTACCGCCCCAGACAAGAGAAATCCTACACCCGATGTGGACTTGCCCGCAAGTTGTGCCGAACTGACCACGCGGGCTCTCGGGCCTGGCTGGTATATCCTCGGCCCGTGACCATCGAAGACGTCGTCCTCCGGCACGACAAGCGGGGGGTCTCGGACCTCCGCCCCCACCTGCCGAAGGATTTCTGCCATCAGGCCGCGCAGTTACTGGCCGGCCCGCCCGGGGTGGCCCTCATCACCACCGGGTTCTACATCCTGAGGACCGGGACCCCGGAGACGGACGGACCCCCCGGTGCGGTGGCCATCGGACACGCCCTCGAGCGGCTCGGCTGGCGCCCGCTGTACGTCACCGACCGGGTGTGCGAGCCCCTCATGCAAGGGCTCACGGCTCCCGGCCAGGTGATCGGCTTCCCGGTCACCGACGCCCTGGCCAGCGTGCGATTCGCGAAAGAGGTGCTCGACCGTCACCGGCCATCGCTCCTGATCTCGATCGAGCGGTGCGGACGCACGGCGAACGGCCGGTATCTCAACATGCGCGGCCTCGACGTCTCCGCCGAGACCGCGCAGATCGATTTTCTCTTCGAAGGCATCATTCCGAGCGTGGGCATCGGCGACGGTGGCAACGAGATCGGCATGGGCAACGTGGCCGACGCCGTCGCGGCGTCGGGCAAGCTCGTCAGCGATCCGTGCGTGACGTCCGTGAGCCGGCTCGTCATCGCGAGCGTGTCGAACTGGGGCGGCTACGGGCTCGTCGCGGCGCTCTCCGCGTTGACGGGTCGCGATCTCCTGCCGACGGTCGAGGACGAGCGGCGGCTCGTCGAGCGCACGGCGGCGCTCGGCGCGGTCGACGGCACGACGGGCGAGGCCGACGGCAAAGTGGACGGCTTCGATCCGCCCGTGACCGCCGAGATCCTCACGGATCTGCGGAGGCTCGTCGCGTGAGCCGCTTCGAGCATCTCCGCGCGCGTCACCCGCGCTTCACGTACGAGGACTACGCGGTCGAGCGCAGGGGTGAGGATCTGACGCTCACGTTCAGCTTCACGATGGCGCCGGACGTCGCGTTCGCGCCGACGACCACGCTGCACGCCGCCGACGCCACGCGGCTCGCGTCGCTGCCCGCCGAAGCCCTCGACAACCTCGCGTTCCACCTCGGGATGATCGAGCTCCTGAGCTACTGGAAGACCGCGTGCGCGCCGGAGATCGTCATCAAGGCGGGCGCGCTCGACGCGGAGCAGGTCGCGTGGTGGCGCGACCTCGTCCTCCACGGGATGCGCGAGTTCTTCTTCGTCAACGGGATCGACTTCCGGCGCGACGATCTGTTCACGCTCGTGACCTCGCCGCGCGCCGGACGGCCGACCGCCCGCTTCGACGCCGCGTTGCCCGACGCCGAGGACCTCGTGCTCGTGAGCGGCGGCAAGGACTCCGCGTTCACGCTCGAGTTCCTGCGCGAGCGCGGCCACGCGGTGCGCGCGCTCTTCCTCAACCCCGCGCCGGCCGCGCGCGACGTCGCGCGGGTGGCGGGCTGCGCCAGGTCTCTGATCGTCGCGCGGACGCTCGATCCGGCGATGCTCGCGCTGAACAAGGCGGGCTACCTGAACGGCCACACGCCGTTCTCGGCGTACCTCGCGTTCCTCGGCGCGGCGTGCGCGGTGGTCTACGGCCATCGCAACGTCGTGGTGTCGAACGAGCGGAGCTGCGACGAGCCGGCGGCGCACTACCTCGGCGCGGACGTCATCCACCAGTACTCGAAGACGTATCGCTTCGAGGCGCTGGTGGCCGATTACCTCCGGCGTCACCTCGCGCGCGAGGTGCTCCTCTGGAGCCTCCTGCGCCCGCTGTACGAGCTGCAGGTCGTGAAGCTCTTCAGCGCGTTTCCGCGGCAGTTCCCGGTCTTCCGGAGCTGCAACCGGGGGTCGAAAGCCAACACGTGGTGCGGCGAGTGCGCGAAGTGCCTCTCGATCTACACCGCGCTCTATCCGTTCGTCTCGGACGCCGAGATCCGCGGGATCTTCGGCGCCGACCTGTTCGCGCGCGCCGATCTCGTCCCGCTCGCGCGCGCGCTCGTGGGTCTCACGGAGACGCGCCCGCTCGAATGCGTGGGCGCGATCGACGAGACGCTGGCCGCGTTCCACCTGAGCCGCGAGAAAGCCGCGGGCGCGGGCCGGCCGCTGCCGCCCGTGCTCGCGTGGTTCGCCGAGGACGTCGCGCCGCGCCATCCCGACCTCGCCGTCACCGCCGCCCGGATCCTCGACGACTGGAGCGATCGGCACGGCGTGCCTGCCGCGTACGCCGACGCGCTCCGCGCGCGCCTGTCCCGACCGCGTGGCTGATCCGCTCGACGGCCTCGAACGGAAGTCGGTCCTCATCATGGGCCTCGGCGTCGAAGGACGCGACGTCTTCCGCTTCCTGCGCGCGCGGTTCCCCGACAAGGAGCTCGCCGTCGCGGAGACGCTCGCGCTCGACGAGCTGCCGGCCGAGGGCCGCGCGCTCCTCGAAGGCGACCCGCACGTGCGCGTGCATCTCGGCGCCGATCACCTGCGCCACATCGGCGAGTACCAGGTGGCGTTCCGCTCGCCCGGGATTCCGCTGCGCGGGCGCGCGCTGCAGGAGGCGAAGGCGCGCGGCACCGAGCTCACGTCGCAGACCGCGCTCTTCTTCGCGCTCTGCCGCCACCGCGTGATCGGCGTCACCGGCACGAAGGGCAAGAGCACGACGAGCGTCTTGATCCACTCGATCCTCTCCGCGCACGCGCGCGAGGTGCATCTCGTCGGCAACATCGGGCCGGACCTGGGCGGCGTCTCGCCGCTGCTCGCGCTGACCCGCGCCGGCGACGAGGCGCTGTTCGTGTACGAGCTGTCGAGCTTCCAGCTCGAGGGTCTCGACCGGAGCCCCGACGTCGCGGTGATGCTCGACGTGGTGCCCGAGCACCTCGATCACCACGGGAGCTTCGAGGCGTACCTCGACGCGAAGACCAACATCACGCGGCACCAGCGGACGCGCGACTGGTTCGTCTACGACGCGCTCTCGGCGACGGCGAGCGCCGTCGCCGAGCGCAGCCCCGCGCAGCTCATGCCCTGCCGCATCGACGGGCCCGTGGAGCGCGGCGTGTTCATCGAGGAGAACTACCGGATCGTCTTCGCCGCGGCGTTCGGGCGCGAGGACATCGTCGACGTCGCCGAGGTCTCGCGTGCGCTGCCCGGCCGCTTCAACCTGCGCAACGTGCTGCCGGCGGTCGGCGTGGCGCGCATCCTGTCCCTCGACAACGACGTGATCATCCGCGGGTTGCGCGGCTTCCAGCCGCTGCGCGACCGCTTCGAGAACGTCGGCACGTTCCGCGGGATCACGTTCTACAACGCGTCGATCGCGACGGTCCCGGAGGCGACGATCGCCCACCTCGCGGCGCTGGCGCCGCGCGTGTCGACGGTGATCCTCGGCGGCGTGGACCGGGGGGTCGACTACGACGCGCTCGCGCGCCGGCTGCTCGACGACCGCGTGGCGACGCTCATCCTGTTCCCGGAGACGGGCACCCGCCTGTGGGAAGCGGTGACGAAGGAAGCCGCGGCGCGCTCACGGCCCGCCCCGCGCCACATCGACGTGACCGACATGGAGACGGCGGGGCGCGAGGCCTACGTGCTCACGCCCTCGGGCAGCATCTGCCTGCACTCGCCGGCCGCGCCGAGCCGCGGCGGGCTCTTCAAGGACTACGCGGACCGCGGCGCGCAATTCCGCGACTGTGTCCGCCGCCTCGGCCAGCAGTAGCGCGCCGGCGGCGACCGCGGGGCACGCGCGCGCTATCCGGGCTCCTGTCCTCGCAGAGCCTGCGGATGTCGGCCGGATAGCGCGCGCGTGCCCCGCGGCCGCCGCCGGGGGCCTTACTCGTAGAGGTGGCAGGCGACGCGGATGCCAGTGCGGAGCTTTGGCTCCTCGCCCCGGCAGCGTTCCATCACGCTCGGGCAGCGCGGATGGAAATGACAGCCCGCCGGCGGGTTGAGCGGGCTCGGGACCTCGCCCGCCAGCACGATCTCCTCGCGCTTCTCGTCGGGGTGCGACGGGAGCGCGGCGGCGAACAGCGCGCGCGTGTACGGGTGGCGTGCCGCCGTCGCCACGGTGTTCGCGTCCCCGAGCTCGACGACGCGCCCGAGGTACATGACCGCGATCGTGTGGCTCATGTGCGCCACCGCGGCCAGGTCGTGCGCGATGAAGAGATACGCCAGGCCGAGCTCGGCCTGGAGATCGCGGAGCAGGTTGAGGATCTGCGCGCGGATCGACACGTCGAGCGCCGACACCGGCTCGTCGAGCACCACCAGCGACGGCGAGAGCGCGAGCGAGCGCGCGATGGCGATGCGCTGCCGCTGTCCGCCCGAGAACTCGTGCGGGAAGAGCGCCGCCGCCCTCGCGGGGAGTCCCACCAGGTCGAGCAGGCGCTCGAGCCGTCTCTTGAGCTCCGGCGTGTCGTGGCGCTCGTGCGTGATCAGCGGCTCCATGATGATCTCGCCGACACGCATGCGCGGATTCAACGAGGCGTACGGATCCTGGAACACGGCCTGGATCCCGCGGCGATAGCGCCGGCGGCCGGCCGCATCGAGCGACGCGACGTCCTCGCCGTTGAATCGCAGCGCCCCACCGGTCGGATCCTCGAGCCCGAGGACGAGCTTCGCCGTCGTCGTCTTGCCGCACCCGGACTCGCCGACCACGCCGAGCGTCTTGCCCTTCTCGATGGTGAACGAGATCCCGTCGACCGCGCGCACGGCGCCGTGCGCCTTCCCGAACACGCCGCGCCGTACCGGGAAGTGCTTGAAGAGGTCGACGGCCTCCAGCAGCGCCGTCATGACCCGGCCACCCAGCAGCGGACCGTGTGACCGTTGGTCGTGCCCGTCTCCGGCGGCGCCTCGCCGCGACAGCGGTCGATCGCGTCGGGGCATCGCGGGTGGAACGCGCAGCCCAGCGGCGGCGCCGAGAGGTCGGGCGGCTGCCCGCCGATGGCCGTGAGCCGGTTGCGCGAGTCGGCGAAGCGCGGGATCGACTGCAGCAGCGCGCGCGTGTACGGATGCCGGGGCTGGTCGAAGATCTTCCGTACCGGCCCGAACTCCACGAGGCGCCCCGCGTACATCACCGCGACGCGGTCGCACATCTTCGCCACGATCCCGAGGTTGTGGGTGATGAAGATCAGCGCCAGCCCGTGCTCGCGCTGGAGGTCGCGCAGCAGGGCCAGGTACTGCGCCTGGATCGTGAGGTCGAGGCTCGTCGTGGGCTCGTCGGCGATGAGGAGACGCGGCTCGCAGGCGATGCCCATCGCCCCGACGATCCGCTGCCGCATGCCGCCCGACATCTGGTGCGGGTACTCGCGCACGCGCGTCTCGGGCGCGGTGATGCGCACGGCCTTCAGGAGCGCGGTGGCCTTTTGCCACGCGGTCCGGCGCGGCGTGCCCTCGTGCACGCGCAGCGGCTCCGAGACCTGGTCGCCGATGGTGAACAGCGGGTTCAATGACGCCATCGGATCCTGCAGGATCATGGCGATCCGCTTGCCGCGGATCTGACGCATCTCCTCGGTCGACTTCTTGAGGAGGTCCTCGCCCTCGAAGAGGATCTCGCCGTCCGTCTTCCGCGCCGCCATCGGCAGGAGGCGCAGGATCGACAGCGCGAGCGTGGTCTTGCCCGAGCCCGACTCGCCGACGATGCCGAGCGTCTCGCCCGAGTTCAGCACGAGCGAGACGGTGTCCACCGCCTTGACGACGCGCGTGCCGCGCGCGCTCACGTAGTGCGTCGAATAGTTCTTGAGCTCGAGGAGGGGCGCCACGCTAGAGCTGCCTCAGCTGGGGATCGAGCTTCACGCGAAGCCAGTCACCGAGCAGGTTGGCCGACAGCACCATCAGCATGATGCACATGCCCGGCGTCACCGTGAGCCACCAGTAGCCCGCCATCAGGCCCTTCTTGCCGTCGGCGAGCATGAGGCCCCACGCCGGCTTCGGCGGCGGCACGCCCACGCCGAGGAACGACAGCGCGGCCTCGGCGACGATGACGACGCCGAGCTGGAGCGAGGCGATGACGATGGCCGTGTTGAGCACGTTCGGCAGGATGTGCCGCTTCATGATCGTCCACTTGGAGCAGCCGGCGACGATCGCGAGCCGCACGAACTCGCGCTCGCGCAGCGAGAGCACCTCCCCGCGGATGACGCGCGCATAGCGCGTCCAGTAGACCGCCGACAGGATGATGACGATGTTCATCTCGCTCGGGCCGAGGATGGCCGCGAGGAAGATCGCGAACGTCAGCGCCGGGATCGCGAGCCACGTGTCGGTCACGCGCATGATCAGCTGGTCCGTCCACTTGCCCATGTAGCCCGACAGGATGCCGAGGAAGGTGCCGATCGTGCCCGCGACGAAGACGGCGAGCAGACCGACCACCATCGAGACGCGGGCGCCGAAGATCAGCCGGGAGAGCACATCACGGCCGAGGTGGTCCGTGCCGAGCAGGAACTGCGAGGCCCCGCCCTGCTGCCACGCGGGGGGCTTGAAGCGCTGCCCGAGCTGGCCGACTTCGGGCGAGTGCGGCGCCAGCACGTCCGCGAAGATCGCGGCGAGCGCCAGCGTGCCGAGGATCACGACCGGGAACCACGGGAACCCCTTCATCCGAAGGGTGGACATCGTCCACTCGAAGGTGAGGGTGGCGGCGCGGCTGGCCATGGCTATGCTCCCAGACGGATACGCGGATCGATCACCGCGTAGAGCACGTCCACGACGAGGTTGACGACGACGATCATGGAGCCGCTGAGCAGGACGGTCGTCTGGACGACCGGGAAGTCACGGAACGCGATGCCTTCGTAGAGCAGTCGCCCGATGCCGGGCCACGCGAACACGGTCTCGACCACGACCGCGACGTTGACCATGAGCACGAGGTTGATGCCGGCGAGCGTGAGCACGGGGATGAGCGCGTTCTTCAGCGCGTGCTTCACGATGACGCGCTTCTCGGGGAGGCCCTTGAGACGCGCGAGCTTCACGTACTCGGACCCGAGCACCTCGAGCATCGACGAGCGGGTGATCCGCATGTGCGCCGCGGCGAAGAACCAGCCGAGCGCGAAGGCCGGCATGATGACGTGCCAGATCGTGCCCGAGCCGGACGACGGCAGCCAGCCGAGGTACACGGAGAAGAAGAGGATCAGCAGCAACCCGACCCAGAACTGCGGCATCGAGAGCCCGAGCAGCGCGAACACCTTGCCGAAGTTGTCCCAGAACTTCCCGACCTTCACCGCGGCGATGATCCCGCTGGGGATGCCGATGACGAGCGAGAAGACCATCGCGGCCGCCGCGAGGAAGAGCGAGCTCGGCAGGCGCGACAGGTAGAGCTCGAGCACGGGCGTGCGGTAGTAGAACGACTTGCCGAAGTCGCCGCGGACGATGTCCTTGACGAAGCTGGCGTACTGCACCGCGAGCGACCGGTCGAGCCCGAGCTGCTCGCGGATCATCGCCATGTCCTCTTTGCTCGCCCCCGGCTCGACGAGGAGGACCGTCGGGTCCCCCGTGAGGCGGACGAAGAGGAAGATCGTGAGGGAAAGCAAGAACAGAGAGATCAGGGAATACGTCAGCCGTTGCAGGATGAATTTTTTCATCTCCGCTCGCTCCCTCTACTTCTTGAGTCGCACGTCCTCGTAAGGCGCCGAGTATGCATGACCCGGGATCAACCCGAGCCCGGATTCTTGCACCCGCTGGCCCTGGCCGTTCAGGAAGCCGAGCTCCCAGATCGGGATGATCATCGCCTTCTCGTGCACGAGCTGCTGGATCTTGTGGAGGATGGCTTCACGCTTCTTGCGATCGAGCTCGGCGGCCTGCTCGGCGAAGAGCCCGTCGATGTCCGGGTAGCTGCCGTAGACGAACGGGCCGCCCTTGACGACGAAGCTCTCGAGCCGCGTCGCCGCGTTCCCGAAGGCGCCGCTCGCCGTGTACGCGAGGTTCTTGTACTTCTTGTCGGTGTAGCCGCTCCAGTACGCGGCCCGCTCGACGTTCTTCATCCGGGTCTTGATCCCGAGCTGCTGCTGCAGCATGCCGGCGACGATCTCCTGCACGTTGGCGTAGGAGATGTCCATGTAGTAGTCGCCGGCGTCGAAGCCGTTCGCATAGCCGGCCTCGGCCATGAGCTTCTTGGCCTGGGCGACGTCGACCTTGTAGGCCGGGGGCTTCCAGGAGAAGTCGAACGTGCTCGGGATCAGGCTATGCGTGATCCGCGAATGCCCGAGCGTGACGGCCTGGTTGATCGCGTTCCGATCGACCACCAGGTTCGCCGCGAGGCGCACGCGGCGGTCGTGCCACGGCGACTTCGGGTCCCACTGGTCGAGCATCGCGACCCACTGCGGCGCCTGGATGATGGTCGGCTTCAGCGTGAGGCCGGGCGTCCGCTGGAGCTCTTCGGCCAGCTCGCCGCGGATCGAGTACACGATGTCGATCTCGCCGCGCTTGAGCGCCGCCAGCCGCGTGGTCTCGTCGGGGATCATCTTGAACACGAGCCGCTTCACGCTCGGGCTCTTGCGCCAGTACTGGTCGAACGCCTCGAACACGAGCTCCACGCCCGGGTTGAACGAGACGAACTTGTACGGCCCGGCGCCGACGGGCGCCTTCTTGTAGCCGTCCTCGCCGACCTTCTCGACGTACTTCTTCGGCACGATCCACCCCGCGCCGCTCGAGAGCGCGTAGAACGTGAGGAAGTCGGGCCACGGGTTCTTCAGCTTGAAGCGCACCTGGTTCGCGCCCACCGTCTCCACGCTCGCCACGCGCTCCTTGAGGCTCTTGGCCGCGGTGCCGCGGTAGCGCTCGAACGAGTACTTCACGTCCTCCGCGGTGAGCGGGCTGCCGTCGTGGAACTTGACGTTCTTGCGCAGCGTGAACTCGTACGTCTTGCCGTCGGGCGAGGCCTTCCACGACTCCGCGAGGCTCGGCACCATCGGGTGCTCGGGCATGGCCTTCACCATGCTGTCGTGCAGCGCGTACATCACCATGTACGGGGTGATCAGGTTCGGCGTCTCGGCCGGATCGAACCATGTCGGAGCGAGCGTGATGTGCACGCCCCACGTGAGCTGCCCTTCAGGTGCTGCGTAAGCCGGCGTAACGGTAACAGTCCAGAGAGCGAGTGCAGCGACCAGCGCACGAGCGATCGGCATCCGATGTCCTCCTGGGCGGGTGAGCAAAATGTGCGTCATTATCGCCAACTTGCCCGACCTGTCATGACGCGGCGCAGCGCGTCGGCCGGTCGAAGCTTCGCCGCCGGGAGCGCGAGGCTCCGCGCGTGACCCTATCGGCATACTGGTTGTATGAAGGCGTGGCTCCGGGTCGCCGGCGACTGGCTGCTCGCCTCGGCCGCTGGCCTCCGACACCGGCTCAGGCGGCTGCCCCGCTCGATCCACCTCGGCCGCTTCGGCACGTGGTCCACGATCACCCTGGCCGGGACATCGGCGCGGCGGCGCTCGAGCCCGAAGTCCTGACGTCCGTCGGTGACCATCGCGGCGAGGCGTATCACCCGGTCAAGCTCGCCGACGTCCCGCCGGTGCTCATCCAGGCCGTGCTCGCCGCCGAAGACCACCGCGTCTTCGATCACGGGGGCGTGGACGTCCGCGGGCTCCTGCGCGCGGCGTGGACCAATCTCCGCGGCGGCCGCGTCCTCCAGGGCGGCAGCACGATCACGCAGCAGCTCGTGAAGAACCGCCTGCTCACGCCACAGCGCACGGTCATGCGCAAGCTCAACGAGGCGTGGCTGTCGACGGTGATCGAGTGGCGCTACTCGAAGGAGCGGATCCTCGAGGCGTATCTCAACGAGATCTACCTGGGCCAGCGCGGCGCCATCGCCGTCCGCGGCATCGGCGCGGCCGCGCGCTCGTACTTCGGCGAGGAACCGCATCAGCTCACGCTCGGAGAGGGAGCAGTCCTCGCGGGATGACACGCGCGCCGAACCTCTACTCGCCGGCGGCGAACCCCGCGCGCGCGCGCGAGCGCCGCAACGTCGTGCTCGCGCGGATGAAGGACATCGGGATGATCAACGACGCCGACCTGCGCGAGGCGCAGGGGCAGGCCGTCGTCGCGCGTCCGGCGCCGGGCCAGCTCGCGGCGTACTTCGTGGACCACCTGCGGCGTGAGATCGAGGAGCTCGGGGCCGACGAGCTGAGCGACGCGCCGGGCGCCCGGCTCTACTCGAGCCTCGACGTCAATCTCCAGCGCTTCGCCGAAGCGGCGATCGCGCGCGGGATCGACCGGCTCGAGAGCCGCCTGCCGCGCCTGCGCCGCCCGAACGGTGATCGGCTGCAGGCCGCTCTCGTCGCGCTCGATCCGCGCACGGGGCAGGTGAAGGCGCTCGTCGGCGGGCGCGACTACCGCACGAGCCAGTTCAACCGCGCGATCTTCGCGCGCCGTCAGCCGGGTTCCGCGTTCAAGCCGTTCGTGTACCTCGCCGCGCTCAGCCCGCAGCGCAACAGCGCGGTGTTCACGGCGGCGTCGCTCGTCGACGACTCGCCGCTGACGATCCACGTGGGGCGCGACCCGTGGAGCCCCCGCAACTACGACGACAAGTACGAAGGCCAGGTGACGGTGCGGCGCGCGCTCGAGCTCGCTCAACAGCGCGGCCGTGCGCGTGGCCACGGCGACCGGCCTGCCCGCCGTGGTCGACGCCGCGCGGGCGCTGGGCATCGAGAGCCCGCTCTCGCCGGTGCCCGCGCTCGCGCTCGGCGCGTTCGAGGTGACGCCGCTCGAGCTGGCGCGCGCGTACGTCGCGTTCGCGAACGGCGGGCAGAGCCCGCGCGGGGCGACGGCGCTCGTCGCCGCGTACGCCGGCAACGGCGACACGTGGGAGCTCGACACGGCCGAGCCGACGGTGGCGATGTCACCGGCCGAGGCGTACCTGATGACGTCGTTGCCGGAGAGCGTCGTGACGAGCGGGACGGGCGCCGCGGCGCGAGGGCTCGGCGTGCCCGGCGCGATCGCGGGCAAGACCGGCACCACCAACGACGGCCGCGACGCGTGGTTCGTCGGCTACTCGCCGACGCTGCTCGCGCTGGTGTGGGTCGGCTTCGACAGCAACGAGCCGCACGGTCTGCCGGGTTCCGAGGGCGCGCTGCCGATCTGGTCGGACTTCATGAAGCAGGCGCTCGAGCTGAACGTGCCGGTGCAGTCGTTCGCCGTTCCGGCGGGCATCGCGTTCGCGGAGGTCGACACGACGAACGGCCGCCTCGCGACGCGCCACTGTCCGGCGGTCGTGCGCGAGACGTTCCTCGCGGGCACCGAGCCGCCGCCGTGTCAGGAGCGCGGAGTCGCCCGCACGACCCCGCCCCGGCGACCGAGCCACTTCCGTCGTCATGGGGAAGGCGTCGTGGTATGGCGACGCGCATCAGGGGCGCCGGACCGCCAGTGGTGAGATCTACGACATGAAGGGGATGACGGCGGCGCACCGGACGTGGCCCTTCGGCACGCGTGTCAGAGTCACCAACGTCGCCAACGCGAAGTCCATCGTCGTGCGCATCAATGATCGGGGGCCGTTCGTCGATGGAAGGATCATCGACCTGTCACGCGCGGCGGCGCGCGAGCTCGGGGTTCTCGGAACCGGGGTGGTCACCGTGCGGCTCGAAGTGCTCGAGGACGCGGCGGGCGGGACGCCGGCCGGCCGCTGACGCGCGGCTCACCCGCGCCGGTCCCATGGACTCAGGCTACAATCTCGCCGCCGTGGCGAGAATTCTCGTGGCCGACGACCACGACGACGCGCGGAGCGTCTTCGCGTCCGTCTTGCGCGACGCGGGGCACGAAGTGCTCGAAGCGGCGGACGGCCTGCAGGCGCTGACCCTGTTCGAGCGGCAGCGTCCGGACGTCGCGCTGATCGACATCTTCATGCCCGGCCGTGACGGCGTCGAAGTCATTCGCACGATGCGCGCCACCGATCAGCGCATTCGCATCCTCGCCGTCTCCGCGGGCTGGCACCTGAAGCTGCAGATCGTGAGCGGCGGGTCGCCGCAGGACGTGCTCCACGACGCCTGGGAAGCCGGCGCGGATGGCACGCTGTCGAAGCCGGTGGACCACCGCTTCCTCGCCGCCGAAGTCGACCGGCTCCTGCGCGAGCGTCCCGTCGACTAGGAAAAAATGGCCGACCGTGCGCTCATCGCGGTCTGTGCGGGCTGCTGCTGCGGCCACCCCGAGAGCGGGGGCCCGAAGACGCCGCCTCGCACGCTGAAGCCCGCGATCCGACGGCGGATGAAGGGGGCGCAGCTCGACGGGCTGGCGCGTGTCGCCTTCACCGACTGCCTGGGGCCCTGCAGCGAGGCCAACGTCGTGTTTCTCTTCATCGACGGAGAGCCGGTGTGGCTACGGCGCATGAACACGGAGCCGCTCTACGACGCGTTCTTCGCGTGGCTCCGCGCGGCGCTGACGAACGGTGCCAGGCCGTCCCTTCCCCCGGAGCTCGCGAAAAGGTCGTTTACCTGGACCGGCGGCGGCCGGGGCCCCTCGCCGCCCATCGCACCTTGACGGCGGGGTCACTATGAAATCGATGGCGTCGGGATTGCACCTAGCTCCATCCCAGAGGAGCCAATGGGCATCTATCCCGAGGTTCAGCGGTTTCTGGAAACGCATGAGAAGTGCGGAGAGGTGACCAAGGAGGCGGGTCGTCCGAGCGTGGACGGCTACCGCATCCACGTCGCCTGCCCCTGCGGGGCCGTGCTCGACCGCTGGGTGACCCCGGCGGACGCGCGCCACGACCTCGTCCACACCTCCCTGCTCGCCGGCCGTAATTGATCGCAATGGGGGGTGCGTCTCGCACCGCCCATTTCCCCCCTGCGCTGCGGACGGCCTCGCCTTCAGCGGGAGCGGCCCAGGCGTCGTAGCGCCGGGCCGCTGAGGCGGGTCAGGATCCAATCCTTTCGCAGACGCGCGCCCAGGCGTTCGTAGAAGCCGATCGCGGGCGTGTTCCAGTCGAGCACCGTCCACTCCATCCGGCCGCAGCCGCGGCGCGTGGCGATCCGCGCCAGCGCGGCGAGCAGGGCCTTGCCGGCTCCGCGACCGCGGGCGTCCGGCGAGACGAAGAGGTCCTCCAGGTAGAGCGTGGGACGGGCGAGGAACGTGGAGTACGTGAAGAAGTAGAGCGCGAAGCCCACCGCGCGGCGGCCGTCGAAGCAGAGCAACGTCTCGAAGTAGCGCGGCGTGCCGAAGCCGTGGCGCAGGATGCGCGGGAGCGTGGCGTCGACCTCGTGCGCGAGGCGCTCGTAGTCCGCGAGGCCGCGGATCAGCGCCAGGATCGTCGGCGCGTCGCGGCGTGTCCCCGCGCGAATGCGAAGCCGCCCGCGCGCGCGTCGCCGAGGCTTCGGGCTCACGTCTCGATCACGCGCCGCGCGCTGGACGTCGGTCATCGCGTGGCCACGCATTCTCTCATCTCGGGCGGCCGCGCGGAACCCGTCGGCGAGCCCCCACGGCCGTTTCGTTTCCATTGACGACGTGGAGCATTTGGTTGTTTCTATAGTTCGCCGTCTGCATGGCCGCGCTCGGCATCGGCATCATCGGGATCGGCAAGCACGGGCTGCGCTACGTCCACCACCTCACGGAGGAGGTCGACGATGCGCGGCTCGTCGCGGTGTCCCGCCGCGACCGCGACGAAGGGGTCGCGGTCGCGCGCGCCCACGGCTGCGCGTTCCACGACGACTGGCGCGCGCTCGTGAAGGATCCCGCCGTCGACGCGGTCGTCGTCGTCGTGCCGCCGACCCTCAACGCGCCGATCGCCGAAGCGGTGTGCGCGGCGGGCAAGCCCCTGCTGCTCGAGAAGCCGCTCGCGCCGACGGTGGAGGCCGGTCGGCGGATCGCCGAGGCGGTCAAGGCCTCCGGCGTCCGCGCGATGGTCGCCCAGACGCTTCGCTACGATGCGACGGTGGCGGCGGTGCGCGCGGAGCTCCCCGGCATCGCCCCGGTCCACGCCCTGATGCTGAGCCAGCGCTTCGAGCCGTCGCCGCTGGCGTGGCTCGATCGCAGCGCGGAGAGCGGCGGCGGTGTGCTGCTCCACACCGGCGTCCACAGCATCGACCTGCTCCGGGTCCTGACGGGCCGCGAGGTGACCTCGGTCGCGTGTACCACGACGCGGGTCACCGCCACCGAGACCGAGGACAACTTCGTGATGCTCGCGCGCTTCGACGCGCCCGAGCTGCTCGGCCAGGTGTCGGGGTCGCGCGCGGCGGGTGGGCGCGTCGGCACCATCGAGGTCGCCGGCGCCGGCGGCACGATCGTCGCGGACCACGTCCAGGGAACGGCGTCGCTGATCCGGGGTCGGACGAGCACGCCGCTCCGGGTCGAGCCCGCGGTCCCGACGGTCCGCGAAGTCTTGCGCGCGTTCGTCAGCAGCGTGCGCACCGGCGGGGCCGTGCCCGTGCCCGTCGAGGAGGGCCTCCGGGCGGTGGCCATCGTCGAAGCGGGCTATCGCTCGGCCTCGCGCGGCGGCGCGCCGGTCGCGGTCGAGGCCGTGTGAGGCTTGACGGCGAGGACGACCACGCTGTTCGCGAGCGCGGCCGGCGTCCAGACGGTCTCGATGGCGCGGAGCGCGCGATAGACCGCGGCGAGCCCTCGCGACAGACGCGGCTGGTGCAGCGTGGTGGACGGGATCAGGTTCGTGAAGGCGTGGATCCCCCACGCGCGCTGCGTCCGGAGTCCCGCCGCCGCCAGGCGCCGCACGAGATCGCGGCGGCTGAAGAGCGTCAGCGTTCCGTACCCCGGATAGGACAGCACCAGCGGGGCGCGCGAAGGCCGGCGCAGCGCGCGCCACAGCGTCCCGGCGGAGATCCCGTACCCGAGCGCGTCCCGCGTGAGCGCGCTCGCGGCGGTCCACGCGAGGTCGAAGCTCCACTTGTGCTCGTACTCGAGCACGACGCGGCCGCCGGGACGGAGCACGCGCGCGATCTCGGCGAGCGCCCGGTCGGGATCGTCGACGAAGCTCAGCGTGCTGCCGCAGCAGCTGACCACGTCGAAGCTTCCGTCGGCATAGGGCAGCGCCGTGAGATCGCCGCGGGCGAGCGCCGCCGCCGGCACGCGCTGTCGCGCGAGCGCCAGCAGCGCGGCCGCGAGATCCACGCCGTGGGTCACGTAGCCGAGGCGCTGGAGCAGGACCGTCTGGAAGCCGTGGCCGCAGCCCGCGTCGAGGGCGCGGCCGCGCGGCCCGGCCGAAGGCGCGAGCGCGTGCGCGAGGATCGCGTGCAGCCGGGCGTAGAGGTGCTCGTACCACGGCTCGAGCACGTCGTACTCGGGAGCCATCGCGTCGAAGATCTCGGCGGGCGTCGCCATCGTGCGATGCTCTAGCACGATCGAGGGGAAAGGGAGGCCCGAATGTCGAATCGGCGCGTAGCGATGCGCGTGGAGGAGAACGGCGCCCGCTCGGTGAGCGCGATCCTCTCACGGATGCAGCGGTCGGCGTTTCAGGGACGGAAGCTCGGCGAGGCGTTCGAGGCGTGGAAGGGCATGATCGACGGCGAGAGTCTGATCTGCCTCGGGCTCGCGGGCTCGCTCGCCAGCGCCGGCCTCTGGCCGCTCGTGGCGTGGCTCGTCGAGCGCGGCTATGCCGATCTCGTCGCCTCGACGTGCGCCAACGTCACGGAGGATGTCCTCGAGCTGCGTGGCGCCGAGCTCTACCAGGTCGATCCCGAGCACGTCGACGACACCGCGCTCTGGGACGCACGCCGCTACCGCTTCTACGACCACGTCGTGAGCGCGGTGGAGTACGACGCGATGGAGTCGTTCACCGCGGACTTCTTCCGCCACCTCGCGGGCTCGTGGAAGCACGCGACGATCAGCGGCGCGCGCTTCATGACCGAGTACGGCCGGTGGCTCGAGTCGCACGGCCTCGGCGGCTCGGTGGCCGCGACCTGCGCCCGCCACGCCGTCCCGCTCTTCGTTCCCGCCGCGCACGACGGGCCGCTGGCCGAGGGCTATCGCGAGAGCGGCGTGCGCGGCCCTGCCGTCGACTTCTTCCGCGACTACGACATCGCGCTCAAGGTCATGGAGCGCTACATGGCGCCCGGCCGAGGCACCTCCGCGATCTTCCTCGGTGGCGGCGTCCCGAAGGACTTCATCCAGATCACCGCGACCAGCGTCTGCGCGATCCGCGGGGGCGAGGCGAGCCCGCATCGCGCCGCCATCCAGATCACCACGGACAACACGGTGTTCGGCGGGCTGGGCGGCGCGAGCGTCGCCAGCGAGTGCATCTCGTGGGGCAAGGAGACGCCGGACGGCGTGAACGTGATGTGCTTCACCGACGCGACGATCGCGCTCCCGCTGATCTGTCAGGGGCTCGCGGAGCACTACGGCCCGTCGCACCGCCGCACGCGCGGGCATATCGGTGACGCGTTCGGAGAATTTCTCGAGTCGTAGGGCAGTCGCGGAGGGCCGGGATTCACTCCCGGCCCGCACCGAGGGGGCTTGGGGGTGCGTCTCGCACACCCCACGTTCTCACGTCGGATGCCGGGCACTTTTGCATCAGGCGTGCCCGCGTGGGCGGCGGATCTCGGTGGCACTGCGGCTGCAACGTCGATCGCGCGATGGCGACGGTACTCGTGCGGCCGGACATCGCGGACGGCGCCTGGGTCGGGCACGGCGCGGTGGGTGGACTGCTCGGCGGCGCCGCGCTGCTGATCGTCGAGAGCGCGCTCGCGGTCGCCGCCTTCGGGACGAGCGCGGCGCTCCTGCCGCTGCGCATGGCCGCCGGCATCCTGCTCGGTTCCGGCGCGGTGGATCCGGCGACGCCGGCCATGCCGATCGTCATTGCCGGCCTGCTCGTGCACGTGACGCTCTCGGCGGCGTTCGGGCTCCTGTTCGCGTCGATGATGGAGCGCCGCCCGCGACGACGCAGCACGGCCCTGATGCTGCTCGCCGCGATGCCGTACGGCTGCGGGCTCTGGGCCGTCAACGCGTACGTGATCGCGCCGCCCTTCGGGTGGGACTGGTTCCCGCGGCGCGCCGGCCCGATCGCGCAGCTCGCCGCCCACGCGCTCGCCTTCGCGCCGATGCTCGCGCTCTATCTGCAGCGCGTCGACGCGCGGCTGCGCGAGGTCGTGGTCGAGACCGCCGCGCCGCGCGCGATGCCGCGCCGCCGCGCGGCCTGAGCGCGCGCGCCGCTCGCCGTCAGGCCGCGAGGTCGCCGCTGCTCAGCCCAGGATGCCGTATCCGTGCGCGAGAAGATAGAGCCAGGCGGCGATGAACGCGAGCGGCGTGACCAGCGGCCCGCTCCACGCCGCGGGGACGATCCAGGCTTCGTTCTGGACGTAGGGCAAGTCGGGGTACTCGCGCACGAGCTTCCGGACCGCGGTCCGCCAGTGGCCCAGCGCGACGGTGCCCGCGATCACCCCGGCGAAGATGAAGACCGAGGCGATCAGCGCGACGATCGGCACCATGGGAAAGAACGGGTTGTTGATCGGCGACGGCATCGCCGCGTCACCCTTGTGCACGATGGCGAGCGCGACGAGCAGGAACGCCTGCCCCGCCATGAACCAGTTGATCCGCTGGCCGATCAGGTCGTCCTCGTGCTTCACCTCGTAGCGATAGAACTGGTAGAGCTGGTCGACCGGTAGTGGCCGCGGCCCATCCGCGCGTTGCTCGCTCATGCGTCACCCGTTACGTGTGAGAAGTGGGAAATCGCGCCAGAGAAGATCTGTAAGCCGGGTTCTGTCCCTCTTGCGAGGTGACGGTCATTTCTCTAGGACGCCGGTTACCCGGCGTCTCGAGCGGCTTGACCCGGGAGCGGGACGGGCCATCCCATCGCTCCCCTATTCAGCCTTGCTCCGGGTGGGGTTTGCCGAGCCGGCGCGGTCACCCGCGCCGCTGGTGAGCTCTTACCTCACCGTTTCACCCTTACCGCGTGTGTTGCCACCGCGGCGGTTTGTTTTCTGTGGCACTGTCCGTGGGGTCGCCCCCCCTGGCCGTTAGCCAGCACCCTGCCCTGCGGAGCCCGGACTTTCCTCCCGTCACGCGAAGTGACCGGCGACCGTCCGATCTTCTCTGGCGCGGGATTCAGTATACGTCCGTGCCGGAGCCCGTCGCCCACGGATCGCACGAAGACGGCCGCTTCATCCTCGGCGGCGCGCTCGCGGTCCTCGCGATCGTCGCGCTGATCGCCGAAGCGCGATCGTGACGAGGACGACGTGACCGCGCGGAGGCGCCCTTCGACCGCGGGCGCGATCGTCTTGCGCGCTTCGATCGCCTGCAGCGTCAGCGTGGGCAGGTCCGGCGCGTTCGTCATCGGGACGAGCACGCGCGCGCCGCGGAACGCGGGCTGCCCGTCGCCGCCGTTCGCGATGAACTCGATCGTCGCGACGGTGTACCGCGCGCCGGGGTCGACGGGCTTGCCGCCCACCTCGAGACTCACGACGCGTTGCCCGGCCGGCCGCGCGGGGGCGTAGGTGGCCCGCAACCCGGACACCTGCAGGAAGCCGCCGCCCTGGTTGTCGGCCTGCGCCAGGCCGTGCTCGAGCATCTGGCGGAGCGCCGCGCCCGTGACCTCGACCTTCACCACCGCGTTGCTGAACGGGACCAGCGTGTAGACGTCGCGCCGGGTGAGCTCGCCGGGCGGGATGATCTTGTCGCCGCGGATTCCGCCGCCGTTCATCACCGCCACGTCCGCCTGGTGCGCCTCGCGCATCACGTCGGCGATGAAGTTCCCGAGGCCGGTCTCCTGCGTGCGAAGGATCTGGCGTCGCGCGTCGAGCACGACCCCGGTGCGCCCGACGGGCACGTTGAGCTCGCGGTCGAGCTCCGCGGTGTAGCGCGCGATCAGCGTCTCGATCGCGGGATCGGGCGGGATGCGCGCGCTCACCTCGTGAAAGGTCCACGAGCGCTCGACGAGCTTGCCCTCGCGCGTGACCCAGAGGTCGATCTGCACGAGGTAGCGCGCGTCGCTGCCGCCCTTCGTGATCACGGCCTTCGCGCTCTCGGCGACGAGCGGCTCGTGCTCGTGGCCGCCGACGATGAGATCGATCGCGGCCTTGGCGCCGAGCTCGATGTCCGCGGCCATGTCCTGGTGGGTGATCGCGATCACCAGCTGGGCGCCGCGGCGCCGCAGGGCGTCCGCGGTCGCCGTGCCGGTCTTGAGCGTGTCGTCGAAGCGCACCTCGTGGCCGCCGACCGCGCGGTGCGCGGTCTCGGTGAGCGTCAGCCCGAGCAACCCCACGCGGATGCCGCCGAGCGTGACGATGCGGTCGTGCTGCGCGCCGCCGAGCGCGCCGCCCGTCCTCGGGTCGCGCACGTTCGACGAGATCCACGTGAAGCGCGACTCGCGCATGCGCTCGACCAGCACCGCGGCGCCGAAGTCGAACTCGTGGTTGCCGAACGTGGCGGCGTCGAGCCCGATCGCGTCGAGCACCGCGATCATCTGGCGGCCCTTCAGGTACGTCGAGAGCACCGAGGGCGACAGGAAGTCGCCGGCGATGACGAACAGCGTGTTCGGGTTCGCCGCGCGCAGCCGCTTCACCAGCGTGGCCAGCCGCGCCATCCCGCCGCGTCGGCCGTCGTCCACGGGCTCGAGCTGGTACGCGTCGTTGATCTGCAGCACCGTGATCTTGACCAGGTCGGGAACGGCCGTCGTGCGGCGGACCGTCGCGCAGCCGCCGAGCACCAGCGTGACGATGACCACCGCGACGAGCAGCGTGGAGGCGGCCGAGAGGCGGCGGGGGCGCACGTGCATGCGACGCGATTGTAGCGCGGCGATCACCCGCGCTCAGCGCGCGGCGAGGGTCAGGATCGCCTGGCGCGCGAGCAGATCGACGCGATCGTTCTGCGGGCGCCCGCTGTGGCCCTTGACCCAGTGCCACGTGACGGCGTGGCGGCGCGTCTCGGCGATCAGGCGCGCCCAGAGATCGCGATTGCTCACGGGCTGCCGGGCCGCGTTGAGCCACCCGTTCGCTTCCCACTTCGCCCACCAGCGATCGCGGAAGCAATGCATGACGTAGGTCGAGTCCGTGTAGAGCGCGACGTCACGGGCGCCGCCAATCGTGGCGAGGCCTTCGATGGCCGCGCGCAGCTCCATCCGCTGGTTCGTCGTGTGGGGCTCGGCGCCGGAGATCGCGCGCTCGCCGGCGCCGTCGACGATCAGCGCCGCCCAGCCGCCAGGACCGGGATTCCCGCTGCACGCGCCGTCCGTGTAGAGGACGACCTCGGGCTCGGCTATTGCGGGGTCTCTTGCCAGTAGAGGTAGCGGCCGCAGCTCTCGCAGGTCATGAGGTCCGTCGCGTTGCGCAGCTCGAGCAGCGCCTGCGGACGGATGCTCATCCGGCAGCCGCCGCAGATCGACGCGCCGCCGACGGACGCCACCGCGGTGCCGCCGCGCGCCTTCATGATCCGCTCGTAGCTCGCGAGCAGGCTGGCCGGGAGCTCCTTCGCGCGCACGAGGCGGTCGGAGCGCACGCCCGCGAGCTCCTGCTCGACCTTCGCGAGCTTGCCGCGCACGACGCCCTCGTCCTGCTTCGCCTGCTCCTCGCGGGTCTTGAGCCGCGCCTCCGCCTCCTTCACGTCGACGGCGAGGCGCTCCTGCATCTCCATGAGCGCGAGGATCTCTTCCTCCGTCTTCGCCTTGATCTGCTTGATCTCCTCGATCTCGAGGAGGACGGCGGAGTATTCCTTGTTCGTCTTCACCTCGTAGAGCCGCGCCTCTTCCTTCGAGCGCTTGAGCGCGTGGACCTCGAGGTCCTTCTCCTTGGACCTCAGATCTTTGCGCGTCTGGTCGATCTTCGTCTTGAAGGCGTCGACCGTCTTCTTCGCCTCCGCGAGCGAGGCCTGGATCGCCTCTATCTGCTTCGGCAACCGTGCCGCCTCCGTCTCCAGGGTGGCGATCCTGGAGTCGAAGCCCTGCAGGTCGATGAGCGTCGTGAGTTCCTGATTCACACGTTCTCCACGCTGGTGGGCCCACCTGGATTCGAACCAAGACCTGACCGGTTATGAGCCGGGCGCTCTGCCGTTGAGCTATGGGCCCTCGGGTTCTTGTTCATGACTCGAGAAAGCTCCGGAGCTTCTTCGAACGGGACGGGTGGCGCAGCTTGCGCAGCGCCTTGGCCTCGATCTGCCGGATCCGCTCGCGGGTGACCGCGAAGTCCTGGCCGACCTCCTCCAGGGTGTGCTCGCAGCCGTCGGAGAGGCCGAAGCGGAGGCGCAGCACCTTCTCCTCGCGCGGCGTGAGCGTGTTGAGGACCTTGTTGGTCTGCTCTCGCAGCGAGAGGCCGATGATCGAGTCGACCGGGGACACGACCTGCTTGTCCTCGATGAAGTCGCCGAGGTGGCTGTCCTCTTCCTCGCCGATCGGCGTCTCGAGCGAGATCGGCTCCTGCGCGATCTTGAGGACCTTGCGCACCTTGTCGACCGGCACTTCCATCTTGGTCGCGATCTCTTCCGGCGTCGGCTCGCGTCCGAGCTCCTGCACGAGCTGGCGCGACGTGCGGATGAGCTTGTTGATCGTCTCGATCATGTGCACGGGGATGCGGATCGTGCGCGCCTGGTCGGCGATCGCGCGGGTGATCGCCTGGCGGATCCACCACGTCGCGTAGGTCGAGAACTTGTAGCCGCGGCGGTACTCGAACTTGTCCACCGCCTTCATCAAGCCGATGTTGCCTTCCTGGATCAGGTCCAGGAACTGCAGTCCTCGATTCGTGTATTTCTTCGCGATCGAAATCACCAGCCGGAGGTTGGCCTCGACCATCTCCTTCTTCGCCAGGGCCGCCTTGAACTGGCCCTGCTTGATGACGCTCATGACCTTCTTGAGGTCGTCGGCCTTCGCGTTGGCGCGCCCCTCCGCGGCCTTGATCTCCTGCTGCGCCACCCAGACCTGCTGCTGCTTGAGCGTGCCGAACTTCTTCGCGGCCTTGAGGTGCAGGTCGCTCTGGCTCGCCACGCCGTTGGCGCCGGGCTCGCCGAACGAGACGTAGAGGAGGTTCTGCCGCTCCTCGCGCGCCTTGCCGTTGCCGCTCGTCCACAGCTCGATCACGCGCTCCGCGCGCTCGATGTCCTCGACCAGCGTCCGCAGGCGCTGCACGAGGCCGCGCCGCAGGGCATCGCTGTCCTCGCGGTCGATGATCTGGTTGCCGATCGACATCTCGCGCAGCTTCTCGATGACCTTGCCCGACATCTTCTGGGCGTTGGCCTCGAGCTTCCTCCACGCCGGGTCCTTGCCCTTCGCGGTCTTCTTCTTGCCGCCGGCCTTGGCCTTCAGCTTCTTGGCCTGCGCGACGAGCTTGTCGCGGTCGCGGAGGATCCGGTCGACGTTCGAGAACGCGCCGATGACCTGGCGGGTCAGCGCGGCCTCCTTCTCCTCCGTGAACTCCTCGTCGTTGACGTCGACGACTTCCTTGACCGAGATGTCGGCCTTGCGCAGCAGGCCACAGAGCTCGTGGAACCGCTCGAGCGCGAGGTTGGTGGAGAGGATCGCGCGCGTGACCTGGTCCTTGCCTTCCTCGATGCGCTTGGCGAGCGCGATCTCGCCCTCGCGCGTGAGCAGCGCGACGCGGCCCATCTCGCGCAGGTACAGGCGCACCGGGTCCTCGGTGCGGCCGACGGGGCCGGGGGTCAGGTCGATCGGCTCCGCGGGCCCGTCGTCGTCGTCGGGCTCCACGATCGCGGGCGTCGGGCGCTCCACTTCGGACGGCAGGCGCGCCGCCCTGGCGGAGTCGACGACCTCGATATCCATCGACCCGAACATCATGATGATGTCGTCCAGCTGGTCGAACGACACGACGTCCGCAGGCAGGGCGTCGTTCACCTCGTCGTAGGTGAGGAACCCTTTCTGCTTGCCTCGAGAGATGAGGCGATCCAGGTCGGCCAGCTTGGTGTCTTCACTCATTCGTCTCGACTCCTTGAGGGCCTCGGGGGCCGTGTTCCAGCGACTGCGCGACGCCGCCCGCGATCCCGTACACGATTTTGCTCTCGGCGTGCAGGGCGCGGAACTGGTCGTCATGGACAGCGGCGGCCTGCCCGGTCGTCGCCTGGTCGTCGGCGATCCGGCGGGCGAGCTCTCGCTGGCGCTTCAAGCGCTGCTCGCGCTCGAGGTGAACCCTGAACTGTCCCACGAGCGCCGCGGGATTCTCCGGCGCCCGGTCCTCGACGAGCAGCGCGGCGAGCAGTCCGCGTGTCCCCTCGTCGGGGAGATCCGGCATGAGTGCTTCGGCCTCGGCCTCGGGCCGCGCGGCGAGCGCCACCACGATGCGACGCAGGCGCTCGTCGCGGACGTCGGCGACCTCGACGAACGGCAGGAGCTCGGGGCGCGCGTCCTTCGCGTGGAGGAGGAACGTCACGAGGTCGCGCTCGCGCGTCGTGGAGGCCGCGGCCGGGCGTGAGAGCTCCGCGCGCGGCGCGGCGCTCGCGACCGGCTTGCGCAGCGCGGCCTGGAGCTTCTGCGCCTCGATCCACAGCTGTGTCGGGTCCACCCCGAGCTTGCGCGCGGCGTCGCGCGAGAGCGCCGCCGCCTCCTGCGCGTCCGGCACCTTCGCGAGCATCAGCGCGGCGCGCGCGAACGCGTTGGCGCGGGCGCGCGGGCCCGCGCCGCCCTCGGGGTCGGCGATGACGCGATCGAGCGCGTACGCGAGGAGGCTCCGCGCCTGGTCGATGCGCTCGGTGAACGCCGCCGCGCCCTCGGCGCGCAGGAACGTGTCGGGGTCGTGTCCGGCCGGCAGCAACGCCACTTTCACTCGGAACGCGCCGGGCGCCTCGAAGTTTCCGGAACGGTTCACCGCCCACGCCGCGCCGCCACTCGTCGGCTCCAGCAGCTGCTCGGCGCGCTCGGCGGCCTTCTGGCCCGCCGCGTCCGCGTCGAAGAACGTGACGACCTCGTCGCAATAGCGATGGAGGAGGCCGAGCTGGGCCGGCGTGAACGCGGTGCCGAGCGCGGCCACCGTCTCGCCGAACCCGTACTGGTGCGCCATCAGGCAATCGACGTAGCCCTCGACGATCAGCGCGCGGTTCTTGCCGCGGATGCTCTCGCGCGCCACGTCCGCCGCGTAGAGCAGGTTGCCCTTCGTGTAGAGCGGCGTCTCGGGCGAGTTCAGGTATTTCGGCTGCTCGTCGCCGAGCGCGCGGCCGCCGAACGCGACCACGCGGCCCTGCAGGTCGCGGATCGCGAACATCAGGCGCCCGCGGAACCGGTCGTAGCCACCGCTGCCGCTCTCGCGCTTCACCACGAGCCCGGCCGTCAACAGCACGTCTTCGGCGACGTGCTCGCCGCGCATGAAGTCCCGGAGGTTGTCCCAGCCCTCGGGGGCGTAGCCGAGCAGGAAGCGGCGCGCGACCTCGGGATCGACGCCGCGGCCCTCGAGATACGTGCGCGCGCGCGCGCCGCCGGGCTTCGCGAGCGCCTCCGCGTAGAAGCGCGCGGCCAGGTCCATCGCCCGCACGAGCTCCTCGCGCCCGGAATCACCGGGCGTGCGGTCCTCGGGCAGCGCGACGTTCGCCTGCTTGGCGAGCGCGCGCACGGCTTCGGGGAACGTGAGCTTGTCCTGTCGCATGACGAAGCCGAACGCGTCGCCGCCGACGCCGCAGCCGAAGCAGTGGAAGATCCCCTTCTTCGGGTTGACCATGAACGACGGCGTCTTCTCGGCGTGGAAGGGGCAGAGGCCCTTCCAGTTCACGCCCGCCTTCTTGAGATTCACGAAGCGGCCCACGAGATCGACGATGTCGATGCCCGCGCGCACGTCGTCGAGGATCGTCTGCGAATAGGTCGCCACTAGCTCACCTTGAGGGCGGCGACGGTGGCGCCGCTGCCCCCCTCCGCCGGCTCGCCGTCACGGAACGAATCGACGAGCGGGTGACCCGCGAGGAGGTCGCGCACGGCCTTGCGGAGCGCGCCCGTGCCCTTGCCGTGCACGAGGCGGACACGGCCGAGGCCGGCGAGGAACGCGTCGTCGAGATACTGCTCGATCAGGTCCCGCGCCTCGTCGGTGGTGCGTCCGATCAGGTGGAGCTCGGGGTGAGGGGCGGCCTTGTCGGGGAGGGAGATCCGCGCGTCGCGCCGAGGAGCCTGGGCGCCGCGCGCGGGCCCGGGCGGCGCCGTCGCCAGCCGCAGGCCGTTGAGAGGCACGCGGACCGTGATGGTGCCCGACTGGATCGTCGCGGTCGCCCCGCTCACGGAGACGACGTCGCCCTCGATGCCGAGATGCTCCGCCCGCACGCGCGTGCCCGGGGTGATCGCATCGACCGGTGCGGCGGGCGTCGCGGGCGCGACGAGGCCGTCGACTGTGGCGCTCACGCGCGCAGCGGTATCGCTCACGCGCTGGCGGCTGTCCTTCAGCGTCTCGCGCGAGCGATCGGTCCGGCGCAGACGCTCCCACTCGCTGTTGATCGCGCGCTTGATCTCCGCGACCATCGCGCTCGCTTCGGCGCGGGCGCGCGCCACCAGCTCCTCGGCGCGCGTGCGCGCGGCGGCTTCCGCTTCGCGCGCCGCCGTCAGGCGCGCCACGGCTTCCTGCTCGCGCTGCTCGATCGCCAGCGTGCGCTCCGCTTCGGAGCGCGTGTGCTCGTCGAGCCACGCCAGGAGTTCCGACATCCGCGCCTGCTGCGCCGTGCGGTGACTCTGCGCGCGCGCGATGAGGTCGGCGCCGAGCCCCAGCCGCGCCGCGATGTTGAGCGCGTAGCTCTGGCCGGGCTGGCCGTAGCGGAGGCGGAACGTGGGCGCGAGCGTTGCGGTGTCGAACTCCACCGATGCGTTGCGCGCCCGCGCGTGCGTGCTGGCGAAGGCCTTCAGCGGCTCGAGGTGCGTGGTCGCGGCGACCAGCGCGCCGCGCGCGTCGAGCTCCTCGAGGATCGCCTGCGCGAGCGCCGCGCCCTCGTCGGGGTCGGTGCCGGCGCCCAGCTCGTCGAGGAGGACGAGCGAGCGAGCGTCGGCCTCGGCGAGGATCTCGCGCACCTGCTTCACGAACGCGGAGAACGTGGAGAGGTTCTCGCTGACGCTCTGGTCGTCCCCGATGATCGCGAAGAGCCGCGAGACGAAGGGGAGTCTGGCCCCTTCGGCGGCGGGCACGTGACAGCCGACCTGCGCCATCAGCACGAAGAGGGCGAGCGTCTTGAGCGCGATCGTCTTGCCGCCGGCGTTGGGGCCGGTGATCAGGAGCAGCGGCCGATCGTCACCGAGCCGGAGCTCGACGGGCACGACGGGCCGCGTCTCGTCGCGCCACGACTGCGCGAGCAGCAGCGGGTGGCGCGCGGCCGCCACGTCCACCGTGCGCGCGTCGACGACGTCGGGCTCGACCGCGTTCATGCGCGCGGCGGCTTCCGCGCGCGCGAGCACCCAGTCGACCGCGCCGATGACGTCGACGAGTGTCGTCACGTCGTCGAGCCGCGCGCGCAGCGCGTCCGTGAGCTCCGCGAGGATGCGCGCGACCTCCGCCTCCTCCTCGCGCTGGAGCTGCACGAGATCGTTGTTGGGCTCGACCGCGCTCTCCGGCTCGACGAACAGCGTCTGGCCGCTCTGGGAGCGATCGTGGACGATGCCGCGCACGCGCGCCCGCGCCTCGGCGCGGACCGGCACGACGTAGCGGCCGTGACGAACCGTGACGTAGCGATCCGCGAAGACACGCTCGGTGTCCTTGCCGTCCCACAGGCGCTCGAGATCGTGGACGATGCGCTTGCGGCGCTCGAGGACCTCGCGCCGCAGAGTCCCGAGGCGGCGGCTCGCGTGATCGACCACCGCGCCGTCGTCGTCGAGCGCGCGGCGCAGCAGATCGTGCAGGTCGCCGAGCGCAGGCAGTGCGGCGGCGCGCCGCGACAGGGTCGGCGCGACGGTCGCGATGCCGCGCGCCCACGACGAGAGCGCGCGCGCCGTCGCGAGGACCGGAATCACCTGGACGAGATCCGGGCCGTCGAGGACGGTGCCCGGGGCGCGGCAGCGATCGAGCGCCGCGCGCACGTCGGGGACATTCTCGAGAGCGGGGGGGCCGGCGGTCGTGAGCGCGGCCCGGGCCTCGCGGGTCAGCGCGAGCTCGGCGCGGATCGCGGCGAGGTCCGTGAAGGGGGAGGCTTCGAGGGCCCGTTCACGCCCCATCACGGTGCGGGTCTCACGGGCCAGAAGATCCCGCACCGCGTCCCACTCGATACCCCGGCCCCAGATCCGGCCTGGCTCCATCCTTCGCCTCATTGCCTCCCGCCAGAAACCTCGGGTTGGCGCGGCGGGGAAGACAGGAGCGCTCCGCGACTAATCGGACATCCGCTCGCGGCGCTTGGCCTTCTTGCGGGCTGCCAGCGCCTTGCGCTTCCGCCGGACGCTGGGCTTTTCGTAGTGCTGCCGCTTCTTGAACTCCGACAGGAGCCCGGCCTTCTCGCACTGCTTCTTGAAGCGCTTGAGCGCGCTTTCGAAGGACTCGTCGGGCTCTACGATGACCTTGGTCACTGGGCTTGTCCCCCCTCCGGACTGCGGCGCCCGTCAAGAGCTTCTGGATAAACGATAACTATATACCACGCGCCCCACCCACCGGCAATCGGGCCCCGTCACACGGGGCTGCTAGAGTCCCGCCGGAGCACCATGGCCTCCCCGCCGATCTACACGCTGCTGCCGTTCGTCGCGATGCTCCTGGCCATCGCCGTCTGCCCCCTCTGGGTCCCGCACTGGTGGGAGTCGAACCGGAACAAGCTGATCGCCTCCGCCGTGCTGGGACTGCCCGTTCTGGCGCTCTATGGCGTCCGGCACCCCGCCACCCTGGCCCACACCGCGCAGGACTATGTCTCCTTCATCATCCTCCTGGCCGGGCTGTACGTGATCTCCGGCGGCATCTGGCTGCGGGGCGATCTGGTGGCGACGCCGGCGACGAACACGGGCTTCCTCGCGCTCGGCGCCCTGCTCGCGTCGTTCATCGGGACGACGGGCGCCTCGATGCTCCTGATCCGCGCGCTCCTGCAGACCAATCGCGAGCGCACGCGGGTGAAACACACGGTCGTGTTCTTCATCTTCGTCGTGTCCAACATCGGCGGGATGCTGACGCCGCTCGGGGATCCGCCGCTGTTCCTCGGCTATCTCGCGGGCGTGCCCTTCGCGTGGACCTTCTCGCTGTGGCGGCACTGGGGCCTGATGCTGGTGGTGCTCCTCGGCGCGTACTTCGTCCACGACTCGATCGCGTTCAGCCGTGAGCCGCTGGCCGCCATCCGCCGCGACCGCGCGCGCGTGGAGCCGTTACGCATCGACGGTATGCCGAACGGTGTGTGGCTCGCCGGTGTGGTGCTCGCCGTCGCGTTTCTGGGGGCACCGTGGCGCGAAGCCGTCATCGTCGTCCTCGCCGCGGTGTCCGTGAAGACGACCCCGACCGCCGTCCGTCGCGCGAACGGCTTCTCCGCCGGACCGATGGTCGAAGTGGCGGTGCTGTTCGCGGGCATCTTCCTCACGATGATTCCCGCCCTCGAGCTCCTGCGCCTGCGCGGCGGCGAGCTCGGCGTCCGCGAGCCGTGGCAGTTCTTCTGGGCGAGCGGGAGCCTGTCCTCGTTCCTCGACAACGCGCCGACGTATCTGACGTTCCTCGCGCTCGCCCAGGGGCTGCGCCTGCAGGCCGACATCGTGGGCGTGCCCGCGGCGATTCTCACCGCGATCAGCGTCGGCGCGGTCGCGATGGGCGCGAACACGTACATCGGCAACGCGCCGAACTTCATGGTGAAGGCGATCGCCGAGGAAGCCGGCGTGAAGATGCCGAGCTTCTTCGGCTACATGGCCTATAGCGGCGCGATCCTGATTCCGCTCTTCGTGCTCGTGACCCTGCTCTTCTTCCGCTGAAGGCTCAGCGCGGCTTCGTGAGCAGCTCGAGCACGCGGTCGGCCGCCGCCTCGACGGCCTTCACCACCATCTCGCCTTCCTCCGGATCGAAGCCGGTCAGCACGTGGTCGGGCACGTCGCCCTTGTGCTCGGGCCGCCCGATCCCGACCTTCACGCGCCGGATCTCCTCCGTGCCGAGCGTCTCGATGACCGAGCGCACGCCGTTGTGGCCGCCGTGCCCGCCCTTCATGCGGATGCGGATGGTGCCGAGCGGCAGGTCGATGTCGTCGTAGACGAGCACGAGCTCGATCGGCGCGGCGCCGAGCCGCGCGAGCGCGCGACGCACGGCGGGCCCGCTGACGTTCATGAACGCTTGCGGCTTGACGAGGTACACGGTGTCGCCGCGCCAGCGCACCGCCGCGGAGACCGTGTCGCCCTCGCGCGCGTACGTGCCGCGCAGGCGATCCGCGAGGACGTCCAGCACGCGCTGGCCGACGTTGTGGCGGGTGTCCTGATACTCGGGACCCGGGTTTCCCAGTCCGACGACGACCTGGGCCACCCGGGTCCCTCGCGCCTACTTCTTGGCCGCCGGCTTCTTGCCTTCCTCGGCGGCGGGTGCGGCTTCTTCCTTCGGCTTCCGCTCGGTGAGGACCTCCGGCTCCGGCGTCGCGGCCACGGTCGCCGCGGCGGCCGCAGGCGCCACTTCCTCCTCCGCCATCGGCGGCGACACGGTCGCCACGGCCTGACCCGGATCGTTCAGGATGCGCACGCCCGGAGGCGGGGTGAGGTCGCGCACCGCGAGCACGTCGCCGATCGCGAGCTCGGAGACGTCGGCGTCGATGCGCTGCGGGATGTTCGTCGGCAGACACGAGATGTCGAGCTCGTGGAGCACGAGGTTGAGGATGCCCTTCGTGTCCCGGACACCGACCGCCTCACCCACGGGATGCACGGCGACGCGGACATTGATCGCGCGGTCCGCCGAGACTTCCTGGAGATCGACGTGCAGCAGGTCTTCGGAGACGGGATCGAACTGCATGTCGCGGATGATCGCCATCGTCCCGCTCGCGGCGGCGCCGTCGAACTTCAGGCTCAGGAGCTGCGTGCTGCCCTCGTGGCCGTGGATCATCTTCAGCACGGCCTTGGGGTCGATCGAGATGTCCTGCGGCGCTTTGCCGCCGTAGAGCACCGCGGGGATCCGGCCGGAGCGTCGCAGGCGCTTTGCCGCCTGCTTGCCCTTGCCGTCGCGCGGTGTGACCGTGAGTTCCTGCATGTCCATTGCTGGCTCCTTGTCCACGGGGCCCCGCAACTGGCGGACCCCAAACCCCTCGTTACGCGAACATCGTGGAGACCGACTCCTCGTCGTGGATGCGCCGGATCGCTTCGCCGAGCAGCGGCGCGACGGTGAGCACGGTCATGTGGGGCAGCCGCTTGTCGGGCGGCAGCGGAATCGAGTTGGTGACGACGATCTCCTCGAGCGGCGCCGCCTTGAGCCGGTCGACCGCCGGTCCGGAGAGCACCGCGTGCACGCCGCACGCGATGATGCGGCGCGCGCCCTCGCGCTCCAGCGCGGTGACGGCCTGCACGAGCGTGCCCGCGGTGTCGATCATGTCGTCGATCACGAGCGCGTCCTTGTCCTTCACGTCGCCGATCAGGTGCATCATCACCGCGACGTTGGGCCGGTCGCGCCGCTTGTCGATGATGGCGAGGTTCGCGTTGAGGCGCTTCGCGATGGCGCGCGCGCGCTCCACGCCGCCCGCGTCGGGGGCGACGACCACGGGATCGCGCAGATCCTTCTTGCCGAGGTACTCGACGATGACCGGCGGGCCCGCGAAGAGGTGATCGACGGGGATGTTGAAGAAGCCCTGGATCTGTCCCGCGTGCAGGTCGAGCGAGAGCACGCGGTCGACGCCCGCCGCGGTGAGCAGGTCGGCGATGAGCTTCGCCGTGATCGGCACGCGGCCCTGGACCTTCCGGTCCTGGCGGCCGTAGCCGTAGTACGGGAGCACCGCGGTGATCCGCTCCGCCGACGCGCGCTTGAACGCGTCGATCATCACGAGCAGCTCCATGATGTTGTCGTTCACCGGAGGACACGTCGGCTGGACGACGAACACGTCGGTGCCGCGCACGTTCTCGTTGATCTGGACGAAGACCTCGCCGTCGGAGAAGTGCGTCACGTCCGCCGCGCCGAGCGGGATCCTGAGGTATCCCGCGATCTCCGTGGCGAGCGCGCGGTTCGCGTTCCCCGAGAAGAGCTTCAGCTCTTTCGTCATCGGCCGCCTCGCTGGTCGTTCGTCATGTGGTTGGGGCGGGAGGATTCGAACCTCCGAATACGGGATCCAAAGTCCCGCGCCTTGCCGCTTGGCCACGCCCCATCGAGTCGTCTGAACCGTGCCGGCCCATGTGCCGTCAACTGTTCTCCGTCATGCCGCCCGCATCCGCACCGCCGGACCGCTCACGGTCCGCACCGCCCAGCACCCCCACGACGCGCGCGCGAGCCGCGCGCGGATCTGCCGGGCCTGCTCGAACGAGCGCGCCACGCCGAAGACCGTGGGCCCGCTGCCCGACATCGCGGCCCCGAGCGCGCCCGCGGCGACGAGCGCCGCGCGCATCCGGACCAGGTCCGGCCGGACGCCCATGGCGGCGGCCTCCAGCCCATTGTAGAGGCTCGCGGCCACGCGAGTGGGCTTCCGCGCGCGGAGCGCCTCGGTCATCGTCCGGGCCCGCCCGCCGTCCGAATACATCGCCGGGGTCACCCGCCCGTACACCGCCGCCGTGCTGAGCGGCTCGCCCGGATTCACGAGCACGAGCGCCAGCGGTGTCCCGGGAATCGGCGTCAGCCGCTCGCCGCGGCCGGTCCCCAGCGCGAGGCCGCCCCGCAAGAAAAAGGGGACGTCCATCCCCAGCGTCACCGCGACCTCGGCCAGGCGCGCGAGCGGCCAGCGAAGCCCCCAGAGACGGTTGAGCCCCAGCAGCACCGCCGCCGCGTCCGACGACCCTCCGCCCAACCCCGCGGCCACGGGAATCCGCTTGTCGAGCCGGACCCGGACGCCGCGATCCACCTTCGCGGCCTCACGCAACGCCCCGGCCGCGCGCAGCGCGAGGTTGTCGGCGTTCGCCGGCACCTCGGCCGACGTCGTCGTCAGCGCGAGCTCGTCCGCGTCTTCGAGGGTCAGCCGGTCCGCGAGGTCGATGGTCTGCATGACCGTGGCGAGCTCGTGATAGCCGTCGGCGCGCTTGCCCAGCACTTCGAGCGCCAGGTTCACCTTGCCCGACGCGGTGAGCGTGAGGCGACGGTGGCGTCCCGGCCGAGTCGGCAAGACGGGAAAAGCTAGCACGCCGCCGACGGCGGCGTCAACGGATCGGCCGTGTTTTCGCGCCTTTGGGCGGGGTAAACACAAACCGCTCGGTCTCGATGCCCGCCCCGAACGCCGGCCGTTCGTAGCGGACCGTGCTGCGCACGAGCCCCATCCCGGCGGAGAGCTCGAAGCCGGTCATCGTGCCGTCGGGCTCGCGCCGGAAGACGATGACGGCGTCGCCGCGCCCGCCGGAGATCTGGAGCTGCTTCACGACGCCCGTGCCGAAGTCCATCCACACGCGCTGCGTGTTGATCGCGCCGACGAGCTGGACCGAGGGCCCGTTGCCGTCCGGCGGCATGATCTCCGCCTCACGCAAATCTTTCGGGGGGACGGGACGCCCCGAGAGCACACCGACCAGGTCCTCGGGCTCGAACGGCAGGCTCAAGAGCCGCGCCGCGGCTTCGGCGGTGGCGGGGCCCGTCGTGACCTCGTCGTTCGCCGCGTCGTACGCGGTGATCGTTCCTTCGTGGATCGTCGCGACCATGAGCGGCGGCCCGAGCGGCGAGAGCGCTTCGAAGCGCACGGACGACGGCGACTTCGCAAGGATCACGCCGCGCACGCGGTAACGCTCGCCCGTGCGCTGCACGGCGACGTCGGCCAGCGTCCGCACGTCGGTGAACTCGCGCGCGCGCGCGGCGAGGAGCTCGACCGCCTGGCGGCTCGGGGCTGCAATCGCCGCGCGCGGCGGCGGTGGAGCGATCGCGCAGCCCGCGGCCGCGAGGGCCGCGAGCGCCACGATGCTACTGCGAAGCTTTCGAGCGATCGCTCTTGGCGCGGCCACGGCGGTCCTGCAGGTCGTCGAGCTTCTTCTTCACGCCGTCGGCCGTCGGGTCGATGCTGATGGCCTTCTGCCACGCCGCGATCGCCTCGAGGTCCAGGCCGTTCTTCACGTACGCGTCGCCGAGATGCTCGAGGATGACGGGATCTTCCTTGGCGCGCTCGACGGCGCGCTTCAACTCGCGCAGCGCTTCGGGATACTTGCCCTGCTGGTAGTACGCCCAGCCGAGGCTGTCGATGAAATACCCGTTCTCGGGCTCGAGCTCGAGGGCCTTGGTGATCAGCGTGATGGCTTCCTCGAGGTTCTGACCTTTCTCCGCGTACATGTAGCCGACGTAGTTGTAGGCCTCGGCGTGCTTCGGATCGAGGCTGATCACGCGGCGGAACGCGGTGACCGCTTCGTCGAACTTGCCCTGCTTCTCCTTGACGACGCCGACCTGGAAGTGGAGATCCTTGTGCTTCTCGTCGAGCCCGAGGCCCTCCGTCAGCGTCTCCACCGCGCGGTCGTACTGCTTCGCGCGGAAGTACGCGGTGCCGAGGTAGAGGAAGAGGTCCGGCTTCTTGGGGTCGAGGTTCGCCGCCTCGCGCAGGATCGCGATCGCCTCGTCGTAGCGCTTGGCGCGCCCGTGCAGGAAGCCGAGCTGCACGCGCGCGTCGATGGAGCGCGGATCGACGCGCAGGATCCGCTCGAGCTCGCCCCGCGCGTCCGCGTCGCGGCCGGCGTCCATGTACGTCGTCGCGAGGAAGTAGCGGGCGCGAACGTTGCCCGGCTCGAGCGCGAGCACGCGGCGGAACGCCTCGGTCGCGCGGTCCCACTGCTTCTGCTCGTAGTAGACCGCGCCGAGCTTCATCCAGAGCTGCGGATCGCGCGGCGACGCTTCCGCGAGGCTCTCGATCTCCGCGCGCGCCTCGTCGTAGCGCCCGAGCCGGATGAGGAGATCGCCGAGACGCTCGATGAACGCCGGGTTCTCCGGATTGGCGCGCGCGGCGCGGCGGTACACGTCGACCGCCGCCTCCGGGTTGCGCTGCGATTCGTAGACGTAGCCGAGCGCGGTCCACGCGCCGTCGTGATCGGCGTCGAGCTCGACCGCGCGCTTCAGGCGCGTCGTCGCCTCGTCCCACGACTCCGCCTCGATGGCGAGCCGGCCGAGGAGGAACTGCGCCTGTGCCGAGCTCGGGTAGCGTTCCGCCAGGCGCAGCAGCACGGCGCGCGCGCGCGCGAACTGCTTCTGCTCGACCTGGTAGCGCGCGAGCGTGAGGTACGCGTCTTCCGCCGCGGGGTTGAGCGCGATCACGCGCTCGAGCGCGGCTTCCGCTTCGGGCCACTTCTTCTGCGCGCGGAGCAGCTCGGCGAGCGCCAGGTGCGGCCCCGGCTGATTGGGCGCCAGCTCGACCGCGCGCCGCGCCGCCTGCGTCGCTTCCTCGGGCGCGTCGGTGCGCGCCAGCCACTGCGCGAGCTGAGTCCAGAGGAACGCCGACTCGGGATCGCGCTTGATCGCCTCGCGCAGGGGCTCGATCGCGTCCTTGAAGTGGCCGCCCTGCGCCAGCATCTGCGCGACCGCATAGTGGAAATACGCGTGCGTCTTCGCGTCCGGCGCGACGACCATGCGGCGCGGCGTCTCTTCGGATATGCCGCGGCTCGCTCCCGAGGTCGCGCAGCCCGCGGCGAGCGTGGCGGCGAGGACGCCGGAGAGCGCGGCGCGGACGCGCGGAAAGCGTCGGGCGGTCACGAGGAGCCGTCGCGCGGCGTCGGCGACGTGCCCGTCGGCGATGGCGGCGGTCGCCGCTTCGATGTCAGCGCGGTCCTCGGCGGTCAGGGCGACCGGCCGCGGTTCCGTCGCCCGCGTGGCCGCGGGCTCGGTCTCGACCGCGCCGAGCGTGAAGCGCAGCGCGCTCACCTCGGGGAAGCGTGAGCGGATCGTGGCGACGATCTCGGCGTGGCGCAACGTCAGCTCGTGCAGCCACGGCGAATTGTCGACGACCACGCGCAGCGTGCCGGCGGTGAAGCTCTCCGGTCGCGACCGCCGGGCCGCGTCGCGCCCGAGGAGGGAGGTCCAGGCCTGGCGAAGACGGAAGTGGGTGAGCCGGTCCGCGATCTGGGGCAGCGCGCTCGGCAGCAGGTCCCCCACAGCGCGCGGGGCGGGCCTCTTCATAGACAGTTATCATACTCCTGTATGAGCAGACCCCGCCGTGGCGACACTCTCAGTGTCTCCATCGACGATCTCGCGTTCGGCGGTGAAGGCGTCGGTCGGGTCAACGGGTACGTCGTCTTCGTGCGCGGCGGCATCCCCGGCGACACGCTGCGTGTCCGGCTCGTCGAGGCACGGTCGCGCTTCGGCCGCGGGGTGATCGAGGCGATCGAGACCCCGTCGCCGGATCGTGTCGACGCGCCGTGCGCGTACTTCGGCCGCTGCGGCGGATGCCGCCTGCAGCACGTCGCGTATCCGGCGCAGCTCGCGTTCAAGGAGAAGCAAGTCCGCGACTGCCTCGAGCGGATCGGCGGGCTGCCGCCGTTCGAGCTGCGGCCGATCCTGCCCGCGCCCGAGGTGCTGGGCTACCGCAACAAAATGGAGTTCACCGTGGCGCCGTCGGCCGCGGGGCCGGCGCTCGGGCTCCACGAAGCCGAGCGGTACGATTCCGTGCTCGACATCGAGCGGTGCCTGCTCCAGTCGGACGTGATGAACACGCTGCTCGCGGAGACACGCCAGGCCCTGCGCGCCCGTGGGCTCAGCGTCTACGAGACGGGCGCCGACGGCGAGGGGCGCGGGCTGCTCCGCTTCGTCACGCTCCGCGAAGGCCGCCGCACGGGGCAGGCGATGGTGAACGTCGTGGTCTCGGCGCCGGACGTCCAGGCGCTCGCGCCTGTGGCGACCGAGGTGCACGCCCGTGTGCCCGCGACCGCGAGCGTCGTCCTGAACGTGAACGACACGAAGGCGAGCGTGGCCGTCGGAACGGAGGAGCATCTCCTGCTCGGGCGCGACACCATCACCGAGCGGCTCGACGACGTCGTCTTCGAGATCTCCGCGAACTCGTTCTTCCAGACGAACACCGTCCAGGCCGAGCGGCTCTTCGCGCTCGTCGACGACGCGTGCGCGCTGACCGGCACGGAGACCGTGATCGATCTCTACTCCGGGACCGGCGCGATCAGCCTGCTGCTCGCGCGGAAGAGCCGCCACGTGTACGGCATCGAGCTGGCCGCGGCCGCCGTCGCGGACGCCGTGCGCAACGCGCGCGCGAACGGGATCGAGAACTGCGCGTTCCTCGCGGGCGAGGTGCGTCACGCGCTCCCCGAGCTGGTTCGTCAGGGTGTGAAGCCCGACGTGGTGGTCGCCGATCCGCCGCGCGCCGGCTTTCATCCGAAGGCGCTGGCGACGCTTGCCGCCCTGGCGCCCGCGCGGCTCGTCTACGTCTCGTGCAATCCCGCCACGCTCGCGCGCGACGTCGGCGATCTCGTGCGCCAGGGATACGCGCTCGAGTGGGTGCAGCCCGTCGACATGTTCCCGCAGACGCCGCACATCGAGGCGGTGGCCCGTCTGCGGCGGGCATGAGGGTCTATCTCCTCCGACGCCTCCTGCAGTCGGTGCTCGTGCTCCTCGGGGTCTCGTTCGTCGTCTTCGGGATCCTCTTCCTGACCGGCGATCCGGCGCTCGTGCTCCTGCCGCCCGACGCGAGCGCCGAGGACGTCGCGAAGTTCCGCCAGACGATGGGCTTCAACGACCCGTTCCTCGTGCAGTACGGGCGGTTCCTCTTCGGCGCGCTCCGCGGCGACTTCGGGCAGTCCGTGCGGCACGGCGAGCCGGCGTTCGATCTCGTGATGGAACGGATGCCCGCGACGTTCGAGCTCTCGGGGGCCGCGCTGGCGCTCGCCCTGTGTCTGGCGATTCCAGCGGGGATCGTCTCCGCCGTGCGGCGCAACACCGTGCTCGACTACGTCTCGACGGTCGTGGCGCTGCTGGGCCAGTCGATGCCGACGTTCTGGCTCGGCATCATGCTGATCCTGCTGTTCTCGGTGCAGCTCAATCTGTTGCCCTCGTCGGGGCGCGGTGACTGGCAGAACCTGCTGCTCCCCGCGATCACGCTGGGCCTGTTCACGACCGCGCGGATCACGCGGCTCACGCGCTCGGGCATGCTCGAGGTGCTGAGCCAGGACTACATCCGGACGGCGCGCGCCAAGGGCGTCGCGAATCCACCGGTCGTCTGGAAGCACGCGCTGAAGAACGCGGCGATCCCGATCGTCACGATCGTCGGCATCGAGCTCGGCACCTTGCTCGGCGGGTCCGTGATCACCGAGACGATCTTCGCGTGGCCCGGCGTCGGCCGCCTCTCGGTGCAGGCGATCTACAACCGCGACTATCCCGTCGTGCAGGCCGCGGTCTTCACGCTCTCCGCGACGTTCGTGCTCGTGAACCTGGTCGTCGACGTGCTCTACACCTACCTCGACCCGCGGATCCGCCTGCGATGAGCCGGCACCCGAGCGGGCGGGCGCTCGAGCGCCCGGGCGCCCGCGAGTCCAAATGGCGGGCGCTCGAGCGCCCGGGCGCCCGCGAGCTCAACGACTGGATCACGTTCCTCGGGCGGCTGGCGCGCCGGCGCACGGCGCTCTTCGGACTCGTCGTCGTTGCGCTCGTGATCGTGACGTCCGTCGCCGCGCCCTTGCTCACGCCGTTCGATCCGATCGAGCAGGACATCACGCAGCGCCTCAAGGCGCCCGGCGCGCGCGACGCGGCGGGCCGCCTCCATCCGCTCGGCACCGATCATCTCGGCCGCGACCTGCTCGCGCGGGTGATCTACGGCGCGCAGCCGGCGCTGCTGGTCGGCTTCGCGGCCGTCGTGATCTCCGGGTTGCTCGGCATGCTGGCGGGACTCACCGGCGGATACTTCGGCGGCTGGATCGACGACGTCCTGATGCGGCTGGCCGACATCCAGCTCGCGTTCCCGTTCATCCTGCTCGCGATCGCCGTGATCGGCGTGCTCGGGGCCAGCCTGCAGACGATCATCATCGTCATCGGCGTGTCGAGCTGGGTGGTCTACGCGCGCGTGGTGCGCGCCGCCGTCTTCTCGCTCCGCGAGCGCGAGTTCGTGCAGGCCGCGCAGGCGCTGGGGAGCCGCGACGGCCGCGTGGTGCTGCGCCACATCCTGCCGAACGCGTTCACGCCGTGGCTCGTCGTCGCCACGCTCGACATGGCGCGCGTGATCGTGATCGAGTCCGCGCTCTCGTTCCTCGGGCTCGGCGTGCAGCCGCCGACGCCGACGTGGGGCGGGATGCTCGCCGACGGCCGCGTCTACATCTCCACGGCCTGGTGGCTCGCGACGTTCCCGGGCCTCGCGATCCTCGTGACCGTGCTCGGCATCAACCTCTTCGGCGACGGCCTGCGCGATACGCTGGATCCGCGGCTCAAGGTCTAGGCTTCGCCCGCCGCCGCGCGAGGACGAGGGCCACGGCGGCGGCCGGGACGGAGACCCAGAGCACCCCGGCGCCGACCCCGGCGGCCAGGTCGAGCGCGAGGAGGCCGGCTCCGCCCAAGGTGGCGACCCATAAGAGGAAGATCGTCAGACGACGCATTCCTGCGACACTATACAGATGACGTGATAGAGTGCCCGCGATGCTGGGCCAGGTCCTCGACGACATCCTGGTGTCGCGATCGACCGGCGCCTGCATCACCGCCACGCGCCACTTTCCCGCGCGCGCCGCCGTCGAAGCGCCGTTTCCCGCGTCGCTCGATCCGCGACTCGGTGAAGCGCTGCGCGCCCGCGGGATCACGGCGCTCTATTCGCACCAGGCGCGCGCCTGGGAGCTCGTGGAAAAGGGCGAGCACGTCGTCGTCGTCACGCCGACCGCCTCCGGCAAGACGCTCTGCTACAACCTGCCGGTTCTGCAGGCGCTCGTCCAGCAGCCCGACGCGCGCGTCCTCTACCTGTTCCCGACGAAGGCGCTCGCGCAGGACCAGCTCGCGGAGCTCGAGCAGCTCGCGAAGCAGCTGCCCGAGCTGAAGATGTTCACGTACGACGGCGACACGCCGCAGGACGCGCGGCGCGCGGTGCGCGCGCGCGCGAACCTCGTGCTCACGAACCCCGACATGCTGCACTCGGGGATCCTGCCGCACCACACGAAGTGGGCGACGCTCTTCCAGAGCCTCCGCTTCGTCGTGATCGACGAGCTGCACGCCTATCGCGGTGTCTTCGGCAGCCACGTCGCGAACCTCCTCAGGCGCCTGCGGCGCATCTGCCGGCACTACGGGTCGGATCCGCAGTTCATCATGGCGTCGGCCACGGTCGCGAATCCCGGCGAGCACGCGAGCGCGATCATCGGCGCGCCCGTCGAGGAGATCACCGAGAGCGGGGCGCCGACCGGCGATAAGCTCTTCATCTGCTACAACCCGCCCGTCGTCAATCCGGAGCTCGGCATCCGCGCGCCGTACCTCGGCGAGACCGCGCACCTCGCGCTGCGATTCCTCCGCGAGCGCATCCCGACGATCGTCTTCGCGCAGAGCCGGCTGTCGACGGAGGTGCTGCTCACCGCGATCAAGGCCGGGGTCGCCGACAAGACCGGGGACAGCGGCATCGTGCGCGGGTACCGCGGCGGCTACCTGCCGACGCGCCGCCGCGCGGTCGAACAGGGATTGCGCGTCGGCGACGTCCTCGGGGTCGTGTCGACGAACGCGCTCGAGCTCGGCGTCGACATCGGGCATCTCGACGCCGCGGTTCTCGCCGGCTATCCGGGGACGATCGCCTCGTTGTGGCAGCAAGCGGGCCGCGCCGGCCGCCGCAGCGAGCGGTCGGCCGCCATCCTCGTGGCGAGCAGCGCGCCGCTCGATCAATTCATGATGAGCCACCCCGACTATCTCTTCGGCGCGAGCCCGGAGCACGCGCGGATCAATCCGGACAACCCGTTCATCCTCGTGAACCACCTGAAGTGCGCGACGTTCGAGCTCCCGTTCCAGGACGGCGAGCGCTTCGGCGAGCGCGACGTGAAGCGCGAGCTCGCGGCGCTCGAGGACGAAGGGGTGCTGCATCGCGCCGGCTCCCGGTGGCACTGGGCGAACGAGACCTATCCGGCCGATCACATCTCGCTGCGCACGGTCACGACGGACAACTTCCTCGTGATCGACACGACCGCGCGCGACGAGAGGCAGACCAAGCGGCGGCAGATCATCGCCGAGGTCGACTGGGGCAGCGCGTTCGCCACGATCTATCCCAAGGCGATCTACCTCGTCGAGAGCGATCCCTACGAGGTCCAGGAGCTCCACTTCCGCGAGGACGAGGAGAAGGTCGCGTACGTCAAGCGCGTGCACGTCGACTACTTCACCGACGCCGTCAGCGCGAAGGGCGTCTGGATCCTGCGCCGGCTCGAGGATCGGCCGCGGCCCTCGTTCCTCGCGGAGCAGGGCGAGGTGCTCGTGGCGGAGAAGGTCGTCGGCTTCAAGAAGATCAAGATGACGACGCTCGAGAACGTCGGCTCCGGCGAGGTCGAGCTGCCGCAGCAGGAGATGCAGACGACGAGCGTGTGGCTGACGGTTCCCCCGGCGGCGCTCGCGCGCGTGAGCCCCTCGCGCGAGGAGCTCCTCGACGGCCTGCGCGGGGTCACGCACCTCCTGCACCACCTCGCGCCGATCTTCCTGCTCTGCGACGTCCGCGATCTCGGCTCGTGGCTCGGTGACACGACGCCGGCCGAAGCCGGGACGACCGTCGCGACGCGCGAGTCCGCGCGCCGCCGCCTGCTCGACGCGGACACGTTCCAGCCGACGATCTATCTCTACGACTCCCATGCGGGCGGCATCGGTCTCGCCGAGCGGCTCTTCGAAGTGCTGCCGGAGCTGGTCCAGCACGCGAGCGCGACGCTGCGCGCGTGCCCGTGCGCGTGGGGGTGCCCGTCGTGCGTCGGTCCGGTGAACGAGGTCGGACGCCGGGCGAAGGCGACGGCCGCCGCGATCCTCGCGCTGCTCGCGTCCTGACCGTCGTGCCCACGCTCGACGACCTGCGCCGCGTGATCCGTCGCATCGAAGGCGCGCGGCCGCCGCGCCCCGCTCCCGGGCGCGTCGAGACCGTGCTCGGCGGCGAGGTGCTGGAAACCGACGCGGGCTCGATCCTGGCCGTGCAGCACGACGTCGCGCTCGCCGCGTCCTACGGCGCCGTGCGCCTCGGCGAGATCACGACCGTCGCGCCCGCCACGCTCGCGCTCCTGTCTCCGAACGTCGGCGCGCAGGTCGATCCGCGCGGGCTCGTGTTCCTCGACACCGAGACCACCGGGCTCGCCGGTGGCACCGGGACGTACGCGTTCCTCGTCGGCCTCGCGCGGATCGACGGCGACCATCTGCGCCTCACGCAGTTCTTCATGCGCGACCTCGACGAGGAGCCGGCGTTGGTCGCGGCGCTCGCTCCCCGCCTCGCCGGCGCCAGCGGCATCGTGACGTTCAACGGCGGCGGCTTCGACGTCCCCCTGCTCGAGACGCGCTTCATCCTGCAGCGTCGCCGGTGGCCCGGCGCGCTGCCTCATCTCGACCTGATGCACCCCTCGCGTCGCGTGTGGGGGGCATGGCTCGACGACTGCCGCCTCGCCACGCTCGAGCAGCGCGTCCTCGGGGTCGAGCGCGAACGCGACGTGCCGGGCTCCGCGATCCCGTCGCTCTACTTCCAGTTCCTGCGCCGGCGCAACGCCGTGCCGCTCCGCGACGTGCTCGCGCACAACCGTCACGACGTCCTCGCGCTGGTCGGGGTGCTCGGATGGCTGACCCGCGCGCTCGACGGGGCGGTGCCGCTCCGTCCCGAGGAGCACGCGGGGGTCGGGCGGCTCTGGGAGCGGAGCGACGTCGAGCGCGCCTGCGCGTGCTACGAGGCCGCGCTCGCGGCCGGCCTGGACGGTGCGCTCGCGCAGCTCGTGCGGCTTCGACTCGCGCGGTGGGAGAAGCGGCGCGCACGCTGGGCCGCGGCGCGCGCGCTGTGGGAGAGGGCGACGGTCCACAGGCCCGCCTCCGGCGGGACGACCACGTTCGATCCGCGGCCGTGGGAGGAGCTCGCGAAGTTCCACGAGCATCGCGCGCGGGACCTCGCCGCCGCGCGCCGCATCGTCACCCGCGCGCTGGACCTCGCGACCGACGCGGGCGCGCCGGGCCGGATCCTCGACGCGTTCACGTACCGGCTCGCGCGCCTCGAGCGCCGGCTGGGATGTGATCCACATGGGGGTGCGAGACGCCCGCCCGATCCCCCTGCGCTCCGGGCCGGGAGTGAATCCCGGCCCTCCGCGAGTGCCCTAGCTGACCGGCGTTAACGCCGCCTTGCCGTCGAGGACGGCGAGGCAGTTCTGCACGGCGAGCGTCGACATCGCGACGCGCGTCTCGAGCGATGCGCTCGCGATGTGAGGGGCCATCACGACGTTCGTCAGCGGCAGAAGCTCGGGATGGATCTTGGGCTCCTCCTCGAAGACATCGAGCCCCGCGGCCGCGATCCACTTCTCGCGAAGGGCGCGCGCCAGCGCTGCCTCGTCCACGATCGGCCCGCGCGCGGCGTTCACGAGGATCGCCGTCTTCTTCATGCCCCGCAGCGCCCGCTCGTCGATCAGATGCTGCGTGTCCGCGGAGAGGAGCACGTGGAGCGTGACGAAGTCGGCGTCGCGCAGGAGCGTGGCCTGGTCGACGTACGTCGCGTTGAGCTCGCGCTCGACGTCCGGCGACACGCGATGCGTGTCGTGATAGAGCACGCGCATGTTGAAGCCGTGCGCGCGGCGCGCCACGGCCCGGCCGATGCGGCCGAAGCCGATCACCCCGAGCGTCTTGCCGTGGACGTCGGCGCCCCAGAGCAGATCCCACTTCCACGACGTCCACTGCCCTGAGCGCGCGTAGCGGTCCGCTTCGACCACGCGCCGCGCCGTGGCCATCAGCAATGTCCACGCGAAGTCGGCGGTGGTCTCGGTGAGGACGTCGGGCGTGTTCGTGACCGTGACGCCGCGCCGCTTGGCGGCCGCGACGTCGATGTTGTTGTAGCCGACGGCGATGTTCGAGACGACCTTCAGACCCGGCGTGGCGAGGACCTCGTCGTCGATCGTGTCGGTGATCTGGCAGATGAGGCCTGCCTTGCCGCGCAGCCGGCTGCGAAGCTCCTGAGGGCTCAAGGCCAGCTCGTGGCCGTTCAGATCGACGGTCACGTCCTTGGGGATGAGCGTCAGCGCCTCCGGAGACAAACCTCTCGAAATCAAGATGCTTTTCGGCATTTAGGTCTCCCGACTTTTTCGCTTGCCGCCCCTGGAGAGCGCGGCTATATTAGCACTCGCTTTTGTTGAGTGCTAAGGTCCAGAGAGTCATGATGCGGATGCATTCTGCAGGAGCCCAACGCTCGGGTCCATCACTGCTAACCCAGGAGGTACCAGAACTATGGCCATGAAGATTCGCCCGCTGCACGACCGCATCCTCGTCGAGCGGATCGAGGAAGGGGAAGTCAAGAAGGGCGGCATCATCATCCCCGACACCGCGAAGGAAAAGCCCCAGGAGGGCAAGGTCATCGCGGCGGGCAACGGCAAGGTGACCGAGGACGGCAAGAAGATCCCGCTCGACGTGAAGGCCGGCGACCGGATCCTCTTCGGCAAGTACTCGGGCTCGGAAGTGAAGATCGACGACAAGGAATACCTGATCCTTCGCGAGGAAGACGTTCTCGCCATCCTCGAGTAGCGAATTCAGAGCGATCATCAAGGAGGAACGCGATCCATGCCCAAGCAGCTGAAGTTCGACGAGGAGGCGCGCGCGAGCCTGCTCCGGGGTGTCAACATCCTGGCGGAGGCCGTGAAGGCGACGCTCGGGCCGAAGGGCCGGAACGTCGTCATCGACAAGAAGTTCGGCAGCCCGACGATCACCAAGGACGGCGTCACCGTCGCCAAGGAGATCGAGCTCAAGGAGCCCTACGAGAACATGGGCGCCCAGATGCTGAAGGAGGTCGCCTCGAAGACCTCCGACATCGCGGGTGACGGCACCACGACCGCGACGGTGCTCGCCCAGGCCATCTTCCGCGAAGGCCTGAAGAACGTGACGGCCGGCGCGAACCCGATGGGGCTCAAGCGCGGCATCGAGACCGCCGTCGAGGCGGTGACCGAGGAGCTCAAGAAGCTCTCGAAGTCGACGAAGGACAAGAAGGAGATCTCGCAGGTCGCGACGATCGCCTCCAACAACGACCGGACGATCGGCAACCTGATCGCCGAGGCGATGGAGAAGGTCGGCAAGGACGGCGTGATCACGGTCGAGGAGTCGAAGTCGGCGGACACGGTCCTCGACGTGGTCGAGGGCATGCAGTTCGACCGCGGCTATCTCTCGCCGTACTTCGTGACGGACCCCGAGCGCATGGAAGCGGTGCTCGAGGACGCGATCATCCTGATCCACGAAAAGAAGATCAGCGTGATGAAGGACATGCTGCCGCTGCTCGAGCAGGTCGCTCGCGCCGGCCGGCCGTTCCTCATCATCGCGGAGGACATCGAGGGCGAGGCGCTCGCCACCCTCGTGGTCAACAAGCTCCGCGGCACGCTGAACACGGTGGCTGTCAAGGCGCCGGGCTTCGGGGATCGCCGGAAGGCGATGCTCGAGGACATCGCGATCCTCACGGGCGGCAAGGCGATCACCGAGGATCTCGGGATCAAGCTCGAGAACATCAAGCTCGAGGACCTCGGCAAGGCCAAGAAGATCGTCGTCGACAAGGACAACACCACGATCGTGGAGGGTTCGGGCAAGGGCTCGAACATCGAGGGCCGGATCAAGCAGATCCGGGCGCAGATCGAGGAGACGACCTCGGACTACGACCGGGAGAAGCTGCAGGAGCGGCTGGCGAAGCTGGCGGGCGGCGTGGCGGTGATCAAGGTCGGCGCCGCGACCGAGACCGCGATGAAGGAGAAGAAGGCGCGCGTGGAGGACGCTCTGAACGCGACCCGCGCGGCGGTCGAGGAAGGCATCGTCCCCGGCGGCGGTGTCTCGCTGCTCCGTGCGTCCAAGGCCGTCGACAGCCTGAAGAAACTCGAGGGCGACGAGGCCGTCGGCGCGCGCATCGTGCGGCGCGCGCTGGAGGAGCCGATCCGCCAGATCGTCGAGAACGCGGGCCTCGAGGGCAGCGTGATCGTCGAGAAGGTGAAGGCGGAGACCGTGGCCACCCGCGGCTTCGACGCCGACAGCATGGAGTTCGTCGACATGCTGCAGGCCGGCATCATCGACCCGACGAAGGTCGCGCGCGTGGCCCTGCAGAACGCGGCGTCGATCGCGTCGCTGCTGCTGACGACCGAGGCGCTCATCACCGAGATCCCGGAAGACAAGCCCGCCGCGGCGCCCGCGATGCCGCACGGCGACATGTACTAGGACCACTGCAGTCCGCGCGACGCGCGGACGGGCGGCCCGGGTCGCAGATGCGGCCCGGGCCGTATCCATTTATGGGCATTGACGTTGCGGCCGGACATGGCGTTTGTTATCGTTAGGCGCTTTGGAGGGAGGTGAGTGCACTGCGACCATATGAAATGCTCGTGATCCTCAACGCCGCGCTCACGGACGAAGAGAGCGCCGCGCTGCTCACCCAGCTCGGCGAGACCGTGAAGGGCCTCGGCGCCGAGGTCACGAAAGTCGAGAACTGGGGGAAGCGCCGGCTCGCGTACGACATCAACAAGCAGCGTGAAGGCACGTACGCCGTCCTCGAACTCTCCGCCGAGCCCGCGATGGTGAAAGAGTTCGAACGGCAGCTCAAGCTGAACGAGAGCGTGCTGCGCTTCCTGTCGACCCAGATTCCGATCCACAAGAAGGTGCGTGGCCGACCTCAAGAGGCTTCTCCCGCCGGCGGCGACCAGCCCGTCGGAGACGGCGACAAAGTACTCGAGGAGGTTCGGTAAAATGGCCAGCCTCAACAAGGTCCTGTTGATCGGCAACCTGACGCGTCCCCCGGAGCTGCGTTACACGCCCAGCGGCACCGCCGTGGCGGATCTGCGCCTGGCGGTGAACCGCAACTACACCACGCAGTCGGGCGAGAAGCGTGAGGAGGCGTGCTTCCTCACCGTGATCGTCTGGGGCAAGCAGGCGGAGAGCTGCGGCGAGTACCTCGACAAGGGCAGCCAGATCTTCGTCGAGGGGCGCATCCAGACCCGCGACTGGGAAGGCAAGGACGGCCAGAAGCGCACCGCGACGGAGGTCGTCGCCGAGCGCGTGCAATTCATGAGTCGCACGAAGGGCGCCGGGGCCGGCGCGCCTGCCGCGGTCGGCGCGCCCCAGGGCTTCGCCGACGAGGCGCCGGGCGGCGACGACGACGTTCCGTTCTAGTGCTCGCGTAGAGGAGGAGTAGCCATTCCCACGCCGCAGAAGCCCGTGAAGCGCCGGCGGTTCGGTCGCCGGAAAGTCTGCAAGTTCTGTGCGGACAAGGTGGATCTCGTCGATTACAAGGACGTGCGCCGGCTGCGGGGCTTCGTGACCGAGCGCGGCAAGATCATTCCCCGGCGGATCTCGGGCAGCTGCGCGCGCCATCAGCGTCAGCTCACCCACGCCATCAAGCGCGCGCGGACGGTGGCGCTCCTGCCGTACGCCGCGACGGACTAGCGCCATGAAGGTCATCCTGCTCGACGACGTCGCGAAGCTCGGCCGGCGCGGAGAGGTCCGCGACGTGTCCGACGGCTACGCGCGCAACTTCCTGATCCCGAAGAAGCTCGCGCTCAGCGCCACGCAGGGCAACCTCACCAACCTCGACCACATCAAGAAGCAGCAGGAAGCGAAGGCGGGCCGCATCAAGTCCGACGCGGAAGGGCTCCGCGCCCGGATCGAGGCGTTGTCCTACGAGGAGCGCCGCCAGGCCTCCGAGGAAGGCAAGCTGTTCGGCTCGGTGACGTCCCAGGACATCGTCGAATTCCTCGGCAGGAACGGCATCAAGATCGAGCGGCGCCGCGTCCATCTCGACGAGCCGATCAAGACGCTCGGCGAGACGCGTGTCCAGATTCGGATTCATCCCGACGTGACCGCCGAGCTTCCCGTCAGCGTCGTTCGCACCGAATAGCGCGTTCCGTCGCGCGGGGACTCACGACCCCCGAGACCGATGCTCGGGGGTCTCCTTTTTTCATCCACTCCCCGTCCACGCGCCATCCACCGACGCGTGTGAGTTACTCACCGACTATCCACGCGGCTGTGCACAGGAGGTCACACACGCGCGTTTTTTGTTGACCGGTTCGCGGCGCCGCGCTCAAGATCGCGGTGCATGCTCCTCGTGTGCGGTGACGAGGGTCGATGAGTCCCCTGGAAATTCCCGCACGCATTCCGCCGCACAATCTCGACGCCGAGCGCGCCGTGCTCGGCGCGATGCTCCTCGAAGGCCGCGAAGCCGTCCCGAAGGTGATCGAGATCCTCCGCCCGTCGGACTTCTACACGGAAGCGCATCGCGCGGGCTACGACACGATGCTGCGGCTCTTCGATCGCGGCGAGCCCGTCGACCTCATCACGCTGAGCGAAGAGCTGCGGCGGACGGATCAGCTGGAGTTCGTCGGCGGGCCCGCGGCGCTCGCGCTGCTCGTCGAGCAGGCGTCGATCGCCGCGCACCTCATGTCGTACGCGAGCATCGTGCGCGACATGGCCGTCCTGCGCGAGCTCATCCAGACGTCGACGCAGATCATCACGCAGGCGTTCGATGCGAAGGAGGAAGTCCAGACCGTCGTCGACGACGCCGAGCGGCGCATCTTCAGCCTCGCCGAGCGGCGCCTCGAAGGCAGCGCGCTGCCGGTCGGCCGCATCCTCAAGGACACGTTCGAGCACATCGAGCGGCTGTACGAGCGGAAGGAGCACGTCACCGGGGTCGCGACGGGGTTCGAGAAGCTGGACCTCGAGACGTCCGGCTTTCAGCCGTCGGATTTCATCATCATCGCGGCGAGGCCGAGCATGGGGAAAGCGCAGCCGCTCGATGCCAAGGTGCTCACGCCGACGGGGTGGACGCGCATGGGCGAGCTGCGGGTCGGCGACGCGCTCGCGTCGATCGACGGCGCGCCGTCGGAGGTGCGCGGGATCTTCCCGCAGGGCAGGCGGCAGGCGTTTCGCGTGGTGTTCTCCGACGGCCGCTCGACCGAGTGCACGGGCGACCATCTCTGGCGCGTGCACTGCCGCAGCTGGCGCGCACCGCGCACGTTGACGACGGACGACATCGCGCGTCTGCTGCGCAAACGCCTGTACCAGGGACGCGTGGAGATCGATACCCCCGTCGGCGACTTCGGGCGCGACACCGCGCTGCCGATCGACCCGTGGGTCCTCGGCGTGCTTCTCGCCGGCGGCGGCACGGCGGGCACTCACGTGCGCGTCGCGACCGCGGATCCCGAGATCCTCGCGCGCGTGCAGGAGCGCCTCCCGGACGACATGACGCTGCGCGCGCGGGGACGCGACGGCTGGGAGATCGTTCGCGCGAGCGCGGCGCACCGGTGCGGCATCCCCGGGGCGGAGCGCCATCCGTTTGTCGCCGCGCTACGAACGTTGCTGCTGTGGGGGCTGAGCGCCGACTCCACGTTCGTCCCCGACCTCTATCTCGACGCGAACCGCCAGGCGCGACTCGACCTTCTCAAGGGCATGCTCGACGTCGGCGGCGACGTCGACCGCCGAGGCGTCGTCCGCCTGTGCACGCCGAGCCGTCCGCTCGCGCACGGCGTCGCGATGCTCGTCCGCTCGCTCGGCGGGTGGTGCTCGGTGCGCGCGTGGTGCGGGAGGGCCCCCGAGAGCATCCAGGCGGGCCAGCACCGGACGTACGCCTGCACGATCGCGTACCCCGAGCCGAAAGCGCTGTTCTCGGTCTCCGCGAAGATGCACCGCGCGCTGACGGCTCCACGGCGCCCGATCCGGCCCGCCTTCGTGTCGATCGAGGCGGTGGGCGTGGTCGAGACGCAGTGCCTCGCCGTGAGCCACCCCTCGAAGCTCTACGTCACCGACGACTACGTGGTGACGCACAACACCGCCTTCGCGCTGAACATCGCGCAATACGTCGGCGTGCATCTCCGGCAGAAGGTCCTGGTTTTGAGCCTCGAGATGTCGGCGCAGCAGCTCGTGCAGCGCATGCTGTGCTCCGAGGCGAAGGTGGACTCCCAGGCCGTGCGGACGGGCTACCTCACGTCGGCCGACTGGCATCGGCTGACGGCGGCGGCGGGACGCCTCGCGGAAGCGCAGATCTTCATCGACGACAGCGCCGGGCTGACCGTGCTCGAGGCGCGCGCGAAGGCGCGGCGGCTCAAGGCCGAGCACGGGCTCGACCTCATCATCATCGACTACCTCCAGCTGATGCGCGGGCGCGCCAACCAGGAGAACCGCCAGCAGGAGATCTCGGAGATCTCGCGCTCGCTGAAGGCGCTGGCGAAGGAGCTGAACGTCCCGGTCGTCGCGCTCTCGCAGCTGTCGCGCGCGGTCGAAGCGCGCGCACAGCGCGACTTCCGTCCTCAGCTCTCGGATCTTCGCGAGTGCGTGACGGGCGACACGCTCGTCGTGCTGGCGGACGGTCGCCGGGTCCCAATCCAGGATCTCGTCGATACCGCGCCCGAAGTACTTGGAATGTCACCTGACGCCCGGATCGTCGAAGCCAAGTCCGAGCGCATCTGGAAGGTCGGGACGAGACCGGTGCGGTCCGTGCGTCTCGCAAGCGGCCGCACGCTGCGTGCCACCGAACGTCATCAATTCTTCACAGGGGGAGGATGGAAACGACTGTCCGATATCGCAATCGGCGATCGCGTTGCGATCGCCCGTTCCTTGCCGGAACCGCGGTTCCCAGATATCTGGCCTGATCTGCGCGTTGCCCTCCTCGGGCATCTCATCGGCGACGGGAGCTACTTGCGCGGCCAGCCCATGCGATATGCCACGAGCTCCGAAGACAACAGCGCACTCGTCACTGCCGCTGCGGGGCACGAGTTCGACAGTTCGGTCAAGCGGTATGCGGGGCGGCGTACCTGGCACCAGTTGCTCATCAGCGGCAATGGCACGCGGTGGAAGCCGGCCGGCGTCAACGCCTGGCTGCGTGCCCTGGGAGTCTTCGGTCAGCGTTCATTCCAGAAACGTGTGCCCGAAGCCGCGTTTCGTCTCGGAAACGGACAGATCGCGCTGCTCCTCCGCCATCTCTGGGCAACGGACGGCAGCATCGTGGTTCGCACGAAGGGCCGTGGTGCCCATCGCGTGTACTACAGCACCACGAGTCGAAGGCTCGCGGAAGACATCGCCGCTCTTTTGCTGCGCCTCGGCATCGTCGCCAGACTGCGCAAGAGTCAGAAACGCGGCTATCGCCCGTCGTTCTCGGTCGATGTGTCCGGAGGATCCGATCAGCGCCGGTTCCTCGCACGTGTGGGCGCCTTCGGGCCACGAGTCGCACAAGCGGAACGTGTGTTGAAAGCGCTCGACAACGTGCGCGTGAATACCAACGTCGATACCGGGCCACCAGAGGACTTCGTCGCGGTGAAGGCGGCGATGCGGCGCCGTGGGATTTCGCAGCGGCGCATGGCCGCGCTGCGCGGCACGGCATATGGCGGGACGTCCCATTTCAAGTTCGCGCCGTCCCGCGACATGCTCAGCGAGTACGCCGAGTTGCTCGACGACGAGACGCTCCGTGCGCGCGTCCGCGCGGAGGTGTTCTGGGACCGCGTGGTGTCGATCGAAGATGGGGGGCACGAAGACGTCTTCGACATTACAGTGCCCGGCCCGGCATCGTGGCTCGCGGACGGCATCGTGAGTCATAACTCGGGCGCGCTCGAGCAAGACGCAGACTTGATCCTCTTCATCTACCGGCAGAAGGTCTACAAGGAGGACGTCCCGCCGGACGAGGAGAAGATCGCCGAGATCATCATCGGCAAGCAGCGGAACGGGCCGATCGGCACGGTGAAGCTGATCTTCCTTCCCGAATACGCCCGCTTCGAGAACGCTGCGGACTCGCATCGCCAGCCGCAACCTTTCTAGCGCCGCGACCGGCTTTGCCAAGGAAAGGACCGATGACCAGAAAAGCAACCGGGTGCCCAAGAAGGGGAAACGGATTTGATTGCTGGTGACCACATCAAGGCGGCGGTCTTTTGATAGGCCGCCGCCCGAAGCTCCCGAGATTCACGAGAAAGGGCCAACGCCACGAGCGTGGCCCTTTCGCTTTTGAGGCGCAATCACGCGCGCGAAAGGAGGGTAGGTGGAAGCGAGGGGCCGTATCGGGAGTCAGGCCCACAGCATCGTGCCGCGATCAGATTGAGCAGAGCCCCCGAGCCCCGGCTCATGAGTCGCTCGCGACTCATGGCGTGGTAGGCTGACCTCCGTGACCACCGTCGTCATCGTCGGCGCGGGAAAGGGTGGGCGAGCGCTCCTCGAAATGCTCGTCGGCGATCCCACGGTCACGATCGCCGGGATCTCGGACGTCAACCCGTGGGCGCCGGGCATCGACCTCGCGCGCCGTCTCAACCTTCCCATCACCACCGACTTCCGCGAGATGGTCGCGGATCCCCGCGTCGACCTGGTCATCGACGTGACCGGCGACGCGGACGTTCACCGGGCGATCCTCGAGAAGAAAGCGCCCGCGGCCGAGGTGATGGGCGGGATCGGCGCGCGGTTCATGTGGGACCTCGTCGCGGAGCGGAAGCGCTCGGAAGAGCTCGAGGATCGCTACTCGCTCGTCGTGCGGGAGCTCCAGGCGCAGTCCGAGGCGGACTTCATCATCGGCCAGAACCCGAAGATGCGAGAAGTGGCCGAGCTCATCGCGCGCGTCGCGCCGACGCCGACGACGGTGCTCGTTCGTGGGGAGTCGGGGACAGGTAAGGAGCTCGCCGCGCGCGCGATCCACAAGTACTCTCCGCTGCGCGACAAGCCGCTGCTCACGGTGAACTGCACCGCGCTCACGCCCACGCTCATGGAGTCCGAGCTCTTCGGTCACCGCCGCGGCTCGTTCACGGGCGCCGTCGCCGACAAGGCCGGCCTCTTCGAGAAGGCGGACGGCGGCACCATCTTCCTCGACGAGATCGGCGACATGCCGCTCGAGATGCAGGGGAAGCTCCTGCGCGTGCTGCAGGCCGGCGAGATCAAGCCCGTCGGCGACACCGTGACCCGTCGCGTGCGCGTGCGGGTGATCGCCGCCACCAATCGTGATCTGGAGCAGGCGATGCAGCGCGCGGAATTCCGCGAGGACCTCTTCTACCGCTTCAACACGTTCACGATCACGCTCCCGTCGCTGCGCGAGCGTGCGGAAGACATCCCCGTCCTCGCGTACCACTTCCTGCGCAAAGCCGAAGCGAAAGTGAACAAGAAGGTCTCGCGCGTCTCGAACGACGCGCTCGAGCTGCTGAAGCGCTACACGTGGCCGGGCAATCTCCGCGAGCTCGAGAACACCGTGGAGCGCGCCGTCGTTCTGGCGTCGGGCGGCGCCGTCGAGCCCGCGCATCTTCCTCTCCACATCCAGGGCACGCCCGCGCTCGGGATGCGCGCGGGCGAGGGGCTCGTCGCCAGCAAGAACCGCCTCGTGCGCGAGTTCGAGCGTCAGGCCGTCGCCCGGCTGCTCGCGCAGAGTCGCGGAAACATCTCCACGGCCGCGAAGCTCGCCAGGATCACGCGCCGGAACTTCCATCACCTCCTGGCCAAGCATCGAATCAACCCGAGAGAGTTCCAGAATAGAGTCGAAACAGACTCAGTATGAGTTGGTCTCGACTCGCAGCGAATATCTATACTTTGCAGCGATAATTCAGATGGTTATGTCGATTCTCTCCCGCAGTAAGACGCTGATTGATGTGTCTATATCGACACATATATTTCCTAAGTATTTGGAAATATTGAGTAGCTATCCTGGAAACACGCTGGAACGGGTCTTGTAGAGAGACTGTCTCACAAGGGGCCACCGGCCCCCCGGAGGGAGTCATGGCGAATTGCGGGTGTGCTCACGATTCCGGCGCTGCGGCGTATGAGCTCGGATGCATCGACTGCGGCGCGGCGTGCTGCCCCTCCTGCGCCGTGCCGCTCGAGTCGGTCACGTATTGCCGGAGCTGCGCCCGGTCCCTGCTCGGCGCGGGGATGGTCCAGCCCGCCGGCGCGTTCGACCTCCAGTAGTCCTCGGCCGTCAAGGAGCGATCCATGAACGGTGCATGCCCGTGCGACATGCCCCTCGAATCGTTTAGGAACAATAGTTACAACGAGTGCGTCGCGTCCCTCGGACGCGCCGCGTGAGGAGACCCGCGTGGCGAACATGGGCCGGAAGTTCCGCGCGCTGCTGACCGACGAGGAGTACCTCTTCACGGGCGGCGTCTACTCGCCGCTCGACGCGCAGATCGCCGAGCGCGTCGGCATGAAGTCGATCTACCTGTCCGGCTACTCGATGGCGCTCGCCAACGGCTGGCCCGACATGGGCTTCCTCACGCAGACCGAGGTGACGCGCATCGCCTCCATGGTCGCCGGCGCGGTCGACATCCCGGTGATCGCGGACGCCGACGACGGCTACGGGAACGCGCTGACGACGATGCGCACCGTCCAGGAATACGTGAAGACCGGCGTCGCGGGCATTCACCTGGAGGACCAGGTCTTCCCGAAGCGCTGCGGACACATCGCGGGCAAGACGATCGTCAGCCGCGAGGAAGCGATCGGGAAGTACCGGGCCGCGGTCGAGACGCGCAACCGGCTGAACCCGGACTTCGTGCTCATCGCGCGCACCGACGCGTACGGCGCCGTCGGCGGCAGCATGGAAGAGGCGATCTGGCGCGGGCGCGCCTACGCGGACGCCGGCGTCGACCTCGTGTGGGCGGAGCTGTCCAATTCGTCGCGCGAGCCGGCGATCGAGTTCGCCAGGGCGATGCGGAAGACGCATCCGAACCTGCCGCTCGCGTTCAACTACTCGTCGTCCTTCAAGTGGCACGCCGATCCGAGCCCGCTGCTGTTCCGCGAGCTCGGCGAGCTGGGCTACAAGTTCATCTTCATCACGCTCTACGCTCTGCACGCCGGCACCCATGCCGCGTGGAACGCGCTCGAGGACCTGGTGAAGAACCAGGAGCAGGCGCAGTGGATGCTCGAGAAGACGAAGGCGGGCCATCCGACGGAGAGCCACCACGTGATGGCGCGCGTGGCGCACTTCCAGGAGCTCGAGCGGCGGTTCATCCCCGGCAGCGAGGACCGCATCCGGGGGTCGCACGGCTTCGACGACCACCGTCTGATTTGATCGACGCGGGGGGGGCCGCCTGCAGCGGCCCCCCAAGCCCCCCACGCGGGTGATACACTCCACACCCGCGTAATCTCCCGCCATGAAAGTCGTTCTCCCCGTCGACGGTCCGCTCGATCCCGGCGCGACGCTCGCGCGCTACCGGATCTGGGGAGAGGACCCGGCGAATCGCGTCACCGACACGAGCTTCCGCCGCGTGCTCCGCGCCGACGGGCGTCTGGTGCCGTACGAGGTGCGCTGGAGCGGGCCGGTCGACGAGCCGTGCCTCACGATCGACCTACCCGGCGAGCGGGCCAGCGGCCTCGGCGATGCCGCGACCGCCGAGGTGCGGCGGATCTTCGGCCTCGACTTCGATCTGCCCGGCTTCTACCGGATGGCGAAGGCGGATCCGTCGCTCGCGCCGCTCGTGACACCACTCCATGGTCTGCGGCCCACGCTGACCCCGACCGCCCTCGAGATGCTGGTCGGCGCGATCACCGCGCAGCAGGTCAACCTCACGTTCGCGTTCGCGCTCCGCGCGAGCCTCGTGCGGCGCTTCGGCACCGCGGTGCCGTTTCGCGGCGAGACGCTGTACGCGTTTCCCGAGGCGGCCGTGCTCGCGCGGGTGCCGGTGCGCACGTATCGCGCGATGAAGTTCTCGACGCGCAAGGGGGAGTACGTCCGCGGCGTCGGGCGCGCCATCGCCGACGGCACGATCGACGCCGCGCGCCTCGCCGCGGCACCGAGCGAGGCCGTGATCGAAACCCTCACCGCGCTCCACGGGCTCGGCCGCTGGACTGCGGAATGGTTCATCGCGCGGTGTCTCGGTCGTGGCGAAGTCTGCCCGGCCGGCGATCTCGCCGTGCGCAAGGTCTTCGACCGCTTTTACCCGCGCCGTCGGCCGTACACGGAAGATGCGATCCGGCGCCGGGCGGCCGACGCGTGGGGGCCGCATCAGAACCTCGCGATCCACTACCTGCTCGCCGGCCTTCGTCTCGCAGGCGCCTCCACGGGAGGCGGCTCGTGACCATCAAGAAGCTCAGCATTCCACTGCTCGGCCAGCCCGATCCGAACGTGCCCGCGGACGTTCACCTGGTCGGCCGCTACGCGATCGGTGTGACGTGGGCCGACCAGCACGGATCGATCTACCCGTTCGAGCACCTGCGGCGCAGTTGCACGTGCGGCCTCTGCGCGACGACCGAGGAGGTCGCTCCCGCCGCGGCGTGGCCGAAGGACGTCGCGCGCGAGGCGGAGGCGCTGCAGGTCACGTGGGCCGACAGCCACGTCAGCCGCTATCCCTATCCGGAGCTTCGCGCCATCTGTCGCTGCGCCGGCTGCATGGGCGGGCATTGAACATGGGGCCCCGAACCTGAGGACCCCAAACCCCCCGATGGACGATCGCCTGAAGCGCCGCGCGCTCCTCGGCGTGATGCTGTCGGTCTTCCTCGCCGCGATGGAGTCCACGGTCGTGGCGACGGCGATGCCGATCATCGTGAAGAGCCTCGGCGGGCTCGCGATCTACGCGTGGGTCTTCGCCGGCTTCATCCTCACGTCGACGGTCACGATGCCGCTCTGGGGCCGGCTCTCGGACCTCTTCGGCCGCCGCTCCACGTTCCTCACCGGCCTCGCGATCTTTCTCGTCGGCTCGGCGCTCTCGGGCGTGTCGCGGGACATGACGCAGCTGATCGTCTTCCGGATGCTCCAGGGCCTCGGCGCGGGGTCGCTCATGACGATCGGCATGACGATCGTCGCCGACCTCTTCGGCCTCGAACGCCGCGCGAAGATGCAGGGCTACATCTCCGGGGTGTGGGGCCTGGCGTCACTCGTCGGCCCGCTGCTCGGCGGATTCCTCACCGACCAGATCTCGTGGCGGTGGGTCTTCTACATCAACGTGCCGTTCGGCCTCGTCGCCATCGCGTTGCTCGCGGGCGCCCTGCGCGGAATGCCGCCGTCGCAGCGTCGTCCGGTGATCGACTACGGCGGGCTCGCGTTCTTCACCGTCGGCATCAGCGCGCTCCTCTACGGCGTCAGCGTGGGCGGCATGCAGCGGTTTTCGACGCCGGGCGCGCTCGTGCCGATCGCCGCGGCCGTGATCTCGCTCGTCGCCTTCGTCCAGGTGGAGCGCCGCGCGCAAGAGCCGATCGTGCCGCTCCGGCTCTTCCGCAATCGCATGGTGCGTGCCGCGGTCACGACCGGCTTCCTCTCCGGCATGGCGATGTTCGGCACGCTGTCGTTCGTGCCGCTCTTCCTGCAGGGCGTCGCCAACGCCTCCGCGACGCGCGCGGGCCTCGTGCTGACGCCGTTCGTGCTCGGATGGGTGACGATGTCGATCGTGAGCGCGCGGCTCGTGCTGAAGATCGGCTACCGGCCCGTGGTCACCGCCGGGATGCTGTCGCTCACGATCTCGTTTCTCTTGCTGACGCGCTGGGACGCGGGCCTGACGACGCTCGTGGCGATCCGCGACGCGCTCCTCGGCGGGATGGGCATGGGGCTGAGCATGGTCCCGATGCTGATCGGCGTGCAGAGCGCGGTGTCGCGCGCCGATCTCGGCGTCGCGACGTCGCTGACGCAGTTCTTCCGCAGCGTCGGCGGCGCGGTCGGCGTCGCCGTCATGGGCGCGGTGAAGACGCAGCGGCTCGACGCCGGGGTGCCGCTCGAGGGGGCGCTCCATTCGGTCTTCGTGGTCGGGCTGATCATCTGTCTCGCGGCGCTGGCGTCCGCGTTCCTCGTCCCGGCAGGCCGCGCGCGCGACCTCGCGCGCCCGGAGCTTCGCAGCGAGCCGACCCGCGTGGGAGGATGAAGCGTGCCTGATGTTCCGCTGCTCGAGCGACTGGCCCAGCTCCCGGCCCTTCCGGCGTCCGAGGCGCTCGCGATCGTGGAGCGCCTGCGCGAGCCGCAGAAGGATCCGGTGATCGGTCCCCTCTTCGGCGTCGACGACGAAGGCGACCCGACGGTCAGCGCGCTGGTCCCGCTCGTGCTCCAGCAGTTCCAGGCGAAGCCGGACCTCACGTGCTACCAGGCGCTCGTCGAGGGCCTGACGGGCATCTGGAACGCGGCGGTGCGCGCCGCGGTCGTCGCGCGGCTGCGCGCGTCGGGGCTTCCGCCGGACGACCTGCTCCTGAGGCTGCAGGCGCTGTCGCCGACGCTCGGCTTCGCCGCCGAGAAGGGCGACACCAAGACGCAGTGGCTCTCGGATCCGTTCACGCAGGACGCGGTGCTGGTCCAGCAGTGTGTCGTGCGCCTGCTGTTCGCGCTCCGCGCGCTGGCGGAATCACGCGCGAACGAGATGACCTCGAAGGGTTAGGAGGACACCGATGCACATCCACGAGCGCAACACGGAGAAGAAGCGGCTGAACGGCCTCATGGCCAAGTCGTCCATGAAGGTCTACGCGGCGTACGGCGAGCTCGGCAAGCGTGTCTTCGCCGACGGCGCGCTGTCGAAGAAGCACAAGGAGCTGACCGCGCTGGCGGTCGCCGTCTCGCAGAACTGCTTCGACTGAGTGGACCACCGCGTTGAGGAGGTCCTCAACCTCGGGGCGACGGACGACGAGATCAACGAGACCCTGGACATCGGCGTGCTGATGGGCGGCACGCTGGCGGTGAAATCGGTGCGGCACGCGTTTTCGGTCATCGAGCAGCTCCGCGGAGGGAGCACGTAGTCCATGGACGCGACCCTGCAGAAGTACCGCGACATCTTCGACAAGAAGACGTTCTGTTACGTGGCGACCGTCGGCAAGGACGGGGCGCCGCAGGTCACACCGGTGTGGTGCGAGTTCGACGGCACGCACGTCGTCTTCAACACCGCGCGCGGCCGCGTGAAGGACGCGAACCTCGCGCGGAACCCGACGATCACGCTCGCGGCGTCCGATCCCGACAACCCGTATCGCTACGTCCAGGTGAAGGGCCGGGTCGCCGAGGTCACCGAGCAGGGCGCCGACCCGCACATCGACAAGATGGCGAAGAAGTATCTCGGCAAGGACCAGTACCCGGGCCGGAAGCCCGGCGAGCGGCGGATGATCGTGAAAGTCCTCCCCGAGCGCGTGCAGGGAATGGGATAGTCGGCGGAGAGTGATCCAGCTCGAAAGCATCGGCAAAGGCTACGGGGGCCAGGACCTCTTCCGTGACCTGACGTGGACGATCGCGGGCGGCGAGCGCATCGGCCTCGTCGGCCCGAACGGCGCCGGCAAGACGACGCTCTGCCGCATCCTCGCCGGCGCCGAAGAGCCCGACGAAGGCCGCGTGAGCCGGGCGCGCAGCACGACCGTCGGGTATCTCCCGCAGGAAGTGACGGTCTCGGGCGACCTGTCCGTGCTCGCCGAAGCGCTGAGCGGCTTCGACGAGGTGTGGCAGCTCGAGCGCGAGATGGAGACCGTCGCGGCGGCGCTCGCGACCGCGCCCCCCGATCACGACGCGCTCACCGCGCGATACGGTGATCTCCAGCATCGCTTCGAGGCGCTGGGCGGCTATCGCCTCGAGACCGAGGCGAAGACGATTCTCGGCGGCCTCGGCTTCCGGCCGGACGACGTCCATCGCCCCGTGACGGAGTTTTCCGGCGGCTGGCGGATGCGCGCCGCGCTCGCGCGTCTGCTGTTGCTCCGGCCGTCGCTGTTGCTGCTCGACGAGCCCACGAACCACCTCGACCTGGAATCGCTCGGCTGGCTCGAGTCGTTCCTCGCGGACTACGACGGCACGGTGGTCGTCGTCTCGCACGACCGCTACTTCCTCAACCGGATGGTGACGTCGATCGCGGAGCTCGGCACGGCCGGGCTCACCGTCTATCCGGGCGACTACGACGACTACCTGGTGGAGCGCGAAGCGCGGCGCGAGCTGCTCGAGGCGCAGGCGCGCAACCAGGCGAAGCGCATCGCCGAGATCGAGCGCTTCATCGAGCGCTTCCGGTACAAGGCGACGAAGGCGCGCCAGGTCCAGAGCCGCATCAAGATGCTCGACCGCATCGAGCGGATCGACGTCGGCCGCGACGCGCGGCACATCCGGCTCGTGTTCCCGCAGCCGCCGCGGACGGGGCGCCGGGTCGCGACGCTGCGCGGGATCCGCAAGGCGTACGGCGACAACGTCGTCTACCGGGGTGCCGACTTCGAGGTGGGGCGCGGTGAGAAGGTGGCGCTGGTCGGCGTCAACGGCGCCGGCAAGTCGACGCTGCTGAAGATGCTCGCCGGCGCGCTCGCCCCGGACGCGGGCGATCGGATTCTCGGCACGCACGTGCACGTCCACTACTACGCGCAGCACCAGCTGGATGCGCTGGATCCGACACGCACGATGCTCGAAGAGCTCGAAGGCGTCGCGCCCGATCTCGGTCACACGCGCCTGCGCACGATTCTCGGCGCGTTCCTGTTCTCGGGTGACGCGGTGGAAAAGAAGATCAGCGTGTTGTCCGGCGGCGAGAAGGCGAGAGTCGCGCTGGCGAAGATGCTGGTCCGCCCGGCGGCCCTGCTGTGTCTGGATGAACCGACGAACCATCTGGATCTGGCGTCGCGGGAAGTCCTGGAGGAGGCGCTCGCCGCGTTCCCGGCGACGATCGTGTTCATCTCTCACGACCGCTACTTCATCAACCGGATCGCGACGCGAGTCGTCCACGTGGATCGCGGCACGCTGACGGATTACCTGGGCGGCTACGACGACTACCTGGCGGCCATCGCGGATCCGACCTCGGTGCGTGATCGAACCGAAGATCGGCCGCCGCGTGAGACGGCGGGGGCGCGCGGCGGCGCCGCGGACGCGGGCGGGTGGCGCCGTGAGCGGCGACAGGACCCGCCCGCGCCGCCGCCCGCGGCCCCCGGCGCCCCGCGCAGGGACGCACCTGCCGCTCGATCGACGGCCGACGTGAGTGCAGCGAGCGGCGCGACACCGGGCGTCCGGCTGGTGAAGAAGAGGCCGAGCGCCGAGGTGAAGCAACTG
>VGLJ01000017.1 GCA_016866775.1 Candidatus Rokuibacteriota bacterium | reverse complement strand
GACCTCGATGCCACGGGCGACGGCTGGGCCGTGCTGCGCGGCCTCGCCGGCGCGGCGGCGCCCGAGGCGATCGTCGCGAGCGCGTCCGCGGCGCCGTTCCTCCGCCAGCGCTTCCACCTCGATCCGATTCCCGGCACGGCGGTGGTCGGGGTCAGCCTGCGGATCGCGTTCTCGTTCTCGGTGGTCGGCCGGTTCCGCGAGATCCCCGCGATGCTCGAGCCGCTGCGCGACGTCGTCGTGCGCCTCGGCGATCCGGCGCTCGCCGGTCCGTACTACTTCCGCATGGGACTGACGGCGATGTCTGCGGCGGACGACGCCGCCGCGACCGCCGCCGCGCGTGCCGCCATCGCCGAGGCGCGCCGGTGCGGCGACGCCGCGACCGAAGGCCGCGCCGAGTACCTCCTCTCGCTCCGCTGCTCGCTGCTCGGCGATCCCGGCGCCGGCCTCGCGCACGGCCGCCGCGCGGAGGAGCTCTTGACCGTCGCCGACCGCCACTGGCTCGGCCTCGCGCAGTGGGTCATCGGCCTCAACGCGCTGATGGCGGGCGACGTCGCCGGCGCGCGCGCCGCCGCCGCGCGGATGCGCGAGAACGGCGATACCACGGGCGACTCCCGGATCCAGAGCTTCGCCGCGTGGATGGACGGCCTCGCGCTCGCTCGCGATCCACTCACGCGCACCTACGCGCACAACTATCTCGGTCACGCGTTCATCGAGGTGGGCGCCCTCGACGAGGGCATCGCCGAGCTCGAGACCGCCGTCACGGCGCTCCGCGCGATCTCGCTGCGCCACCCGATCGGCCGGGCGCTCGTGTGGCTGGCCGAGGGGTATCGCCGGCGCGGCGACGCACGTGCCGAGGCGACCGCGCGCGAAGCCGTCACCACCGGTGACGTCGTCGGGTTCTGGGGCGCGTCCGGCATCGGCCGGCGCGTGCTCGCGCTGCTCGCCGCCGCCCGCGGCGAGCGCGACGAGGCCGCGCGGCTCCTGCGCGAGTCGCTCGACGTGCTCGAGCGCGCCGGCGCCACGGCCGAAGCCGAGCGCACGCGCCGGCTCCTCGCCGAGCTTCGCTGACCGCTTCACGAGGCCTCACGCTCCTCGGGGCGCGGCGCGCACGGCGTGGTGAGCCAATCCTCGGCGCCACGGACCGGACGCCCGCAACGTGCGCAGCACGCGAAATAGCCCGCGTTCACGAGCGCGTCGCTGATTTGCCACGTCAGCAGGTGGGGGATGGGCCGCATGTCATTCATGGGCTCCCCATGAGCGCAATGGAGGTGCCACGTGTCGCAGCAATGAGAACGCGGCCTTAGGGGCCTTCGGCGGCGCTCGGGCAGGGGCCGCTGCCGAATTTTCGGCAGCGGCCGCGGGGTCGACGAAGGCTAGACGCCGCTGACCGTAGGCGCTCCGATCAGGGTGCGCGCGAGCTCGATCTCGCCGAAGTGCTGGAAGCCGTGGGCGACGCAGACCTGCGCGAGCGCGCGGCCGACGGTCATCTCACCCAGCGGCTTGATCGTGACGGAGCGATCGAGCGCGGCGGCGTCGAGCGTCGCGACGAACTCGTCACTGCTCGCCCACACCCTCTGCATGTACTCGCGGAAGATCGCCAGGTCCCTGATGCGGAGCGCGTGCGCGTCGTCCGTCGACATGCCCGTGCCTTGCGCGACCGGAGGGAGCCCGAGCTTCTCGCCGTAGCCGGCCTCGGTCCAGATCGGCAGGCGGCGGTTCTGGAGCACGAAACGGACGACGTTGTCCTCGGTGCGCACCACGTGCCACACGCCCCACGCGATCGTGTTGGCTTTCGGGTGATTCGCGGGCACCCCGTGCAGCTGCTCGGGCGTGAGCCCGTTGAGCGCACCGTCGAGTCCCTTGCGCAGGCGCTTCATCTCGAGCTGGATCAGCTCCACCGCGGTCATCTCTGCCTCCTTGAACATGGGGCCACGCACCTGGAGGATCCCAACCCCCTGGTCGAGCGCTGGCCCCGACATGCTATCGGGCGTACCGTGAAAGGCAAGGTCCGCCGGAGGTACCCGCCATGGGTCTCGCCTACGTGGTCGTCGCGCTCCTTTCGGCCGCCGTCGCGGTGTTCGCGCTCCAGAACAACCAGCCGATGTCCGTGCGCTTCCTCGCGTGGTCGCTCGACAACGTTCCGCTCGCGGGGGCGATTCTCGCGGCGCTCGGCGCAGGGCTCGTGCTCGCGGCCGTTCCGCTCTCGATCTCCAGCTGGCGCTGGCGCGCGCGCGCGCGCGCGCTGGAGCACAAGGTCGAGATGCTCGAGTCCGCGCTGACGGCGCGCGACACCGCGCTGCTCACGCCGCGGCCGGTCGCGCCGCCGCCTCAGATCACGCGCAGCGCCTGAGCGCCGGCGCGTCGGACGATCTCCACCAGCGCGGCGAGATCCGCCTCGGTCGTCGCGTCGTGGAGGACGCACGCGCGCAGCGCGAAGCGTCCGTTGACGAGCGTGTTCGTCAGGAACGCCTCGCCCTCGCTCTGGACCTGCTCCATCACGCGCCTGTTCAGGTCGTCCAGGCGTGTCGCGTCGCCGCGCAGCGCGTCCGGGACGTAGCGGAACGCGACGATCGACAGGCTCGACGGAGCGAGGAGCTCGAAGTCCGGCGCGGCGTCCACGAGCTGCGCCAGGTGACGCGCGAGCGCGATGTGGCGCTCGATCATCGCCGCGATGCCCGCGCGCCCGAGGTGCTGCAGCACCATCCAGAGCTTCAGCGCGCGGAAGCCGCGCGTCTGCTGGACACCGTATTCCGAGAACCACGGAAGACCACCGAAGCCCTTGCCCTCTTCCGTGCGGAGATACGGCGGGACGAGACTGAACGTGTCGCGCAGCAGCGCGCCGTCGCGGATCAGGATGGCGCCGCACTCCGCGGGCACGGACAGCCACTTGTGCGGATCCAGCGCGAGCGAGTCGACGCGCTCCATGCCGGCGACGCGCGCGGCCTCCGATCCGGCGAGGACCGCGCGCGCGCCGTACGCGCCGTCGACATGGAGCCAGAGGCGCTCGCGCTCGCAGAGATCGGCGATCGCCGTGAGCGGATCGATCGCGCCGGTCCCGACCGTGCCCGCGCTCGCGGCGACGCAGAAGGGGAGATCGCCGGCGCGACGGTCCGCGGCGATCGCGTCACGCAGGGCCGCGACGTCCATCTCGAATCGCGCGCCGACCGGGATCGTGCGGATCGCCGACGCGCCGAGGCCGAGCAGCTCCGCGGCCTTGCGCAGACAGCCGTGGCCTTCGGGAGAGACGTAGAGGCGCAGCCGCGGCCGCGCGCCCTGAAGGCCGTCGGCACGGATGTCCCAGCCGTGCGCGGTCGCGGCGTGCTGGCGCGCGGCGGCGAGGCCGACGATCGACGCGACCGAGGCGCCGCTGACGAGCAGGCCCATGCTCCCGGTCGTGGGAAATCCGATCAGCTCCATGAGCCAGCGCACCGCCGCGCGCTCGAGATAGATCGCCGCGTGGTCGCCGCCGGCGCAGCTGGGATTCATCGCCGCGGCGAGGAAGTCCGCGACCACACCGAGCGGGGCCGGCGGCGAGTTCACCCAGCCGAAGAACCGCGGATGCCCGTTGCCCATCGCGTGCGGCAGCACGGCGTCGCGAAAGAGCTCGAGGATCGCGCGCGGAGCGCGCCCCTCGTCGGGCAGCCTCTGATCGAGCAGGCGGCGCCGCTCGTCGGGCTTCATCGGCTGGAAGACCGCGCGCTCGCGCACGCCGCCGAGATGGCCGTCGGCGAGCTCCAGCGCGGCACGGGCGAGGTCGCGGAAGGCCTCTCGATCGAGCGCGGGACCGTGGCTCATCGTCGCTTCCTCCTGCCGCCGGCGCGGGGACGCGCGCGCGTGTGCCCGCCGTCACCGGCGACGTCCATCGCGAGGTAGTACACACAGGGGCGCGCCCCCGGGTTCGCGAACGCGTGCAGGCAATCGCCCGCGTAGTAGATGCTGTCGCCCGCGTGGACGAGATAGACGACGCCGTCGAGCGTGAGCCGCAGCGTGCCGCGCTCGACGGCGAGATATTCGCGCGAGCCGGGCGCGTGAGCCGAGAAGACGCCGGCGTTCACGCCGGGGCCGAGCGGGGTCCGCATCAGCTCGAACTCGATGCCGGGGAGCACGGGCGAGAGGATGCGCCGCTCCCAGCCGGTGCCTCGGGCGTGGCGCCATTGAGGCTGGCGCGGGCGGTCGCCGGGACGTGGGCGCCCTCCAGGCCGTGCGCCGCGGCGGCGTCGCGACACTGCGGCGATTGCTGGCTCAGCTCGTCGACGAGCGCGTTCAGCGCGCGCACGCGGTCGCACAGCACGCGGACGATCGGGAGGAGCGCCTCCGGATCGCGCCGCCAGGTCGCTTCGAACTCGGCATGATCGATCACGCGCACGGTCACGTCGGAGACCGCCGTCACCGTCGCCGACCGCGGCTGGTCGGTGAGCAGCGCCATCTCGCCGAAGATCTCCCCCGGCTTGAGCGTGCGGAGCGTCTTCCCCGCGCGCGAGACGAGCACCGTGCCGGCCTCCAGGATGAACGCGTCGGACGTGTGGGCCCCCTCGACGACGATCGCTTCGCCGGATCGAGAGGTTTTCCTTTCCATGCCGCCGCTACTATCGCACTACGACCCCCGGGGTACCATCGGACTTGTGCGCGAGGTCCCCATCGAGCCCACCTTCGAAAGCTGGCAGCGTGCCGCCCGCGGGCTGCTCCGAGACGACGTCGGGCCGGCCGACGTCGCGTGGCGCGAGGTCCCCGTGGGCTCGCTTCCCGCGCCCGCCGAGCCGGCCGCTGCGGACGGCGGGATCCGTGTCCCGCGCAGCTTCGTCGACCTGGCCCGGGGCGTGGCGATCCATCGCGATCCCGCCCGCTGGTCGCTGATCTACGAAGTGCTCTGGCGCCTCACGCGCGAGGGCCGCGAGCTCATGGGCCAGGGCGATCCGAGCGTCGAGCGGCTCGTCCGGATGGAAGCCGAGGTGAGGGAGAACCGGGCGGTGATCACCGCCGGCCCGTTCGTTCCGCCCGGCGCGTCGGTCGACGGCCTGCGCACCGCGGCGGCGCGCTGCGCGGGCTGCGATCTCTCGCGCCACGCGACCCAGACCGTGTTCGGCCGAGGCCAGGCCGACGCGCGGGTGGTGATGGTCGGCGAGCAGCCGGGCGACCAGGAGGATCTGAAGGGCCCGCCGTTCGTCGGACCCGCGGGCGAGGTGCTCGACCGCGCGCTGGCGGAAGTCGGCCTGGCGCGCGAGCGGCTCTACGTCACCAACGCGGTGAAGCACTTCAAGTTCACGCCGCGCGGCAAGCGGCGCATCCACGCGACGCCGGGCCCCGCGGACATCGCGGCGTGCCGGCCGTGGATCGAAGCCGAGCTGGAGCTGCTGCACCCCGAGGTGCTCGTGTGCCTCGGCGCGACGGCGGCGCGCGCGCTCATCGGCCCGGCGTTCCGCCTGATGCAGCAGCGCGGGATCTTTCTCGAGACGCGGTGGGCGGCGCGCACGATGGCGACGTTCCATCCCTCCGCCGTGCTCCGCGGTGAGGACGACGCGGCGCAGGCGCGGCTCTATGGCATGTTGCGTGACGACCTGAGGCTCGTGGCAGACACCATCGGACGGGAGACCCAATGAGCGAGAGCGAGACCTATCGGAAGGGCGGCGAGCTGCGCCGGCAACTCCTCGGCGACGAGTACGTCGAGCGCGTGAACAAGGCGACGTACGCCGACCCGGTCATGAAGAAGTTCATCGACGTCGCCACCGAGACCGTGTTCGGCGCGCTGTGGACGCGCCCGGGGCTCGATCTCAAGACGCGCACGCTCGTCTGCGTGATCACCGACGCGGCCACGGGCCGGTTTCCCGAGCTGGCGATCCACGTGCGCATGGCGCTGCGTCAGGGGTGGACGGAAGAGCAGCTGACGGAAGTCCTGCTCCACATGTCGGGCTACGTGGGCGTGCCGATCATCCGCGAGTCGCTGCTGACGGCGAAGGAGGTCTTCGCGGAGATGCGCTAGCGGACGCCGTCGAGCACCAGCTTCACGAAGCCGTCGAACGAGCCCTTGTCGATCCAGCGCACCACCACCACGAGGTCGTGGACGGGATCGATCCAGATGATGTTACTGCCGGCGCCGCGCGCGAAGATGCTCGTGGCCGGCGCGCTGGGCGTCGGGATGCGGCTGGTGTTCAGCCACCACAAGAGCCCGTACTGCGGATTGAGCGGGCACGGCTCGCGAAGCGCGTCGATCCACGCCTCCGAGACGAGCCGGCGCCTGCCCCACTGACCGCGGCGCTGCACGAGGAGCCCGAGGCGCGCGTGATCGCGCGTCGACATCCAGAGCCCGCCGCCCCAGTGCGAGCCGCCGGCCACCGACGGCATGCGCCGGCCGTCGATCTCGACCCACGAGTTGTCGTACGGCTCCCACGACCAGCGCGACGAGGCGCCGATCGGATCCATGATCTCGCGCCGCAGCACGTCGGCGAGCGGCTCGCGGAACACCTGCAGCAGTGCCAGGCTCAGACGGTTGACGCGGACGTCGTTGTATTCCCACAGCGTGCCGGGCGCGCGCATCGGACGCGGCGCGCCCTTCATCGTCGCGCCGAGCTCGCTCTTGCCGAGGTCTCGATTGTGGTCGATCGAGTCGGGCTTGCCCCATAGCGTGCCCTGCCACTCGCTCGTCTGGTGCAGCAGATGTCGCCACGTGATGTCGCGGTTCTGCGGCGACTCGAAGCCGCCGTCGTGCACGGTCGCCCTCACGGGATCGTCGAGCGTAAAGCGCTCGCGGTCGACCGCGAGGCCCGCGAGCATCGCGAGGTAGCTCTTGGCGACGCTGAACGTCATGTCCGCGCGCGCGGTGTCGCCCCACTCCGCGGCGACGTAGCCCTGGCGGACGATGATGCCGTTCGGTCCGCCGCGCGGGCGCACGGGGCCGAGCACCGCGGAGTCCGGCGGCTCGTCGGCCACGCCGATGTAGCGCCCGGACGCGGTGATGAAGTCGCGCGCCCACGCGGACTCGTGCGCGCGATGGAACTCGGCGGCGGCGGTGAGCGCGTGGGGCGAGAGGCCCAGCTCCGGCGGCGGGCGCGCCTCCCACGACTCGCCGGGCACGTATTGCATAACGCGTACGGTAGCACGCGGCTCTTGTACAATGCGTCCGCGATGCCCGAGATCCCCCGGCGGAAACCCGGCACGAAGGTGGTGCTGCTCACGCCCGAGCGCGTGCTCGAGCGCGCGGCCCGCCGCTTCCTCGACGAGCGCACGAGCACATGCGTGAAGTGCGGCAGCGCGTTCGTCGACCACGAGCCCGCGTTCATGCATTGCCGGTACTGCGGCGCGATGGTGCGCCTCGCGAACCGGCCCCTCGCCGCCCAGGAAGAGTTCGAGCTTCGCTCCGGCCTTCGCGTCGCATCCTGAGCGGCGCGGTCTTCGATCTCATCTGGCGTCTCGGTCACTGGAGCCATGTCCTGCGCTTCCTCGGCGCCGCGCTCGAGTCCGCGGCGTTCCTCGGCTTCCTCGTGCCGGGCGAGACGATCGTCATCGTGGCCGGCGTCCTCGTCTCGTTCGGCATGCTCGAGCTTCCCGAGACGCTCACCATCGCGGTGGTGGGCGCGATCATCGGCGACAACGTCGGCTACCTGCTCGGCCGCCGGCTCGGGCGGCCGTGGCTCGAGCGGCACGGCCGGCTCGTCGGGATGCGCGGCGGAATGCTGCGGAGGGTGGACGAGCTCTTTGCGCGGCACGGCGGCAAGGCCGTGCTCGTCGGCCGATGCATCGGGTTCTTGCGCGCGATGGCGCCGCGCGCCGCGGGCGCCGCGTGCATGCCGTGGCTCCGGTCCGCACCGTTCAACGCGATCGGCGCGACGGCGTGGGGATCTTCTTCGTCCTGCTCGGCTACGTCCTCGGCGAGAGCTGGCACGTCGCGGAGCGGTGGATCGGCCGCGGCGGTCTCGTCGTCGGCACGCTCGCGCTGATCGGCGCGGTGTGGTGGCTCCGCCGCCACCGCTGCCGCTGATGCGGCCGCCGCCGGAGAGCGGACTTTACGTCCGCTCGGAGGCGAGGGGGGCTTGGGGGGTGCGCGTCTCTTGCACCCCCCGTGTCGCGTTCAGAATGAACGCATAGTCGAACGCGATCTCGCGCAGCAGGTCGTAGCGGCCGGACGGGCCGCCGTGCCCGGCGTCGAGATCGATCTTGAACAAGAGCGGCCGGTCGTCGGTCTTCAGCGTCCTGAGCTTCGCCACCCACTTCGCCGGCTCCCAGTACATCACCTGGCTGTCATTGAACGACGTGCGCACGAGGATCGCCGGATACGGGCGCGCCGCGAGGTTCGTGTACGGGCAGTACGTCTTCATGTACGCGTACTGCTCCGGGACCTTCGGGTTGCCCCACTCCTCGAACTCGCCCACGGTGAGCGGCAGCGACTCGTCGAGCATCGTGTTGATCACGTCGACGAACGGGACGCGCAGGATCGCGGCGCCGGCGACGTCGGGGCGAAGGTTCAGCACGGCGCCGATGAGCAGGCCGCCGGCGCTGCCGCCCTCGATCACCAGCCGCTCGCGCGCGGCGTAGCGTTCCGCCACCAGGAAGTCGGCGGCCGCGATGAAGTCGGCGAACGTGTTGCGCTTGGCCATCATCTTGCCGGCGTCGTGCCAACGCTTGCCGAGGTCGCCGCCGCCGCGGATGTGCGCGATGGCGACGCCGATGCCGCGCTCGAGCAGGCTCAGGCGGTGGGACGAGAACATCACGGGATACGGGAACCCGTACGCGCCGTACCCCGCGAGCACCATCGCCCCGGTGCCGTCGCGGGGTACCGCGACGGGGCGGACGAGCGAGATCGGAATGCGCGTGCCGTCGGGCGCCAGCGCGTGCACGCGCTCCGCGCGGTACCGCGTGGGATCGTAGCCGCCGAGCACTTCCTGCTGCTTGAGCACGACGAGGCGGCGCGCGCGCACGTCGTAGTCGTAGACGGTCGCGGGCGTGATCATCGACTGGTAGCGGAAGCGATACGCCGGCGCCGCGAACTCGGCGTTCGGCTCTTCGCCGATGTCGTACGCGGGCTCCGGGAACGCGATGTGGTGCCACGCGCCGTCCGCGCGGTTCGTGACACGCAAGCGCGTGAGCCCGTCCTCGCGCTCGTGCACCACGAAGAACTCGGCGAAGACGTCGAGGTCCTCGAGCATGACGTCGTCGCGGTGCGGGAGGATCTCGGTCCAGCGCTCCTTGCCGGGATCGGTCACCGGAGCGGTGACGAGCCGATAGTTCCGCAGTCCGTCACCGTTGGTCCGGACGTAGAAGAGGTCTCCCGCGTGGTCGACGTGGTACTCGTGATCCTTTTCGCGCGGGTGCAGCACCTGCCACACGCCGTGCGGCTGCATCGCGGGGAGGAACCGGGTCTCCGTGCTCGTGAAGCTGTACGAGCCCGCGAAGAGGAACGCGCGGCTGCGCGAGCGCCACACGTGCAGCCGGAAGAGCTCGTTGGTCTCGTCGTACAGGAGATCGTCGGCGGTGGCGCCGAGCCGGTGGCGCCAGAGGCGATGCGCGCGCTTGGCGTGGTCCTCGGTGACGTAGAACAGCACCTCGGGATCGGAGGACCACGCGACCGCGCTGACCTTCTCGACCCGATCCGGCAACACGGCGCCGGTCTCGAGGTCTTTCACGAAGAGCGTGTACTCGCGGAAGCCCGAGACGTCGATCGTGTACGCGAGGAGGCGGCCGTCGTCGCTCACCGCGTACGCGCCGAGGTCGATGAACGGATGGCCCTCGGCGAGGACGTTGAGATCCAGCGTGACGATCTCGGCGCCGTCGGGCGTCCGCTTGCGGCAGTGGATCGCGTACTGCTTGCCCTTCTCGGTGCGCGAGTAGTAGAGCCAGTCGCCGCGCCGGTACGGGGCGGTCTGGTCGTCTTCCTTGATCCGGCCGAGCAGCTCGCGGTAGAGGGCCTCGCGAAAGCCCTCGGTCTCCTTGATCACCTGGTCGGTGTAGGCGTTCTCCGCGCGCAGGTGCGCGAGCACGTCGGGATGGTCCTTCTGGCGCAGCCAGAAGTAGTCGTCCTGGCGCTTTTCGCCGTGGACGACGTCGGTCTTGGGCACCCGTTTGGCGACGGGCGGGGTCGGGAGGGCCTCGCGCACGGCCTTCAGTCTACCAAGGACGTCAGGTACAGTTCGGGCCATGGTCGCCACCCCGCTGGCCGTGGTCTTTCTGGCGCTCGCGGCCGTCTCCACGGTCTACTGGGTCTACGCGCTCGGCTGCGTCCTCCGATTTCGTCGCCGGCCCGTTCCGCGATCCGCGGATCTCCCGCCCGTGACGATCCTCAAGCCCCTCTGCGGCGCGCACCCCGCGCTCTACGAAAGTCTCCGCAGCTTCTGCGAGCAGGACTATCCGGACGTGCAGATCGTGTTCGGGGTGCGCGACCCGGCGGATCCCGCGATCGAGATCGTGCAGCGGCTGATGAACGAGTACCGCGCGTGTCACCTGAAGCTCGTGGTCAACGAGCGCGCCGTGAGCGTCAATCCCAAGGTCTCGAACCTCGTCAACCTGTTCGCGAGCGCCGAGCACGTCGTGCTCGTCGTCGCCGACAGCGACATCCGCGTCGGCCCCGACTACCTGCGCGCGGTCGTGGCGCCGCTCGCCGATCCTCGGATCGGGCTCGTCACGTGCCTCTATCGCGCCGGCGGCAGCGGGCGCGGGTGGGGCGCGCTCGCGCGGCTGTTCATCGAGGAGTGGTTCTTTCCGTCGGCGCTCGTCTCGGCGATGGGCGCCCGGATGCGGGCGGTGTGATCCTCCCGCGCGCCGCGCACTGGCTCGAGGCGACGAAGGACCTCCGCAAGGCGGACGTCTAGGCCGACTTCGGCGGCGCGACGCGGTAGCTCTGGAAGTCGCCGACGTTCGCCACGTGGCTCACCAGGCCGACGTCCGGCCGCCAGAGGTGGAGCGCATACCCCGGCGGCTCCAGCGTCACCATCAGACCGTTGCGCGGACGCACGTCGAGGCCGACCTGGTGCGCCGTCGCCGGCGCGGTCAACGCGAGCGTCCCCGCCCAGCGCGCCTGGATCGAGCGGTGCAGGTGGCCGCACAGCACGCGCTCGACCTGCGGATGGCGACGGACGACCTCGGCCATCGCGTCCGCGCCGTCGAGGCCGATCTCGTCCATGTAGTCGATGGCCGTCTTGAACGGCGGGTGGTGCATGAAGATCGCCGTCGGCTTCGCCGGCGCCTCGCCGAGCCGCGCGTCGAGCCATCGCAAGCGTTCGGCGTCCACGCGGCCGCTCGGCTTGCCGGGGATGAGCGTGTCGACCGCGATGAGCCGCAACGGCCCGTCGTCGACGACGTACTGGATGAAGCCCTCGCGCGGCATCCACGGCTGGTCCGCGAACGTCGCGCGGAGCGCGTCGCGATTGTCGTGGTTGCCGGGAATCAGGTACACCGGCATCGGCAGCGGTACCAGCAGGTGGCGCAGGCGCGCGTACTCGGCCGGTGTTCCGGCGTCGACGAGGTCGCCCGTCGCGAGGACGACGTCGGGCCGTGGATCGAGATGGAGGATGTGATCGACGGCGCGCGAGAGGAAACCCGACGTGTCGATGTGGCCGTACGCCAAGACACCGTCGCCCTTGATGTGCGTGTCGGAGATCTGCGCGATCAGCATCCCAGCTTCTCGGCGAGGTCGACGAAGTCCTGCGCGACCACGTCCCACGCCCCATCGGGGGCGAGATCCTTCGTCTGCCCGGGGCCGTGCTCCTTCGGGCGCGGCACGAACGCGGTGCGCAGGCCGAAGCCGCTCGCCGCCTTCAGGTCGCCGTTGTGCGCCGCCACGAGCATCAGCTCCTCTGGCCGGATGCCGAGATACTCCGCGGTGCCGGTGTAGGCCTCGCGCTGCGGCTTGTAGTGCCGCGTCGGCTCGGCGCCGAGGATCACGTCCCACGGCAGTCCGCCGCGCTTCGCCATGTTGACCATCAGCGCGACGTTGCCGTTCGACAGCGTGGTGAGCACGTACGTCCTCTTCAATCGCGTCAGGCCGGCCACCGCGTCCGGCCACGGATCGAGCCGGTGCCACGCGCGATTGAAATGGTCGATGTCGGCCTCGCCGACGCCCTTGATGCTGAAGTCCTTCAGGAGCTGGTCGAGCGCCATGCGATGCAGATCGTCGAGCTTCGTCCAGCCGATCTCACCGTGGCGCACCTTGTTCATCATCGGCTGGTAGAGTCCGCGCCACGCCTCCGCGAACGTGACCCAGTCGACGCCGGAGATGCCGTGGGCGCGGCCGAACGCCTCGCCCTCGCGCGTGATGCTCGTGCGCCAGTCCACCACCGTTCCGAACACGTCGAACCCGAGCGCTTTCACTTCAGGCGGCACGATAGACCTCCACTTCCGCCAGGCGTCCCTTGACGCGGGCGGCGGGCAACGCCTCCAGCGAGACTCTCTCTTTCAGTCGGCGCACGGTGTCGCCGCTGACGAGCACGTCGCCACCGACCTCTTTCGTGAGGCCCTGGATCCGGGAGGCGAGGGTGACGGGATCACCCACGAGCGCATAGGACAGGCGCTCGGGGCTGCCGATGGACGCGACGATGACGTCGCCGGTGTGGATGCCGATGCCGTGGCGCAGGATGATCGCTCCGTTCGCGCGGCGCGACTCGTTCCACGTCTCGAGCCGGCGGCACATCTCGAGCGCGGCGGCGACCGCGTGGTCGGCGTGGGGCGGCTCGGCGACCGGCGCGCCGAAGACCGCCTCGATCTCGTCGCCGATGAACTGCACGACGAGGCCGCCGTGCGCGCGGATCGCACCTTCCATCAGCGTGAAGTACGCGTTGATGTCGCGGACGACGTCTTCGGCCGGCTGCGACTCGACCCACGGCGTGAAGTCGCGGAGGTCGCTGAAGAGGATCGTGACCTCGCGGCGGTGGCCTTCCATCGGAGCGCCGGCGGCCAGGATCTCGTCGCGTACCTCGGGGCTCACGTACTTGCCGAACGTCTCGCGGGTGCGCTCGCGCTCGCGGAGGCCCGCGACCATCCGGTTGAAGCCTTCCGCCACCGCGCCGATCTCGTCGGTCGAGACGACGGCCGCGCGGGTCTCGAGGTCGCCGCGCCCCACGCGCTCCATCGCCACCTCGACGTCTTTCGGCGGCTCCGCGACGCTCCGGGAGACGAAGACGGCGAGCGCGGCGGCGATCGCGCCGCCCACGACGATCACGAAGGCGTTGAAGATCGCCATGTCCCTCAGCATCGCCGCCGCGGCGTCGGGCAAAGCGCCGGCGAGGATCATCGCGCGCGTGTAGGTGAGCACGCCCATCAGCGCGAGCGGCACGATTCCGACGAACAGGAAGATCGCCAGCAGGCGCGCGCGCACGGGCACGCGGGCGGCGCCGGGCGTGGCGGTCACGTCGCCGTCGGGAAAGAAGACGGGCAGGGCCTGCCGCCAGATGCGCTCGATCGCGAAGAAGAGGAAGACGCTCGTCACGGTGCCGCCGACCAGCACGATGCCGACGAAGCGCCGGAGGATCGCCACCGGCTGGTGCTCGCCGATGAGCGCGGGCCACACGACGGACCACGCGACGCCCGCGAAGAGCCAGCCGATCGCGCTCACGCGCGCCATGACGAACGGCAGCGCGATCGCGCGCTGGCGCACGAAGACGTCGGGCGGCCCGGTACTCCTGGCCCACGCCTCGAGCGGCGCGGTGGAGCGCGTGCCCGCGAGCTGGGCGAGGCCGGCCACGATGGCGAACGAGACGATGAAGTAGACGATCGAGGCCTTGAAGTTCGGGTCCATTCCGGCCCGGGCGGAGACGTCGATGAAGCTGAAGTAGAGAAAGGTGACGACGCCGCCCAGCAGGTTGCCGATGCCGACCATGCGCCCGGCGCGATGGACGAGCCGCGGGATCTGCTCGCGCGTCACCACGCGGGTCACCAGGTCTCCCAGTGCACGAGCTCGTCGAGCGGCTTGCGCTTTCGGGCGACGGACTTCGGCGCGGTCGCGCGCGCGGCCTCGACGTAGCCGAAGGCGATCACGCGGTTGACGTGCAGATCGGCCGGGATCTTCAGCAGCTTCGCGACCTCGGCCTCGGGCAGGTGCGCGGGGCACGAGCCGATCCCTTCGCCCCACGCGGTGACCATCATGTTCTGCGCGCACCGGCCGGCGTCGAACTCGTGCCGCTGCGTCTGCGCGATGACGATCACCGCCGCCGCCTGTACGAGGAACTTCGCGAACGCGCCGACCGCGGCCAGCGCGGCTCTTCGGTCGGGGTCACGCACGACGACGAGCCGATTGGGCTCGCTGTTCTTGGAGCTGCCGGTCATGCGCGCCGCCTGCAGGATGCGCCGCAGCGCTTCGTCGGGGATCGGCCTGGGAAGGAACGCGCGCTGGTCCCGCTTGTCGACGACGGCGCGGTAGGCGTCCATGGCCCCGGATGCTACCACCCGGGGCCATGGCGTCTTCAGGCGTTACTTCTTCTTCATCTTCGTGGCGCCGCTCCGTTCTTCAACGCCGCAATCGCTTCGGTCAGGTTCTCGAGCTGCTCCGCTGGCGTCGTGCCGGGGATCGTGAAGTTGGGACTGTTGAACGCCTGCTGCAGCGGCACCTCGACGAGATCGACGCTGGCCGTCACCGTTGTCGTCATCGCCGTCGCGACCTGCGTCTGCGCCGCGAGCTGCGCCTGGAGCTGCGCGATCAGCGTATCACGCGCGGCGATCGTCGGTTGCACCGCGGCGAGATCGTTCTGCAGCGTCGTGTTCGTCCTCGGCAGTTGCGTGTTCTGCGCGGTGAGCGCATCGACCTGGTCTTGCAGCCGTGTGTTCTGCGTGGTGACCGTGTTGACTTCGCCCTGCAGCGTGGAGTTCTGCGTGGAGAGCGCGCTGACTTGCCCCTCCAGCCGCGTCTTCTGCCTCGTCAGCATGTTGACCTGAGCTAGCAGCTCCGTGTTCGGGGGCGCCGCTGAGCGCGACACCGCCGTCGCGGTACCATGCGCTCATGACCATCGACGCCACCGCCACCCGCGACTACGTCAACAAGGTGTGGGACGGCAGCATCGTCCCCGCGCTCACCGAGTACATCCGCATCCCCGCGAAGTCACCGCACTTCGACGCGAAGTGGAAGGAGAACGGCCACATCGACCGCGCGGTGGCGCTCCTCGAGGACTGGAGCGTGAAGCGCGCGATCGAGGGGCTCTCGTTCGAAGTCCATCGGCTGCCCGGCCGCACGCCCGTGATCCTCATCGACGTGCCCGGCGCGTCGGACGAGACCGTGCTGCTCTACGGGCACTGCGACAAGCAGCCGGAGATGGTCGGCTGGGCCGAGGGGCTCGGGCCATGGGTCCCCGCGCGGAAGGGCGATCGGCTGTTCGGACGCGGTGTCGGCGACGACGGCTACGCGACGTTCGCCGCGCTCACGGCCATCGAAGCGCTGCAGGCGGCACGTGTGCCGCACGCGCGATGTCTCGTGCTGATCGAGGCGTGCGAGGAGAGCGGTAGCTACGACCTTCCGGCGTACATGGACGCGCTCGCCGCGAAGGTCGGCACGCCGAGCCTCGTCGTCTGTCTCGACTCCGGCTGCGGGAACTACGACCAGCTCTGGGGAACGACGTCACTGCGCGGCATCGTGAACGGCGATCTCACGGTCGAGGTCCTGACCGAAGGCGTGCACTCGGGCGCCGCGAGCGGGATCGTGCCGTCGAGCTTCCGCATCGTGCGACAGCTCCTCTCGCGCCTCGAGGACGAGAAGACGGGAGCGATCATCCCGCGCGACTTTCACGTCGACATTCCGAAGGAGCGCGTCGACCAGGCGCGCGCGGTCGCGCAGGTGCTCGGTGACGAGATCGGCACGAAATGGCCGTTCGTGCCGGGCATGCGGGCGCTGAGCCACGACCCCGTGGAGCTCGACCTCAACAACACGTGGCGGCCCGCGCTCGCGATCACCGGCGCTGCCGGGCTTCCGCTCCCCGCCGACGGCGGCAACGTGCTGCGCCCGCAGACGACGGTGAAGCTCTCGCTCCGCTTGCCGCCGACGCGCGACGCGTTCCGCGCCGGCGAGGCGCTGAAGGCGCTGCTCGAGAAGGACCCACCGTACGGGGCGAAGGTCACGTACTCGATCGACGCGCCGGGCAACGGCTGGGCGGCGCCGCCGACGGCGCCGTGGCTCCTCGACGCCGCGGAGCGTGCGTCGAAGACCTACTTCGGCAAGCCGGCGATGTACCAGGGCCTCGGCGGCTCGATCCCGTTCATGGGCATGCTCGGTGAGCGGTTCCCGCAGGCGCAGTTCCTCATCACCGGCGTGATGGGGCCCGGCTCCAACGCGCACGGCCCGAACGAGTTCCTCGACCTGCCGACTGGCATGAAGGTCACCGCATGCGTGGCGCAGGTGCTGGCCGATCACTACGAGACCGCGCGGCGGGGTAACCGCTAGCGAACCACCAGAGCGTCGGGGAGACCGCGAAGTCCGTATCCGTGGTGATCAATCTCGCGCTGTGACGGCGCGCCGTCGCATAGACGAGGGCGTCCGCCATCGCCAGCCGGTGCAGGAGCGCGAGGTCCGCCGCATCCAAGGCGAGCGATTCATCGACAGGAACGATCATGCTGTGCCGGAGTGCTGCGACCGCGGTCACGGCTCGGTCTTCCGAAAAATCGCGTCGCATGGCCTTGTAGACTTCATAGATCTGAATCGCTGACGCGACGAGCGGTTCGCGACCTTCCAGGTATGGGGCGAAGCGCCTGGCGAGCGGGCGATGGGCGAGATATTCGATCCAGCGTCTCGAGTCGACCAGGATCAGAGGCGATCTTTCTTTTCTCGCACCCCTCGGGGGTTCAGCCCTGCCGCGACTCCCCGGAACTCGCGGAGCGGACGCTCGGGGACGAGGTAAATGACACCGCCCTTTTCCATGACGGTGAGCTTCGTCCCCGGGCGGAGCTTCAGTCGTTCGCGAGCCTCACGCGGCAGGACGAGCTGGTACTTGGTCGACAAGGTCACCGTAGTCATGGCTTACGGAAAGCGTCTCGATGGCAGATAGGTGAGTCAATGTCCACGAGTTGATACAGTCGGCGCTCACGGCCGGCGAGGAAGCGCCTGAGGTCCGTCGCGCAGCGGTCGGGGACGCCGTTCGTGACGTTGTGCGGCTCGCCCTCGTACACGACCCCCTCGTGGTTCGGGATCGCGCGCAGCTTCTCGTACCCGTCCTGCCCGCAGACCGTGTCCGCGCCCGCCACGACGACCAGCGTCGGCGCCTTGATCTCGCGCACGCGCGCGCCGAGATCGAGCCGCGCCATCGTGTCGAGGAAGCGCGCCGTGAACTCGCGATTCATCCGCTTCGCCTCGTCGAGCATCCAGAGGATGAACCCCGCGTCGACGCGCCCGGGATCGACGCGCGCCGCGACCGTTTCCGCGAGCAGACCGTCCACGCCCTTCTCGCGCACGATCGCCGGCCACGTCGGGACGCGCGCTTCCGGTCGCGCGTACGAGAGCCCGGGCGTGCTCGAGAACAGCGCGAGCTTCCCGACGCGCTCCGGATGACTAAAAGCGGCGGAGGTTGGACATCGCCGCGTGGAGGAGGATGACGGTGTCCTTCGGCTTCCACGGATCGGCGAAATCGTCGATCGCGTAGGCCAGTCGAACACCGTCACTGGTCGTGAACTCGCTCATACGCGCCTCCGGGTCCGCCCCACCAGAGCCGTGCGCCTTCCCAGCGCAACACGCGCGGCACGCCGCGGCACGCCGGCCGCATTATCCTCGAATCGGATGCGCAGCGGCCACGATTCGACGTCGAACAGACCCGGGGCGACGACCAGGAGCATATTCGATGCCCACAGCGTGCCGCGCAGGACGAGGCCTTCGTCCTCGAGCGTGATCGTGATCTCTTCGTTTCCGTTGCAGTAACGGCCGGCGAGCGGCGCGAGCGTGTCGCGCGCCGGCGGCGCCGCCTCGTCCGACGCGATCCCGAGCAGCGTGCAGATCTTCCAACGCCGCTCGGCCCATGTGCCGGCCGCGACGTCGATCACGTGGATCTTCATCCGAGTCCCGCGAGACCGCGCGACCGGGTGAACGGCCAGTCCTCGCTCCGCTGGACCGCGGCGGCGAGCTCACCGCCCCCGCGCTTCGCCATCACCGCGCGCCACGAGGCCTCGGGGTCGGGGTGCGAGAGATAAACGAGCGTGGGCTCGAGCGGCGCCACGGCATCGGCGAAGCGATTCACCAGCGCTTCGATGGCGGCGGGATCGGCGTCTCGCCGGAGCATCGTGAACACCGGCCGCTGCAAAAGGAAGCTCTCGGCGACGATCACCTCCGGTGTGTCCGCGGCCGCGCGCGCGAAGTCGCGCCAGCGGGCGACGTGCGCGTCCGCGAATTGCTCCCAGGTGGCCTCCTGCCACGTGACGAGCCCGAGCGGCGGCGCCGACGGCACGAACGGGTTGGGGATTTCTTCCTCTAGATCCAGCGCGCGGGACGCCCGTGCGCCGCGAGCTGCCGGGCGAGGAACTGGGCCGTCGTCGATTTCCCGGCGCCGGGCACGCCTTCCACGAAGATGATCTCGGCCACGCGCGAGGAGCCCTCCGCGGCGTATGGTACGCTGCCGCGCGGCATGGCGATCGACACGCCACTCGATTCCTACCGCGACGTCGTCCGTCCCGAATGGATCGATCACAACGGCCACATGAACATGGGCTACTACCTCGTCGTCTTCGACTTCGCGACCGACGAGTTCTTTCGGTGGGTCGGGCTCGACGCCGCGCACCGGCGGGCGCATCGCGTGACCACGTTCTGCCTCGAAGCGCACGTGACGTACCATCGGGAGGTGCGTGCGGGGGACGCGCTGCGCTTCACGACCCAGCTCCTCGCTCACGACGCCAAGCGCCTGCACTACGTGCACGCGATGTATCACGCCACCGACGGCTACCTCGCCGCGACCAACGAGCTGATGTCGCTCCACGTTGCCCTGGAGACACGCCGCGGTGCCACGATGGCGACGGACGTGCTCGCGCGGCTCGCCGAGATCCAGGCGGCGCACGACGCGCTGCCCCGCCCACCCCAGGTCGGCCGCGTGATCGGCCTCGCTTCGCGCCCGGCGGCGCGCTGAGAGAGAGAATCTTTTCTCATTCGGAGGGCAGGACTTACGCGGCACGCCGGTTGCTGGATTCGCTGGCGTGACCCGAATTTTGTACGTCGTGGCACGCAATCGCCCGGACGTCTACACGGCCCTCCGCGAGACGTTCGTCGAGTCCGCGCGCCTCGGCATCGTGCTCGACCGGCGGGGCGACCAGCCGGTCTCCGCCGCCATGACGGAGCGTCGGCGGCTCACCGTCGACGAACCGCTTCGCACGCGGGGGTGGGCCCGCGTCCGCATCGACGCCGACGGCCAAGCCGCGCTCGCCTGAGCGCACTGTCCTCGGAGGCCTGCCATGTCTGTCATCCCGATCTGGTGCTTCTCGATCTCTACATGCCCGAGCAGGACGGGTTCGAGACGCTGGCCGTGATCCGCCGCGAGTTCCCGGCGACCCGCGTGATCGCCGTGTCCGCGGGCTGGAGCGCCGGGGGGATGAATGCGCTGCGCGTCGCCCGCGACCTCGGCGCGGACCTGACGATCCGCAAGCCGATCGACGTCAACGTCGTGCGCGGCGCCGTCGCCGAGCTACTCGCCGCGGCGTAGGGCACTCGCGTAGGGCCGGGATTCACTCCCGGCCCGGAGCGCCGGGGGGGTGGGGGGCGTCTCGCCCCCCAAGGTCGAAAGTCCGCCGTGGTACGTTCCTCCCTCGTGGGAGGCGGGACGTTCGGCGGCATCGAGACGGGCGGGACCAAGACCGTGTGCGCCGTCGGGAGCGGTCCGGACGACGTGCGCGCCGGCGCGTGCTTCCCGACCACGACGGCTGACGAGACGCTCGCGCGCGCGGCCGCTTTTTTCCGCGAGCACCGCCCCGCCGCGGTCGGCGTCGCCAGCTTCGGTCCGCTCGATCTCGATCCCGCGTCGCCGACCTTCGGCTCCATCACCGCCACGCCAAAGCCCGGATGGAGTGGCGCCGATGTCGTCGGTGCGCTGCGTCGCGCACTCGTGGTGCCCGTCGCCATCGACACCGACGTGAACGGCGCCGCCCTCGCGGAATGGCGGTGGGGCGCGGGCACGCAGTGCGATCCGCTCGTCTACGTGACCGTCGGCACCGGCATCGGCGGCGGCGCGGTGGTCGGCGGCCGGCCGCTTCACGGCCTCGCGCATCCGGAGATGGGCCACATGCGCGTCCCACGCGCGCCGGGCGACGACTTCGCCGGCTGGTGCCCGTTCCACGCCGACTGTCTCGAAGGCCTCGCATCCGGTCCGGCCATCCAGGCCCGGCGGGGCTTGCCTCCCGAGGCGCTCGCGGTCGATGATCCGGTCTGGACGCTCGTGGCGCGGTACCTCGCGCTGGGGCTCGCGAACGTCGTGACCGTGCTGTCGCCGCAGCGGATCGTCGTCGGCGGCGGCGTGCTGCGCCACCCGACGCTCCTCGGGCGCGTGCGCGCCGAGGTGCGGGCGATTCTCGCGGGCTACGTGCGCGTCGCCGCGCTCGCCGGCGCGATCGAGGAGTTCATCGTCGCGCCGGCGCTCGGTGAGAGGGCGGGCGTGCTCGGTGCGCTGGCGCTCGCGGCACAGGGTGGGCCGGAAAGGGACTGATGGCGACAGGAGAACGCTTCGACCTGGTGATTCGGGGCGGCACGGTGTTCGACGGCACGGGCGCGCCCGGGCTGCGGGCGGATGTCGGCGTGCGCGGCGAGCGGATCGTCGCGTTCGGCACCGTGACCCATCGTGGCGACGTGGAGGTCGACGCGCGCGGGTTCGCGGTCGCGCCGGGCTTCATCGACGTCCACAGCCACGACGACTACGCGGTGATCCTCGAGCCCGAAGTGCCGTTCAAGGTCCTGCAGGGCGTGACGACGGACGTGGTCGGCAACTGCGGATCGGGCGTCGTCCCGTTCGAAGCGGGGCTCGTGCGATTCCGCCGCCTCCATCCCGACGCCGATCCCACGCCGTGGGAGGGCTTCAAGGGGTACCTCGAGCGCGTCGACAGCGTGCGGCCGAGCTGCAACGTGGCCGTGCTCATCGGCCAGGGCTCGATGCGGCGCGGCGCGATGGGCAACGACACGCGCGAGCCCACCGCGGCCGAGCTCGATCGCATGAAGGCGTGGGTGCGTGAAGGCGTCGCCGCCGGCGCCGTCGGCCTCTCGACGGGACTCATCTACGAGCCGAGCCGCTACGCGAAGACCGACGAGATCATCACGCTCGTGCGCGAGCTTCGCGGGCCGAGCGGCGGCCTGTACGCGACGCACATGCGCAACGAAGCCGATGGGCTGCTCGACGCCGTGCGTGAGGCGATCCGCATCGGCGAAGAGGCGGGCGTGCCGGTGCAGATCTCGCATCACAAGGCGAGCGGGCGCCGCAACTGGGGCCGCGTGCGGGACTCGCTGGCGCTGATCGACGAGGCGCGCGCGCGCGGCGTCGACGTGACGACGGATCAGTATCCGTACACCGCCGGCAGCACGACGCTCGCCGCGGTGATGCAGAACAACTCGTTCCGTGCCGACAGCCCCGGCGGGCTCGGGCAGCTCGAGGGCGGCGACGTGCTGATCTCGTCCTCGCCGAAGCATCCGGAGTGGGAGGGCCGCACGGTCGCGACGCTCGCGACCAACTGGGGCGTGGACACGGAGGGCGCGGCGCAGCGCGTGCTCGACGGCGAAGGCGACGCGTGCTGGGTCGTGGTGTTCACGATGGACGAGCGCGACGTGAAGGCCGTGCTCGCCCACCCGACCACGATGATCGGCTCCGACGGCGTGCCGACCGGCGGCAATCCGCATCCGCGGCTCTACGGCTGCTTCGCGCGCGTGCTCGGCCGCTACGTGCGCGAGGAGAAGGTGCTCGAGCTGCCGACCGCGCTCCACCGGATGACCGGCATGCCCGCGGCGAAGTTCCAGCTCCTCGACCGCGGGACGATCCGGCCGGGGGCCTACGCCGATCTCGTCGTGTTCGATCCGGCGCGCATCGACGACGCCGCCACGTACACGGAGCCGCGGCAGGCGCCGACGGGCATCCGCGCCGTCTACGTCAACGGCGCCGCGGTCGCGCGCGACGGCCGTCATACCGGCGCACGTCCCGGCCGCGGCCTGCGTCGCGGCCGCTGAAGATCTCGAGGAGGCTTCTCCCATGACAGACGTCGACCTCTGCTACACGCCCGCCACGGAGCTCGCCGCGCTCATCCGCGCGAAGAAGCTGTCGCCCGTCGAGCTGACGCGCGCGGTGCTCGCGCGCATCGAGAAGCTGAATCCCGCCCTCAACGCGTTCTGCACGCCCACGCCGGAGCTCGCGCTCGCGGACGCGAAGCGCGCGGAAGACGCGGTGATGACGGGCGGCGCGCTCGGCCCGCTGCACGGCATCCCGTATTCCATCAAGGACCTCGCGCTCACGAAGGGCATCCGCACGATGTCGGGCTCGCACATCTTCGCGACGCGTGTGCCCGACGCGGACGCGCCGTTCGTGCCGCGACTGCGCGCCGCCGGCGGCGTGATGCTCGGCAAGACGACGACGCCCGAGTTCGGCTGGAAGGGCATGGGCGACAGCCCGCTCACCGGCAGCACGCGCAACCCGTGGAGCACCGCGATGACGACCGGCGGCTCGAGCGCCGGCGCCGGCGCCGCGGCGGCGGCAGGGCTCGGGCCGCTGCATCACGGCTCCGACGGCGCGGGCTCGATCCGCATCCCGTCCGCGTTCTGCGGGATCTTCGGGCTGAAGCCGTCGTACGGGCGCGTGCCGATGTATCCGGTCTCGAACAACGACTCCTCGTCGCACAACGGGCCGATGACCCGCACGGTCGCCGACGCCGCGCTCATGCTGAGCGTGATGGCCGGACCGGACGAGTGGGATCGCACGTCGCTGCCGGGCCCCGTCGACGATTACGTCGGCAAGCTGCGCGCGGGCGTGCGCGGGCTGCGCGTGGCGTTCAGCCCGAATCTCGACACCCTGCGCGTGGACCCCGACGTGGCGGCGATCGTCCGCGAGGCCGCGCGCGCGTTCGAGTCGCTGGGCTCCACCGTCGAGGAAGTGAAGACGGGCTTCGCCGACTCGCACCACATGATCCGGATGATGTGGAACGCGCACGAGGCGGGCAACTACGCGCGCTATCTCCCGGAGTGGCGCGAGCGCATGGATCCGGGCCTCGTCGCGTCGATCGAGGACGGCCTCTCCCACAGCGTGGTCGACTACATCGACATGCGCGGCCGGAAGCTCGCGTACTGGGACAGCGTGCGTCCGCTGTTCGAGCGCTACGACCTCCTGCTCACGCCATCGCTCTCGGTCGCCGCGTTCGAGTGCGGCCGCATCAACCCCGCGCACTGGCCGCAGCCGTCGAACCTCTGGGACTGGCTGGGCTGGGCCTCGTTCAGCTATCCGTTCAACTTCACGGGCCAGCCCGCGGCGACGGTGCCGGCCGGCTTCACGCCGGCAGGATTGCCGGTCGGCCTGCAGATCGTCGGCCGGCGCTTCGCCGATCTCACGGTGCTGCAGGCGTCGGCCGCGTTCGAGGAAGCGCGGCCGTGGGCCGCGAAACGCCCGCGGCTCGATCGGTAGCACCCCGCGCGTAAATCAACGCGCCCGCCCCAACGTCACATGTACACAGACATAGGGGCGGGCCGTCCCGCCGGGAGTGTGAAACGCGATGCGTACCGCAATTCGTCGCGCGCTTGGCCTGGGAGTTCTGGCGGTGGTGGCCACACTGAGCGTGGTGCCGCCCGCCTGGAGCGATAACGACCGACACAGGGACCGACGGACGATCACCGCGATCGAGTGAAGGGGCGCCGCGAGGAACGACGCGAGGAGCGGCGCGAGCACCTGGAGCGCCGCACACACGAATGGGAGCGTCGCCGCGAGGCGGAGCAGCGCCACTGGGAGTTCCGCCGCGCGGCGGAGCGTCATGAATGGGATCGGCGCGAGTGGGAGCGTCGCCGGCATCTCGAGCGTCATCGCGCCGCCGCGTTCTGGCGCTTCGAGCGCGATCGTGGCTGGCGCTGGGAGCACCGGCCCGGGATGTGGTCGCCGCGCCGCCGCCGCTGCCGCCGGTCGCGCCGCCGGACTATCCGTTCCCCGACGACGCGTACCCGCCGCCGCCTCCGATCCCGACCGGTTAACCGCGCGCTACCGCGGGCACTCGCGAAGGGCCGGGATTCACTCCCGGCCCGGAGCGTCGGGGGGGCTTGGGGGGCCGCTAGAGGCGGCCCCCCATATCAAATACCCCGTGACGGGGACCTCGCGGACCGTCACGCCGCGCTCGGCGAGCGCGTCCTCGATCGCGTTCGCGATGACGGCGGCCGGCGCGATGCAGCCGCTCTCGCCGACGCCCTTGATGCCGAGGTCGTTGATCACCGACGGATGCTCGTCGAGGATCACCTCGATGAACGGGACGTCGGCCGCCTTCGGGATCGCGTAGTCCATCAGGCTCGCCGTGAGCATCTGGCCGTCGGCGTCGTAGACCACGGCCTCCATCAAGCCGGCGCCGATGCCCTGCACGAGCCCTCCCTGGAGCTGACCCTCGACGATCACGGGGTTGATCGCGCGACCCGGGTCGTGCGTCGCCACGTAGCGGAGCACGCGCACCGCCCCCGTCTCGGCATCCACGTCGACGGCCGCCGCGCTGCCGCCGAAGGCCCACGTGACCGTGTCGGGATAGAAGTACGTGCACGCGTTGAGGCCGGGCTCGCCGAGCGGCTTCAGCGCTTTCGACTTGATCGCCGCGTGGGCGACGCGGCCGAGCGGCAGCGACTTCGTCGGCAGCCCCGCGACGTGCACGCGCCCTTCCTCGATCCGCACGTCGTCCGCCGCGCACTCGAGCAGCTCGGCGGCGACGCGCGCGGCCTTCGCGCGGACTTCGCGCGCCGTCCGTGCCACGGCGGGGCCCGCGTTGGCGGTCACGCGGCTGCCGCCGGTGCCCATGCCGTACGGAACGAGCGCGGTGTCGCCCGCGACGACCGTCACGTCGTCGAACCGCGCGCCGAGCTCGGCGGCGGCGATCTGCGCGAGCGTGGTCGCGTGGCCCTGGCCCTGCGCGACGACGCCGATCAGCACGTAGACCTTGCCGCTCGGATCGACACGGACGGTCGCGCTCTCGAACGGGCCGAGCCCCGTGCCCTGCAGGTAACACGCGACGCCGATGCCGAGACGCTTGGGGCCCGCGGGTTGCGCGGCCTGGCGCTTGCGCCAGTCCTCGTAGCCGAAGCGCGCGAGCAGCTGCTCGAAGGCGGCGGGGAAGTCACCGGGGTCGTAGTTGATCGGCACGCCGTCCTTGTAGGTGAGGCCCGGCTTGTACGGCATCTCGTCGGCGCGGATCAGGTTGCGGCGCCGCACGTCGACGGGATCGAGCCCGAGCCGTCGCGCGCCGATGTCGATCAGCCGCTCCATCACGAAGGTCGCTTCGGGACGGCCGGCGGCGCGATACGCGGCGTTGAACGTCTTGTTCGTGACGAGGCTCGTGCCGGCGTTCCGGTAGTGGCGCACGCGGTAGGGCGCGCAGAGGTGGTTGACGGTGTTCGCGGTGAGGCCGTCGCCCTGCGCGGGATACGCGCCGACGTCCGCGAGGAACGATCCGTCGATCGCGACGATCGTGCCGTCGCGGCGGAAGCCCACGCGGACGTCGTGCTCCTGCTCGCGATCGTGCCCCATCGCGAGGAAGCTCTCGCGCCGGCTCTCGACCCACTTCACGGGGCGCCCGAGCTTCCGCGCGGCGGCGGCGACGAGGATCTCCTCGGGATAGATCGCGCCCTTCGGACCGAAGCCGCCGCCGACGTCGGGAATCAGCACGCGCACCTGCTCCGCCGGCAGCTCGAGCGCGGCGGCGACGACGTCGCGCAGGCTGTACGGGCTCTGCGTCGACGACCACACCACCAGCGTGTCGCCGTCTGGATACGCCAGGACGCCGCGCGTCTCGACGGGCACGGCCGCGAGCCGCGCGTGGCGGAAGCGCTCGTGCACCACGACGTCCGCCGCGCCGAGTGCCGTGTCGATGTCGCCCACGCCGCCCTTCACGCCGAGCGCGGCGTTGTCCGGCCAGTCCGCGTGAACCGTGGTCGTCGCGCGCTGCGCGTCCGCCACGCGCGTCACCGCGGGCAAGGGCTCCGCGTCGACCACGACCGTGCCGAGCGCGTCGGCGAGACGATACGGATCGTCGGCGATGACGACGGCGAGCGGCTCGCCGGCGTAGCGCGCGACGTCGCGGGCGAGCACGGGAATCGCCCACGGCCGCCCCTTGGGCCCTCCGCCGTACGCGGTGGGCAACGTTGGCGCCACACCCTGAAGGTCCGAGGCGGCCCACGCCGCGACGACGCCGGGATGCGCGCGCGCCGCCGTCAGATCGATCGAGCGAATGCGCGCGTGGCCGTGCACGCTGCGCACGACGCCGAGGTGGAGATGGCCGGCCGGCGTGATGTCGTCGAGGAACCGGCCGGTGCCGAAGACGAAGCGCTGGTCGGCCGCGCGGCGCGGCGAGCTGCCGATCACCGCTTTCGGCGCGCGCGCACCGCGTCCGCGAGCTCGGCGATGACGGGCGCCGTCATGTCCCAGCCCATGCACGCGTCGGTGATGCTCTGCCCGTAGCGCAGCGTGCCGGGATCGACGAGGTCCTGGCGGCCGTCCACGAGGAAGCTCTCCATCATCATGCCGGCGATCGCGCGCTCGCCCTCGGCGATCTGCGCCGCGACGTCGTGCACGACCACGGGCTGCCGGCGATAGTCCTTGCTGCTGTTGCCGTGACTCGCGTCGACCATCAGCCGCGGCGCGACGCCCGCGGTCTTGAGCGCGGCCGCCGTCTTCTGCACGCTCATCGCGTCGTAGTTGGGTCCACCCTCGCCGCCGCGCAGGATCACGTGGCAGTCCTGGTTGCCGCGCGTGGACACGATCGCCGCCAGGCCCTGCTCGGTGACGCCGAGGAAGCGGTGCGGATGCGCCGCCGCGCGCACCGCGTCGATCGCGATCTGCGCGCCGCCGTCCGTGCCGTTCTTGAAGCCGATCGGCATCGACATCCCGGACGCGAGCTCGCGGTGCACCTGGCTCTCGGTCGTGCGCGCGCCGATCGCGCCCCAGGTCACGGTGTCCGACGTGTACTGCGGCGAGATCGGATCGAGGAACTCGGAGCCGGCCGGCAGCCCCATGTCGGCGAGGTCGAGCAGGAAGTGGCGCGCCTTGCGCAGGCCCTCGTTGATCGCGAACGTGCCGTCGAGCTTCGGGTCGTTGATGAGGCCCTTCCAGCCGACGGTGGTACGCGGCTTCTCGAAGTACACGCGCATCACGATGCAGAGCTCGCCCGCGTGCCGCTCGGCGAGCTGCTTCAGCCGGCGCGCGTACTCGAGCCCGGCGTCCGTGTCGTGGATCGAGCACGGGCCGACGACGAGCACGAGCCGGTCGTCCTCGCCGCGCAGGATCCGCGAGACCTCCTGCCGCCCGCGCGCGACGGTCTCGGAGCCGCGGTCGGAAAGCGGCAGCTCCTCGAGCAGGATCGCCGGCGGCAGGAGCGGCTTGTAGTGCTCGATGCGGAGGTCGTACGTCCGCTGCATAGGCCGGGGATTATCGCACAGCCGCCGATCGACTCACGGGTGGACGACGCGCGATCCGGCGGATGGATCGCGCGTCGTTGGGCCGGTCACCTGCGGGCGTTGGAGCCGTCGCTATCGCCCTCCGAGGTTCTTGTAGACGCCCTGCTTCCGCCCGAGATTGAGGTCGAGGATCGCCCGGATGAGGTTGTTCAGCTGATCGACCGGCGTCGCGCCCGGAAGCTGGAACCCGCTGTTGCTGAACGCGCGCGCCAGATCCTGCTGCACCGCGGCCAGGTCGGTGCTGACGGCGTTCGCGGTCGCCTGGAGCTGCGCGTTCTCCGCGGTCAAGGCGACGACCTGGGCACTCAGCGAAGCGTTCTGTTGCGTGAGGCTCGTGAGCTGCGCCTGGAGCTCGCCGACCTGCTCCTGGAGCGAGGCGATCTCCTCAAGCGCGGCCGCGAGATCCGTGGCGCATTGGTCGGTCGGCGGCGGCGCCTCCGAGACGGTCAGGGCCTCGAGGCTGGTGAAGTGGCTCGACGGGGTGTAGGCGTCGCCGTTGTAGCCTGCGTAGGCGTAGATCACGTTGCCGACGGCCGCTGCGCCCAACGTGGTGCGCGCGGTATCGAGTGACGGCCCGTCCGTCCACGTGTCGGTGACCGGGTCGTAGACCTGGGCGGACGCGGAGACACCCCCGCTGGGCGGCGATCCGCCGATCACATGCCACCAGCGCGTGGGCGGACGTCGTTCGCGTTGTTACAGCTGTGCGGGCATCGTTGGATTCGTTACGATCGCCGCCTCGATCGCGAAAAAGATGGGGCCGGCCTGAAGGCCGGCCCCAATGTGCGCGGGAAACGTGGGAGGAGATCCCTCAGCGTCGCTGCTTCTCGCGCGCTTTCTCTCGACCGTGGGCCCCGTGCTGCCCCGCGGCTTCGGATTGACGGTGGTCGTATCGGCGCTCGAGGTGGTGGGCGGAGACGCCGCGCCGCCCGAATCCGACGATGACGCCGTGCGGGACGGCTGCGTCGCCGTGCCGGACGTCTGCGTCGACGTCGAGCCCTGGGTCATCGTGGACGAAGAGTTCACGTCCGCCGATGTCTGCCCCGACTGCACGCCGCTCGTCACCGTCTGGTCGCCGCCGCCGATGCTGACGCCCGGGCTGATGTTCGCCCCGACGTTTGCGTCCGTGTTGCTGAGCCCGACGTTCGCATCGACACCGACGTTCGGGCTCACGTCGACGCTGAGGCCCGGGAACTGCGACTGGACCTCCGGCCACGCATTGACCAGATCCGAGACGGTGAGCTCCGACAACGGGGTCGAGGGAGACACGCTCGACGTGGACGTATCGGTGCCCGTCTGAGCCGGTGCCTCGGTGCTCGTCTGAGCCACCGCCGGCCCCGAGACGAGCAGCACCGCCGCGGTCGCCAGCCCTATTGTCCTGAGATGCGCCAGATGCGCCCGCTTCATGGCTGGTCCTCCAACGTCCTTCTTTCTGTCGACGAAAAGAAGGCTGCAGACCGATGCCATGGAGGCCCGGGAGCGGGATGCGCCTTGTTACAGACCGCGCGCGCGTCGCGGGCGCGCTATTTCAATCGCGGATCGAGCGCGTCGCGCAGCCCGTCGCCGAAGAGGTTGAAGCCCAGCACGGTGACGAAGATCGCGAGGCCGGGGAAGACCGAGAGCCACGCGTTCGACTGGATGAACGAGACGTTCGCCTTCAAGTCCCAGCCCCAGCTCGGGGTCGGGGGCTGGGTGCCGAGGCCGAGGAAGGACAGCGTCGCTTCGACGATGATCGACGTGGCGACGCCGAGCGTGGTCGTCACGATGATCGGCGCGAGGCAGTTCGGCAGCACGTGCCGGAAGAGAATCGCGGGGTCGCGCTGGCCGAGCGCGCGACATGCCTCGATGAACTCCTTTTCCTTGATCGACAGCACGCTGCCGCGCACGAGCCGCGCGTAGATCGGGATGCGCACGATCGCGATCGCCCCGGTGACCTTGATGGTGCCGATCAGGCCCGCCGTGGGCGTGAAGATCACCATGAGGATGATCGCGAGCAGGTAGATCGGGAACGCGAGGATGAGGTCCATCACCCGCATGATCCCGCGGTCGACGCGGCCGCCGTAGTAGCCGGCGACCATGCCGAGCGGCACGCCGACGAAGAGCGCGAGGATCACGGAGGACACGCCCACCAGCAGCGAGATGCGCGTGCCATGAATGATGCGGGACAGCATGTCGCGCCCGAGCTGATCGGTGCCGAGCGGGTGCTCCCACGTCGGCGTCGAGAACATCGCACGCTGGTCGTTGACGATCGGGTTGTGGGGGGCGAGGACGTCCGCGAAGATCGCGACGACGAGCAGGAGCACGACGATGGCGAGACCGATGAGCGCCGTGACGCTCTTCCGCAGTCGTCGCGCACCCTCCATGAACGGCGACTCGGCGTGCGCGCTCGGTACCCACGCCGCACCGGCCCTGGGGAGCTCGGCTTCCGAAAGGCTACCGCCGCTGATCGCAGGAGGCGTTGTCCTGCGGACGTGGCCGTCTGTCTCCATTCCACCGCTCATCAGGCGTACCGGATGCGTGGGTCGAGAAACGTGTACGTGAGGTCGACCAGCAGGTTGATGACGACGAACGCGATGGCGGTGATGAGCGCGAAGCCCTGCACCTGCTGGTAGTCGCGGGCGATGATCGCGTCGATGCCGAACGTGCCGAGCCCGGGCATCGCGAAGAGCGTCTCCACGACGATCGCGCCGCCGATCAGGAAGCCCACCTGCAGGCCCATGACCGTGACCGTCGGGATGAGGGCGTTCTTGAGCGCGTGCTTCAGGACGACCGGCCGCTCCGCCAGCCCCTTCGCGCGCGCGGTGGTGACGTACTCCGTGCGGATGACTTCCAGCATGCTCGCGCGCAGCAGCCGCGTCAGCAGCGCCGCCCGACCGACGCCGAGCGCCAGCGCGGGCATGAGCACGTGCTGCGCGTTCCCGAGCAGGCCGGCCTGGCAGACGATCGTCGGGCACGTGCCCGGCAGGTACGTCCAGCCCGAGCTCGGGAGGGATCCGCCCATGCCGACGGAGAAGAGGAGCAGCAGCAGGACGCCGATGAAGAACTCCGGAATCGACACGCCGATCATCGCGACCGACGTCGCCGTGTAATCGGCCCACGTGTTCTGTCGGATCGCGCCGATGATCGCGGCGGGGATGGCGATCGCCAGCGCCACGAGCATCGACAGCACGATCAGCTCCATCGTGACGGGCAGCCGGATGAGCACGTCCTGGAGCACGGGCCGCCCGTTCAGGATCGAGTGGCCCCAGTCGCCACGCACCAGCTTCCCGAGCCAGATCGCGTACTGCACGAGGATGGGCCGGTCGAGCCCGTACTCCGCCCGGACCTTGACGGCGTCCTCCTCGGTGTACGCGTCACCGAGGAGGGCCACCACCGGATCGCCCGGGATCGAGCGCATCATCACGAACACGACGAGCGTGATCATGAGGACCGTCGGCACGATTTCGATCAGCCGCTTCAGGAGGTAGACGCGCACGCGACGTCCTCACTTGTCCAGCCAGACCGTCCACCAGTGCACTTCGAACTCGGCGTTGTACGTGTAGCCCTTCACCCAGGGCTGCGCGACCATGTAGAACGGCGAGCCCGAGACGTTGTTCCAGTACATCTTGTCGGCCATGTACTCCACGAGCTCCTTCGCGATCGCCTTGCGCTTGCCGGCGTCCAGCTCCCGCGCGTAGCGCGCGTAGTACTCGTCGACCTTGGGATCGTTGTGGCGCGGATGGCTCCACGTCGAGGTGCTGTTCGAGAGGTAGCCGTTCGAGTCGAGCGTGAGCAGCGACAGGAGGTCCTCGACGTACATGTCCCACGGACCGTCCTGCAGCGTCGTGTTCATCCAGTGGACCTTGTCGACGACGCGCACGTTCGCGTTCACGAAGCCGAGCCGCGAAAGCTGGTCCCGGATGACGGTCGCGATGACGTTGAAGACGCTCTTCTCGGTGTTCGCCATCAGCTCGAACGTCAGCGGCTTCGACGGCCCGTACCCCGCTTCGGTGAGGAGCTGCTTCGCCTTGGCCTGGTCGTACGGGCAGAGGTGGTTGACGTCCACGGTGTCGAGCGTGCCGGGCGGGTTCATGCCGACCCACGGCGTCGCCTGGCCCTTGAACGCGATCTTCACGATCTCCTTGCGGTCGATGCCGTAGCAGCCGATCGCCTTGCGCACGCGCACGTCGCCGAAGAGCGGGTGCGGCTTCCGCTCCTTCGACATCGGCTTGCCGTCCGCGGGGACCGTGACCTTCATCGCGGCGAGCATCGGCGTCGTTTCCTTGCCCGTCATGACGTTCGCCCGCGGCACCTGCGCCTTCAGCGTGTCCACGTGCTCGGGCGAGAACGAGGCGATGAAGTCGATCTCGCCGTTCTTGAACGCGGCCATCTCGGTGACCGGGTCCTTGATCACGCGGATGATGATGCGGTCGAGGATCGGGTAGCCCGGAACGAAGTACTTGTCGAAGCGCTCCATGGCGAGATGGCTGCCCTTGACCCACTCGATGAACTTGAACGGCCCGCAGCCGATGATCGAGCCCGGCTTGCCCTGCTTGCGGTCCTCGACCGTGAACTTCTGGGTGGCGGTCGGTGAGTAGAGGATGAGCCCGGTGCGGTACGCGGCCAGCATGTGGAGCAGGAACGCGTACGGCTGCTTCAGCCGGATCTGCACGGTCTGGGGATCCATCACTTCGACGGAGTGCACGGACTCGTAGAAGGTCCGCATGCCCGACTTGGTGTTGGGGTCCATGAGGCGATCGATGCTGAACTTCACCGCGGTGGCGTCGACCGGCGTGCCGTCGTGGAAGATGACGTTCTTGCGCAGTTTGAACGTCCACAGAAGCCCGTCGGGCGTGGACGACCACGACTCGGCGGCGTCAGCCACGAACTTGCCGTCGGGCGTGATGTTCACGAGCCCGCAGCCGACGTTCATCGCGACCCACATCATTTCGTAGCCGGGCGCGGTGTGGAAATCGAGGTGCGCGATCTCGTTGCCGTACGAGACCCGCAGCGTACCGCCTCGCTTCGGTGTCTGCGCGTCGGCGAGCGGCGGCGCGGCGAGGACGAGGGTGAGGACGGCGGTCATCAGTGCGAGAGCTGCGAGTGAGCGTCGTGAACGCATTCGTCTTTCCCTCCCAGTCGAGCGATCAGGGACGGAGCGGACGGGCCAAGATTGGGGCCGGAGCTTACATCAAGATCTACCTGTCAACAACGGGGGGCCAACATCGTTCCCAGGACTGCGAAGGGACCCTACGCCTTGCGGAAGCGCTGGACGCCGTCGGGGTCGAGCGTGCGGGTGAGGCTGCCGGCGGCCTCGAGGTAGTTCAGGTGCGCGAGCGCCTCGCCGATCGCGAAGCTGAGCTGGTGCGTGTCGAGCTGGCGCCGGAAGAGCACGGGGATGAGCTCGGCCGCGCTGCGCGGCTCACCGAGCGCGTCCAGGGTCTCCGCGAGGCGCTCGTCGTGGTGCGAACGGAGCGCGTCGAGGCGCGTGTGCAGGCCGCGGAACGGCAGGCCGTGCGACGGAAGCACGAGCGTGTTCCCCGGCATCGGGCGGAAGCGCGCGAGCGAGTCGAGATAGAGCCTGAGCGGATTGTCGAGCGGCCGGTCCCACCAGATGCTCACGTTCGTGGTGATCTTCGGCAGCACCTGGTCGCCGGAGATGAGCACGTTCATCTCGGCGCACCAGAGCGCGGCGTGCTCGGGCGCGTGGCCGAGCACCACGACGACCTCCCAGCGCCGGCCGTCGATGACGAGATGATCGCCGTCGCGCATGCAGCGGTACGCGTTGGGGAGCGTCGGCACAAGCCCGGGATAGTGGTTGCCGCGCTGCCGCAGGCGCTCGAGCGCCTCGGCGCCGATCCCATGACGGAGGTAGTGCTCGCGCGCGATCGTGCTCCGTCCGGGAGCCGAGCATGCGATCACCGCCGCCTGGAACTCCGCCTGCGTGCACCAGAGATCGACGCCCCATCGCTCGGTGAGCCAGCCCGTGTTGCCGAAGTGATCGGGATGGAAGTGCGTCGCGATCACGCGGGTCACCGGCTTGCCGCCGAGCTCGTGGGCGAAGATCTGCTCCCACAGCGCGCGCGTGTCGGGAAGGCCGAGACCCGTGTCGACGATCGCGACACCGTCGCCGTCGTCCAGCAGCCACAGGTTGATGTGGTTGAGCGCGAACGGCAGCGGCATACGGAGCCAGCGGATCCCGGGAGCGACGGCTTGGGTGGTCCCGGGCGCAGGCGCCTCCGCCCAGGGATGTTCGAGAGCGGTCACTCGAGCATTGTACGTTAGCTCCGTGCTCACGATGCTCCTGCTCGTGCTCGCGCTGCAGCGCCCCGGCGTTCCGCCCGACACGCCTTGGTCATGTCCGGCGTCGCATCCTGTCAAGGGCTACCTCTCGGAATCGGGGCGCCGGATCTACCACCTGCCGGGGAGCGCCTGGTACGAGGAGGCGAGCCCGGAGCGCTGTTACGCGACGGAGGCCGAAGCGCTGCGCGACGGCAGCCGGCCGGCGCGCTCGCCGGTGCCGCGTCAGCGCACCGACGACCTCGTGAGGCGCTAGGATACGGCGCCATGAAGATCACGAAGGTCGAGCACCTCCACGCCGACGCCGGCCAGCGCAGCTTCGATTTCCTGAAGATCTCGACGGACGACGGGCTCGTCGGCTGGAGCGAGTACAACGAGTCGTTCGGCGGGCTCGGCGTCTCCGCGGTGATCGACGGGCTGGCGCCGCAGATCGCCGGCAAGGACCCGCGCGCGCACGAGGCGATCGTCACGCTCCTGTACGCGGTGCGGCGCCAGGCGGCGGGCGGCGTGGTGCAGCAGGCGATCGGCGCCATCGAGAACGCGCTGCTCGACATCAAGGCGAAGGCGCTCGGCGTGCCCGTCTACGCCATGCTCGGCGGACCCGTGCGCGATCGCATCCGGCTTTACTGGTCGCACTGCGGAACCTATCGGCTCGCGTGGGCGGAGCAGATGCAGATCCCGCCGCTGCGCACCCTGCAAGATATCGTCAACGCGGGCAAGGAAGTGCGCGCGCGTGGCTACACCGCGCTGAAGACCAACGTGTTCGTCCTCGGCAAGGAACCCTACCTCCATTCGCCGGGATTCGCGCGCAAGGGCTCGTTCCCCGAGCTGAACGCCGACCGCCACGTCCTGACGGCGCTGCGCGAGGAGCTCGCCGCGTTTCGCGAGGGCGCGGGGCCGGACGTCGACCTCCTGCTCGACCTGAACTTCAACTTCAAGACGGAAGGCTTCCTCAAGGTCGCGCGTGCCGTCGAGCCGTTCGACATCTTCTGGATCGAGATCGACACGCGCGACGCGAAGGCGCTGCGCTACATCCGCGATCACACGACGATCCCGGTGGCGTCGTGCGAGTGCCTCTTCGGGCGGCGCGACTACCGGCCGTTCTTCGAGCACGGGTCGGTCGACGTTGCGATCGTCGACACGCCGTGGAACGGCGTCGCCGAGTCGCTCAAGATCGCGGCGATGGCGGACACGTACGAGATCAACGTGGCGCCGCACAACTTCTACGGGCACCTCGCCACGATGATGAACGCGCACTTCTGCGCCGTCGTCCCCAATCTGAGAATCATGGAGATCGATCCCGACACGGTGCCGTGGTACGACGACCTGGTGACCGTGAAGCCGGAGATCCGCGACGGCCATCTTCACCTGCCGACGGGGGCGGGGTGGGGCACCGAGGTCAACGAGGACGCGGTGGGCGCGCATCCGCCGCGCAAGAGGTAAGCTCTTGAGCATGAGCGAAGACAAGCTCCGCGGCCGCGCCGTCGTCGTCCAGCCCGGGGACGGGCCGTCCTACTGGCAGCCCGTGCCCGCCAACGGTCACGCCGATCCGGCGCTGTTCCCTGCGCGCACCGGGTTCGGGACGCTCGCGCTGGGCTACCAGACGATTCCGCCCGGCGGCCGCGTGCGCGAGCACTCGCACGGTGACCAGGTCGAGCTGCAGATCTGCTTCCGGGGCCGGGGCCACGTGATGGTCGACGGCGTGCGACACGAGCTCGTGCCGGGGACCGCGTGCATGCTCGGGTACGACGTGAAGCACGAGATCGTCAACGACACCGCCGACGAGCTCGTGATGCTCTGGGTGATCACGCCGCCGGGCCTCGAGGATTTCTTCAAGGCGATCGGCCGCCCGCGCGCCGAGGGCGAGCCCGCGCCGGCGCCGTTCGCGCGGCCCGCCGACGTCGTGTCCATCGAACGTTCGCTTGGCATGAACGACACGAGATAGGAGGCCCGAATGCCGTGGTCGAGGAGCAAGCTCGAGTTGCCGACGCGCGAGACGGCGCTTCCCGGGCGCACGCAGAAGATGGCGGTCCCGGCGAAGCACTTCGTGAACGGCGCGCCGCTCGAGCCGCCGTTCCCCGCGGGGCTCGAGCTCGCCATGTTCGGCCTCGGCTGCTTCTGGGGCGCCGAGCGGAAGTTCTGGCAGATGCCGGGCGTGATCTCGACGTCCGCGGGCTACGCGGCCGGCGTGACGCCGAACCCGACGTACGAAGAAGTGTGCTCGGGGCGGACGGGCCACAACGAGGTCGTGCGCGTCGTCTTCGATCCCGCGAAGGTCGGCTACGAGGCGCTGCTCAAGACGTTCTGGGAGAGCCACGACCCGACGCAGGGCATGCGCCAGGGCAACGACGTCGGCACGCAGTACCGCTCGGGGATCTACGTCACCTCACCGGCGCAGCGCCGGCTCGCGGAAGCCTCACGCGACGCGTACCAGCGCGTGCTGAAGGCGGCGGGATACGGGCCGATCACCACCGAGATTCTCGACGCGCCCGCGTTCTATTACGCCGAGGACTATCACCAGCAGTACCTCGCCAAGAACCCGATGGGCTACTGCGGGCTCGGCGGCACCGGCGTCGCCTGTCCGACGGGTCTCGCCACCGCCGCGCGCTGAGCGCAGGACGGCCGCCGCGTCGCGCGGCGGCCGTCACCACCCGAACTCCTCGAACCCCGCCACGTTCTCGCGCGCGTGGTTCTCGAGCGCGCGCCGGACGCAGGGCACGTGTTCGCGGGGAGCGTGCCGAGCGGCGCCCACAGCAGGTCGTCGCACTTGTCGGGCTCGCAGTTCGACGGCGCGCGCTCCGTGCGTGACTTCCTGTGCATCGTGCCGGCGACGGCGACGTCCTCCGGTGACAGCTCGATACCGATCTCCTCGCGCGCCTCGCGGATGGCGGCCTGCGTGACGGTTTCCCCACCGTCGAGGTGGCCGGCGGGCACGCTGTAGTTGCCGTCCTCGTATCCGGTGTTGAACCGGCGGAGCAGAGGTGGACGGCCACCGGGAACGTGCGCGGCACGGCTCGTTACGGGATCAGTGTGTTGGAGGGTCGGTCGGGGTCGAGGACCTTCCGCGCCGTCTCCGCGCCCGCCACCGGCAGCCCTGCGGGATCGAGGAGCCCGAGCTGAACGAGCACCGTCGCCTGATCCCAGTGGATCCGCTCGGCGGCGATCCGGCCTTCGTCGTCGAACTCGACGACCACGATGACGACGACCTCGACCCGCTTGCCTGTCGGCGGCACGCCGGGCAGGAACCAGTCCATCGGCACGGTGTGCGTGAACCGTGAGACGAACTCATCGATGATGCGATTGGCGGTGATCGTGCGCGAGATCGGGATCCGCTCGCGGTGGTGCGTTCACGAGGTCCTCCCCGATGAGGGCTCCGTCTCGACGGGGAGCCGGATGACGAACGTCGAGCCGAGCCCGGCTTTGCTCTCCACGCCGATGTCGCCGCCCATCATCCGGCAGAGCCGCCGGCTGATCGCGAGGCCGAGGCCGGTCCCGCCGTAGCGGCGCGAGGTCGAGACGTCCGCCTGCGTGAAGTCCTGAAAGAGCCGTGCGACCTGGTCCTGCGTCATCCCGATGCCGGTGTCGGCGATCTGGAAGACGATCCACTCGCGCGCGTCGTCGGTCGTCCGCGCCGCGCTGATCGCGATCGAGCCGTGCTCGGTGAACTTCGCCGCGTTGCTGCTAAGATTGAGCAGCGCGTGGCGCACGCGCGTCGCGTCGGCGCGCATGGCGCCGACGTCCGGAGGGCAGTCGACGGCGAGCGTGTTCGACCGCTGCCCGGCGAGCACGCGTGTCGTCTCGGCGCCGTCCGCGACGACCGCCGCCACGTCGAACCACTCGGCCGTGAGCTCCATGCGTCCCGCCTCGATCTTCGAGAGATCGAGGATCTCGTTGCAGCCCGGCGCGCCGGATCTTGTCGTAGTCGTCGATCGGGCGGGTCTCGCCGCGGTCCTCGGCGTCCTCGATGAGCAATTCACTGAGGCCGATGATCGCGTTGAGCGGCGTGCGCAGCTCGTGGCTCATGTTCGCGAGGAAGGCGGACTTGTGCTCGCTCGCCGCCTGCAGCTCCTGGAAGAGCCGCGCGCCGCCGATGGCGACCACCGCCTGGTCCGCGAACGTCTTGAGGACCTCGATCTGCGCGTCGGTGAACGCCCCCGGCGTCGCGCGCTGCACGGCGATGACGCCGATCGGCTCGCCGTCCCGCAGCATCGGCGCCGCGACGAAGCCGCGCACGCCGACGAGGCGCGAGATCGTCGTGAGCGCGTAGCCTGCATCGGCGTCCAGGTCGGCGACGTTCACGACCCGGCGCTCCATGATCGCGCGACCGGCAAGGAACTCGTGGCTCGGCGGGCGCGGGAAAACGCGCTTCATCGCCTCCTGCGCGGCGCCCGGGTAGTTGTGATGCGCGACGAGATGCACGAGCTCGCCGTCGAAGCGGAACACCGCGCCCGTCGAGCCGGCGCAGAGCGAGACGGCGCTCCGGATGATCGCTTCGAAGAGCGGCTGGATGTCGGCGTGCGAGCCGATGATGGCGCGCATCGTCTCGCTCGTCGCGGTCTGCTGGGGAGGGCATCGGTCAGCGCCTTCGAGCGGTGGCGGAGCGCGTCGCCCTGCGCCTTGGTCACGACGCCGATGTAGACCGTGAACGCGACGATCAGCGTGATCGAGACCACCGCCGTGAAAGGCGACACGTCGGCGTGGACCTGCAGCCCGCCGACGAGCACCGCGGCGCCCGCTCCGAGGCCGAGCGCGAGCAGGGAGAGCGCCGAGGACGCGAGGCCGCCGACCCGTCCGGCCGACAACAGGGGCGGCAGCCCCAGCGCGACGGCCGGCAGCACGCGGAAGCCCATCACCGCGATGAAGATCCCGATGAAGAAGGCGTCGACGAGCACGAGGCGCCGCTCGACGAGGGTCGCGGCCCACGGCGAGCGCGCGGTGATGAGGTACGCGAGGTGCGGCCACAGGAGCACCCATGCGACGAGCGGGGTCCAGAACAACGGCCCGCGAGCCTCGCCCCAGACGACCGACGCCACCAGCGCGAGGCCGGCGAGGTAGGTAGGCATGCGCCCGCGGTAGTTGATGCCCGCGGGGCGCGACCGCCACGTCACGCGCTACGCCGTCGGCGCGAGGAGCGCCTTCGCGCGCTCCTTCATCCAGTCGGGGAGCGGGGTCGGCCGGCGCGCGTCGAGGTCGAGGATCACGCCGAACTGGTCGAGAGTGGCGATGCGCTTGCCCGTGCGCGCGTCGAGCATCTGGTGGAACACGCGCAGCGACGTGTTGCCGATGTGCAGCGGCGCGCTCTTCACCACCAGCAGGTCGCCGGCGCGCAGCGACGCGCCGATCCGGACGTGGAATTCGAACGTCGAGAACCCGCGCCGCTGCTCGCGGTAGAACGCCGGCGTGAGCCCGAACGGCGCGCCGACCTGCGCGTTCGCGATCGAGAACCGGTGGATCACGTGGAGCAGCGCGCTGCCGCCCGTGACGTCGATCTCCCACGGCCGGACGCTGTCGCGCGCGGTGTCGTAGAAGCCCTCGAGCCCGCGCGGCTGCGGGCGTGCCTCGCGCTTCGGGCCGTCCCACGTCACCCGGTGCGCGTCAGCCTTCTTGCGCGCGTCCGGCGAGAGCCTGGCGACGAGGCGGTGCTCGGCGGTCGTCGTCAGCGTGCCGTCTCCGCTGTCGAAGATCTTGTGGCCGAGCAGCAGCGAGTCGTCGGTCACGTCGATGACGCCGGTCTCGATGTGAAAGATGTCGGCGATGCGCATCTCGCGCTGATAGCGGACGTAGACCTCGGTGGTGTCGGCTCCGACCGGTGTCATGCCGAGCGCGTCGAGCATGGCGTACGTCGCGTCGCCGAGGCGCTGGAAGTAGTACGCCACGGTGAAGTGCTCGGTGTTGTCCAGCTCCCAGGCGTGGACGCCGCTGCGGACGGTCTCGATCCAGCTCACGTGGAAAGCTTCCGTCCGATCCGCTGCTCGATGACGTGCGTCACCGCCGAGAAGTCCTCCTTGCCCCAGCCCTTCGCGATCGCTTCGTCGTAGGTGCGCTTCGTCTCCTCGAGGATGGGCGTCGGCACCTTCGCCGCGCGCGCCAGGTCGAGCGCCAGGCCCGCATCCTTCAGCATCAGCTCGGCCATGAAGGTCGGCGAGAAGTCGCCGTCGAAGATCCGCTTCGCGCGCCGCTCGAAGTACGTGCCGTACGCCATGCCGCCGCCCTTGCGCACGACTTCGTAGAACGTCGCCGGATCGACGCCGGCCTGCACGACGACCGCGAGCGCCTCCGCGACCGCGACCGCGTTGACCGCGACGAGGCCGTTGTGGATCAGCTTCACGCGGTTGCCGCTCGCCGACGGGCCCACGTACATGTGGAGCTTGCCCATCGCCTCGAGATAGGGCGCGATCACCGGGACCGTCGCCTGGTCACCGCCGACGATGAAGAAGATCTCGCCCGAGACCGCCTGCGGCTGCGAGCCGAGCATCGGCGTGTCCATGTGGGTGATGCCCCTCGCCGCGACGGCCTTCGCCACGTCCAGCGTCGCCTCGGGGCTCACCGTCGAGCAGTCGCACGTGACGAGGCCGGCGCGCGCGCCACTCGTGATGCCGTCGGCGCCGAGGTAGACCGCTTTGACGATCGCGTCGTTCGGCAGACACGTGAAGAGCACGCTCACCTGCGAGGCGACGTCCGCGGGAGACCTGGCGACGGTCACGCCCGCGTGCGTCGCCGCCGCCGCGGTCGCGGCCGCGCTCGCGTCGTGGACGACGGGCGCCTGGCCCGCTTTCGCGAGGTTCGCGACCATGGGGCCGCCCATCGTGCCGAGGCCGATGAATCCGACGCGCTCGCTCATCCGCTTTCTCCTTTCGCGCCCACGCATGGTACACAATCGCGACGTGGATGACACCGCGCCCCTGCTCGCTCGACTCCTGCGCGCGACGCCGCTCGTCGTCGCGGTCGGAGACGACGTCGGCGCGTGGTGGCGTCACGTCCGCTCGTCGGAGCCGGACCTCGTGTCGCCGTTCGATCGCGCGGCGCTCGCCGGCTTTCGCGCCGATCGCCTCGCCGGCGCGTTCGCGGGCGGCTATCAGGGCGCGCTGCGCGCGCTCGCGCCCGGCCGCCTGGCCGACGACGCGATCGCGTCGTTCTGCGTGAGCGAGCCCGGCGGGAACTCGCCGCGCGCCATCGAAGCGTCGCTGGCCCCGCGTGAGACCGGGGGCTTCGTCCTCAACGGCCAGAAGCGGTGGAGCACGATGGCGCCCGTCGCCGACGTCCTGCTCGTGGCCGCGCACCAGGGGCTCGATGCGGGCGGGCGCAAGCGCGTCGCGCTCGCCGCGCTCGATGCGGGATCACCCGGCGTCACGATCCGGCGGATGCCGCCGACGAAGTTCGTGCCCGAAGTGCCGCACGCGGAGCTGGAGCTCCGTGACGTGGTGGTCGGTCCCGACGCCGTGCTGCCGGGCGATGGCTACACCGGCTACGTGAAGCGCTTCCGCACGGTGGAGGACATCTACATCCACGCGGGCGTGCTCGGCTACTTCCTCGGTGCCGCGCGGCGCTTCGCGTTTCCCCGGACGGTGGTCGAGCGCACGGTCGCGGCGATCGTCGCCGCGCGGGCGCTCGCGCGCCTCGATGCCGACGCCGCGGAAACGCACGTGGCGCTCGCGGGCACGCTCGCGCGCGACGCGAACCTGCTCGACCACGCCGACGCGCACTGGGAGAAAGCCGACGAGGACGAGCGCGCGCGCTGGCGCCGCGACCGTCAGGGCTTCGGCTCGGTCGCGGGCGCGTTGCGCGAGGCCCGGCGCGTGCGCGCCTGGGAGCGGCTGGCCGCGCCCGACGGCGGCGGATGACGCGGCCCGCGCTACTGGCCGGTGAAGCTCTTGCCTTCGTTCGCGAGACGGTCGAGGAACGGCGCCGGCGTCCAGAACGCGTCGCCCGACTGCTTCCTGAACTCGTTGAGCTTGTCCCGGACGTTCTTCAGGCCGAGCTGATCGGCCCAGAACATCGGGCCGCCGCGGTAGACCGGCCAGCCGTAGCCGTACACCCAGATCACGTCGATGTCGCTCGCGCGGATCGCGATCTTCTCCTCGAGGATCTTCGCGCCCTCGTTCACCATCGGATAGAGGAGGCGCTGGAGGATCTCCTCGTCGGAGATGAAGCGGCGCGTGATGCCCTGCTCGGTCGCCACGTCGACGATGATCTTCTCGACGTCGGGATCGGGGATCGGCGTGCGATCGCCCTTCTCGTACTTGAAGTAGCCCGAGCCCGTCTTCTGGCCGAAGCGCCCGAGCTCGCAGATGCGGTCGGCGACGGGTGACTTCCGTCCAAGGCCCTTGCGGATGCGCCAGCCGACGTCGAGGCCGGCCATGTCGCCCATGGCGAACGGGCCCATCGGGAAGCCGAAGTCGGTGAGCACCTTGTCGACCTGGTGCGGCAGCGCGCCCTGGAGGATCAGCTGCTCGGCCTGCGTACCGCGCTGATGCAGCATGCGGTTGCCCACGAAGCCGTGGCAGACGCCGACGAGCACCGGCACCTTCTGGATCCGGCGCCCGAGAGTCATCACGGTCGAGACCGCCGTGGGCGACGACTTCGCGCCGCGCACGTTCTCGAGCAGTCGCATGACGTTCGCGGGGCTGAAGAAGTGCGTCCCGATGACGCTCTCCGGCCGCCTGGTGGCCGAGGCGATCTCGTTCACGTCGAGGGTCGAGGTGTTGGTGGCGAGGATCGCGTCGGGCTTCGCGAGGCCGTCGAGCTTCGCGAAGACTTCCTTCTTGATCGGCATCTCCTCGAACACCGCTTCGATGACGATGTCGGCGTCCTTCACCGCGTTCCAATCGGTGGTCCCGGTGATCAGGCCCATGCGCTTCTCGACGTCCGCGGCCGTCAGCCGTCCGCGGCTCGCCGTCGCCTCGTAGTTCTTGCGGACGATCCCGAGGCCGCGGTCGAGCGCCTCCTGGTTCATCTCGACGACCGTGACCGGAATGCCCACGTTCGCGAAGTTCATCGCGATGCCGCCGCCCATCGTGCCGGCGCCGATGACCGCGGCCTTCTTGATCTCCTTCCCGGGCGTGCTCGCCGGCACGTCGGGAATCTTCGCGGCCTCGCGCTCGGCGAAGAAGAAGTAGCGCTGCGCCTTCGACTCCGGCGAGCGCATCAGCTCCTGGAAGAGCTCGCGCTCGCGCTTGATGCCTTCGTCGAACGGCAGGGTGACGGCGGCCTCGACCGCCTTGATGCAGTTCTCCGGCGCGCGGAAGCCGCGCGTCTGACGCGCGACCGACTTGCGGAACTCGCTGAAGATCTCCGGCTTGGCCTTCGCCGTGGCGATCTTGTCGTTGAGGTCGCGGATCTTCTTCAGCGGGCGCTTCTCGTTCAGCACCTTCTCGGCGAACGCGACACCGGCGGCGGTGAGGTCGCCGTCGACGATCTCGTCGATCAGCCCCACCTTCAGCGCTTCGTCGGCGCGGATCGGGTCGCCGCTGACGATCATCTGCAGCGCCTTTTCCGCACCCACCACGCGCGGCAGGCGCTGCGTGCCTCCCGCGCCGGGCAAGAGGCCCAGCTTCACCTCGGGCAGCCCGAAACGCGCGTCCTTCACGCCGACGCGGTAGTGACACGCGAGCGTGACTTCGAGGCCACCGCCGAGCGCCGTGCCGTGAATCGCGGCAATCACCGGCTTCGACGAGCCTTCGATCATGTCGAGCACGCCGTGCAGCCCGGGCTCCGCCGGCGGCTTGCCGAACTCGGTGATGTCGGCGCCGGCGATGAACGTGCGTCCCGCGCAGACGATCACGATCGCCTGCACGGCGTGGTCGCCTTGCGCCTGCGTGATCCCGTCGCGCAGCCCCTGCCGGACGTGCTGGCTGAGCGCGTTGACGGGCGGATTGTCGACGGTGATCACGGCCACGCGGCCGCGGCTGGTGAGATCGACGGATTGCGTGAGCTTCGCCATGGCACTCCTCTTTTTGTGGAGTCTTGTTACCAGTTTGGCGGGAATTCACCAGCTAAGAAACTTCGAACGTCGTTACGGATCGTTCCCGCGTCGAAACTAATCCAGCGGAACAGCCAAAAGATATCCCCGATGATGCGTAATGCCTCTCCCTCAAGGTCAGACGAGCGATCTATAACCGAGCTCTGCACGATTTCTGCTGACTGGCAGACATAGTCTTCGACAAGAGGTCCTCGTGCAAAGCTACGAAGAGCCAATTTGCGTCCCGCCATTCCGCCAAGAACTTGCTTCACCATCAGTCGTCGCAACGTAGGTACCTCGCGTAGGAAGTTCTTCGCGAATAGGAGCGCCATGCATACGTCGACCCAATTCTATAGGCCGGGCCACTGCTGTCCAAGTTAGCCGGGATCCCGCCGGCGGATCGTGCGATTTCCTGGGGGTACGGGACGCGATTGGCCAGGGTCGAGATCAGGTTGCCGGGTTTCTGAGGGCAATCCCCCCAGTTCCTGATCACATTCCGCGAGGGGCGAGCCATTCGCCCCTCACGGAGTCTGCTCCAGCGACTCGGCCTGCGGAGCGGAATCTTACTACCGTCCACAGACCCCGCAAGTATGTCCTCGCCGATACAGTGCACTCACGCGGACAGTGGCCTTAGAAGCTCAGTCGCCGAGGCTCGCGCAGAACTGCGCGAGGACCTCGACGTCTCCGTCGGTCAGCGGCACCGCCGCCATCGTCATCGTCCCGTCGAGATCCGACGCCGTCTTCTCCTTGAAGCCGCGGATCATCTTGCGCAGGTACTCGAGGTCCTGGCCGGCGAGACGCGGGATCTGCTCGTGCCCCTCCAGGTTCTGGCGGTGACACGACGTGCACTGGTAGAACACCGCGGCCTTCTTGCCGTCCTCCACCTTCTGCGGGTCGAGCTGAGCGGGGCGGCGCGCCGGCTTCTGCGCGGCGTAGAACGCGGCGAGGTCGGCCATGTCGCCGGACGAGAGGTTCGCCACGAACGGCGCCATCGGTTCGTTCTTGCGGCGGCCGTCCTGGAACTTGATGAGCTGCCAGTGCGTGAAGATCGTCGGCTGGCCCGCGAGCGACGGCGTGCCGGGGATCGTCGCGTTCCCGTCCGGGCCGTGGCAGGCGGCGCACGCCCGGGACTTCGCGCGTCCGGCTTCGATGTCCGCTGAAAAGACCGGCGCCGCGCCCGCCGCGAGGAACGCGGCGGCGAGCGCGGCGCCGGTGAAACGAGCGAACGCGATCAGCGGGAGTAGCTGATCCGGTAGATCGCGCCCGCGTAGTCGTCGGACAGCAGGATCGATCCGTCCTTCATGTGCACGGTGTAGTTCGGCCGGCCCCAGGGCTGGTTGTTCTCGAGCCAGCCTTCCGCGAAGGTCTCGTACTTCGGCACGTCGCCGGTGCGCAGCGTGACCATCATCACCTTGTAGCCGGTCTTCTGCGTACGGTTCCACGCGCCACGCTGCGTGAGGAACGCGCGGTTCTTGTACTCGGCCGGGAACTGCGCGCCGGTGTAGAACATCACGCCGTTGCCACCGACGTGCGGCCCGGTCTTGAGGAGCGGCGGCGCGAACTCGCCGCAGCTCCGGCCCTTGCCGAACTGCGGATCCGGGATGTCGCCCTGGTGGCAGTACGGGTATCCGAAGTGCAGACCCTTCTTCGGCGCGTGGTGGAACGTGTCGTTCGGCACGTCCTCGCCCATCCAGTCACGCGCGTGGTTGCTGAAGTAGAGCTCCTTCGTGTCCGGATGCCAGTCGAAGCCGACGCTGTTCCGGACGCCGTGCGCCCAGTACTCGAAGCCGCTGCCGTCCGGATTGATGCGCGAGATGTTCGCGTGCGTGTCGGGCGGGATGCAGATGTTGCAGGGCGCGCCGATGTTGAAGTAGAGCTTGCCGTCCGGACCGAACGCCAGATACTTCCAGCCGTGCGGCACGTCCTTCGGCAGCGTGTCGTAGACCACCTTCAGCTCGCCCGGGTTGTCGAGCTTGTCCTCGATCCCGTCGATCTTCGTGATCCGATGGATCTCGGCGATGTACAGCGTGCCGTTCTTGAACGCCACGCCGTTCGGCAAGTTGAGGCCCTTGGCGAGTGTCTTCGTCACGCGCTGGCCGCCCTGCTCGACGATCGCGTACACGTTGCCGGCCACGCGGCTCGACACGAAGAGCGTGCCCTTGTCACCCCACACCATGACTCGGGCGTTGGGGAGGCTGTGCGCCCAGAGTTCGACCTTGAAGCCCTGCGGCACCTTGATCTTGCTGATCGGGATTTCCCCGGGCGCTTTCGGCGCCGGCGGCTGCGCGACGGGCGCCAGCGGCGAGTTCGCCATCTCCGGCGGCTGGCCCTGCTTCCAGGGCGGTGGGGCCTGGGCGAACGTCAGCGGCGCGAAGATCACGACGACGGCGAGCGCGACGGCGATGAGCGAGCTCACGTACCGCATGATTGGTCCTCCCCTGTGAGACGGCCAGACGGTACGTCCGGCCGGTCTAAAAGGCAAGACGGATGCCTCCGTGGACGATGCGTGGTGCGCCGATGGAGACCACGCCTTCGGTCGTGCGCGCGACGGTGAAGGTCTCGGCGAGCAGGTTCTCCACCGCGAGGTAGAGCTGCATGTGACGGCCGAGCTGCCGCGCGATGCGCGCGTCGACCGTCGTGTACGCCCCCATGGGCAGCGTGTTGAGGTCGTCCTCGAACTGCCGGCCCACGCGCCGCACGAACAGCGATGCTGCGAACCACGCGGGGTCCTCCCAGTGCACGCCCAGCGTGACGACGTGATCCGGCACCTGCGCGAGACGATTGTCCTCGAGTCCCGCGATCGCCGACTCGATCACGTGCGCGTCGAGATAGACGTGGCTCGCGGTGAGGCGCCACCGCGGGAACGGCCGCACTTCGATCTCCGTCTCGACGCCGCGGATCCGCGTGAGCTCGATGTTCTGTCGCTGCCGGCACGTGGTCCCGGCCGGACAGTCCGGCAGATTGGTGGCGAGCGTGACGTTGAGGATCTGGTCCTGCACCTGATTCCAGAAGCCGGTGATTCGCGCGTCGACGGGCCCCCAGCGCTGGCTCACGCCGGCCTCCCCGCCGGTGAGGCGCTCGGGCTCGAGGCTCGCGTTCGCCACGGTCACGTCGTTGCGCACGCGGAACGGCCGGTACTGCTCGTTGAGCGTCGGCACGCGGAAGCCCTGGTAGACCGACGCGAAGACATCCGTGGCGGGCGTGACGTGCACGAGCGCGGCGACCTTGGGGCTCGGGATCACGTACTCGACGGCGCGGAAGTCGAGCCGCGCCTGGACGCCGGCGGCCGGGGGACTCTCTTCCTTGAGACCGCCGTAGCTGTGCCACCAGTCGACGCGCAGGGCGCCGGTCAGCTCGAGCCATGGCGTCACCTTGAAGGCGTCCTGGACGAAGCCGCCGAGGAGCGTCTGCTCGCCGCCCGCGACGCGCTTGCGCAGCCGCACGCCCGCGGCGAACACTTCCTCGTTCGTCTCGCCCGCCACCCAGCGCGTGTCGAGGCCGGCCAGGAGGCCGTGGTCGCCGAACGAGCGATTCCACTGGAGCGTGCCGCCGGCCGTTTCCGACGGGGAGCGCTGCCGAAGCGCGAGCGTCTCGCTGTTCCGGTCGTTCGCCTGCGTCGAGAACGTGCTCTGGAACGTTTCCCCTTGCGTGAACACGGTGGCGCGCCACGCGCTGCCGTCCCCGGTGCGTAGCGTGCCGCCGGTGACGAAGTGCAGGATCTCGGTGTCGTTGACCTGCAGCGGCGTGCCGTTGCCGCGCTGTTCGGCGAAGTAGCCGCCCGTCGCGAAGACGGTCGCGTCCGGCGAGAGCGCGAGCTCGACGCGCGCGGTCCCGACGCCGCTGTGCAAGTCCGCGGGCTCGTCGATCGAGCCGCGGCGTGATTCCTTCACGATGCGGTAGCCGCTCGTGTCGAACTTCGCGCCTTCGGCGCTCACGCGCAGCGGACCGAGCGCTTCGGTCGCGAAGAGGTCGAAGCGTCGCGTGTCGAACGAGCCGTAGCTCCCCTCGAACGCGAGGCTCCGCTCCGTCGGCCGGCGCGGGAGGACGTGGATGACGCCGCCGAGCGCGCCGTTGCCCCAGAGGGCGGAGCCGCCGCCGCGCATCACCTCGATCTGCTGGATGCCGAGCAGCGGCAGCCGCGCCCACTGCACCCAGCCTCCGAACGGATCGTTGATCGAGACACCGTCCTGCAGCACGAGCGCGCGGCTCGCGCCGCTCGGTCCGATGCCGCGGAGCGAGACGCCCTGCGCCGTCGGATGCGTGACCATGCTCGACGAGCGGCGGAACAGGCTGAACGACGGCACCTGGCGCAGGAGGTCGTCGACGGTCTGCTGCGGCGCATTGCGCACGGCTTCGCCGCCGATGACCGTCACGCTCGCGGGCGTGTCGCCGACCCGCTCCTCGATGCGCGATGGTGTCACGACGACGGGAGCGAGGCGGGGGATGTCCTGCTGCGGCGGGGCCTGGGCGCTCGCGAGGGCCGCGCCCGCGAGTGTCACGGCAACGGCGACAGCGCTGAGCGCGGCGGCGTGGCGCATGGCGTCCCCTCTCGAAAAGCGGGCGGAGTCTAGCACGGTTGCACGCGCCGGGGCCTCGTGCTGGAATCCACGGCATGCCGACCTTCCACTTCACGCTGCGCGATCTTCCGCCCGAGGCCGAGGCGCTGCGCGAGGAGGTGCGCGACTTCCTGCGCGAGCAGTTCCGCGGCGCGAATCCCGTCACGCGCGCGCGGTCGTGGGGAGGGTTCGACAGGGAGTTCTCGAAGCGCGTCGGCGCGCGCGGCTGGATCGGCATGACGTATCCGAAGCAGTACGGCGGCCACGAGCGCACCTTCCTCGAGCGCTACGTCGTGCTGGAGGAGATGCTCGCGGCGGGCGCGCCGGTCAGCGCGCACTGGGTGGCGGACCGGCAGAGCGGTCCGACGGTGCTGCGGTTCGGCACGGAGGCGCAGAAGCAGAAGATCGTGCCGGGGATCGTGCGCGGCGAGCTCGCCTTCGCGATCGGCATGAGCGAGCCGGACTCCGGCTCCGACCTCGCGTCGGTCCGCACGCGCGCGACGAAGGTCGACGGCGGCTACCTCGTCAACGGCACGAAGGTGTGGACGAGCAACGCCCATCTGAGCGACTACCTCATCGCGCTGTTCCGCACGCAGGTGGTGCCGGACAGGAAGCACGAGGGGCTCACGCAGTTCCTCGTCGACCTGCGCGCGACGAAGGGCATCACGATCCGCCCGATCATCGACCTCGCCGGCCATCACCACTTCAACGAGGTCAACTTCACCGACGCGTTCATCCCCGACGACTTCAGGCTCGGCAACGAAGGCGACGGCTGGAAGCAGGTGACGACGGAGCTGGCGTTCGAGCGCAGCGGGCCCGAGCGCTATCTCTCGAGCATCGCGCTGGTCAAGGAGCTCGTGCGCGAGGTCTCGGCGCGACCCGACGATCGCGGGGCCGAGGCCGTGGGCCGCCTCGTGGCGAGCATGACCACGCTGCGGCAGATGTCGCTGTCGGTCGCCGGGATGCTGCAGCACGGCGAGAATCCGAATCTCGAAGCGGCGACGGTGAAGGACGTCGGCACCACGTTCGAGCAGTCGGTGCCCGAGCTCGTGCACGCGCTGCTCGACCTCGAGCCGACGCTCGACACGGGCTCGCAGCTCCAGCAGGTGCACGGCTACATCACCCAGGTGGCGCCGTCGTTCTCCCTGCGCGGTGGCACGCGCGAGGTCTTGCGCGGCATCATCGCGCGGGGATTGGGGCTGCGATGAGCGAATTGGGATCGCTCCTCGCCGACACCGTCAGCAGGCTCTTCACCGACCTCGTCACGAAGGAGCTCCTCGAGTCCTCCGAGAAAGGCGTGTGGCCCGAGAAGCTCTGGCGCGCGCTGGAGGAAGGCGGGCTCACGATGCCGCTCGTGGCCGAGAGCGCGGGCGGCGCCGGCGGGACGTGGCTCGACGCGCACGTGGTGGTGCGCGCGTCGGGGCGTCACACCGCACCCGTGCCGCTCGCCGAGACGATCGTGGCCGGAGCGCTCCTGTCACGCGCCGGGCTCGAGGTGCCGTACGGTCCGATCACGCTCGCGCCCGTCCACGGCGACGAGCGCCTGACGCTCACGCGCAGCGGCGCCGCGTGGCGCGTGAGCGGGACCGCGACGCGCGTGCCCTGGGGCCGCGCCGCCGGGCACGTCGTGACGGTGGCGGAGGCGGACGGCGCCGCGACGGTGGCGCTGGTCGCGACGGGCGCGGCGAGGATCACCGACGACAGGAACCTCGCGCTGGAGCCGCGCGACACGCTGGTGTTCGAGAACGCGCCCGTCGTAGCCGCCGCGCCCGCGCCGGGCGTGTCGGCCGACGCGATCCGCCTGTACGGCGCCATGGCGCGCGCCGCGCAGATGGCGGGTGCGCTCGAGTCGATTCTCGAGCAGGGCGTGCGTTACGCCACCGAGCGCAAGCAGTTCGGCCGGCCGATCGGAACTTTCCAGGCGCTGCAGCACTACCTCGCGGTCGTCGCGGGCCACGTGGCGGCGTCGGGCATCGCGGCGGAGCTCGCGTTCCGCGCGGCGGATCGCGGCGACTCCGCGTTCGAGACGGCGGCGGCAAAGATCCGCGTGGGCGAGGCCGCCGGCGTGAGCGCGGGCCTCGTGCACCAGGTGCACGGCGCCATCGGCTTCACGTACGAGCACTCGCTGCACTTCGCCACCCGGCGCCTGTGGTCGTGGCGCGCGGAGTTCGGGAGCGAGAGCGCGTGGGCGATGGCGCTGGGCCGCGGGGTCGCCGCGCGCGGCGCCGACAATCTCTGGAACCACTTGACGGAGCGCTGATGGCCACGGTGAAGCTCAACGGCATCGAGATCGACTACGAAGTCACCGGCCGCGGACGCGCGATCCTGCTGAGCCACGGCTACTCGGCAACCCGGCGGATGTGGAGCGGGCAGCACGACGTCCTCGGCGACCGCTACCGCGTGATCAGCTGGGACATGCGCGGCCACGGCTGGACCGAAAGTCCGGGCGATCCCGCGCAGTACTCGCACGCGCTGACCGTCGCGGACATGAAGGCCCTGCTCGATCACCTGAGCGTGCGGCGCGCGGTGATCGGCGGACTCTCGCTGGGCGGGACGATGTCGCTCGAGTTCTACGTCGCGCATCCCGAGATGGTGGAGGCGCTGGTCATCTGCGACTCCGGGCCCGGCTACCGCAACGCCGACGCGCGCGAGAAGTGGAACGAGCGCGCCCGGGTTCGGGCCGCGGACTTCGAGGCGCGCGGCCTCGACGCGCTCAGCACGCGCAGTCGCGAGGCGCGCGAAGCGCGCCAGTTCCATCGCTCCGCGCAGGGGCTGGCGCACGCGGCGCGCGGGATGCTGGCGCAGCAGGATGCGCGCGTGATCGACGCGCTGCCGTCCATCCGCGTGCCGACGCTGGTGATCGTCGGCGACCGCGACGAGCCGTTCGTGGCGCCGTGCGAGTACATGGCGAAGAAGATTCCCGGCGCGCGGCTCGAGGTCATCCGGGACGCGGGGCACTCGTCGAACCTCGATCAGCCCGAGCAGTTCAACCGCGTGCTCGTCGAGTTCCTCGACGCGTTACCGTAGCGGCCGCGCCACCCGGCCATGAGCTGGTCGCTCGCCGGCATCATCCGGCCACGCGCGCGCGACCAGCGCCCGATGATCACGTCGGGCGAGCGTGCGCTCACGTGGGCCGAGATGGATGCGCGCTCGAGCCGCGGCGCGCAGGCCCTGCGCGCCGCGGGGCTCGCGGCGCAGGACCGCGTCGCGTTCCTCGACAAGAACGGCTTCGAGTACTTCGAGGTCCTCTTCGGCGGCGGCAAGGTGAACGTCGTCAACGTCGCCGTCAACTGGCGCCTGGCGCCTCCCGAGATGGCGTACGTCATCAACGACGCGGCGGCCCGCCTGCTCTTCGTCGGGCCGGAGTTCCTCGGCCATCTCGGCGCCATGGAAGGCACCCTCAAGACCGTCGAGAAGATCGTGGTGATCGGCAGTCACTCGCGCCACGAGGCGTACGAGACGTGGCTCGCGCGGCATCCCGCGACGGATCCGATGACGCCGACCGCGCCGGGTGACGTGGCGATGCAGCTCTACACGTCGGGCACGACCGGACTGCCGAAGGGCGCGATGCTCACGAACGCGAACCTCGGCACGCTGATCCCATACACGGGACCGCTGTGGGGATTCGACGAGCGCTCGGTGAACCTCGTCTGCATGCCGCTGTTCCACATCGGGGGCTCGGGCTGGGCGCTCGTCGGCATGGCGCAAGGCGCGCGCTCGGTGCTCTTCCGGGAATTCGCGCCGGCGGAGATCCTCGCCGCGCTCGAACGCGAGCGCATCACGAACGCGCTGTTCGTGCCCGCGATGCTGCAGGTGCTGGCCGGGGTCCCGGGCGCCGACGCGCGCGACTACACGGCGCTGCGCTCGATCGTCTACGGCGCGTCGCCGATCACCAACGACGTGCTCGTGCGCGCGATGCGGACGTTCCGGTGCCCGTTCGCGCAGGTCTACGGGCTCACGGAGACGACGGGCGCGATCACGCAGCTCGATCCCGGCGATCACGTGACCGGCGGGCCGCGCGCGCGGCTCCTGCGCTCCGCGGGCAAGCCGTTTCCGTGGGTGGAGCTGCGCATCGTCGATCCCGTCACCGACGCCGAATGCGCGCCGGGCACGATCGGCGAGCTGTGGACGCGGTCGCCGCAAAGCTTCAAGGGCTACTGGGCGCGGCCGGAGGAGACCGCGCGCACGATCACCGCCGACGGGTGGTTGAAGACGGGGGACGCCGGCTATCTCGACGCGGACGGCTACCTCTTCCTCACCGACCGCGTGAAGGACATGATCATCTCGGGCGGCGAGAACATCTATCCGGCCGAGGTGGAGAACGCGCTCGCCGAGCACCCGGCGGTCGGCGACGTCGCGGTGATCGGCGTGCCCGATGACCGGTGGGGCGAGACGGTCAAGGCGATCGTCGTGCCGCGCGGGGGCACGCCGCCGCGCGCCAAGGACATCATCGCCTTCGCACGCGAGCGGCTCGCGCACTACAAGTGCCCGACCTCCGTCGACTTCGCGCCGACGCTGCCGCGCAACCCGTCCGGCAAGCTCTTGAAGCGCGAGCTCCGCGAGCCGTACTGGCGCGGGCGCGAGCGCCGCATCAACTAGCCCCACCTCGCACGAAAGGGGAGAGCGCATTGGCTTCCGCATCAACCACATCCACCTGAAGTCGCCCGACCCGAAGAAGACCGCGGAGTGGTACGTGAAGGCGTTCGACTTCGAGATCGCGAGCGACGAGGTCCGCGTGTTCGGCGATCGCTTCCTCCGCTGCAAGAGCGCCGACGGCGGCATCCGGCGGCTCACCGGGCTCGGCGCGACGCTGCTCGAAGGGCCGATCCGGCTGCCGAACGGCGGGCGCATCGCGTTCATCCAGGGGCCGGACGACACGCGGCTCGAGCTGATCGAGCGCAGGATCGCCGGCGGCTCGGACGGCTGCGGCTGCTGACGGGCCCGTCGTTCCGGCAGCTGCTGTTCGGCGGCGGGCCGCGCTTCATGCGCGACGCGTTCGGCGCCACCGTCATCTTCTACACCGGGTGGAAGCTGCACGGGCTCGTGCTCGGCGTCGCCGCCGCGACGCTGTGGACGATCGGCGTCTACATCTGGGAACGGCGGCACGCGCGCCCAGGGCTGGCGGCACGGATCGGCCTGGCGATCGCGCTCGTCCAGGCGGCGGCGGCCCTCCTGTCGCAGAGCCCGATCGGCTACTTCGCGCCGCCGGTGCTCGTCAACCTCGTCTACGGCTCGGCGTTCCTGGTCTCGGTCGCGATGGGCCGTCCCCTCGCGGGCGTCCTGGCGCTCGAGACCTATCCCTTGCCGCTGGAGATTCGCGCGCTGCCCGCCGTGCGCCGCACGTTCGCGCACATCTCGATCGTGTGGGGCTGCTACCTGCTGTTCCGCGCGGTGTTCCGGCTGGTGGTGCTGCTCAACTTCAGCATCGACGTGTACGTGGCGGTCAACGTGGCGACCGCGGGCCCGATGATCGCCCTGCTGATGATGTGGTCGTTCTGGTACGGCCTGCGCGGGGTCCGCCGCGCGGTGCTGGAGCGCGCTACGGCTTAGCCGCCACCGTGTAGATCCGCTGGCTCTGGTATTCGAAGTCGTACGGCGGGCGCGTGACCATCTCGTCGATCCGGAAGCCTGCGCCCTCGACCGCCGCGCGGACTTCGCTCTCCGAAAACAGCGTGGCGACCAGCGCGACGCGCTTGCCGAACGCTTCGTCGCGGCCGACCTCGCCTGCTCCCGCGTGTACCGTCATCAGCAAGCGCCCGCCCGGCTGGAGCACGCGGAAGATCTCGCGCGCCGCGCGCGGGAGCTCGCCGCGCGCGCAGTGAATCAGCGAGTAGAACGCCGCGACACCGGCGAGCGCGCCTTCGGCGAGGTCGAGCGCGAAGAAATCACCCTGGGAGAACTCGAGCTTCGGATTGAGGCGGCGCGCCGTCGCCACCATCGACGCCCCGCGCCGCGAGATACCGCGCGATCTGGCCCGGACCGCAGCCGAGATCGCACACGCGCCCGCGGCCCTTCACGCTCTCCGCGAAGCGATCGAGCCAGGCGCGGTCGAACGGCTTGCCGTCGAGCTCGTCGAAGTACTGCTGCGCGTACTCGTCGGCGATCGCGTCGTAGCTCGGAACGATGCCCGCGCCCCAGCGATCCGCCGGGCGTGTCACCGCGCGGAGAGCGCCCGGCGCATCCGATCGAGGCCTTCGGTCAAGAGCGCGCGCGGCGTTCCGAAGTTCAGCCGGACGAAGCCGTCGCCCGGCGCGCCGAACAGCTTGCCGTCGTTCAGCGCGACCTTCGCGCGCTCCAGGAAGAACGTGAACGGATCGGCGATCCCCGCCGGCCGGCAGTCGAGCCACGCGAGGTACGTCCCTTCGGGCTTCGCCATCGTGATCCCGGGCAGCGCACGCGCGACGTAGCCGGCGAGGTGGTCACGGTTGGCTTCGAGATAGCGCAGCAGCGCCTCGTGCCACGGGCCGCCGTCGCGATACGCGGCCAGCATCGCCGTGTAGCCCATGACGTTCGCCGTCGCCTGCACCATGTCGACGCGTGCGGCGATGAAGCGCTCGCGCAGCGCCGGGTCCGTCACGATGCTCAGCGAGGCCTTGAGCCCGGCCTGATTGAACGTCTTGCTCGGGGCCATCAGCGTGATCGTGCGCGCGGCGACCTCCGGGCTCAGCGATGCCATCGGCACGTGGTCGTGCCCCGGATAGACGAGGTCGCAATGGATCTCGTCCGCGATGATCGACAAGCGATGCCGCAGGCAGATCTCGGCGAGACGCTCGAGCTCGCCGCGCGTGTAGACGCGGCCGACCGGATTGTGCGGGTTGCAGAGGAGGAAGGCCTTCGTCGCCGGCGTGATCGCGCGCTCGAACGCGTCGAAGTCGATCTCGTAGCGGCCGTCGGCGCGGCGCGCGAGCGCAGGGAGCCGTGCGTCGAGCCCGACGTTGCCTGGGACACGCAAGAGCGGCGGGTACGCCGGCGTGAGGATCACGAGGCCGTCGCCGGCGGCGCAGAACGTGCGCGCCGCGACGTTGTTCGCGGGATTCACGCCGGGCATGAGCACGAGCGCGTCGCCGGGAACGTCCCAGCCGTACCGCTTGCGGCAGCGATCGGTGAACACGCCGACGAGCTCGGCCGGCACGCCTTCGCGCAGGTAGCCGTACACGCCGTGCTCGACGCGCGCGCGCAGGGCATCGACGACTGCCGGCGGCGACGCGAAATCCATGTCCGCGACCCACAGCGGAAGGACGTCGGGGCCGTACTTGTGCCACTTGTTGGAGTCGGTGCCGCGGCGCTCGACGATGCGGTCGAAGTCGAAAGACATGGCCGGAGGATAACGCGCGCGCCGTGTTTCGACTATCCTGATGGCCATGGCCGGCGCCACGGGCGTGTTCCGCACGATGTGTCCGATGAACTGCCACCCCACGCTGTGCGGCATGCTCGCGGAAGTCGAGGACGGCACGCTGCTGCGCGTGAAGGGCGATCCCGACAACCCTGACAGCCGTGGCTTCCTGTGCATGCGCGGTCAGGCCTCGCGCGAGATCATCGACAACCCGCGGCGGCTGCTCCGTCCGCTCGTGCGCGCGGGCCGCGGCGACACGTCGTGGCGCGAGACGACCTGGGACGAAGCGCTGGACCTCATCGCGCTCCACATGCGCGCCGCCGGTCCGCGCGCCGTCGGCCTCTGGTCCGGCCACGGGCTCGCCGCCAACAACTACGGCACGCGCATCGGCGGCCTCCTGCTCCGCCGTCTCGCGAACCTGTACGGCTGTCAGGCGTGGACGGGCACGATGATCTGCTGGGGCCTCGGCGGGTGGGGCCTCGGGCTCACCGGCGCGCTCGAGACCAGCACGAAGGAGGACATGAGCGCGAACAGCGCGCTGATCGTGCTCTGGGGCGCGAACGTGGCGAGCCAGCCGAACACCGCGCGCCACGTGGCGGTCGCGCGCAAGCGCGGCGCCCGCGTGATCACGATCGACATCCGCGAGACCGAAGCGAAGGCGCAGTCGGACGAGGTGATCGTCATTCGCCCCGGCACCGACGCGGCGCTGGCGCTCGCGATGATGCACGTGATCCTCGCCGAGAACCTCCACGACCGGGACTTCGTCGCGCGGCACACCGTCGGCTTCGACGCGCTCGCCGCGCACGTCCGCGCGCATTCGCCGGCGTGGGCCGCGCCGATCACCGGCCTCGCGCCCGAGCGCATCGTCGCGCTCGCGCGTCGCTACGCGACGACGCGCCCGGCGATGATCGTCGTCGGCGGCAGCTCGATGTACAAGGGCGCGAACGGCTGGCAGCCCGGCCGCGCGATCGGCTGCTTGCCCGCGCTGACCGGCAACCTCGGGGTCGCGGGCGGCGGCTTCGGACCGCGCCACGGCGCGTCGACGCACGGCCAGATGCTGAATCACGCGCTCGTCGCCACCGAGCGGCGTCCGCCCGGCGACGACATCCCCAACCAGATGCCCCGCATCACCGAGGCGATGCTCGAGCGGCGGCTCCGCGTCATGCTGCTGTTCGGCACCAACATGCTCTCGTCCTACGCGGACGCCGGAGCGGTGGGCGCCGGGCTCGCGCGCCAGGACCTCGTCGTGAGCTACGACCTCTTCTTCAACGACACCGCGCGGCGCTACGCCGACGTGGTGCTGCCGGCGACGGCCTGGCTCGAAGAGCTCGGATGCAAGAGCACGAACACGCACCTCTACCTGATGCCGAAGATCCTCGACGCGCCGGGCGAGGCGAAGCCGCTCGGCTTCATCCTGCGCGAGCTGGCGCGCCGGGTCGGCGTCACCGACTTCTGGCCGTGGGAGACGGACGCGGGACCGATCGACGCGATCCTCGATCATCCGAGCACCGGGCACGCCACCGTCGCCGATCTCGCGATGGAAGGCGGCATGCGGGCGCTGAACATCTCGCACGTCGCGCATCCCGAGCGGCGCTTCGCGACGCCCTCGGGGAAGATCGAGCTGTACTCCGAGCAGGCGCTGGCACTCGGCCTGCCCGCGCTGCCCGTCCACGACGACCTGCCCGCGTCGGCGCTTCCCTTGACGCTGCGCTCGGGGCGGACGCTCTCGCACTTCCACGGGTTCTACGATCACGGGCGCGCGCTGCCGAGCCTGGCGAAGGCCGATCCCGAGCCCGAGCTGTGGATCGCGCCCGACGACGCCGCGGCGCGTGAGGTGAAGGACGGCGACGCGATCCGCATCCACAACGAGCGCGGCGAGATGACGGCGCGCGCGCGCGTGACGGCGCGCATCCCGGCCGGGACGGTGTGGATGCGCGACGGATGGGACGGCCTGAATCGTCTGACGTCCGGCACCGCCGTCGTGCCGGACCACGGTGTCGAGATGCACGGGTTCTCCGGCGGGCAGGCGGCGTTCGACGCGAAGGTCGAAGTCACTAAAGCGAGGGCATGATGACGATCGAGCAGGAATACACCGACGCGCGGCCGAAATCGAAGGCGCTCTACGAGCGGGCGACGGCGCTGATGCCGAGCGGCGCGGCGCACGACGGGCGCGTGTTCTCGCCGTTTCCGTTCTACGTCGCGCGCGCGGACGGCGCCTACAAGTGGGACGTCGACGGGCACCGGTACATCGACGGGTGGAGCGGCCACGGCGCGATGATCCTCGGCCACAACCATCCCGCGGTCACGAAGGCCGTCACCGAGCAGGCGGCCAAGGGCACGCACTACAGCGCGGGCTCGGAGATCGAGGTGCGCTGGGCCGAGCTGATCCACGCGATCGTCCCGGGCGCCGAGCGCGTGCGCTTCATGATGACGGGCACCGAGACCACCGCGCTGGCCATCCGCGTCGCGCGCGCCCACACCGGGCGCACGAAGATCGTGAAGTTCCGGGGCCACTTCCACGGGCTGCACGACTCGGTGATGGCGGCGGTCAAGGATCCGTTCGAGATCCCGGCGTCGGCCGGCGTGCCGGAGGCGACGCTCGCGGAGACGCTCGTCGCCCGCTGCAACGACATCGCGCACGTGAAGGAGCTGCTCGGCGAGCACGAGGTCGCCGCGGTGATCCTCGAGCCCGCCGCGTCGCGGTCGATGACCGTGCCGACGAATCCCGCGTTCCTCAAGGCGCTGCGCCAGCTCACGCGTGAGCGCGGCGTCGTCCTGATCTTCGACGAGGTGGTGACGGGCTTCCGCCTGGCGGCCGGCGGCGCGCAGGAGTATTTCGGAGTCACCGCCGACATGACGTGCCTCGCGAAGGCCGTCGCGGGCGGCCTCCCCGGCGCCGCGCTCGTGGGACGCGCGGAGCTGATGGACGGGGTCGCGTTCAGCGGCGACGCCAGGCGCGACCGGACGAAGCGCGTCGCCGACCAGGGCACGTACAGCGGCACGCCGCTCATCGCCGCCGCGGGCGTGGCCGCGCTCGAGATCCTCAAGACGGGCGAGGTGCAGAAGGAGCTCAACCGCATCGGCGACCGTCTGCGCGACGGGATCAACCAGACGTTGAAGACGCGTGGCGTGCGCGGCTGCGCCTACGGCTTCTCGTCGATCGTGCGCGTGTTCCTCGGCGCGGACGCGGCCGAGCTCGGCATCGACACCTATCAGGCGGACGAGGCGCGGCTCGATCGCGGCATGGGCGCGCTCGGCGGCAAGCTCCACCTGGCGCTGTTGAACCACGGCGTCGACACCAACCGCGGCTCGGGCATCGCGTGGCTCAACGCGGCGATGACCGACACGGACGTGGACTTCTGGGTGGACGCGTTCGACCGCGCGCTCGCGCGCCTGAAGGACGACGGCGCGCTGACATGATTCGGCGGGGGCGAGCGTCGCTCGGGCTGGCGGCGCTCGCCCTCGCGCTCTCCGCGTGCGGCGGCGCCGCGCGCTCGATCGAGATCGCGCGGGGGCCGGCGGTGGACGGCCGAGCCGTGATGCCACCCACGCTCACCGGCTACATGGTTCGGCCCGAGGGCAACGGTCCGTTCGGCGCGGTCATCCTCCTGCACGGCTGCTCCGGGCTCAGGTTCGAGACCACGCACCAGGCGACGTGGAAGCGGCAGCTCGAGTGGGCGGAGTGGTACCGGTCACGCGGATACGTGGCCCTCATCCTCGACAGCTTCGGTCCCCGAAAGCTCACCAACGAAGTCTGCGGCGACGGGCGCGTCTCTCCCATGGCGCGCGCGCTCGACGCCTACGACGCGTTCCGGTACCTCGCGACGCAGCCGTTCGTTCGCCGGGATCGGGTCGTGATCCAGGGGCTCTCGCACGGCGGCTCGACCGTGCTGCGCGCGCTCGATGACTTGCTGTTCGGCGCCGTGCCCCACCGATTCACGGCCGGAATCGCCTATTACCCCTCATGCTCCACCATGCGGCCGACGCTCTACGCGCCCGCCATCGTCTTGATCGGTGAGCTCGACGACTGGACGCCCGCGCCGTCGTGCGTGGATCTCGGCGCGCGTTCACGGAGCGAGCGGTATCCGATCGACGTCACCGTCTATCCGGACGCGCACCACGCGTTCGACTTCCGCGGGCCGAAGATCCTGAATCAGTGGGACAAGACGCTCGAGCACAACGCGCCGGCGACCGTGGACGCCGAGCGCCGCGTCGACGCGTTCATTCGCCGCCTCTCGGCGCCCTGACCGCGCTCAGCGCGCGCGCTTCGTCACGTAGCCGCGCTGGCGATCTCGCGCGGTGAGCGTCGCGTCGCGCCTCGCCGCGCGGCCGTAGCCGCCGCCGCCCGGCGTGCGGACCAGCACGCGATCGCCCTTCTTCAAGACGTACTGCTTGCGGTGGTCGATCGACGTGCCGTTGAGCTGCACGTCGCCGAGGCCGCCGTCCACGCCGCCGGCGAAGCCCGGCGCGGCGTATGTCGTGCGCTCGGCCATGAAGCTGGCGACGATCGGCCGCGTGGACTCGCTCTCCAGCAAAATGTCCTGGCCGAGCCCGCCGCGGAACGTGCCCGCGCCGCCGGAGCCCGGCCGCATGCGCTTGTAGTGGACGAACAGCGGGCTGTTGCGCTCGGCCACCTCGACGGGCGTCGAGGAGATGTTGCTCGGCCACGACATCACGTGCTCGCCGTCCTTGCGTGCCGTGGCGCCCATGCCGCCGTTGAAGAAGAACACGTTGGTGTACGGGCGGCCGTCGTCGCGCACGCCCGACTGGGTGATCGCCCACAACGGCGAGCCGACGCCCGCCATCACGCGCTCGGGAATCACCCGGTGGAGCGCGCCGAACACGAGCACCGGCACGTAGTGACCGGTCGTCGCGCGGCTCACGACGGCCGCGGGGAATCGCGGATTGAGCAGGGAGCCCTCGGGTGCGACGACCTTCACCGGCCGGTACATGCCTTCGTTGTTCTGAAGCCCGGGCAGGAGCGCGCACCGGATCGCGTACGCGGTCATCGCGTAGGTGTAGGCGTAGACGCAGTTGATCGCGCGCGGCTGCTGCGGTGACGTACCCGTGTAGTCGGCGACGATCTCGTCGCCCTTCACGGTCAGCGCGATCTTGAAGTCGAACGGCACGTCGACCCCGTCGGTGCGGAAGCCGTAGCGATACGTGCCGTCCGGTACGGCGGTGATCGCGGCGCGCATCGCACGCTCCGTGCGGCCGAAGAGCTCGTCGGCGAGCGCTTCGAAGCCGTCGAGCCCGTAGTCGTCGAGCAGCGCGCGCACGCGGCGCTCCATCAGCTCGTTGGCGCCCGCCTGCGCCCAGATGTCGCCCATCGTCATGTCGGGCGTCCGCACGTTGGCGCGGATGAGCTGCACGAGCGTGTCGTCCGCGCGCCCGGCATGGGCGAGCTTCGCGAGCGGGATGTGCAGACCTTCCTCGAACACCTCGCGCGCCTCGATGGCGCGGACGCGCCCGCCGATGTCCGGCATGTGCGCGGTGGTCGCCGAGAACGCGACGAGCCGATCGCGATGGAAGAGCGGCCTCAGCACCGACACGTCGCTCATGTGGCCGGTGCCCATCCACGCGTCGTTGGTGATCAGGACGTCGCCGGGATGGATGCGCTCGGGCCCGAGCTCGCGAAGGAAGTGGCGCACGGTCGCGGGCAGCGTGCCGATGAACGACGGAATGCTGCCGCTGTTCTGCGCCAGCGCGTATCCCCGCGCGTCCGTGAGGATGCACGCGAAGTCGTTCGCCTCGTTGGACAGCGTCGAGAACGACGTGCGGACGATCGCCTTGGCCGCCTCGTCGACGATCGAGATGATCCGCGTCCAGAGGACTTCGAGCGTGACGGCGTCGAACGCGGTCACGGTCGCCGCGCTTCCTCGGTGGCGCCGTGGTAGTTGCGCTGCATGAACCAGACGAGAGAGTCGCCGTGCGGCGCCGGCACCCACTCCCACCCGGCGGGGCGGATCTCGAGCCCCGGCACGTCGTTGTCGGGCAGGAGCGTCATGAAGCCGGCGTCGGTGTGCGGGGAGAGACCGAACTGATCATCCTCGGCCGGCACGCGCGGGTAGTGCGACAGGCGCAGCGAGATCTGCGCCTGCCGGAACGGCTCGGCGAAGAAGTCGTCCGGCAGCCGGAGCGCGCGCGCATAGAGCGGCAGCAGGCGCGTGCAGAACGCTTCCATCGTGGCGAAGTACTCGCGCAGCCTGTCGCGAAAGCCCGGGAGATTGGCCGGCCACTGGTTGAGCCCGCGCAGCGGCACGTCGTTGATCACGTCGGGATCGTGCTTGCTCATCGTCAGGGCGAGCTTGTCGTCGAGCGGCAGCGCGTGGAAGCGGCGCGCCTCGGCGAAGATCTCGTGCACCAGGGGCCACGACACGCCGTGGTTGACGATGCAGAAGAAGCCCACGTGCTCGAGCGCGTCGCGGAGCCTCTCCGCGGTCGTCGCGAGCGAGCCTGCGACCCCGGCGAGGAATGGGCCGAGGTCGAGCACGGGAATGGCCGTGCGTACGGCCTGAACGCTCATGACGGCTCCTTCACGATGGCGTACGACCAGATGTCGCGCGGGACGCCGAAGCCGCTCGGGACGTACCACTTGCGCAGGCAGCCCTCGCGCACGAGGCCCGCCTTTTCGAGCACGCGCACCGACGCGGTGTGCTCGCAGTCGACGTACGCCCACACGCGCTGGATCGCGGGCGCCGAGAGCGCGAGCGCGACGACGGCCCGCGAGGCCTCCGTCGCGTAGCCCCGCCCCCAGACCCTGCGCGCGAGGACGTAGCCGAACTCGACGCGATGCCCGTCGACGCGCGCCTCGATCCCGCCCACCAGCGCGCCGGTCTCGCGCTCGACGATGCCCCAGGGGAACGCGGTGCGTGCGCGCCACACGGTGGTGCAGTACTCGAGGTAGCCGTGTGTCTCCTCGACGCTCCGATGCGGCGCCCACGTCATGAAGCGCGTGACCTCGGGATCCTGGGCCCAGGTCTCGAACATCGGCTTCGCGTCGTCCGGCGTGTTGCGCCTGAGCAGCAAGCGCGCCGTCTGCAGCGAGACCGGGGCGGCGAACACGTTCGCGCTCATGGCTCGAGCGTCACCACGATGTTCCCGCTCGGCGCGACATGCGCCCGGCCGCTGGGTCCGACGACCAGCGTCGAGCCTTCCTCTTCCACGACCGCGGGCCCCGTGAATTCGAACCCCGCCCCGAGCCGCGCGCGGTCGTAGACGGTGGTCTCGGTCCAGCCGCCGGCTTCGGGGAAGTACGCGGGCCGCACGCCTTTGACCGCGCCACCGCCGGCGCTGACACGCCGCGCTCTGTCTTTGAACATCGGGGCCCCACAACTCAGGACCCCCAAACCCCCATCGGCGGCAGCCACGGGCGCGCGCACCGCGACCCGGATGTTGATGAACTCGACCGGCACGTTGGGCGGCGTCAGCGCGAACTTCTCGCGATACGCGCGCTCGAACGCCTCCTGCAGCGCGCGGCGCGTCGCCTCGTCGTCGGCGTACGGCCCGTCGGGCAGCGTGACGACGAGATCGAAGCCCTGTCCGAGGAACCGGCCGTCGGCGAGCCGTCGTACGCTCGCGGTCTTGAGCGTGAGCCCCGTGTCCGCCATCACCGCGAGCGCTGCGTCCTCGAGCGTGCGGAACGCCGTCTCGAGCGCGCCGACACGATCGCGGTCGAGCCGGATGCCGACGGTCGCCCCGCGATCCACGCGCGCCGGCGCCACGAGCAGGCCGAGCGCGGAGGCGACGCCCGCCGCCGGCGGACAGACGACGCGCGTGAGGCCGAGCTTGCGCGCGACCGCGTAGGCGTGGACAGGTCCGGCGCCGCCGGTGCAGAGCAGCGCGTAGTCGCGCGGATCGCGTCCGCGCTCCGCCACGTGCACGCGCGCGGCGCCCGCCATGTTCTCGTTGACGATGTCGTGGATGCCCCACGCGACGGCTTCCGGGGACAATCGCACGCGCGCGGCGACACGATCGATCGCGCGCCGCGCGGCGCCGATGTCGACCTTCACCTCGCCGCCCGCGAAGTACGCGGGGTTCAGGTAGCCGAGGAGGAAGTCGGCGTCGGTGACCGTCGCCTCGCCACCGCCGAGGCCGTACGAGGCGGGGCCCGGATGCGAGCCGGCGCTGCGCGGCCCGACTTTCAAGAGGCCGATCTCGTCGACGGCCGCGATCGAGCCGCCGCCCGCGCCGATCTCGATCAGCTCGATCGTCGAGATGCGGATCGGCAACCCGCTGCCTTCGATGAAGCGCCGCTGGCGCGCGGCCTCGAAGCTGTAGGCCGTCAGCGGCTCGCCGCCCTCGACGAGGCTCAGCTTGGCCGTCGTGCCGCCCATGTCGAAGGCGAGCAGCTTGCCGCCGCTGTCCTCGTGACCGAAGAACGCCGCGGCGATCGCGCCGGCGGCGGGTCCCGACTCGAGCATCTGTACCGGCGTGCGCTCCGCTTCGGCCACGTGCGTGAGCCCGCCGCTCGACAGCATCAGCAGCAGAGGAGCGGGAATGCCGAGCTCGCCGAGCCGGCGCGCCATCAGCTCGAGGTACCGGCGCGCCAGCGGCTTGATGTACGCGTTCGCCACGGCCGTCGACGCGCGCTCGAACTCGCGGATCTCGGACGCGACCTCGTGGGACGTCGTCACCGCGACCCGCGGGAGCTTCCGCGCGATCAGCCGTGCTGCCTGCGCCTCGTGCCGGGCGTTGGCGTACGCGTGGAGGAACACCACGGCGATCGACGTGACGCCCGCGGCGGCGAGCTGCTTCGCGCGCGCCTCGACCTGCCGCGCGTCGAGCTTCGTCATCACACGTCCGTCCGCGCGCACGCGCTCGCGCACCTCGAGCCGCAGGTGACGCGGCACGAGCGGCTCCGGCCGCTCGATGTCGATGTCGTACAGCTCGAACTTCCGCTCGCGCCCGATCTCCAGCGTGTCCGCGAAGCCGGCGGTGGTGATCAGTCCTGTCGGCGCGCCCTGCCGCTCGATGAGCGCGTTGGTGAACAGGGTGGTCGCATGGACCACGCGCGTGATGCGCGCGGGATCGACGGCGCCTTCGGCGAGCAGCGCGGCGACGCCGGCCGCCACCGCGCGCGCCGGATCGTCGTGCGTGGTGAGGACCTTGCGGCTGAGCTGTGAGCATCCGTCGTGGTCGTAGACCACGAGGTCGGTGAACGTGCCGCCGATGTCGATGCCGAGCGAATAGCTGGCCACTCGCGGAAGCTACGGCCCGCGCCGGGAAAGGTCAAGGCGTAGACTGCCGCCATGCCGCGCGCGCTGATCCTCGCCGCCGACGTCGTGTTCACGTGTCAGAGCTGCGGCGACTGCTGCCGCGGCGAGTGGCTCATCGGCGTGGACGACGCCGCGCCCGCCAGGCTCAAAGACGTCGACTGGGCGCGACACGATCCGGCGCTCGGCGCCGGCGAAAAGTTCACACGCCTGCCGCTGCCGCTCGCGAGCGGCGAGCGGATGACGTTCGCGCGCGCGCCGTCCGGCGCCTGCGCCTTCCTCTCCGGGCAGAACCGGTGCGGCATCCACACGCACCTCGGCCATGCCGCGAAGCCGCAGGTGTGCCGCGAGTTTCCGTACCACTTCGTCGAGACGCCCGACGGCATCGCGGCCGGGCTCTCGTTCGCGTGCAGCGCCGTGCTTCATCACCGGGGCGCGGGGCTGGCGGAGCAGGCGAGCGCGGTCGCGGACGTGGCCGTGGGCAGCGCGCGGATCGAGAAGCTGCCCGATCCGATCGTGCTCTACTCGGGCGTCGACATCGACTGGCCGCGATACCGCGCCCTCGAAGACGGGCTCTGCACCATCCTCGGCGAGCGCACGGTGCCGTTTCCGAACGCGCTCCTGGCGGGCAGCCTGCTCGTCGCGCTCGCGGTGAGCCTCGCGCGCCTCGAGCAGCGGCCGTCGCGCGGCGCGGGCGGGCAGACGCTCCTGGGCGGACTCGCGGAGCTCGCGCGCGATCGGCATCGCCCGCTCATCGAGCCGGCGCTGACCGTCAGGCCACGCGCACGCGGCTCGCTCGCCTACCTCGCGCCGCTCGTCACGTGGCTCGCGCGAAGACCTCGCGTCTGGGGCTCGTGCTCGCGCTCTACCGCCATTACGTCGCGCTCCGCCGGCCCTCCGGTCGTCTGCCGGACCTGCTGGGCGGCGACGGCTCGTTCGACATCGCCGCGGTCGCGCGCGTGAGGTTCGCGGACGACGACCCGCAGGGGGCGGACTTCCTCCGCGAGTACTGGCGCCACGTGATCGTCCGCAAGACGCTGACGCCGATGCACGGCGTGTTCAGGGGGTACCACACGATGCTCACGCTCTATTCGCTGATGAAGTGGATCGCGAAGCAGCGCGCGTTCGGGGACGGGCGCGCGGCGACGACGCTCGACGACGTGCGCGCGGCCGTCCGCCTGATCGAGCAGCGCTTCGTGCTGCCCGCGCAGTTCGCCCGGCTCTTCGAGCTGAGCCCGGTGCTCACGCTCCTGGCCGATCGGCTCTACCGCGAGCGCGGGTTCGTGCCGCGCGTGGTGCTGTCATGACCCCGCGCGCGCGTGTGATGGCGGCGCTGCGCGGCGAGCCCGTCGACCGCGTGCCGCTGAGCTTCTGGCTCCACAACTTCGCCACGGAGAACTCGGCCGCCGGCCTCGCGGACGAAACGCTCCGGCTCGCCGGCACCTTCGGCTGGGACTTCCTCAAGCCGCAGTCGCGCGCGCAGTGCTTCGCCGAGATGTGGGGGCTCACGTACACGCCGTCGGGCGAGCGCGCGACACCGTACACCGTCACGCGCGAGCCGCTCGCGACGGCGGACGACGTGGCCCGGCTGAAGCCCGCCGATCCGCGGGGCGGGGCGCTCGGCGAGCAGCTCGAGGCGTTGAAGAAGATCCGCGCGGGCGTCGGCCCGGAGATTCCGGTCATCTGGACGATCTTTTCGCCGCTGATGGTGCTGCCGTTCCTCGTGCGCGGCGGCAAGCCGCAGGCGTTCGCGCTGTTGCGCTCCGATCCTTCCGCGGTCGAGCGCGGGCTCGGCGCCATCGCCGAGACGCTGACGGCGTACGCGCGCGCGTGTGTCGCCGCGGGCGCCGATGGGCTCTTCTACGCCACCAACGTGGCGACACGCGCGTTGGCAACCGTCGAGGAGTGCCGCCGGTTCCAGCGGCCGTTCGACCGCGCGATTCTCTCGGCGGTCGACGGCGCGCCGTTCAATCTCCTGCACGTGTGCGGCGAGGACGTCTGGTTCGACGAGTTCGTCGACTATCCCGTCACCGCGTTCAGCTGGGCGACCGTGCCCGGCAACCCATCCTTGAAGGAAGGACACCGGCGCACCGGCCGCGCGGTCGTCGGCGGATTGCCGGCGAAACCGTCAATCGCGTCACTGACACCTGACACGCTGGTGACACGAACGAAGGCCGCGATCGACGAGATGGCGGGCCGATCGCTCTTGCTTGGTCCCGATTGCTCGATCAATCCGGACACACCTGACACGTTGTTGCACGCCGTGGGAAAAGTGGTGCGCGGGAACCCGGGCTCGACCCGGCTGGTATCGTAAATAGCAGTAGCACGCTGCAGCAGCAGCCACCCATGGAGGGAACGGTATGAGTCGGACACTTGCACTCCTCGCAGCGGGCGCTTTCCTCTTCGTGACGAGCGCGCCGGTCTTCGCGCAGTCCACGACGACGCCCGCCACGCCGGCCACCCCGGCGACGCCCGCGAGCCCGGCTGACAAGGCCGAGAAGAAGATGGAGAAGGACGCGGCCAAGGCGACCGAGAAGAAGTAGCCCCCGCAACACCGGTCTCGCGGGCGCCGGGGAGTCGTCCGGCGCCCGCAGAAGACCTTCCTCAGCGCGCGATCAGTACCCCTCGCCGATCAGCGGAAACGCGCTCATGACGTGGGCCGGCACCACCGGCGGCGCGCCCCTGTGCAGGTACGAGCGATCGAGAGCCGAGAGCCGATCGACGCCGAGCAGGCTGAGCGCGATCTTGATCTCTTCCTCGATCAGCTCCAGCACGCGGATGAGCCCCGGCACGCTCGCGGCGGCGAGTCCGAAGCACGGGAGCCGGCCGAGCCCGACGAGATCGGCGCCCATCGCGATCGCCTTGACGACGTCGGCGCCGCGGTAAAACGCGCCGTCGACGACGACGCGCGCCCGACCATTCACCGCCTCGAGCACTTCAGGCAGCACGTCCATCGATCCACGGCCGTGGTCGAGCTGCCGCCCGCCGTGGTTCGAGACGTAGACGAAGTCGACACCGTGCTCGACGCAGAGCGCCGCGTCCTCGGCGGTCGCGATGCCCTTGAGGCCGAGCGGGATCGAGAACGTGTCCTTGAAGTGCTTGACCAGGTCCCACGTCATCCCGGCCTGGAAGGCGAACCCCGTCGCGCGCTGGCGCCACGGTTTCACGAACCTGGTCGCGATGTCGCGCTCGCGCCGGCTGTAGTGCGCCGTGTCCACCGTGATCGTGAACGCCGCGTAGCCGTGGTCGATCGCGCGCCTGACGATGTCGTCGACCCACGCGGTGTCACCGCGGACGTACAGCTGGAAGATCCGGACGTTGTCGGCGGCCTTCGCCGTCTCCTCGAGCCCGGGCATGCAGACCGAGCTGAGCATCTGGGCGACGCCGAACTCGCCGGTGCCGCGTGCGACGGCCGCGCCGCCGGCGGGATCGAAGGTCTCGAGGCCCCCGACGGGCGCGGTCATGACCGGGATCCGGAGCTTCTTGCCGAGGAAGGTCGTCGCGAGATCGACCTGCGCGACGTTGCGCAGCACCCGCGGCCGGAACGCGATCGAGTCCAGCGCCTGCCGGTTGCGCCGGACCGTGGTCTCCGTCTCGGCGCCGCCCACCAGGTAATCCCACGGGCCCTGCGGCAGGGAGGCTTTCGCGGCCTTCACGATCTCGTGCAGGTTCTGGAACTTGTCTTCGAGGCCGGATGTGCTCATGGCGGCGTATTCTACGCGCATGAAAGAGAGCCTGCCCGAGGCGCTTCCCGACGACCCGCTGCCGCTCGTGCGGCGCTGGATCGACGAGGCGACGAAGGAGATCCGCAACGCGACGGCGATGACGCTGGCCACGGTGGACGGCGCCGGCCGGCCCCGCGCGCGCATGACGATTTGCCGCGGCTTCGACGCGACGGCGGGCTGGCTCGTGTTCTACACGGATCGCGAGAGCGACAAGGGCCGCGAGCTCGCCAGGACCGCGTGGGCGTCGTGCGTCTTCCACTGGGACGCGTTCGAGCGACAGGTGCGCGTCGAAGGCCCGGTCACGCTCGCGCCCGACGCGGATTCCGATGCGTACTGGAACGGCCGCCCGCCCGACGCGCGCGTCGCGGCGTCGGCGAGCGCGCAGAGCCAGCCGCTCGGCTCGCGCGCCGAGCTCCTCGCGCGGATCGCCGATCTGACGACGCGCGCGACCGGCCCGGTGCCGCGCCCGCCGCGCTGGGGCGGGTACCGCGTGTGGGCCGAGCGCGTCGAGCTCTGGGTCGGCCAGCCGGCGCGCGTGCACGATCGCGCGCGCTGGACACGCTCGCTGACTCCGCTCGAAGGAGGATTCAAAGGCGGCGCCTGGGCGGCCACGCGCCTGCAACCCTAGCGGAGTTTTGGGAGGACCTTCTCGCCCAGCAGGCGGATCGTGCGGAGCACGGTCGCCTGCGGCATCCCGGGCCACTGCACGCGGAAGCTCAGCTCGGTGATGCGGAGCCGCTCGCGGTAGCGCGCGATCTCGTCGACGGCGCGCGCCGGGTCGCCGACGATGAAGCGATCGCGCGCGAGCTCCTCGAAGGGCAGGTCGAACGTCTCGCCCTTCGGCAGCGCGTCGTCCTGGTTCCACTGCTGGTACGCCTTGTACTTCGCCTCGAGGAACGGGCGCGCCTCGGCGAGCGCCGTCGCCGCGTCCTCGGCGACCACGCACTCCTTGATCAGCGGGATGTCGGTGGCGCGCGGGCGGCCGAGCGCCCGGCGTGTCTCGTGGAAGAGCGCCAGCTGACGCTCGATGCTCGCGAGCGTCGAGTGCGGGTTCATCAGCCATGCGTCGCCGAGCTTCGCGGCACGCTTCACGCCGGCGTCGGTGTTCGCGGCGAGCCAGATGCGCGGGCGCGGCCGCTGCACCGGGCGGAGCGAGGTCCGCACGTCGCGCAGCGTGTAGTGCCGGCCTTCGTACGTGACCGGCTCGCCCATCCACAGCCGCTCGATGATCTCGACGCCTTCGGTGAGCCGCCCGACGCGGCTCTTCGGGTCGACGCCCAGCGCCGTGTTCTCCTCGTCGCGATAGCCGAGGCCGACGCCGAGGATCGTGCGCCCGCCGGTGATCACGTCGAGCGTGGCCATCTGCTCCGCGACGTCGAGCGGCTGGAAGAGCGGCAGCAGGATGATGCCGGTGCCGAGCGTCATGCCTTCGGCTTCGGCGGCGACGCGGCCGAGCGTGGGGATCGGCTGGAAGTACGTGAACGGCTGTGCGAGGAAGTGCTGGCTCGCCCAGATGGTGCTGAAGCCGACGGCGCGCGCGAGCCGGACCTGCTCGAGATGCTCGCGGAAGCGCGCGGCCTGGTCGTCGTCCGGACGGTGCTGGGCGGCGAGGCCGAGGCCGAACTTCATGCGCGGACGATCTGCGGGAGGATCTCGCTGATGGAGCCGCGCAGCACCGCGTCGGCCATGCTGTCCATGGCCGTCGGCTCCGCGTTGACGATCACCACGCGCGCGCCGTGCTCCTTCGCCACCGGCACGATCCCGGCGACCGGGTAGACCGACAGCGTCGAGCCGACGGCGAGCATGAGATCGCAGCGGCGTGCGGCGAGCTGCGAGCGCTCGATGTCCCTCTGCACGAGGCCCTGGCCGAACGAGATCGTCGCCGTCTTCAGGATGCCGCCGCAGCTCCGGCACGGCGGATCGTCCTCGCCGGCCTCGACGCGCGCCAGCGCTCGCTCGATCGGCGCGCGCTCGCCGCAGCTCAGACACACGACCTCGCGCATGGTGCCGTGGATCTCGACGAGCCGGCCCGGCGACGTCCCGGCCTTGAGATGGAGGCCGTCGACGTTCTGCGTGACGAGCATCAGGAGCTTCTCGCGCTGCTCGAGCCGGAGGCACGAGAGGTGGCCGGGATTCGGCTCCCGCTGCCACATCCGGTTCTCCATGCGGTAGCGCCACGCCTTCTTCCGCACCTCGCGGTCGGCGACGTAGTAGCTGATGTTCGACATCTTCTCGGCTTCGGGGTTCTTCGTCCACACGCCCTGCGGCCCGCGGAAATCCGGAATGCCGGAGTCGGTGGAGATGCCGGCGCCGGTGAGCACCACAATGCGCTGGGCGTCGTCGATCCACTTCGTGACGGTGTCGATCATGGCCTTGAATCCTACCCCGGCACGCGGCGCACGCGCCCGGCCACCGCGCGGACCTTGCGGGGCGCGGCGATCCAGATGCACGCGATCGACACGAGGCAGAAGCCGATCGAGAGCCACCACGCGGGCGCGTAGGTGCCGGTGAGGTCGTAGATCGCGCCCGTCACCCACGGCGCGACGCCGCCGCCCGCGACGGCGGACGAGTTCAGCGCGCCGAAGATCGTCGCGTAGCGCTTCCCCTGGAAGAGCTCCGCGGGAACGGCCGCGAACACCGACGCGAGTCCGTAGCCGAGCAACCCCTGCGCGATCACCATCGCGTAGAGCGCCGCCTGCGAGGGATGGTCGCGCATGGCGAGGAGGAACACGTAACAGAGCGCGAAGCCGCCGGCCCCCAGCGTCCAGCCCATCTCGCGCCCCATCCGATCGGAGAAGTGGCCGAGCGCGATCTGCCCCGCGATCCCCATGAAGGGGACGAGCCCGAGCGCGAGCGCGGCGGTCGTCGAGTCGAAGCCGACGTCGATCAGGTAGCGCGTCTGGTGGACCTGCACCGCGTACCACGCCCAGAGGCCCGAGAAGAACGCGACGGCGAGCCACCAGAAGCGCGCGGTCTTCATCGCGCGCGCCGGCGTCCACTCCACCGCCGCCCACACCGGGTCGACGACGTTCGCCGGGTGCGCCCGCGCCGCGTCCGCGGCGTGCGCGGCCGTGTCGCCGTCGGGCACGAGGCCGAGATCCTGCGGCCGCCGGTACTGCAGCATGATCAGCGGGATCAGCCCGAACACGAGGATCGCCACCGCGACGCACGCGTACCGCCAGCCGCGAGCGACGATCACGCCCTGCAGCCACGGGAAGATCACGATCGAGCCGATGCCGACGCCGGAGAACGCGATGCCGGCGGCGAACGAGCGGCGGCGCACGAACCAGTTCGGCAGGAACAGCGCGTGGCCCGTGTACGCGAGCGCGACGCTCCCGCCCGACACCAGGAAGCCGAGCGTGAGATAGAGGTGCCACGGCTCCGTGATGAACGACGCGCCCGCCATGCCGCCGCCGACGAGCACCACGCCGAGGCTCAGCATCCAGCGCGGGCCCTTCTTGTCCATCAGCACGCCGAGGAACGGCGCGCCGACGGCGGAGATCATGAAGCCGATCGCGAACGCGCCGGCGGTGAGCCCGCGCTCCCAGCGGAATTCCTCGAGAATCGGCGGGAACAGCAGCGAGAACACCGTGCGTGCGTTGACGCCGACGGCCATGGTGACGAACGCCACCGCCACGACGACCCAGCCGTAGAAGAACGGAAGGCGCAAGTTACTGCGGAACGGTGAGGCGGATTGGGGCGGGGGTCGTCGTGTCGGTCGTCGTCTGGGTCACCGCGCCATAGTACCGCCTGCCGGATGCGTCGCGATCCAGTGACGCGCGATATCGATCCGTCGCGTCACCCACACCGCCTCGTGGCCCATGATGTAGTCGAGCACGCGCTCGAGCCCCGCCGCGCGTGACGGATGCCCGATGATGCGCAGGTGCAGCCCGAACGAGATCATCTTCGGCTGCGTCTTGCCCTCGCGGTAGAGCACGTCGAACCCGTCCTTCACGAACGTGAAGTAGTCGTTCGCGGTGACGAGCCCGCCGGCCGCGAACTTCGTGTCGTTCGCCACGAGGCTGTACGGCACCACGAGGTGCGGGCGATCGTTCACGCGCACCCAGTACGGGAGCTCGTCGTTGTACGCGTCGGAATCGTAGAGGAAGCCGCCTTCCTCGACGAGCAGGCGGCGCGTGTTCACGCTCGGCCCGTACCGGCAGTACCAGCCGAGCGGCCGCGCGCCGACGGTCGTCTGAAACGACGTGATCGCTTTCGCGATGTGCTCGCGCTCCTCCTCTTCCTTGAGCTGGTAGTGCTTGATCCACCGCCAGCCGTGCGAGCACACGTCGTGGCCGGCGTCGCGGATCGCCGCCGCGACCTTCGGATTCCGCTCGAGCGCGAGCGCGCAGCCGAACACCGTGAGCGGGAGGTTGCGCTCCTTGAAGAGGCGCAGCACGCGCCAGATGCCGACGCGGCTGCCGTACTCGAACATGCCTTCGGCGGCGAGATCGCGGCCCTGCACGTCGCGGCCGGGCGCCTCGGTGAGCGTGCCCTCGGAAAATCCGTCGCCGTCGGGGACGTTGTACTCGGAGCCTTCCTCGTAGTTGATGACGAAGTTCACCGCGAGGCGCGCATCACCGGGCCAGCGCGGATGCGGCGGGTCGCCGCCGTACCCGACCAGATCGCGCGGAAACGGCCCGGGCGTGGACGATGGGCTCACGGCGGCATAGTATCGCGTTCAAAGGAGTGACCGATGGCCGACTGGAAAGCGCCCACGCAGGATCGCGTCGAAGGCTACTTCAAGGAGCTGAACAACTGGGGCCGCTGGGGCAACGACGACCAGAAGGGCACCGTGAACCTCATCACGGCCGCGAAGCGGCAGGCGGCGCTGGGGCTCGTGAAGACCGGCCAGACCGTCTCGCTCGCGCGCGACGTCGTCCCGATGCCGGTGTTCATGTACTCGGCGACGTTTCCGTCCGAGCGCGAGCGCGCGGACGTCGTGCTCGATCGCTTCGACATGGTCTATCACGGCTTCTGGATCACGCACGTCGACGCGCTCTGCCACGTGGCGTGGGATCGCGAGCTCTACAACGGCCGCTCGTTCAAGGACAGCCTGAGCGTCGCGGGCGCCGCGTGGTGCCCGATCGACCCGCTGTTCGACGGCATCACCTCGCGCGGCGTGCTGCTCGACGTCGCGGCGGGGCGCAAGGAAGGCTACGTCACGGTCGGCACCCCGGTGACGCCGAAGGAGCTGGACGAGGTCGCGCGGCGCCAGGGCGTGACCGTGCAGCCGGGCGACGTCGTCGTCGTGCGCAGCGGCGACGAGCGCTTCCGCAAGGAGCATCCCGAGTGGGTGCCGCGCGAGTCTCCGCACCCGGGGCTCCACCTCTCGTGCCTCGAGTGGTTCCGCGAGAAGGACATCGCCGCGATCTCGTGGGACATGATGGACGAGCGCCCGATCGGCTACGCGGGCTTCGGCATGGGCGTCCACCTCGCCATCCCGTTCCTCGGGCTCGCGCTCGTCGACAACACGAACCCCGAGCGGCTCGCCGCCGCGTGCAAGGAGAACAACCGCTACGAGTTCCTCTTCACGGCGACACCGCTTCGTCTGAAAGGCGCGACGGGCGCTCCCGCGCACCCGATCGCGATCTTCTGATGAGCTTCGCGCGGCCGCAGTACCTCGTGGAGACCGAGTGGCTGTCGCAGCACCTCGACGATCCGGGCGTGCGCGTCCTCGAGTGCACGGTCTATCTCCATCCGAAGCCGGAAGGCGGGTTCCGCGCGGAGTCCGGCGTCGCGAAGTGGAAGGAGAGCCACATCCCGGGCGCGGGCTTCGCGGATTTGACCGGAGAGCTGTCCGCGAAGGACGGGCCGGCGCACCTCCTCTACATGATGCCGCCGGCCGCCCAGCTCGCCGCGGAGATGGGGCGGCTCGGCGCCGGCGACGGCGTGCGCGTGATCCTCTACGACCGCGCCGTCAACATGTGGGCCGCGCGCGTGTGGTGGATGCTCCGCGCGTCCGGCTTCGAGAACGCCGCGGTGCTGAACGGCGGCTGGAAGAAGTGGACGGTGGAGAAGCGCCCGGTCGCGAGCGACGCCGGCGCGCGGCCGGCGCGGCGCTTCGTCGCGAAGCCGCGGACGGATCTCTTCGTCGACAAGCAGGCGGTCCTCGCCGGCGTCGGCGACCGCGCGACGTGTCTGATCAACGCGCTCACGGAAGAGCAGCATCGCGGGACGGGCGGGGTGGCGTACGGGCGTCCGGGCCGGATCGCGGGAAGCACGAACGTCGTCGCTCGCGATCTCGTCGATCCGACCACGCACGCGTATCTGCCGGCGGACGTGCTGCGCGAGAAGTTCAAGGCGGCGGGCGCGCTCGACGCGGGCCGCGTGATCACCTACTGCGGCGGCGGGATCGCGGCGTCGAGCGGCGCGTTCGTGCTCATGCTGCTCGGCAAGGACGACGTGGCCGTCTACGACGCGTCACTGTCGGAGTGGGCGAGGGACCCGTCGCTGCCGATGGAGCGTGACTAGCCCGGATTATGCGTGAAGGATGAAAGAAGAGAGCCATCGAGCCTCTGAAGTGTGCGAAAAGAGCGTTGACAAGACGACTCATCGCACAAAACCAAGGCGACTCGATGGCCACAGCC
>VGLJ01000016.1 GCA_016866775.1 Candidatus Rokuibacteriota bacterium | reverse complement strand
TCTGCGGAAAGACGAATCGCTGCGGAGCCGCGTCCAAGCAGATCTTCGAGCCATTCAGTCGCGGCCGGCGCTCGTCCGCTCGTTCTTTCATGCGCCTAGTGTCGCCTACACTAGGGACTGAGTAGTATGACGGCGACAGCGCCACCCTCGCGCTGGAGGGCGAATACCGTGTCGCCACGGCGCAGGGCGATGTCGTCTGCCACCCGGTCTTCGAGCTGTACACACGGCTCTGCCGGCGTTACCCGCCGGCGACCGTCGAAACGATCTGCTGGATTCCACGCGCCCGGCTCGAGGAAGCCGCCCGGCTGATCTGGCACGCGCGCCCGGTGTCCTACTACGCCTACAGCGGCCATGAGCATCACGCCAACGTCACTCAGGCGGCGCGTGCGATGTCGCTGCTCTACGCCCTCACCGGCTCGTTCGATCGGCGCGGCGGCAACGTGCTGTTCGCGGGGCCACCGGCCGCGCCGATTCTCGGCCAGGATCTGCCCTCGGCACGGAGGCTGGCTCCGGCGGTGGGCCTGGCCGAGCGACCGCTCGGACCGGCGCGCTGGGGCAACATCGGCACGAGCGATCTCTATCGGGCCATCCTGGAGGGAACGCCCTACCCCGTTCGCGCCGTGATCGGCTTCGGCGCGAACATGTTGCTCGCTCATGCCGACGGCAGATATGGGCACCAGGCGCTCAAGGCGCTGGACTTCTACGCCCACGCCGATCTCTTCATGAACCCCACCGCCGAGCTGGCCGACGTGGTGCTGCCGGTCGCCTCGGCCTTCGAGCGCGAGGGGCTGAAGATCGGCTTCGATGTGAGTCCGGAGGCGCAGTCGCTGATTCAGCTTCGGCCGGCGGTGGTGCCGCCGCGCGGCGAGGCGCGTTCGGATACCGACATCATCTTCGACCTCGCCGGGCGGCTTGGGCTGGCGTCGCAGTTCTGGAACGGCGACATCGAGGCGGCCTACCGCCACCAGCTCGCCCCGACCGGCGTCTCGCTGGAGCAACTGCGCGCCGCCCCCGGCGGCGTGCGGGTCCCGTTGCAGACTCGCCACGGCAAGTACGCCGAGCCCGACGCGAACGGTACGCCGAGCGGCTTCGCAACGCCGTCGCGCCGGGTCGAGTTCTACTCGCAAACCTTCCTCGATCAAGGCTACGCGCCGCTGCCCGAGTTTTCGGAGCCGGCCATCGGTCCGGTGGCGCGACCGGACCTGGCGGCGCGGTTTCCATTGATCCTGACGAGCGCCAAATCGTCGGTCTTCTGCCAGACCCAGCACCACGCACTCCCAAGCCTGCGCAAGCGCGTGCCGCATCCCGAAGTCGAGCTGCACCCCGCGGCGGCGCAGGCGCGCGGCATCGCCAACGGCGACTGGGTGTCGATCGAGTCGCCGGAGGGCAGCGTGCGCGCCCGCGCCCGGTTCAACGCGGACCTGCATCCGCGCGTGGTGGTAGGCGAGCATGGGTTCTGGCAGGGCTGTGCCGAGCTCGGCGCTCCGGGCCATGACCCGTTGGGGCCGACGGGCGCCAACTTCAACCTGCTCATCGGCACCGCCGTGCGCGACCCGGTCAGCGGCACAGCATCGCATCGCTCATACCTGTGTGAGATTCGACCCGTTGCGCGAGAAAAGGTGGCAGGAACGATGTCTCCCTAGACGGGCTGGAGGCTGCGATGACGGCGGTTCCAGAGACGAAATACGCGAAGAGCAGTGGGAAGATCCCCGCATGGCGCGGTTTCTGAACAGGCTCGCGTCCTTTGCTCGTCTTATCGTGCTGGACAAGAGGGGAACTGGGCTGTCGGACCCAGTGCCGCTGGACCGGTTGCCCACCCTGGAAGCGCGGATGGACGACCTGCGCGCTGTGATGGATGCGGTCGGATCAGAGCGAGCCGCGCCCTCATGGGAACGTCCGAAGCGGGGGCCCTGAGTCTGCTGTTCGCGGCGACCTACCCGTCCCGAACCGCCGCTCTGGTCCTCCTCAACTCGTACGCGCGGTTGGCGTACGCGCCGGACTACGCTCACGGCACTCCCGCTGAGCAAGCCCAGGGTCTGCTGCAAGCCATCGAGGAGGGCTGGGGCAAAGGTGTCGCCTTCGAGGCGCTGGTGGCCAGCCAGGCCAACAACGCCCCGATGAAGCGCTGGTGGTCCCGTTACCAGCGCTTGGCAGCCAGCCCGGGCGCGGCGGTGGCGCTGCTCCGAAGTGCGTTCGGAACAGACGCGCGCGCGGTCCTGCCTGCCATCGCTGTGCCCGTGCTCGTCCTGCACCGAGCCGGCGATCCCTTCACCGGGCCGGAACACGGTCGTTACTTGGCCGAGCGCATTCACGGCGGGCGGTACGTGGAGCTGTCGGGCGTCGATCACCCGTTCTTTGCCGAGGACGTGGACCGCCTGCTCGGGGAAGTCCAGGAGTTCTTGACCGGGGTCCGGCTGGGCGACCGAGAGTGGCGTGACCTTCTGGATCGTTCCTATGCGTTCGCGCGGCGTCAACTCACACGCTTCCGAGGACGGGAGATCGACACCGCCGGCGACGGACTGTTCGCAACCTTCGACGGACCCGCACGAGCGATCCGGTGTGGAAGTGCGATTGCCGACGCCGTCAGGGTGCTGGGGATTACCGTCCGTGTCGGTATCCACTCAGGCGAATGTGAGGTCTTCGGCGAAAGGGTCGGGGGGATAGCGGTCCACACCGGCGCACGGATCGCTGGCCAGGCAGGCCCCGGCGAGGTGCTCGTATCGAGCACCGTGCGGGATCTCGTTGCGGGATCCGGTATTCCTTGCGAGGATCGCGGCCGCCATTCGTTGAAGGGCGTGCCCGGTGAGTGGTCGCTGTTCGCTGTGGCGGCCGGCGGGTGAGGGTGAAGCCCGCGAACCTTGTGCGCCTCGTCGCTCTCGTCTTGACGCTGGGCTTCGCGTGCACGGCGATGGTCGCCGCGGCCCAGCACGATCAACGGCTGGCACGCGTCGGCGTTCTCCTGCTGGAAGCGGATGGTCCGGACGCCGGGGCGTCTCGTGAGTTGCGAGAGGGATTGCGGGAGCTCGGATGGGCTGAAGGTCACGCCGTCGTGGCGAGCGGAACCGCGGCGGCCCTGGCCGCCCAGCGCGCTACGAAGACCATCCCCATCGTCATGGCGGGGGCCGGTGATCCACTCATCTTCCGCGGCATCGACCCTCTATCCGAGCGGCTCAGGGATCTGCGCTCCGCGCGGGCCGAGGCACTGGTCGTTCCACCCCAGTCCGGTTATTCACCGTGAGGCGCGGGCGCGAATCGCCGAGCTCGCGCTGAAGCAGAGCCTCCCGACCATGTTCGGCTTCCCCCGACTATGCCGCCGCGGGCGGGCTCCTGAGCTACGGGTCGAACCTTGCCGCGGCACACCGACGGGCCGCTTACTACGTCGACAGACTTCTCAAGGGGGCCAAGCCTGCCGATCTGCCCATAGAGCAGCCGACCAAGTTCGAGCTTGTCGTCAATCTAAAGATCGCGAAGGCCCTTGGCCTCACCATCCCCGTGTTGCTTCGCGCGGATCAGCTCATTGAATAGGAGAATCGAAAACCTGCCCAACTCAGCCCCTGAAGCCACGTAACGTTACTATTGGGCAAGTCGCGAGATGCGCGGGCTGGTTCGCCATGAAGCCGGGCCGTTCGACGGACAGGGGAATGAGGGTACGCCATGCCGGCAGTTGATCCGCAAAACCCCGACTTCGAGTCCGCCGTGCGGGAGAGCTTCGACGGCCTTGCCTTGATGCGGACGATCGGCGCCACGCTCGAGCACGTGACGGCGGGCGAAGTCGAAATCGTCCTTCCCTTCCGGAATGACCTGACCCAGCATCACGGCTTCATGGCGGCCGCAGTGCTCACTGCGGTCGTGGATGTCGCATGCGGGTACGCGGCGATGACGTTGATGCCCGCGGGGTCCTCAGTCCTGACCATCGAGTACAAGGCGAACTTCCTCGCACCGGCTCGGGGCGAGCGCATGGTCGCCCGTGGTCGCGTGATCCGCCCCGGTCGCACGGTGACCGTGTGCGCGGGTGATGTCGTCGCAATCGACGGGCGGACCGAGAGACCGGTGGCCACTCTGCTCGCCACGATGATGCGAGTCGCCGGCGATCACGCATCACGGCCGGAGGCGACGACCCGAGCTCAGCGGGCGCCCGCCCATCCGCGCGGGAGCCGACGATGGTGCCTGTGCCGCGCCTGGAACACACACCGGCGCGATGTGACGGCGCCAGCGTAAGGCGCCGAAGCGATGGTCGCTGTCGCGGCGCACGTCATCGAAGAGGCACCACGATGCTCGACCGGCGAGGTCCCACAGGAGGAATGCATGAAGCGATTTGTGTCCGGCGTGGCCACCCTCCTCGCTGTTCTGCTGTGCATCGACACCATGCCGCGCGCCTTGGCTCAGGACACCAAGGCACCTGCGGCGGAGAACCCGGTCGACATCGACGCGATCAAGCCCGGCGAAACCTATCGTTGGGGCCGCGGGAATTATCTCGAGAACAAGAGAGGCTGCCGCTTCGATATCGGCGGCGCGTCTTGGGGCCCGAGGAGTTTCCGGGCCCCGACGGGGCGCGGCGAGCATCGGGTCAACAGTCGCCAGAGCTATACGGCTGACTGCATCGACGGAAACATCAAGCTCAACCTGATCGACAAGTAGCTGATGATCACTCGATTCTCCACCCTCTACGTCGGGCACATCGAGCTCGAGCGCTGCGGGTTCGCCGGCATGCCGGCCGACGACCGGCGGTATCCGAACCAGCGGCTGGCGGAAGTGTTCGAGACCAGCGCGATGATGGCCAGGGCGTGCGACGAGCTCGGGTACGAGACCCTGTGGCTCGCCGAGCACCACTTCCAGCACGAAGGCTACGAGGTCATCCCGAACATCCCGCTGCTCGCCGTCGACCTCGCGCATCGCACGAAGCGCGTGAAGATCGGCTGCGCGTTCAACGTCGTCCCCACGTGGCATCCACTGCGCCTCGCGGAAGACTACGCGACCGCCGACATCCTGAGCAAGGGGCGCGTCGTGTTCGGGATCGGCCGCGGCTACCACACGCGTGAAGTCGAGACCTTCGGCAATCCGATGCTCGACGCGGAGGCCAATCGAGAGCTGTTCGAGGAGCAAGTCGAGATCATCCTGAAGGCGTTCCGCGAGGAGTCGTTCTCCTATCAGGGCAAGCACTACGTGATCCCGCCGGAGGTGGCGTATCGCGGCTACCAGCTCAGGGAGATCACGCTGGTGCCGCGGCCCGTGCATGCCGTGGAGGTGTGGCAGCCGATCGTCAGCGGCAGCACGCGCGGCCTCGACTTCATGGCCCGTCACGGGATCAAGGGCGTGATCTCGGCGACCGCGGAGCAGTTCGTCGATCGCTGGTTCCGCGATTACCAGGCGGCGGCGCAGCAGCACGGCCGGGCCCTGCAGCTCGGCGAAAACCTGATCCTCGGCTTCCGCATGGCGATCGCCGAGAACCAGGCCAAGGCGATGGACCTCGCGCGGCCGTACTTCGAGGAGCACGCGAAGTTCATGGGCCCGCTCGGCATGCTGCGCTACGGCGAGGAGCTCGTGTCGGCCGTGGCCGCGCGCCAGGCGCAGAAGCCAACCGCCGCCTCGCTGGAGAACGGCGTGCGCAACCGCGCGTGGCTCTGCGACACGCCCGACAACATCATCGCGTACCTGAAGGAGGTCGAGCGCAAGTACCCCGCGCTCGACCACGTCATGATCGCGTGGGCGCTCGGCACGCCGCGCCACCTGATGATCGAGCAGCTCGGCCGCTTCGCGCGCGACGTGATGCCCGCGTTCGCGGGCCGGCGGTAGCCAGACCGCGGCGGCTCGCTTGACACGCGCGGCGCGCCGGTGCTTCCATCGCCCGCGGAGGTGAGCGGCATGGAGTTCGGCGCGGCGATCTTCTTCACCGACTACTCGATGGGCCCAGCGGACCTCGGCCGGGCCCTCGAGGAGCGGGGCTTCGGCTCGCTGTGGGCACCGGAGCATTCGCACATCCCGCTCTCCCGTCAGTCGCCGTTCCCGGCGGGCGGCGACGTGCCGAAGAAGTACTACGACGTGATGGATCCGTTCGTCACGCTGGCCGCCGCCGCGGCGGCGACGCGCACGCTGCAGGTCGCTACCGGCATCTGCCTCGTGGTGCAGCGCGACCCGATCCAGACCGCGAAGGCCGTCGCGAGCCTCGACCAGGTCTCGGGCGGCCGGTTCCTCTTCGGCATCGGCGCGGGCTGGAACGCGGAGGAGATGGCCGACCACGGCACCGACTTCAAGTCACGGTTCACGGTGATGCACGAGCGTGTCGAGGCCATGCGGGCGATCTGGACGCAGTCGAAGCCGCAGTACGACGGGCAGTTCGTGAAGTTCCCGCCGATGATGACGTGGCCGAAGCCCGTGCAGAAGCCGCACCCGCCGGTGATCGTGGGCGGCGCCTACCCGTACGGCACGCGCCGCGCGATCCAGTACGGCGATGGCTGGGTCCCGCACGCGAAGCGCCCGGCCTACGGCGACCTGGTCAACGTCCTCCCGGACGCGCGGAAGCTGATGGTGGAGGCCGGGCGCGACCCGGCCACGCTGCCGATCACGGTCTTCGGGGTGGCGGAGGACGTGGACCTGATCGAGCGTTACCGCGACGCGGGGATCGCGCGGATCGTCTTCAATCTCCCGTCCGCGAACGCCGACGAGGTGCTGCCCGCGCTCGATCGCTGTGCCGCGCTGATCCGATAAGCGCGCGGCCGGCTTCAGCGCCGATGGACGAACGCATTCCTAACGCATCAGCGGTGCGACGTGCTCGGCGAACAGGCGCATCGAGCGCAACGCGAGCGGGGTGTCGAGGCCCGGCAGCGCCATGACCAGCAGCAGGCGCCGGTAGCCGGCAGCGTCGAGATCGCGCTCCAGCCGGTCGCGTACCTCGTCCGGCGTCCCGGCGATGATCCAGCCTTCCTTCACGTACTCCTCGAACGCGCGGAGCTTCATCATCGAGCGATCGAACGAGTCCGGCACCGAGCCGCCGCTGCTGTCCGAGCGTAATCTCGACATCTTCCACTGGTAGCTCATCCACGGCGGCTCGGCGGCCCGCAGCGCGCTCTCGCGATCGGGCGCGATGTGTACCGCGCGCATCAGCCACGACCGGCCCTCGAGATCGGCGATCTCGTCCTTCGACCGGCCGGCGGCGTGCGCGGTTTCGCGGTAGACGCCGTGGCGTCGCTGCACCTCGGCCATCGGCACGAAAAAGGACGTCATCGTCGGGAGGCCGAGGCGCGCGGCGGACAGCACGCTGTCTTCGCTGTTCGTCGCGACGAAGAGCGGGGGGTGCGGCTGCTGCACCGGCCGCGGCCGGACGTGGAGCCGCTCGGCCGAGTGAAAGCGTCCTCTGAAATCGAAGGGCGCCCCTCGCCAGCACTCCCGCATCAGCGCGATGCCTTCCTCGACGCGCGCGCGGCTGTCGCCGCGATCCGACTGGAAGGTCTGGTAGTCCTGCAGCGTCCCGCCGCGGCCGACGCCGACGTCGAGGCGTCCGCCGCTCACGACGTCCAGCGTGGCGAGCTGCTCGGCAAGATCGACGGGATGATGAAGCGGGAGGAGGCTCACGCCCATGCCCAGCCGGAGGGTCGTCGTCCGCGCGGCGACGTACGACGCGAGCACCGGCGGCGCCGGGCAGAGGCCGTAGTCGTTGAAGTGGTGCTCGGCGATCCAGACCGACTCGTACCCGAGGCCCTCGGCTTCCAGCATCTGCGCGAGCGCCGAGTCGTAGACCTGGCGCTCGTCCCACGCGTCGTCCCGCTGCATCAGGAAGAACAACCCGACGTCCATGCGCGACAGGATAACCTCTTTCCATGGCCACCCCTCCGCGCCATGTCGTCGTCTGCGGCGCCGGCGTCGTGGGTGCGTCCACCGCGTACTTCCTCGCGAGACGCGGGGTCGCCGTCACGCTCGTCGAGCGATCCGGCGTCGCCTGCGCGGCGTCCGGCAAGTCCGGCGGGTTCCTGGCGCTCGACTGGTGCGACGACTCGGCGCTCGGCCCGCTCGCGCGGGCGAGCTTCGCGCTCCACGCGGAGCTCGCGCGCGAGCTGAAGACCGACTACGGCTACCGCGGGATGGACACGTTCATGCTTGCCGCGCGCGAGCGTGGCAGGCTCGGCGGTGGACATCGCGTGACGCCGCCCTCATGGCTCGACGGCGATGGCGTGGTGCACGCGGCGCTCGGCACGAGCGAGACGACCGCGCAGGTTCACCCCGCCCGCTTCACGCAGGCGCTCGTCGACGGCGCGCGAGCGCACGGCGCGACGCTGCGGATCGGCGTCGTGGAGGACGTGCTCGTCTCGGGCGGCGTGCGCGTCGACGGCGCGGAGCTTTCGGCCGATGCCGTCGTGGTGGCCATGGGCCCGTGGACCGGGCGGTTCTCGAAGGCGCTGGGTCTCCCGCGCGTGCGCGGGCTCAAGGGCTACAGCGTCACGCTGGTCGGCGCGAAGGTGCCGGCCCATGCGCTGTTCGTCGACTATCGCACCGCCGACGGCCGCGCCCTCGAGCCGGAGATCTTCCCGCGGCCCGACGGCGACGTGTACGTGTGCGGCATGGCGGATCCCGCGCCGCTCCCCGATCGACCGGAAGACGTCACGGTGAACGACGACGCGTGCGGCGTGCTCGCGCGGGCGGCCGGTCGCGTCTCGACGTCACTCGCGGCGGCGCGCATCGATCGCCGCCAGGCGTGCTACCGGCCCGTCACCGACGACAACCTGCCGCTGCTCGGTCGCATTCCCGGCACGCGAGGCGCGTACGTCGCCACCGGCCACGGACCGTGGGGCATGCTCAACGCGCCCGCGAGCGGCCTCGCCCTCTCGGAGCTGATCGTCGACGGGCGCGCGACCTCGGTCGATCTGCGCCTTTTCGATCCCGCGCGGCGCTAGAGCTTCAGCAGCGCCTCCAGGTTGCGCCAGAGGATCTTCTCCTTCTCGTCCTGGGTCAGGCTCGCGAGCCCCTGCACCCAGGTGACGGGGGAGGGATGCCACGGCACGAACGGCCAGTCGCTGCCGAGGACCACGCGGTCGGCGCCGACTTCGTCGATGAGGAAGCGCAGCGCCTTCTCGCTGCCCACGACGGTGTCGTAGTAGAGCCGCCGCTGGTAAGCGCTCGGCGGCTGCGGGATCTTCTGCGCGTCGCGGCGCCCCTGCCACCCGCGGTCCATCCGCCCCATCGCGTAGCAGGCGGGCCCGCCGCCGTGCGCGATGCAGACCTTCAGGTCGGGACACGCCTCGAGCACGCCGCCCGCGATCAGGATCGCCACGACGATCGCGTCGTCGAGGATCACGCCGATGCTGTTGAAGAGGCCGTACTTCGCGATGCGGTCGTGCAGGAAGTTGTGCTGCGGCTGCGGGTGGTAGAAGAGCACCGCGCCCATCGCCTCCGCCGCCTTGAAGAACGGCAGGAACTTCGGATCGTCCCACTGCGCGCCGGCGACGTGGGTGTCGAGCTCCGCGCCCTTGAGCCCGAGCTGCGTCACCGCGCGCTCGAGCTCCTCGATGGCGAGCTTCACGTCCTGCATCGGCAGCGTGGCGAGCCCCGCGAAGCGCGCCGGCCACTGCTTCGTCAGCCCCGCGATCTCGTCGTTGACGTCGCGCGCGAGCGCGCGGCCCTCGGCGCCGTCGAGGTGGTAGCCGAAGAACGGCGTGTGGATCGAGACCACCTGCACGTCGACCCCTTGCGCGTCCATGTCCTTCAAGCGCTCTTCGGGCGAGAAGCGCACCTTCGGCGAGCTGAACGCGGTCTTCTTGCCGCCGCCGGTGAACGTGCCGAGACCCTCGTCGGGCTCGTGACGGAAGCCGTGCCACTCCCGCTTTGCCGCCGCCGCCTGCCACAGTCCTCGGGGCACCAGATGCGCGTGGATGTCGATGGTCTTCATGGACGCCTCCCTCGTGGGCGCTTCGCCGTGACGAGCGCGTACGCGTCTCGGATCCGACTTCACCGGGGCTTCCTGATCGCCGAGCCCCGCGGCGAGCCACACCGCGAGCCGGTCCGCGCCGTGGTGATGGTCGTCGAGCTGCGCGAACATCCGGCCGCCGGCGTGCCACGTCGGCTCGCCGTGCGAGATCTTTTCGGTCGTCCCCGGGAGCGCCATGCAGATCGCGCGCAGCCGGTCGACCGGCGTGCGGACCGACAGCCTCATGAGCGGCCTCCCGCGCCGAGACTGCGCGAGAGGCTCGCACAAGGCTGCCGATCCGTCGAGTCCCCTTACTCGATGGCGATCGCGCCCGGCGACACCGTGACCGCCGGGAGCCATCCGTCGTGAGCGCGACCTGGAACGGCACGCCCGCCACGGGCACGCCGCCACCCACGGTCACCGTCGCGGTCCCGGCGAACGTCGCGACGCCGGCGACGCCGCCCGTCGCGACCGCGCCGTCCACGCTCACGAGCGAGGCGCCTTGCAAAACGGCGTGGAACGCGCCGGCGGCCGAGCCGTCCGCCGCGGTGAGCACGGCCTGACCGAACTCGAGCCCCGTCAGCGGAATGCCGGCGAAGACCACGCCCGCCGGAAACGCGCCGGCGCCCGCGCCGGCGATCATGCCGTCGTCGGCGGCGCGCACGATCGGCGTCGTCGCGACGAGCGCTGCAAGCATTGCGATCACGAAGATCACGACTCGCTTCATGGCTTCCCTCCCGTCAGTGAAGCTGGACGTTGCCGCCGCCGAGAGTGTCGGCGTTGGCGTAGCCGTCGCTCATGTCGATGCTGAAGGTGTCGGCGTCCGTGCCGGGCTCGCCGTTGTCGCAGACCGTCACCTCGAACCCGAACGCGCCGCTGCCGTTGACGGTGGCCGTTCCGCGCACCGTGGCGCACGTGCCGCCGACCACCACCGAGGTGATGGCGGTGCTCTTCACCGTCCGCCCCTGCGCATGGTCCTGATAGGTGAGGTGGCCGCTCGGCGTGCCCGAGGCGTTCGCCTTCGCGGTGAGCCCGCACGTGGCCTTCGCCTCGCCGTTCTGGATGAAGCCGCCCGCAGTGACCTTGGCGCCGGCGGTGCTCGGCGGCGGCGTGCAGAAGTCCTGGAAGCCGACGAGCGCCGAGTTGTCGAACGCGAGCGACGAGCCGCGCCCGGCGTTGGTGCTCGCGCTGATGACGAAGCGCGGTCCGGCGCCCGTCGCGTCCGCGTCCGTGTAGAAACCGGCATTGAAGACGAAGTCCCGCCGGTGGGCGCACGACGGTGTCGAGACCGCCGACGACCAGTCGAAGCGCGTGTCGTTCGGAGAGGGGAGCAGCGAGCCGCTCATGTACGGCGGCGAGATGTCGAGGTAGATGTTCACCGACGTCGTGTAGCCGCCCGGTGGGAACGTCCGGCCGTAGCCGCCCCAGCGCGTGAAGGCGCGAGCGTTGACGGGATTTTCCGCGTGGGAACGCGCCGGCCCTCGACGGCACGCCGTGCGTGCCCGTCGCGACACGCGTGGCGTTGAACCAGCCACTCGTGTCGGTCTCGAATCCCTGGAAGAACGGGGCCCAGGCGGGCGTGGCGACGGCAAGCAAGAGGGCAGTGAGGACGGCGACCGGAAGTATCGTGGACGCTCCTTCTGCACGCACCAGACAGCGGGCGGCGAGCTAGTCGGAGCAACGCGTGTACCAGCGAACGTCGCGGCGTCGCGCTACACTGCGGCTTCAGGGAGGGCTCGCGGATGGGACGCCCGTTGCTCTGGGTGAGCGTGCTCGTCGCCACGTTCCTCGTCGGGTGGGCCACGGGCGGGATCATTCGCACGCCGCCGACGATCGTTCCCAGCGCCGATCCGGACCGCGAGACCATCGCGCGGCTTCAGGAGCAGGTCGCGACGCTTCAGGCGCGGCTGCGAGCGCGCGAAGAGCTGGCGGCCTCGCGGCCATCGGGCGTGGCGGAAGGCGTCGCGGCCGACGAACGCGACTCCCACGGTGCAGGCCGCCCTGGACCGGTTCTACAAGTACCTGGAGACCGTGAACGACGCGAACAACCGCGACCGCTGGCGTCTCGGCCGCGAGCTCATCGAGGATCTTCGCGCGATGGGCGCGCCGGCCGGGCAGGCGCTGATGCAGGTCCTCTCGGCGGCGAACGACTCCGACGAGCGGCGCGCGGCCGCGCGTCTTCTCGGCCAGCTCCAGGTCGCGCAGGCGCTGCCGCTGCTCAAAGACGTCGTCGACAAGGACAGCGACCTGCTCCTGCGCCGGGCGGCCGCCTTCGGGCTCAGACAGCTCCAGACGCCCGACTCCATGCCGGTCCTGGAGCGGATGCTTTCGAACCCGGGCGAGGACCGCTTCATCCGTCTGAGCGCGGCCGCCGGTCTCGCCGATGGAGGCAAGCCTCATGGCGTGACCGGGCTCGCGCAGATCTTCGACGAGGCGGCCACTGACGGGCGCGGGCGCGAGATGGCGTTCCGCGCGCTCAGCAACCTGAAGGACGACCGCCCCGTGCCGTTCATGCGCCAGGTGATGGCCTCGCCGGTCGAGCCGGGCTATCGGCTGCAGGCGATCCGCTATCTCGCGGCGCAGGGCGACCAGCAGTCGCTCGCGACGCTCCACGTGCTGATGAACTCCCCGAGCGAGCAGCCGTCGATCCGCGACGCCGCCGCGCAGGCGTACTCGACGATCAACCGCGCGAAGTAGGCCGCTCCTCGCCCTCGGGTAGACTCCGTCTTCGTCGTCGCGGCCGAGCCGCCGAGCTTCGACGGGCATCGCGAGGAGACGTTCGCGATGCTGCATCCCATCGCGCCGCACTACAACACGCTGATGCGCACGGATCCCACCGACCGGACGGGGACGAAGTTCATCGGCGACCTCGCCGAGTCGTGGACCGTCTCGGGCGACAAGCGCACGTACACGTTCAAGATCCGCAAGGGCGTCAAGTTCCACGACGGCGCGGAGCTGACGGCCCAGGACGTGAAGGCGTCGTACGACCACATCGTCTTCCCGCCGCGGGGCATCGCGTCGAGCCGGCAGGCGCCGTACAAGGCGGTCGAGGCCGTGACCGCGCCGTCGGCGGACACCGTGGTCTTCCGGCTCAAATATCCGGAAGGCTCGTTCATCGCCAGCGTCTCCTCGCCGTGGAACTGGATCTACCGCGCCGAGATCCCGGCGAAGGACCCGCGCTGGTACGAGAAGAACGTCAGCGGGACGGGGCCGTTCCGGTTCGTCGAGTACGTGCGCGGCTCGCACTGGTCAGCAAGAAGAACCCCGACTACTGGGACAAGGGCAAGCCGTATCTCGACGGCTACCGCGCGCTCTTCATCCGTGACAACGCCGCGCAGGTGGCCGCCATCCGCGGCGAGCGCGCGATGATCCAGTTCCGCGGCTTCACGCCGTCGGACCGCGACCAGCTCGCGAGCGCGCTCGGCAGCAAGATCGCGGTGCAAGAGAGCGTCTGGAACTGCTCCATCCAGGCCGCGCTCAACCAGCAGAAGAAGCCGTTCGACGACGAGCGCGTGCGCCGCGCGCTCACGCTCGCGCTCGATCGCTGGAACGGCTCGAAGGCGCTCTCGCGCATCGCGATCGTGAAGGAAGTGTCCGGCATCCAGGTGCCGGGCACGCCGTGGGCGACGCCGCCCGAAGAGCTGGAGAAGCTGGCCGGCTACGGGCGCGACGTCAACGCCGCGCGCGCCCAAGCCCGGCGTCTGCTGAAGGAAGCGGGCCAGGAGAACCTCACGTTCACGCTGACCAACCGCGCGGTGCCGATGCCGTACGAGCCGATCGGCGTGTGGCTCATCGACCAGTGGCGGCAGATCGGTGTGAACGTGAAGCAGGTGACCCTCGAGTCGGCGGCGTGGTTCACGGCGCAGAAGGAAGGCCGGCACGAAGTCTCGACGAACGCGCCGTGCAACTCGATCCCCGAGCCGGACCTCGATCTCCACTGGTTCCGCGCGAACTCGCCGGCGAACTACGGCCGTCACAAGGACGCCGTGATGGACGATCTCTACAGGCGCCAGTCACGGACCACCGATCCGGACGAGCGCAGGAAGCTGCTGCGCCAGTTCGAGAAGCGGCTCTACGACGAGGAAGTGCACTTCATCCACACGTTCGCGTGGCACCGGATCATCCCGCATCTCGCGAAGGTGCGCGGCTGGACGATCACGCCGAGCCACTTCCTGAATCAGCAGCTCGACACGGTCTGGCTCAGCGAGTCGGGCGGGCGCGCGGCTGAGCTGAGAGGGCCGTCGCGGCCCCCTCGCAGTTCACGCAAGCATCATTCGCGCGGGGCGGATCGTCCGGTCGAAGGGCCACAGGATGAAGCCCAGCATTTCGAGCGTGACGACGCCGAGCAGCGGCTCGTCCTCGCCCTGACCCAAGACGACTGGCGTGTGCCCATCGCCTTGCGGCAGCTGGATGTGGCACTCCGAGATGTCCCGCTCGATGACTGTGCCGTCGGCGAGGATGAAGTCCATGCGGCGCTTCGGTGAGAGTCGGAGCGCACGCCAGACTTCTTCGGGAAGGACGCTGTACTTCGCTCCGCTATCGATCAAGAAATTCAGAGTGCGTGAGCCGCCAGGGCCGGTGACCGTGCCGACGACGTATGCGAGTCCCATGGAGCGATTCTAGTAGGCGACGATGCTCCTGTCAGCGTGGACCTTTAGATACGGTCGAATACGGCATTCGGCGCAAAGCGTCATGGCGCTAGCTTCTCGGTCTCCCGATCGAGCAATGCGACAACCTCATCCGTAACGTCGGCGGTGCTTGATCCGTAAACGACGACAGCGCCTCGGCGCTCAAGAACCAAATCGTGACCTCGTTCGCGACCTAGCCTCTCCCTCGCTTCTCGCGATCAGCCGCAGACTGGGCAACGCTTTGAAGAATTAATCGGGCGCGTAAGGTCTCAAGCTCAGCTCGTCGTTCATCGAGCTGTCGCTGCATGCCGGCCTCAGCCTCTTCCAGTTGTTTACGTGCAGCGATCCCTGCTCGTGATCGAACGAGAACCTGCTGAACATCTACACATCGAACAGTCTCCTGGCTCAGGTCGACCGATGCCGGGCGTGTTCTCAGGCGCGCTCGAGCGCCTGGGCGAGGTCGGCGATGAGGTCGTCCGTGTCCTCGATGCCGACGGCGTAGCGGATCAGGTTGTCCTTGATCCCGATCTCGAGGCGCTCCTCGGTCGTGAGCTCGTAGAAGCTCATGATCGCGGGCTGCTCGATGAGGCTCTCGACGCCGCCGAGCGACGCGGCGATGTAGGGGATGGCGCAGGCATCGACGACGCGCGAGGCCGTGTCGAGATCGCCGCGCACCTCGAAGGACACCACGCCGCCGAAGCCGCGCATCTGCTTCTTCGCGATGTCGTGGCCCGGGTGGCTCGGCAGCCCCGCGTAGTGCACCGCTTCGACCTTCGGGTGGCCGGCGAGGAACTCCGCGATCGCCTGCGCGCTCCCATTCTGCCGCTCCATCCGCAGCGCGAACGTCTTCAGGCCGCGCACGAGCAAGTAGGCGACGAACGGATCCACGATCGGCCCCGTGGTCGCCTGCAGCGAGCGGATGCCGGCGATCAGGTCGCGCGAGCCGAGCACCGCGCCGGCCAGCAGGTCGTTGTGCCCGCCGAGATACTTGGACGCGGAGTGCATCACGAGGTCGACACCCCACTCGAGCGGCCGGGCGTTGTACGGGGTGGCGAACGTGGCGTCGATGACGGTCTTCACGCGGTGCTTGCGCCCGATCGCCGCGAACCGCTCGAGGTCGAGGATGCGGTTGTACGGGTTGGTCGGTGACTCGCTCACCAGGACGCGCGTGGTCGGCTTGATCGCGTCTTCCAGCGCCTCGTAGTCGCCGGCGGGGACCGTCGAGAGCTCGATGCCGTAGCGCGGCAGCATCGCGTTGAGGAACTGCCGCGTGCGCCGGTAGCTGTCGTCGGTGACGATCACGTGCGTGCCGCGCGAGAGCAGCGCGTAGAGCACGGTCGTCATCGCGCCCATCCCGCTCGCGAACAGGAGGCAGTCCTGCGCGTTCTCGAGGGCCGCGAGCTTCGACTCCGCGATCTTCTGCGTCGGGTTGCCGTAGCGCCCGTAGTCGATGCGCCCTTCGCTCTTGCCGTCGAAGTGGTCCTTCAGCTCCTGGGTGTTGGCCCAGGTGTAGGTCGCCGTCTGGACGATCGGCGTGGTGAGCGAGTGCGCCGGCTTCTCCCGGGGCTCGCCGCCGTGCACCGACATCGTGCTCGGCCCGAGCGGCTTCTTCGGCGGCTCGATCCGGTCCGTCATCAGGAGACCAGCAGCTTCGCTTTCTCGACGTGCCGCGCGATCGCGCGGGCGACGCGCTTCGGATCCGCCGGCAGCTCGACCGGCTTGTTCCGGTGCGCGGGCTTGACGCCTTCGAGCGTGCCCACGTGGTAGGCGGCCTTCTGGTCGGCGAACTTCAGCCCGTTCGCCGTCGAGATCACCACGACGCGCTCGTTGGACCGGATGATCTTGCGATCGACCAGCTTTCGGAGCGCGGCGAGCGCGACGCCGGTGTGCGGGCAATTGAACATGCCGGTGCGGTCGGCGCGCGCGGCTTCGTCGGCCAGCTCCTGCTCGGTCGCCTGCTCGACCACGCCGTTGAACTTCTGCAGCGTGCGGATCGCGCGCTTGACGCTGACCGGGTTGCCGATCTGGATGGCCGTCGCGAGCGTCGGCTTCGCGGTCATCGGCTCGAACGTCTTGAAGTCGTCCTGGAACGACAGGTAGAGCGGGTTCGCGCGCTCGGCCTGCGCCAGGCAGATGCGCGGCAGCTTGTTGATGAGCCCGAGGTCGGCCATCATCACGAACCCTTGCCCGAGCGCGTGGACGTTCCCCAGGTTGCCGCCGGGGATCACGATCCAGTCGGGCACTTCCCAGTCGAACTGCTGGACGATCTCGATCGCCACGGTCTTCTGCCCCTCGATGCGCAGGCTGTTCATCGAGTTGGCGAGGTAGATGCGCTTCTCCTTCGTGATCTCCTGGACGACCGTCATGCAGCCGTCGAAGTCGGTGTCCAGCGAGAGCACGAGCGCGCCGTTGGCGAGCGGCTGCACGAGCTGCGGGATCGAGATCTTGTCCTTCGGCAAGAGGACGACGGCCGGGATGCCGGCGGCGGCGCAGTACGCGCCGAGCGCGGCCGACGTGTCACCGGTGGAGGCGCACGTCACCGCGTCGATCGGCACGCCCGTGGCGATCATCTCCTTCACCACGGAGACGAGCACCGTCATGCCGAGGTCCTTGAACGACCCGGTGTGCGAGTTGCCGCACTGCTTGATCCAGAGATCGTCGACGTGGAGCTGCTTGCCGTAGCGGTCGGCCCAGAGCAGGTTCGAGTTGCCCTCGTACATCGACACGATGTTCTCGTTGTCGATGAACGGTACGACCCATTCCTTCTTGCTCCAGACCCCGGAGCCGTACGGGTAGACGTTGCCGTGCGCGCGGTCCTTGAAGAGCTGCATCCACGCGGCGGCCGAGCGCGACCGCAGCGCTTCCATGTCGTGCTGGACCTCGAGCAGGTCGCCGCACGTCGGGCAGCGATAGATCACCTCGCGGAGATCGAACTCCCCGGGGCAGCCGTTGATGCACTGAAACCAGGCGTTGTACGCCATCGGAAGGTCAGTATAGCGCGCCGGCTCGGGGAGCCCGCCGCGCTCAGAGCGGCGCGAAGTCGGTGATTCGCGGCCCGTCCGAGTCGTACGCCGAGAGCGCGGCGCGACGCAAGCACTCCTCGCCGTGACACCCTTTCAGAAAAGCGGCCGCGCGCCGCGGCACGGCGATGCGCCGGTCGTAGAACCGCGTCGTCCGAAGGGGCGCGAACAGCGACGCCGGGTAGGTGAAGCGCCCCTCGACCGCGTCGCGCCACCTGACGGCGGTGTGGGCGACGAAGCCCGCGCTCGCGTCGAGGCGGAAGCGGCGGGCGTTCCGGCGCCAGAACGGCGCCGTCACCTCGCGGATCGCGCCGAGCGGGGTGCCGCCGTCCGCCCAGTAGGGCACCTTCGCGTCGGTCAGCACGTCGAGGAGCTCGAGGAAGTACGGCTTGATCCGTCGCATCACCGGCTGGTACGAGAGGTCCACGGTCAGCGGGTCCTCGCGCAGGACGAGCGCCCCTTCGCCGACGAGCCGCTCGATCAGTCCATGGACCTCGGTGGCAGGCGGCGTCGGCAACGTCCACGCGCGTTGCACGAGGCCCACGATGTCGTCGATCGTGCGCGTTCCGTCGCATAGCTCGACGATCAGCGTCGCGGTCGCGTTCAGCTGATGGAGTCGTCCTCGCGCCGGATGGCGGAGCATCGCGCCGCCCCGCGCGGGGTGGATGCGCAAGCCGGGGCGCGACAGGGATAGGACATGGACCCCGTGCGCTACAAGGGCGAGAAATCGGTGAGGGCCGGGCCGTCGGAGTCGTACCCGTACGCCGCTGCGGCGGACCGGCGCAGACATTCGTCGCCGTAGATGCCCTTCAACAGCGTCTTCGCGCGGCGCGGCACGGGAATGCGGCGGTCGTAGAACGGCACCTTCCGGAGCGGTGCCCAGAGCGAGTACGGGTAGTTCCAGCGCCCGGCTCGGGGCGAGCGCCAGTGCTCGGTCTCGTGCATGACGAAGCCCGGTGCGACGTCGACGCCGAGGCGTCGCGCGTTGGCGCTCCAGTACGCCGGCTGGACGTCCGTGCGGTGCCGGAAGACACCCACGTCGGTGACGCGGATCTCGAGCGCGCGACTCCGGAGGTGCAGCCAGGTGCAGCGCGCGTCCTCGCGCCGGCGAATGCGGTTGGCCCAGGTGTGCTCGTCGCGCATGCCGGGGAACACCAGCTAGAACCGGTCCTCGTGGGGCTGGAGCGCGTCCCACAGCGCGTCGACGTCCTCGTGCATGATGCCGAGGTCGCAGTCGTAGTCCCACGGGATGATGCCGTGGTGTCGGATCGCGCCGAGCAACGTCCCCGAGTCCGCCCAGTACCGCACGCCGGCCTCGTTCAGCACGTCGAGGACTACGCGCTGGGGACGGTCCGGTCGCTGGAGGAGTACCAGGAGTTCGCGGGGGTGGATTTCAAGGCGCGGCACCGACGAGGTCCTCGAAGAGATCTCGCTGTCACGGAGGGTGTTCATCGCCAGCGTCGTCGGCGGCGCGGCGTTCGTGCTCCCCTCGGTCCGCTCGCTCTCGACCACCAGCGCGGAAGCGGGCATCGTCACCGACACGGTCACGCTGGAAGCAACCGCCGACGCGCCGCTCCGCGCGGACTGGAAGAACACCAACGAGGGCGCGAACCCGCGGCTGCGCGTGGGCATGCGCCCGCGTACGCGCGCGGTGATCCAGTTCGACGACGCGACACTGGACGGCATCCGCAGCCTGCCGAGCTTCGAGCTCGAGTCGGCGACGCTGATCCTCACCGTGGAGACCAACCATCACGACTGGGGGCAGCGCGACGACCACACCGTCGACGCGCACCGGCTCCTCATCCCATTCGTCGAGGGTAACGGCGCACAGCTCGGACTCCCGCGTGACGAGCAGCACCCGGGCACGGGCATCGGCGCCACGTGGCACTCCCCGGCGGATCCCAACGTCAGCGACAAGAAGAAGGGCAAGGCGGAGAAGTGGAACGGCGGCCGATTCGTGTCCTCGCCGACGGCGCGCGCCGTGCACGACAACGGGCTCGACCGCGGCGACGAGGTGACGTGGGACGTGACGGCGGACGTTGCTGCCGGCGCCTCGGCGTGGGCGCTCAAGCTGCACAGCGAGCGGCGCAAGGACGAAGACGACGACGAGCACGAGGGCCACGTGCCGGTCGGCTTTCAGCGGGGGCCCGGCACGATCGAGTACTACGCGCGCGAGGGGGCCGACCTCGTCGGTGACCCGCTGGTGACGCCGCGGCTCGTGGTCACGTTCAAGAGCGATGTGCCGGAGACCTCGGGGCCGCCGCAGACGGGTGGCGGCACGACCGCACCACCGCAGACGACGGAGCCCCCGACATCGGCGCCACCACAGACGACCGCGCCGCCGACAACATCGCCGGGCGGCGGGGTACCGGGGGAGGGAGGCGGGGACTCCGGCAACCTCTGACGGCGCGCACGCGTCCTGGGCCGTCGCGTCAGCGCGGCGGCCCGGGAGGGCGCGCGTCCGGCCAGGCGAACACGTCGAAGCGCGTGGCGGAGTTCGCATAGCCGTCGATCGCCCGGTCCGCGATGCGGATCCGGCTGAAGCCCGCGGCGCACAGCGTCGCCTCGAACCACGCCTTCTCGAAGTACAGGTGCGACAGGCCGTCGTACTTCGCCGCGTACGCCTCCTCGCCTCGTAGCCGCCGGCGCATCGCCTCGGTCGCCTCGCGCTTGGCGAGCTCCGGCACCTCCAGGACCATCAGGCTGCGTCGCGCTTTGCGAGCCATGCGCGCGAGCCCGCCGCGCGCGTAGTCGAGGCTCGGGAAGTAGAGGAACACGCCGCACGAGGCGACGACGTCCCACCGCTCATCGACGTCCAGCTCCGAGGCGTCGCTGTGCGACCAGCGCCCACCAGGCAGGGCCGTGCGCGCGTAGCCGAGCAACGCTTCGGACGCGTCCAGGCCGCCGACCGTGCAGCCCATCGCGGACAGCTCGTAGAGATACGCGCCGGCTCCGCAGCCGACGTCGAAGACGGAGTCCCCGGCGCCGATCCCGGCCACGGCGGCCGTGTGACGGACGAAGCTTCGCCAGGACACTTCGTCGACGTCCCCGAATCCGGTGTCGAGGCCGTCGGCGGCCATGCGCTGCGCGAGCAGGGAGCCCCGCGCGGGGTCGAGGCGGCGCGCCGCCCACACGTTTTCCAGGTACGGCCGCCTTCGGCGTTCATCGACGCCGGAACGTATCACGTGCACGTTGTCCTGCATCGCCGCCCGGTATAGCCTGCCGCCATGCGGGTGACCGCGTTCCGGCCCTGACGCTCATATTCCTCAACGCGCTCGCCGTCGTCGGCGCGCTCCGCGCCGGCGGCGGGCGTGCGTTCCCGGCGCTGTGCGCGTATCTGATCGCCGTCCACTCCGCGGTGCTGCTCGCGGGCCTCGTGGGATGGCTCACGCCGAGCGGCGTGGTGGTGATGGCGGTCCTCGCGCTCGCGGCCGTGACGTGGCGCCTGCGCCCCGCTCGTCCCGACGCCGGCGCGACGCCGCGGTTCTCGCTCGTCGCGGCGTTGCCGCCTGCCACCGCCGTCATCGTCGGCATCGTGTGGGCGTCGCCGCACGTCGTCGACGCGACACGGCTGTGGATCTGGGACGACTACACCTATCACATGGTCTACCCGGCGCTGTGGCTGCGAGACCACGCGCTCGGGGCCGTGCCGCCCGAGCACGCGTTCACGATGCAGGCCTGGTATCCGCTGTCCGCGAGCCTCGTCGCGACGTGGTTCATGGTGCCGTTCGCGGCCTCGCGCGGCGACGCGCTCGCGTGGGTGAGCCTGACCGGCGTCCTCTACGCGGCGGTCGTCGCGACGGGCGCCGCCGAGCTGCTCGCGCGCGTCGGGTGTCGTCGCGGCGCGTGGGCGGTGCCGCTCGTCCTCTTCGCGACCTCCCATCGGGTCGGGGTGATGGCGTCCAGCTTCTCGGACGCCGACCTCGCGCCTGCGGCGGTGCTCTTCGCGGCGCTCGTCTTCGCGATTCCGCGGGCCGACGAGACCGAACGCGAGGCTCGCGTCGACCGTTGGTATGCCGCGCTGTTGTCGGGCCTCGCGGTCGGAATGAAAGTGAGCGCGGCGCCGGCAGCGTTCGTCGTCTTCGTCCTCGTGGCCTGGCGTGCGGGAGCGCCGGGTGCGCGCAGGCGCGCGGCCGCTCACGTCGCGCTCGTCTTCACCGTGGCGTGGATCGCGACCGGCGGCTACTGGTACATCCGCAACGTCGTCCACACGGGAAACCCGTTCTATCCGGCGGCGTTCCTCGGATGGGCGGGCACCACGTTTCCGCACACGACGCTGCGCGAATACGCGCGCGAATACGGCGTCGCGCGCGCGATCGGCGATGCGCTGGACGTGTATCTCGACTGGCCCCGCCTGCACGCCTGGGTGGCGATCGTCGGCCTCGCCGGTCTCGCGGGATGGCTCCTCGCGCGCCGACACGCGATCACGCGCCCGCAGGCGTTCCTCGCGGCCGGCGCGCTCGCGATCACCGCCGTCACGCTGCTGCTGTTGCCGTCGACACCGTACTCGGCGGGCAACGGCATGACGTTCGTCTCCGGCTTCATCCACTGGGACAGCATGCGGTACGTCGCGCTGCTGCCGATCCTCGGCTGGGTGGCGCTCGGCTTCCTGATCGACGCCGGCGCCGGCACGCCGATCCGGCGAACGGTGCTCGCCGGTGTGGTCGCGCTCGCGGCGCTCGTCGCCTCACAGCTGTCGTGGCGTGACGTCGTGGTCGTCCTCGTGGCCGCCGCGATCGTCGCGGCAGTGTCGCGACGCCGGCACTGGCGCCCGATAGGATGCGCCGCCAAGTCCGTGACGGCCGCCGCCACGCTGCTCGCCGCCGTGATCTTCGTCGCCGCGACGCACGGCACGAAGGCCGCGGCGACCTCCGCCGGCATTCATCGCGAGCCACTGTTCGGCGCCGCCGCCGCCGTTCTCGACCGGCAGGTGCCGGGGACGAGGATCGCGGTCTACGGCGATCAGTGGATCTATCCGACCTTCGGCGCGCGCCACGATCTCGTGCCCGTGCGGCTCACTGGCGACGGCGAGATCGCGACGATGCCGGTTGCCGACGCGATGACGCCCGGTCCGCTCAACGTCCATCCGTATCGCTTCCGCGTCAATCTCGCGGCCGCGAAGATCGGCATCGTCGTGGTCGTGCACCTGCCGCATCCAGGGCGTTCGCCGCAATGGCCGTCGCAAGCGGCGGCATTGGAGATGGTCGGCGGCGCGCGCTTGATCTATCGCGACCGCGCCGTCGGCATCTGGCGGCTGACCGACTGACGCTACAATCACACGCGGAGGAGACGACCAATGGTGACAGTCAAGCAGCTCGAGGCGTTCGGCGACGCGTGGAATCGGCACGACGTGGACGAGATCATGACGTTCATGGCTGACGACTGCGTGTTCGAGACCACGGCGGGGAAGGAAGTCTGCGGCACGCGCTACGCGGGCCGCGACACGGTGCGCGACGCGTTCGCCCGCGTGTTCAAGATCTTCCCGGACGCGCACTTCGGCGACGCGAAGCACTTCGTGGCCGGTGACCGCGGGCTGTCGGAGTGGATCTTCACGGGCACGACGAGCGACGGCAAGAAGGTCGAGGTGAAGGGCTGCGACGTCTTCACCTTCAAGGGCGACAAGATCGCGCTGAAGGAGTCCTACTTCAAGAATAGGAGCTGAATGACATGGGGGGCTCCGGGCGCCCCCCAGGCCCCCCAACGCTCCGGGCCCGGAATGAATCCGGGCCTCCGCGAGTGCCTATTCCCTCGGCGGTTTCGGCTCCGCGAGCCAGAAGCAGACGGAGCCCGCCACGCAGAACAGCGTGGCGATGAGGAACGGCACGCGATAGCTGCCGGTGACGTCGAAGAGGAAGCCCGCGAACCAGGGCCCGAGCGCGCCGCCGACGCCGTTGCCGACGCTCATGTAGCCGTAGATCGCGCCGAAGCGGCGCCCGGGAAAGAGCGTGGCGGCGATCGCCGTGATGATCGGGCCGCGCGCGCCGAACCCCAGCCCGAAGAGCAGCGCATAGAGGTAGAGGCCGGCCGGGTGCGTCCAGATCTCGACCGACAGCAGCGCGAGCGTGCCGACCGCGGTGCACGCGTACGAGATCGTCGCCGACCACGCGCGGCCGATGCGATCGGCGGCGGCGCCGAAGACCACGCGGCCCACGATCGACATGAAGCCCGTGAGTCCGAAGATGCCCGCTACGAACAGTCGCGGGAATCCCTGGTCGACCGCGAACGCCACCTGGTGCGTGACGATCGTGAACACCGCGAGCGGCGTGCACATGTACGCGAAGAACAGCGCCCAGAACGCCCGCGTGCGCAGCGCCACGCGCACCCGCACGCCGCCGCTCGTGGCCGGCGCCGCACCCCGTGGCGCCGGTGACGGCGCCGTGCGCGGCGCCTCGTGCACGCCGAACCACACGAGCGGGACGAGCAGCGCGAGCGTGCCGGCGCCGAGCATCAGATACGCGCTGCGCCAGCCGTAGGCCGAGATCAGCGCCTGCGCGAGCGGGCCGATCGTCAGCACGCCGACGCCCATCCCCGACAACGCGAGGCCGAGCATCGTCGCCTGCTTCTGCGCGAACCACTGCGTGATCAGCGCCGCGCTCGGCACCCAGCCGAGCGCCGAGATGGCGACGGCGCCCAGCACGCCGGTCACGAGATAGAGGTGCCAGACGTCCGTGATGCGGCTGGCGAGGAGACTGGAGACGCCGAGGATGACGGCGCCCCAGAGAATCAGGCGGCGCGGCCCGAAGCGGTCGCACAGCGTGCCGATGGCGGGTGAGAGCAGTCCCTGCATGACGGCTGACAGCGAGAACGCGCCGGCGGCGAGCCCGCGCGACCATCGGAACTCCTCGAGCAGCGGCACGAGGAACACCGAGAAGGAGAACATCAGCCCGAACGTGACGCCGAGCGTGAGCCAGACGGACACGATCAGGATCCAGGGAGAAGCCGCGCGCGGACGAGTCACCCGCATGGCAGGATACGACGCATCGGAGGTGACGTGATGGAGACCGAGATCGTCGTCGTCGGCGGAGGCATCGCGGGCGCGTCGGCCGCCTTCCATCTCGCGTCGCACGGGCGCCGGGTGGTGCTCCTCGAGCGCGGAGAGATCGCGTCCGCGGCGTCGGGACAGAACATGGGCGGCATCGACTCGTACGGCTGGGGCGACGCGCCCGATCTGCAGGCGCATCTCACCGCCGGCAGCATCGAGATCTTCGAGGCCGTACAGACCGACCACGGTGAAGATATCGAGTTCCGTCGCTCGGGCGGGCTGCAGGCGATCCGCACGGCCGAGGAATACGAGTTCGAGCGTGATCGCGTCGAGACGCTGCGCAAGCGCGGCCAGGTCGCCGAGCTGATCACGACGCGCGAGGCGAGCGGCATCGAGCCCGGCTTTTCGCCCGCGCTGCTCGGCGCGCTGTACGCGCCGCGCCGCGGGCAGGCCGATCCCGTCAAGGCGACGCAGGCGTTCGCGCGGCTCGCCGAGCGTCGCGGCGGCCGTGTGCTCACGCATCGCGAGGTGCGCGCGATCACGCCGCGCGCCGACGGCGGCTACGCCGTGCGGACGTCCGAGGACGAGATCGCGGCGGGCGCGCTCGTCATCGCGGCGGGTGCCTGGTGCGGACCGGTCGGCGCGATGCTCGACCTCGACATCCCGATCGTGCCGGTGCGCGGACAGATGTGGGCGACCGCGCCGCTCGAGCCGCGCGTCTTCCAGACGATCTCCGCCGCGGAGTCGGCGATGGCGTGGGCTCGCGACCACGGCGGCGCGCCTCCGGACCTCACGCATCGCGACGGCCGCCGCGTCACACGTCACCTCTACGGGCGTCAGCGCCGCAACGGCGAGATCATCTTCGGCGGCGACCGCGAGCTGATCGGCTACGAGGCGACGCCCAACTCCGCGGGGATCGAGGTGAATCGCGAGCACGCGATCTCCGTGCTGCCGCTGCTCGCGAAGTTCCCGATCGCGCGCACGTGGGCGGGCCTCATGCCGTTCCCGCTCGACGGCAAGCCGCTGATCGGGCGCGTGCCCGGTCGCGACAACCTCTGGATCGTGACGGGCCTCGCATCGTCGGGTTTCGGCCGCGGCCCGATGGCGGGTAAGCTGCTCGCCGACTACCTGCACACCGGCACGCCGGCGCCCGTCCTTTCCGGGGCGGATCCCGCGGGCCGTGTGCGCGAGCTCGCACGACGTTAGGAGGAACTCTTGCTCAAGCCGATCCGCCGAATCGTCACAGGTCACAACGCCAAGGGGAAGTCGGTCATCCTGAGCGACGGCCCGTCGCCGCACGTGCTGACGATCCCCGGCGTGCCGACGTTCGGGCTCACGAATCTGTGGGTCACCGACGGCGCGCCCGCCGACAACTCCGGGGCGAAGGACGCGGCGCAGCGCAAGGTCGTGCTCGAGCCGCCGCCGAGCGGCACGATCTTTCGCGTGGTCGAGTTCCCGCCCGACGCGTCGCTCGCGGGGACGTTCGACCGCAAGGCCGCGTTCGAAGGCATGGGCGCGGGTCACGCGATGGACCAGGACGCCTCGCGGCATCCCGGGATGCACAAGACGAACACCGTCGACTACGCGATCGTGCTGAGCGGCGAGATCTGGGCGCTGATGGACGAGGGCGAGACGCTGATGCGCGCCGGCGATGTGCTGGTGCAGCGCGGGACGAACCACGCATGGAGCAACCGGGGGAGCGTGCCGTGCCTCGTCGCGTTCATCCTCGTCTCCGCGAGGCCCGCATGAAGATCACCGCGATCGAGACGTTCGTGGTCACCACCGGCTTCACGCCGCCGCGCCCGTGGCACTTCTGCGCCGTGCGCACCGACGAAGGCCTGACCGGCTACAGCGAGTTCGGCAGCGAAGGCATCACGCGCGGGCTCGTCGGCCTGGTGCAGGACTTCGCGCATCGCCTGATCGGCAAGGATCCGACGGCCGTGGAGAAGCTGTACATCGACATGTACCGCGCGGCGCGACAGGCGCCGTACGGCGCCACGCAGCAGGCCATCGCCGGGATCGAGCTCGCGCTGTGGGATCTCGCGGGCAAGGCGCTCGGCGTGCCTGTCTGGAGACTCATGGGCGGCCCGCACCGCGAGCGCCAGCGCGTGTACTGGTCGCACTGCGCGACCTACCGCGTGGAGAACTGGGAGCTCTTTCGCGTGAAGCCGCTGCGCACGATGGACGATGTCGCCGATTGTGCCCGTGAGGCGCAGTCGAAGGGATACACCGCGCTCAAGACGAACATCATCTGGCCGGGCAACCCGGCGCGCCGGATCACGCAGGGCCGCACGGGGCCGCACGACCAGCTCGCCACGCGCGACATCATCGACCAGGCCGTCGCGCAGATCGGCGCGATCCGCGAGGCGGTGGGCCCAAAATCCGACATCTGCCTCGACGTGAACGTCAACTTCAAGCCGAACGAGGCGCTGCTGCTCGCGCGCGAGCTCGAGCCCTTCAAGCTCTTCTGGATGGAGATCGACAACCAGGATCCCGACGCGCTCGTCGAGCTGCGCATGGGGACGCGGACACCGCTGTGCGGCGGCGAGCAGCTGCAAACGATCCGGCAGTATCGCCCGTACTTCGAGAAGCACGCGCTCGACACGTTCATGGTCGACGTCTGCTGGCAGGGATTCTCGGCGGCGAAGAAGGTGGCGGACCTGGCCGAGGCGCACGAGATCAACGTGGCCCCGCACAACTACAACGGCCACCTCTCGAGCTTCCAGGCGCTGAACTTCGTGGCCTCGGTGTCGAACGTGAAGATCATGGAGAGCGATCCCGACGCCGTGCCGATCCGCGACGAGCTGTTCACGGTGCTGCCGGAGATCAAGGACGGGCAGATGACGATCCCGACCCGCCCGGGGTGGGGCACGGAGCTCAACGAGAAGGCGGCGCGCGCGCACGCCTGGGAGGGCTGAGATGCAGACCAATCGTGTGAAGAGGATCCTGCGCGAGGGCGGGCTGGCGCTCGGGACGTACACCGGCGGCATCGCCGATCCGCAGATCGTCGAGATCATCGGGCACGCCGGCTACGACGCCGCGTTCATCGACATGGAGCACACGAGCTTCGACCTGCGCGACATCCAGCTGATGACGATGGCGGCGGAGCGCGTCGGGATCACGCCGATCGTGCGCACGCCGGGCTTCGATCCGGCGTTCATCCTGCGGCTGCTCGACATGGGCGTGCAGGGGATCCAGGTGCCGCACATCAGCGACGCGCGCGCGGCGCGCGAGGCGGTGAAGGCCGTGCGCTACGCGCCGGTGGGCGACCGGGGCATGGCGGGCGCGTCCCGCGCGTCCGACTACGGCAAGATTCCCGTCGCCGAGCACATGGCGCAGTCGAACCGCGAGATCACGCTCGCGGTCATGGTCGAGGACATCGCGGCGCTGAACGACATCGACGCGATCGCGTCGGTGGAGGGTGTCGACATCATCGCCGTCGGCCCGTCCGACATGTCGCGCGCGCTCGGCGTGGGCGGCACGTCCAACCATCCGAAGCTCGTCGAGACGATCCATCGCGTCGCGGACGCGGTGCGGAAGGGCGGCATCGCGCGCCTCGCGCTCCCGATGAGCCATCCGACGCTGCCGCGCAACGCGGCCGAGCTGAAGGAGCTCGGCGTCGGCTACTGCAACTGCGCGCCGTCGCCCGAGGTCCGCATCCTGAAGTCGATGCAGGCGCAGGTGGCGGAGGCGCGCGGGCTCTTCGGAGCGCCCGGGCGGTAAGGGGCGTGATCACGCGGCGACAGATCGTGGCGGGTCTCGTCGCCTGGCCGACCGTCCGTGCGTCGGCGGCGCCGGCCTCGACGACGGCGGCCGACCGCGAGCGGTTCGTGGCGCGAGCGATCGAGATGCGGCGGCTCGCGGTCGCGCGCGGAGACCAGGCGTTCGGCGCCGTCGTCGTCAAGGACGGGAAGATCGTCGGCGAAGGCGCCAGCGCGGTGAACACCGGGCCGGACCCGACCGCCCACGGTGAGGTGCAGGCGATCCGGGACGCCGCGCGGCGGCTCGGCACGCCGCAGCTCACGGGCTCCGAGCTCTACACGACGTTTCGTCCGTGCCCGATGTGCGAGACCGCCGCGTACTGGGCCGGGATCGGTCGCATCTATCACGGCGAAGCGATCACCGATGCCGGCGCGCCGCGCTCTCCGCGATGCTGAGCAGGCTTCGATGATCATCGCGCTGGCGTCGCCGGGCGTCGCCAAGACGCTCGACGACGGTCTGGACCGCGTGAAGCGCCTGCTCGCCGACGCCTCGGAGCAGAGGGCGGCGATCGCGTGCTTTCCCGAGGCCTATCTGCCCGGTCTGCGCGGACAGGACTTCGAGGTGCTGCCGTACGAGCGGGCGGACGAGGAGCGCGTGCTGACGACCGTCGCGGACTTCGCGCGCACCTACCGGATCGCGACGATCCTCGGGATGGAGCACATCACCGACGCGGGGCGGCAGATCGCGGCCGCGGTCTTCGACGCCGCGGGCCGCCTGCAGGGACTGCAGACCAAAACTCAGATCGACCCGTCCCAGGATCGGTTCTACGTCCCCGGCGACACACGGCAGATGTTCGAGGTGGACGGCGTGAAGTTCGGCGTCGCGATCTGTCATGAGGGCTGGCGCTACCCCGAGGCCGTGCGCTGGGCGGCGGTGCGCGGCGCGAAGGTCGTCTTCCATCCGCACCAGACGGGCAGCGACCGGACCGGCGTCCCGCTGACGCAGTTCGGCTCGGCGAGCGCGCCGTACGACGAGAAGGCGATGATCATGCGCAGCAAGGAGAACACGATCTACTTCGCGAGCGTGAACGACGCGCTGCGGTACCAGGAATCCGCGACGGCGCTCATCGATCCGTCGGGCGAGTGCCAGGCCCTCCTGCCGTACGGGCACGAAGGCGTGCTCGTTCAGACGCTCGATCTCGCGAAAGCCACCGGCCTGAGCGCGTCGCGTTACGCGCCGGAGCGCTATCCGGAACGGTAGGCGTCCTACGCCTCCGGCTTCGGGAGGCGGTGACGGTCGGCCGGATCGTCCCAGCCCTTGAAGTTCGGCTTCCGCTTCTCGGCGAACGCGCGGCGCGACTCCATCAAGTCGGACTTCGCGCCGTGGTCGTGGAGCGCATCGGCGAGCTTCTTGAGCGGCGGTGACACCCGCGCGCGCATCTGCCGCATCATGTAGACCGTGTTCACGCGCGCGGCCGGCGGCAGCGTGAGCAGATGCTCCGCCATCTCGAGCGCCGTCGGGATCAGCGCGTCGGGCTCGACGACCCGGTTGAGGAATCCGAGCTGATAGAGACGCTCGGCGGTGAAGCGGAAGCCCAGCGCCATCTCGGTGGCGATCGGATGCGGCATCCCCGCGATGAAGCCGTGGTCGTAGCCGCCGAGCAGCCAGCGCTTCGCTTCCGAAATCTCGAAGACCGCCGCGTGCACCGCGACGCGCAGGTCCGTGCGCTCCACGAGCTGGAAGCCGCCGCCCATCGCGAAGCCGTTGACGGCGGCGATGACCGGCTTCATGAGCGTTCCCTTCATGAACGGATCGTCGATGGTCTCGCGGTCCGGGTCCGGCCCGCCGCGCTCGACGGATTCCTTCATGTCCTCGCCCGCGCAGAACCCGCGGCCCGTGCCGGTGAAGATCGCGACGTCGAGGCCGTCGTCGTCGCGAAACGTCCGCCACGTCTCCGCGAGGCCCAGGCGAAGCTCGCGCCCGAGCGCGTTGAGGCGCTCGGGCCGGTTCATCCGGACGACCTGCACCTGCCCGTGACGTTCGGTCTCGACGAACGCCACGCTACTGCCCGATCCCGAGCAGCTCGACCTCGAAGATCAGCGTGGCGCCCGGCGGGATCACGCCGCCGGCGCCGCGGTCGCCGTAGCCGAGGTGCGCGGGGATCACGAGCTTGCGCTTGCCGCCGACTTTCATCGTCCCGACGCCCTCGTCCCACCCCTTGATCACGCGGCCCTTGCCGATCGGAAACTGCAGCGGCTGCCCCCGGTCGTGCGAGGAATCGAACTTCTGGCCGCTCTTGAGCCAGCCGATGTAGTGCACGCTCACGGTCTCGCCGGTCTTGGGGCGCGGGCCCGTGCCTTCGACGATGTCCACGTAGCCGAGCCCGGTCGCGGTCTCGATGGTCTCTTCGCTCATGGTTGCAACCACACTTTCATGAAGGTGTTGTTGTCGTAGACAGTCGGCGCCCACTTGTACCCGCGGAGGCGCTTGTCGACGAAGTGGAAGCCTTCGACCCACGCGACGGGCACGGCCGAAGGCGCGCCCGAGAGCAGGTGGCGCTGGAGCTCCCAGTAGATCTGCTTGCGCTTCTCGCGGTTCGTTTCCTTGAGCCCGCGCTCGGTCAGCTCGTCAACCTTCGGGTCCGACCATTTCCCCCAGTTGCTCCCGGCGTTGGTGGTGTAGATCAGGCTGAACAGATCGCCCGGGTCCACCGTCACCATCGCGCGGTCCTGCGTCGGCAGGAACACGAAGTCGCCCTTGCCGAAGACAGCGAAGCCCGCGGCGCTCTCGTACGTCTTGATCGTGCCGCGAATCCCGATCTTGCGGAGCTGCGACAGCACGAGCTGGGCGCGGTCGACATAGTTCCCCACCGATCGTACGGCAGCCTCGACGTCGACCCCGTTCGGGTAATGCTTCTCGACGAGCTTCTTCGCCTCGGCGATGTCCTGGTCCTTGGGCTGGCGGCAGCCGGGCATCTTCTGAACCTCGGCCAGCGGCAGCGCGAAGTCGCCGGAGAGCTTCGGATCGAACACCGCGCACGGCACGCCGGCCCCCTCCAGCGCCTTGGCGACGAGTTCCTGGCGGTCGAGAGCGAGATGCACCGCCCGCCGCATGTCGGGATTGTTGAACGGCGGCTTCTGGGTGTGCATGTACGCGAGGAAGATCGTATTCTGCGCGACCTGGTACACGTGCACCTCGTCGCCACGCGCCCGCTTCAGCTCGTCGGCGTCGGTCCGCTTCATCGGGGGCCACGTGTCCCAGAGGTGGATGCGGCCGGCCTTCGCCGCGGCGAGCTGGGTGGGGAAGCCCACCAGCACGAACTGCTTGACGCCGTCGAGATAAGGCAGGCCGGGCCGGAAGTAGTCCTTGTTCTTCTCCCACTCGATGACGTTGCCGCGCTCGTAGCGCTTGAACTTGAACGGGCCGGTGCCGATCTGCGCTTCCGGCTTCGAGAGGTCGCCGTGCTTGTCGAGCACGTGCTTCGCCGCGATCACGCACCACGCGGAGGCGACGTACTCGAGGAAGGGCGCCGCCGGGAACTTGAGCGCGATCTGGATGGTGTGTGGATCGACCGCCTCGACGCCCGCGACGATCGGCTTCAGCATGGAGCCGCACCGCGGGCTCTTCGAGTCGGGGTTGAGCACGCGGTTGAGCGTCGCCTTCACGTCGGCCGAGGTGAAGGGCTGCCCGTCGTGCCACTTCACGCCCTTCCGGAGATGGAATGTATAGACCTTGCCGTCGGGCGACGCCGTCCACCGCTCCGCGAGATCGCCGACGATCTTGTCGGGATCGGCGGGATCGCGATGCAGGAGGCCGGAATAGATCCCGGCGAGGGCCTGTTGCACCGACAACGGCGATTCCAGATGGATGTCGAGCCGCCCGGGATCGCCGTAAACGTACCAGTTCAGGATGCCGCCAGGGCGTGGTGTCTCCTGTGCGGGCGCGGACGGCGCGGCCAAGGCCAGCGTGGCGAGGATCGCGATCGCGAGCGCCAGTCTTCGCATGAAGTCATCTCCTTTGGCGGCTTCCGGCGCAAGGGTCATCCGAGCCCTCCACGCAGCCGCGGGTCGGTGATGTCACGGATCGCGTCGCCGAGAAGGTTGAGCCCGAACACGGTCAGGCTGATGGCGAGGCCGGGAAAGAAGATCATCCACGGGGCCGTCTCGAGGGCCTGCGTGCCCGCGGTCAGCATGCTGCCCCACGAGGGTTCGTCGGGCGGCGCGCCGAGGCCGAGGAAGGACAGCGCGGCCTCGACGACGATCGCGTACGCGATGTTGACGGTGACCAGCACGATGTAGGTCGCGAGGGTGTTCGGCATGACGTGGAGGAAGATGACACGCCATTCGGCCGCGCCCGCCGCGCGGGCCGCCTCGATGTACGGCATCTCCTTGATGCTGAGCGCCACCGACCGGATCGTGCGCGCCGCCGTCGGCACGAGCAACAGTGCCAGGGCCACGATCACGTTCGTCACCGACTGGCCGAGCGCGGCCATCAGCGCGAGGGCGAGGATGATCGGCGGCAGCGCCATGAGGCTGTCGACGACGCGCTGGCTCACGGAGTCCGCGGCTCCGCCGAAGTACGCCGTCACGGCCCCCCACAGCGCGCCGATGGTGACGCCGAACAGCACCGAGGTCAGCCCGACGTAGAGCGACAGCCGCGCGCCCCACACGACGCGGCTCAGCATGTCGCGGCCGAGATGATCGGTTCCCATCGGGAACTCGGCGTTCGGCGCGACGTAGGTCGCGAACGCCGCGTCCTTCGGGCCGTGCGGCGCGAGCGCCGGCGCGAAGATCGCGGTGAGGGCGACCGCGAGCACGAGCAGGGCGCCGACGAAGCCGAGCGGGTGCCGCGTAGCGAACCAGCCGACCCACCGCACGACGCCGCGCTCGTGCTCGAGGCCCGCGGCGCCCGCGGGACCGACGGGAAGGGCGACGTCGACCCGATCGGCCACGTCAGGCATAACGGATCCGTGGATCGAGCCAGCCGTAGATCACGTCCACGAACAGGTTGAGCGTGAGGAAGACGAGCGCCATCACGAACACGATGGCCTGCACGGTGGGATAGTCGCGATTCGAGACGGCCTGCACCAGCGCCGTGCCCATGCCCGGGACCGAGAAGATGATCTCCATGATGACGATGCCGCCGAGCAGGCGCCCGCCCCACCAGCCGACGAACGTCACGACCGGCAGCAGCGAGTTCGCGAGCGCGTGGCGGTAGACGACCGCGCGCTCGGCCAGGCCCTTCGCGCGCGCGGTCCGCACGTAGTCGTGCCGGACCACCTCCAGCATCTGCGAGCGCGTGAGCCGCATGATCGGCGCCGAGATGTAGTACGCCTGCGCGAGGGTGGGCCACACCATCTGCTTGAGATTCTCGGCGGGATCGTCGAAGAAGCTGACGAACTCGAACGGCGGCAGCCAGCGGAAGAAGCGCACCAGCGCCCAGAGGATCATCACGCCGGTGAAGAAGATCGGCAGGCTGAGCCCGCTGATCGAGACGACGCGCACGAGGTAATCCGCCCACGTGTTCTGGCGCACGGCGGAGACGACGCCGAGCGGGACCGCCCACACGACCGCCACGACGAGCGTCAGGAAGGCGAGCTCGAGCGACCGCGGGAAGCGCTCGCGAATGATCTCGGTCACCGGGCGCTTCTGGATGTAGGACTGGCCGAGGTCACCGCGCAGGGCGTTGCCGAGCCAGGCGAGATACTGGACGAGCACCGGCCGATCGAGCCCGAGCTCGGCCCGGATCTGCGCGACCTGCTTCTGCTGGATGGCAGACGATTCCGCGCCTGCCTGGTAGACGATGATCTCCGCGATGTCGCCGGGTACGAGCCGCAGGAGGACGAAGATCAGCAGCGACGCTCCGAAGAGCGATGGCACGAACAGCAACAGCCGGCGAAGGATGTACTTGCGCACTCAGGGATCCGGAGTGCCGAGCCAGAACGGAGTGGTCTTGCCGATGCGTTCAAGATACGCCCGGCGCTCGGCGCCGCGGCGCGGAAACCACGTGGACAGGTAATCGGCGTCGAGCATGTGGCGGCGCGTCTCGGTGCCGAAGAACCCGGCGAGCTGACCGAGCGTGATGAAGCCGTGCTCCGCCTTCGCCTGGAACGAGGGCCAGCGGCGCGCGTGCTCTTCCGACCGGAAGAGGTTCATGCCCGTTCAGAGGAACGACGGGCGCCCGCGCGAGGCGCCGAAGCCGTAGTTCAGGTGGCCGACGACGCCCGGCGGATCCACCCAGAGGATCTGCCCGTCGCGCATCTCGACGCTGACCGGATCGCCGCAGTCGGGGCACGGCGCGTCGATCCGGACGGTCTCGCCGGGGAACAGCCACGTGACCGACGTGGCCTCGAACCCGCATTGCGCGAACCACCGCTGCTCGCCGCGCACGGTGACGCGGTACTGCGTGGGCAGGTTGTTGAGCGGCGGGAACGACGCGATGTAGTCGGTCTCGGGATGGAGCCAGCCGATGGGATAGGCCTCCATGACGCCGTGGAGGAGCTGGCGGCCCTCCTCGACGGACACGCCGAGTGCGCGCGCGCGCTCCGCGTAATGCGGTGCTACGCCCGTGTCGACGAGCCCGCGCATGATCCGCTGGAACATCCGATCCATGAGCCCGGCATCAGCCATGAGCGGTCCTCCGGGCCTGCACGATCACGCCCGCGGCGAGCAGCCGCTCGATCGCGGCGTCGTCGACACCAGCGGCACGCAGTACTTCGACGGTGTGCTCGCCGATCTCCGGCGGCATCCGCGCCGGCACCTTCTCCTGCCCGGCGATCTGAAGGGGACTCGACACCGTGAGCGACACCCCCGCGTTCGGACCGTCCATCGGCACGAGCGCGCCGCTCGCCCGCATCTGCCCGTCGTGCGGGATGTCGTCGAGCGTGCCCACGACGCCGAACGCCACGCCGGTCTTCTCGAGAATCGGCGACCACTCCGCCCAGTCCCTGGTGGCGAAGTGCGCGTCGAGGACCGCGGTGAGCGCGCGGGCGTTCACCTTGCGATGGGGCGCGTCGACGAAGCGCGGATCGGTGACGAGATCGTCGCGTCCGATGCCGGCGGCGAACGCGGGCCAGTGCCGCTCGTCGCCCGTGATCGTCAGCATGAACCAGCGCCCGTCGCGGCAGCGATAGAGGTTCGCGAGCGCGCTCACGGCCTCCTCGCGCGGCGGGCGCACCTCGGTGCGCGTGCCGCAGAGGATGCCCTGGACCTGGATCGCGTTCATCCAGAGGCCGTTCGCCATCAGCGACGTCGACACCGCCGTGCCGCGCCCGGTGCGCTCGCGATGGTAGAGGCCCGCCATGATCGCGCCGAACAGCGCGACGCCGGTGGGATGATCGCCCATGCCCGGCAGCGAGCGCGCGGGCGGCACGTTCTTCGACGCGCGCACCAGATCCATCAAGCCGGTCCGCGCCCACAGCGCGATGCTGTCGAAGCCGGGCTTGCTCCCTTCCTCACCGGCCTCGCCGTACGCGCTGATCGACGCGTAGACCAGGCGTGGATTCAGCGGCTCGAGGTCCTCGTAGCGGATGCCGAGCCGGACGCGGCTGTCGAGCGGTGCATTGGTGACGAACACGTCCGCATCCCGCACGAGCCGGTGGAGCAACGTCTGGCCGTCCTTCGTGCGGAGGTCGATCGCCACGCTGCGCTTCGTGCGGTTGTCGACGATCCACGGATAGTTGTAGGCGCTCGCCGGGTAGCCGGCGCCGCGCACGCGGTAGATGTCGCCCGTCGGCGGCTCCACCTTGATGACGTCGGCGCCGAAGTCCGCCATGATGGTGGTCGAGACGGGCCCCGCGATGAAGTTGGCCGCATCGATCACGCGGAGGCCGTCGAAGAGCCGGCTCACCGCAGCGCTCCCCGGCGCGCGAGGTTCGCCATCAAGGCACCGCCGCCGAACGTCCACGGCTCGGCGTCGTCACAGTGCACGACCTCGTTGACCAGCGTGCCGATCTCCGGCGCGGCGATCTTCACGACGTCGCCGACCTTGTGCGTGAAACCGCTCCCCGGCGCGCCGCGGTCGTCGAGCGGCGTGAACATCGTGCCGATGAAGAGCACCACCCCGTCGGGATACCGGTGATAGCGGCTATGGAGCTGGGAGGCGAGGTCGGCGAGGTCGCGCCCGATCTCGCTCACGTGGGTGGTGTGCTTCACGCTGAAGCCGTCATCCCCATGCACCGTGGTCTCGAAGCTGATCCGCCGCGCGTGGTCGAGCGTGAACGTGTCGTCGAGCATCCGGATGAACGGGCCGATCGCGGCCGACGCATTGTTGTCCTTCGCCCGGCCGAGGAGGAGCGCGCTGCGGCCCTCCACGTCGCGCAGGTTCACGTCGTTGCCGAGCGAGACGCCGACGATCGCCCCGGCGCTGTCGATCACGAGGACGAGCTCCGGCTCGGGGTTGTTCCAGACCGACTTCGGATGGATCCCGACGCGCGCGCCGAGCCCCACCGCGGCCATCGGCGGACACTTCGTGAACAGCTCCGCGTCGGGGCCGATGCCCACTTCCAGATACTGCGACCACATGCCCCTCGCGACGAGCACGTCCTTCACGCGCGCCGCCTCCGGAGAGCCGGGGCGGATCCCGCGAAGATCGGGACCGATGATCGCCTGGATCTCGCGCCGCGCGCCGTCGGCGAGGGCCGGGTTCCCCCGCGCGCGCTCCTCGATCACACGCTCGAGCAGGCTGGCGATGAACGTCACCCCGCTTGCCTTCACGGCCTGGAGATCGCACGGCGCGAGGAGCCACGGCTTCGCCGCGTCGCGGGCGCCTTCCACGCTGTTGCCGATCAGCGCGTCGAGCCGGGCGAGCGCCGGGGCGACGCGGATCGCCGTCCGCACGTCCGCGGGCCTGGTGACGTTCAGCAAGTGGCTGACGGTCGGATACGCGCGCGTCAGATCCACCGCCTCGTCGCCGCGCACGGCGATGACGGCCGGCCCCTGCTCGGCCGGCACCCACGCGCGTCCGACGAGCACGGCCTCGTCGGGACGCTGCGGCAGCGACTCCTGGACGGACAGCTTCACCTGGGGCATCGTTCCTCCTCGATAGTCGCCTGATAATACGGCCAGAGGGATCGCGGATGCGGACAGGGAAGGAATATCGGGAGACGCTGCGCGACGACGGCCGGCGTGTCTGGGTCATCGGCGCGGGCGCGATCGACGATGTCACGGCGCACCCGGCCACGCGCGCGATGGTCGACGAGTACGTCGCGTGGTACGACCGTCACGCGGACCCCGCGTGGCAGGACATCGTGCTCGCGCCGCCCGACGCGAACGGCGTGCGCACGCCATGGTCCTTCGTCGTCCCGACCCGGCCGGACCACCTGCGCGGGATGGGCCGATGCTATTCGGCGACGACCTTTCCGACGGCCGGCAACGTCACGCACACGCCGGCCTATGGGCATCTCATCGCGCTCGGCGTGCACGACGCCGTGCTCCAGCGGAAGGCGGCGCCGGAGCAGGGGCCGAACGCCGCCGCCTACCGCGAGCTGATCGTGCGGACCGGACGCTTCCTGACGTTCTGCGCGGGCGCTGCCACGATCGGTGCGCGGCTCGACCCCGATCCGGCACGGAGGCTCGCGCTCAAGCTCGTGCGCGAGACCGACGCGGGCGTGATCGTCAGCGGCAGGGTCGGCATGCACACGAGCCCGGCGTACGCGGAAGACGTCTACGTCGGCAGCCACAACGGCATCGAGATCGGTCCGCATCGCGCGAGCTTCATCGTGCCCGTCGCGGCGCCGGGGGTGACGGTCGTCTGCCGCAAGACGTCCGTCCATCACCCGAGCCCGTTCATCGCGCCGCTCAGCAGCCGCTACGACGAGCTCGACGGCCAGATGTGGCTCGACGGCGTGTTCATTCCGTGGGAGCGCGTGTTCCTCACGGAAGCCTCGCCGGATCCCGTCGCGTCGTGGCTCTTCTGGCACCAGCTCTACTGCTGGCTCGCGAAGGGCGAGTTCACGCTCGGGCTCGCGCTGGCGTGCGCGGACGCGCTCGGCCTGAAGGAGCACGACGCGACCATCGAGTACCTCGTGGACCTGATCATCGACGTGCAGACCGTGCGCACGTGCCAGACCGCGGCCGAGCTCGATCCCGAGCGCTCCGAGGCCGGCTTCGCGATTCCCAATCGCTCGCACGTCGCCGCCGGCAGCATCGCGATGCTCAAGGCGCGCCAGCGCACGGCGGAGATCCTGCGAACGCTGCCCGGCTCATCGCTCGTCGTCGCGCCGTCGGACACGGACCTCGCGGCGGGTGAGGTCGGCGCCGGGCTCGAGGAATCCTTCACGGGCGGTGGCTACACCGCGCTCCAGCGCTCGGCGTTGTTACAGCTCGCGTCGGACCACGTGATCTCGTCGCTCGACGGCCGCGAGTCGGCGTTCGAGCTCCACGCCAACGGGGGCATCCCGGCGTGGCGCGGCCGCCTGCGCCGCTTCTTCGCCGACTACAACACGCTGGCGAACGCCGTGCTGCGCGCGCTCCCGCTCGAGATGCCGCCGATCGACCTGACGCACATCCGCGAGATCCCGCTGGCGCCGCGCCGCGCGGTCAAGCCTCAGTAGGCCTCGGAACGACCTTCGCGCGTTCGGCTTCGGTGGACGCTGCCATCACCGTCATGTCGAGCGTGCGGAACAGCGCGCGCGGCGTCGAGCTCCGCGATCGTGCCGTTGGCGGCTCTCCGGCCGGCGCGCGAGCGCCGCGATCGCCTCCTCGAAGCAGCGCGCGGCCTCGCGATGCGCCGCGCGGGCACGCGCCTGCAGGCCTGCCTCGCGGAAGTGCGCGACGGCGGCATCGAGCTGCCCGGCGTCGCGATGGTGGGCGGCGAGCCACGCGCGGTGCGCACTGAGCTCTCCCTCGTGCGCGCGCTCGATCGCTTCGGCGATGCTTCGGTGGAGCGCGCGTGCCGCGGCCGGACGGATGCGTGAGGCGGCGACCTCGCGGATCCGGTCGCGGGCGAAATCGACCTCGTCGCCGATCGCGACGAAGACGTGGCGGCGGACGAGCTCTTCCACGCCGCGGTCGACGGCGTCCGCTTCCACCGGCATCAGCGCGCGAAGGAACTTCACCGTGAACGGGCGAGCGACGACGGCGGCCGCCGCCACGATGCGCGTGGCGCGTGCGCCGAGTCGATCGAGCCGCCGTCCGACGAGGCCGCGCGCCGCGTCGCCACCACGCTCGCCGAGCGTGCCGCCTTCGGCCACGTCGTGGAGCGCTTCCACGGTGACGAAGGGATGCCCGGCGCCGAGGCCCCACACCTGCTCGATCAGCGCGGCGCTCTCGCGAGCGCCGCGGCGCGTGTGCTCCTGGACGAGGCGGGCGGTCTCCTCCCGGGACAACGGCCCGAGCCGTAGCCTCAGCGGGCGCCCTTGCCGTTCGACCCCGGCGAGCGCGCGGTCGAGCGTCGGCGCGTCGATCAGCGCTTCGCTTCGCGCCGTCGCGATCACCATCAAGCACTCGTCGCCGAGCCGCCGCGCGAGTGAGGCGAGGAGCCGGATGCTGGTGTCGTCGCCCCAGTGCAGGTCCTCGATCGCGACCAGCAGCGGCTGCTTTTCCGCGATGTCGCCGAGCCAGCGGCGCATGGCCTCGAACAGCACGCCGGGGCCGTCGACGCGCACGGCGGCTTCGCGCGCGCGCCGAGCTCCGGAAAAATCTGCGCCGCCCGCGCCTGCGCCGCCTCCGCCTCGTGCCCGGGCAGTGCAGCGATCGGCGCGCGCGACCTCCGACCACGGGGCGAGCGGTGAGGCGGCGCCGCCTTCACGACAGCGCCCGACCAGCGCAAGCGCGCCCTCGCGACGCGCCTCGGCGAGAACGGCCTCGAGCACGCGGCTCTTGCCCATGCCGGCCTCACCGAGCACCAGCGCGAAGCGCCCGCGGCCGCGCAACCCCTCGCGCATCGCGCTCTGCAGGCGCGTCAGCTCGTCACGACGTCCGACGAACGGCATCGTCGCGACGTCGGCTCTCGACGCACGATCCGTGGCCGTGCCCGCGCGCGCGATCTCGTCGTAAAGCGTCCCTGTCTCGGCCGACGGCTGGATCCCGAGCTCGCGCTTCACGATGGCGACGCACGCCCGGTACTGCGCGAGCGCGTCCGTCACGCGGCCTTCCGCCGCGAGCGCCTTCATGAGCCCGCGGTGCGCGCTCTCGCGGGCGGGGTCGAGCGCGAGCAGTTGGCGTGCGATCTCGCCGGCGCCGGCTCCGGACGTGAACCCCGCGAGCAGATCGCCGCGATAGAGCGTCGCGGCGCGCGCGCGCCCGCGCGGGTCACGACTCTGGAGGGCGCGCTCCAGCGCCGCGATGTCCGACGTCAGGGCGCGCTTGTCGAGCCAGACCGCCTGCGCCTCCGCGCCGAATCCCGTGACCTTTGCCGTGACGAGCGCCTTGCGCAACGCCAGGACGACGTGGCGCAGGCTGTCGCGGGCCTGGGCCTCGGTGACGTCGCCCCAGAGGAGTGCGGCGAGGTGTTCCCGGCGGTGGGTCTTCTCGGAAGAGACCGCCAGATAAGCGAGAAGGGCCTGAGCCTTCATCGACACGAGACGGATCGACCGCCCCGCAACCGCCTCGATCGAGAGACCTCCGAGCAACCTGAGCCGCAGCTCCGCCACTGTGTCCCGCCTCCATGGAGCCTCAGGTCCCGTTTGTGGCTCTCGCTCGTGACGTTTGCGGTCGTGCTCGGCGTTGCCGTCACCCCGGCGGCGGCCAGCGACAAGGACGAGAAGGCGGGCAAGGACAAGGGGAAGCCCGGTGAGGTCGTCCCGGGATCGGTCTTCTACGCGTGCGTCGACAGCCGGGGGGGCAACCGGGGCGACCTGAGGCTCGTCTCGGAGAAGGAGGCGTGCAAGAAAGCGAGGTCCGCGTGTCGTGGAGCGCGGCCGGCACCCCGGGCCCCGCTGGGCCTGCCGGACCTGCGGGTCCGGCCGGACCTGCCGGAGCGGACGGAGCCGCCGGGCCGCAGGGACCGGCTGGCCTGCTCGCGTCGTTCAATCAGCTCGACGGCCTCGCGTGCTCACAAAAGTTCGGCGACGAGCTCGCAAAGGGCACCGTCGAGCTCCGCCACACGGCGGCGGGCGCGGTGCTGCGGTGCGTGACGGGCGTGCGCTTCATCGACAACGGCGACGGCACGATCAGCGACACGAAGACCGGACTCATGTGGGAGAAGAAGACGGACGACGGCGGTCTTCACGACAAGGACAACACGTACACGTGGTCGACGGGCGGCATCTTCACGCCGGGCGGCAGCACGGTGCAGGACGGAACGATCTTCACGAATTTCCTGCCGCGGGTGAATGGGTTGATCTGCGCGATGGCGCCCGGCGTCCTCGCGCCGGTGAGCTCGTGTCACGGCCTCGGCGGGTATTCGGATTGGCGGCTGCAGACGATCGCCGAGTGGGCGTCGATCGCGGACGCGAGACGCAGGTCGACGCCGTCCAGAAGAACGCTCCGTGGTGGGTGCGATTGGTGCGAGGCCAGTGACCTTTGTCGATCAATCGCCCATCACCAGGCCGCCGTCGACCTTGAGCGCCTGGCCGGTCATGTAGTCGGAGTCGCGCCCGGCGAGGAACGCGACGACGCCCGCGACGTCGTCGGCGGTCTCCGGGCGGCCGAGCGGGATGTGGCGAATGCGACGCTTCCACGCTTCGCCTTCGCCCCATCCCTGCATCGCACCCCACTCCTTGTCGATCTGCGTCCACATCGGGGTCTCGACGGCACCGGGGCACACGCAGTTCGACGTGATGCGATCGGCCGCGAACACCTGCGCGGCGGAGCGCGTGAGGCTGATCACGCCTGCCTTCGACGCGGAGTACGGCGTCATCAGATGGTTGCCGCCGCGGTAGCCGGCGATCGAGGCCGTCTGGATGAGCTTGCCGCGCAGCTCCGACCCCGGCATCACGTCTTGCTCCCGCATGCGGCGCGCGGCGGCCTGGAGCACGAAGAACACCGCCTTGAGGTTCACGTCGAGCACGCGGTCCCACTCGGGCGCCGTAACCTCGAGCAGCGGCTGCACGCGGATGACGCCGGCGTTGTTGAAGAGCACGTCGAGGCGACCCCAGCGCCGGTACGGCGCGTCGATCATCGCCGCGATGTCACTCGCGCGCGTGACGTCCGCGCGCACCCCCTCGGCCCCGAGCTCATCCGCGAGCTTCTTGACCGCATTGCCGTCGACGTCGGAGAGCACGAGCCGCGCGCCCTCGGCCGCGAACCGCCGTGCCGTCGCCGAGCCGATCCCGCCGGCGGCTCCCGTGATCAGCGCCACGCGCCCTTCGAGTCCAGCCATCACACGATCCTCCCGCGCGGATTCTATCCCGGGGGCGGCGACTGCCTCTTTACGGCTGCATGTATCGCTTTCTGGACATTGACGGTGCCATGGCCGCGTGACTAGTGTGGGCGCGATGGCGATGCCAGATCCGCCGGCCCCTATGCGCGGCCTCAAGCGCGTCGAGTACGAGTGCCTCGTCGAGCACGGCCTCCTGGGTCCGGACGACAAGATCGAGCTGATCGGTGGCCTGATGCTCTTCCGTGAGCCGGAAGGGACGCCCCATACCGTTGCCGTACAGCTGACGATGGCGGCGCTTCAGCGTGCGTTCGGTTCGGGATGGACGGTGCGCCACCCAAGCCCTGTCGCGCTCGACGACGACTCGGAACCGGAGCCGGACGTCACCGTCGTCCCTGGCAGTCCGCGCGATTACCTCGCGGCGCATCCCGCCCGCCCGGTGCTCGTCGTCGAGATCTCGCACTCACGCCTGCGCTTCGACCGCGACTACAAAGCCAGTCTGTACGCGCGGGCGGCGATCACCGACTACTGGATCGTGAACCTCGTCGACCGGGCGGTGGAGATTCGTCGCAGCCCGATGACGTCGGATGCTGCGCCGTTCGCGTGGACGTACGAGCGACTGACCATCGCCCGAGCCGGCGAGACCGTCACGCCGCTCGCCGCGCCACTCGCGTCGATTCCTGTCTCCGATCTTCTGCCGTAAGACCGGCCGCGCTCACGCCGGGAGCGTCAAGACCCCTTTGCCGGGAAACCGGCGGGCCATCAGGTCGTCGGCGACCGTGGCGATGTCGGTCCACGGCCGCTCGACGCTGATGTGCGGTGAGATCTGGCCGTCCGCGACCAGTCCCGCGAGCCGTCGGAGTCCGCCCCGCGCCGGCCGGGCGAAGAACTCGGTGAACAGGTAGAGGCCGTACAGCGTCGTCCGCCCGGCGACGAAGAAGTCTCGCGCGTCGAACGTGACCTCGGGCAAGGCCGAGACGCCGAGCGTGACGCACACGCCGTCGCGGTTGAGCGCGGCGAGCGCCGTCCCCAGCGTGCGGCCGCCCACCGACTCGATGACGAGGTCGTACTTCGGCGACGCGGGGATCTCGTCGCCGATCACCACGTCGTGCGCGCCGAGCTCGCGCACCGTCGCCGCCTGCTCGGCCCGGCGCACGTTCGCCGTCACGTGCGCGCCCGCGAGCCGCGCCAATTGGACCGCGAAATCGCCGACGCCGCCCGTCGCGCCGGTCACGAGCACGCGCTTGCCAAGCAGCAGGCCGCCCTTTTCCAGCGCGTACAGCGCGGTGAGTCCCGCGACCGGAAGCGTCGCCGCTTGCGCGAACGTGACCTTCTCGGGCAATTCGGCGAGCGCGTTGGTCGGGACGGCGACGCGCTCCGCCCACGCGCCTTCGAGTACCACGCCGACCACGCGCGCGCCGGCCGACGGCCCGGAGCCGTCGGCGGCGGGCCGCTCGATCTCTCCGGCGAGATCCCACCCCGGCCTCCACCCGGCCGCCGCCTGGATCGAGCGGCGGACTTCGCCGCGGTTCAACGAGATCGCGCGCACGCGCACGATCGCCTCTGTGCGGCCGGGGCCCGGACCCGGTACGTCACGGATGACGAGCCGGCCCGGCGCCTGGGGATCGACGACGACGGCGCGGGTATCTGACATGCGGTCTCCTTGAACCCCTCAGGGCAGGCTGTCGAATATCGGCTTGATCTCGCGGCTCGACACGGTGTCGCGCATCCACGTGAAGCCGCCCTTGTCCTTCATCTCGCGCGCGCCCTTGAGGAACGCGGCGAGCGCCAGGCGATTGAGGGAGCCGCCGACGCTGATGCGCTTCACGCCGGCGTCGGCGAGCTGATCGAGCGTGAGCGACGGATCGCCGTGGGTCATCACGACGTTCACGGGCTTGCTCACGGACGACGTCACCGTCCGGATCGTGGCGAGGTCGCGCAGGCCCGGCGCGTAGAGGACGTCGGCGCCGGCCTTCTCGAAGGCCTGGAGCCGCTTGATCGTGTCGTCGAGATCCGGGCGGCCCTGGATGAGGTTCTCGGCGCGCGCGGTGAGCACGAAGGGAAACGGCAGCGAGCGCGCGACCTCGACGGCCGCGTACACGCGCTCGACGGCCAGCGCGAAGTCGTAGATGCGCTGATCGGCGCGGCCGGTCGCGTCCTCGATCGAGCCGCCGACGAGACCGGTCTCCGCCGCGAGCCGGATCATCTCCGCCGCCGCGCGCGGCTCGTCGGCGTAGAGGTTCTCCAGATCGGCGCTGACGGGCAGGGGCGTGGCGTCACAGATCGCGCGGCAGTTGTCGAGGACTTCCTGGCGGCTGACGGTGAGCGTGCCGTCCACGCGTCCGAGCGAGTTCGCCAGCCCGAGGCTGGTGGTCGCGAGCGCTTCGAACCCGAGCGCGGTGAGCAGCTTCGCGGTCCCCGCGTCCCAGGGATTCGGGATGATGAACGCCCCCGGCCTCTCGTGAAGCTTCCGGAAGGTCTGCGCCTTTTCGAGCTGGGTCGGCATCGGGGCCTCTGCGTGAGGCCCTGATGATACGGCACTCGCGGAGGGCCGGGATTCACTCCCGGCCCGGAGCGCGGGGGGGCTTGGGGGGCCGCTGGAGGCGGCCCCCCATGTGGATCAGTAGCGGTAGTGCTCGGCCTTGTACGGCCCCTGCGTCGAGACCCCGATGTACGCGGCCTGCTCGTCGGTGAGCGTCGTGAGCTGTGCGCCGAGCTTCGAGAGCTGCAGCCGCGCGACCTTCTCGTCGAGCCGCTTCGGGAGGATGTAGACCCCGATCGGGTACTTCGCGGTGTCGCCGAAGAGCTCGATCTGCGCGAGCACCTGGTTCGCGAAGGACGAGCTCATCACGTAGCTCGGATGGCCGGTGGCGCAGCCCAGGTTCACGAGCCGGCCCTCCGCGAGCAGGATGATGCGCTTGCCGTCGGGGAACAGGATGTGGTCGACCTGCGGCTTGATGGTCTCCCACTTGTATTGCTTCAGCGACGCCACGTCGATCTCGTTGTCGAAGTGGCCGATGTTGCACACGATCGCGTTGTTCTTCATGCGCTTCATGTGCTCGTGGGTGATGACCTTGTAGTTGCCGGTGCACGTCACGAAGATGTCGGCGTGCTCGGCCGCGTAGTCCATCGTCACCACGCGGTACCCTTCCATGACCGCCTGCAGCGCGCAGATCGGATCGATCTCGGTGACCCACACCTGCGCCTGCAGCCCGCGCAGCGCCTGCGCCGAGCCCTTGCCGACCTCGCCATAGCCGGCGACGACCGCGATCTTCCCCGCGATCATCACGTCGGTCGCGCGCTTGATGCCGTCGACGAGCGACTCGCGGCAGCCGTACACGTTGTCGAACTTCGACTTCGTGACCGAGTCGTTGACGTTGATGGCGGGGAAGAGCAGGCGGCTTTCCTTCGCCATCTGGTAGAGGCGATGGACGCCGGTCGTCGTCTCCTCGGTCACGCCCTTGATGTCCTTGCCGATCTTCGAGTAGAAGCCCGGCTGCGCCTGCAGGCGCTTGGCGATCGACGCGAAGAGCGCGGTCTCTTCCTCACTCTTCGGACTCGCGATCGCCGCGCGGTCCTTCTCCGCCTTCTGGCCGAGGTGGACGAGCAGCGTGGCGTCGCCGCCGTCGTCGAGGATCATGTTCGGGCCCTTGTCGCCGAACTCGAAGATGCGGTGGGTGAACTCCCAGTACTCCGCGAGCGACTCGCCCTTGTAGGCGAACACCGGCGTGCCGCCCGCCGCGATCGCGGCCGCCGCGTGGTCCTGCGTCGAGAAGATGTTGCACGAGGCCCAGCGCACCTCCGCGCCGAGCGCCTTCAGCGTCTCGATCAGCACGGCGGTCTGGATCGTCATGTGGAGCGACCCGGCGATGCGGGCGCCCTTCAGCGGCTGGGCCTTCGCGTACTCCTCGCGGATTGCCATGAGCGCGGGCATCTCGCCCTCGGCGATGGCGATTTCCTTCTTGCCCCAATCGGCGAGCGAGAGATCGGCGACGTGAAAGTCCTGGGAAGTCTTGCCGTGCGGTGCGGCGCTCATCGCGCCCTCCTTTCCGCAGATGGAAAAAGGTTCGCGAGCGCCGTTGCGTGAACACCCGAGCCTGGCGGCCGCCGCCTGGGCGACCGTTGCAACGCTCCTCGGGGGCGGTTGCCACTCTATCAAAGGTCGCGGGCCGGAGGCTACACTCATCGCCCATGACCGCGACAAAGACCTGGATCGACGAGTTTCCCGGCAATTTCGTGTGGTCGAACGCCGCGCTGGTGACGAAGGGCATGGCGCCCTACGGCGCCGTCGCGATCGGCGAGATCGACGAGGTGTGCGAGCGGCTGCGCTCGCGCCAGGGCGAGCCGCACGCGTGGGCGGAGGAGTGGGCCGCGATGGGCCGGCGCCTCCAAGCCGTCGGCGACGCGGCGGCCGCCGCCGGCCACGAGATGACGGCCGGCAACTATTACCTCCGCGCCGGCATGTACTGCTTCACCGGCGAACGCTTCATCCCGCCGGGGCCGGAGAAGCGCGCGCTCGGCGAGAAGGCGCTCGAGCTGCAGCAGGCCGGGCTCCGTCGTCGCCTTGCCAATCTCGCGGTCGTCGAGGTGCCGTACGAAGGCACGACGTTGCCCGCGCTCTTCCTCAAGGCACCCGGCGTCAGCGGACGTGCGCCGACCATCGTCGTCTTCGACGGCATGGACAACTGCAAGGAGATGAGCGTGCTCTTCAACGGGCTCGAGTTCGCCGCGCGTGGCTGGCACACGCTCGCGATCGACGGCCCGGGGCAGGGCGAGTCGTTGCGCCTGCGCCATCTCTCCGCGCGCCACGACGACGAGGTGCCCGGTGCCGCCGCGTACGACTGCGTCGCGGCGCGCAAGGACGTCGACCCGGCGCGCATCGTCGTGATGGGCGACAGCTTCGGCGGCTACTACGCGGCGCGCGTCGCCGCGTTCGAGCCGCGCTACGTGGCGGGCGTCGCGTTCGCCGCGCTGCACTGGGACCTCGCGGCGTGGCAGCGCGAGATCAAGCGGAAACAGGACAGGGACCCACGGTTGACCGCGCAATCCACCTTTCACTTCCGCTGGGTGATGGGCTGCGACGACGCCGACGCGGCGATCGCGAAGGCCGGGAAGTTCTCGCTGGTCGACGCGGCGCCGACGATCACGAAGCCGTTCCTCGTCGTCCACGCGGAGGAGGACCGCGTGGTGCCGGTCGCCTCCGCGCACACGCTCTACGAGGCGATCGCCTCGCCGCGCAAGCATCTGAAGATCTTCACGCGCGCCGACGGCTCGACCTACCACGCGCAGGCCGACAATCGTCAGGTCGGCGTGGACTACATCGCGGACTGGATCGCGGACACGCTCGCTCCTCCCGCTTCGATCGAGGCCCGATGGTAGCATCTGGGCCCATCACTCAGCGGAGAGGAGATCACATGACCACTCGCCTCTCGTTGTTGATCCCGATCCTCGTGCTCACGCTGCTGGCGCCGCTGGCGCCGACGCCCGCCGCCGCCCAGTCGCAGATGACGTGGGCCATCCACATCACGCTCGCGCCCACGTGGTTCGATCCCGGCGATCACACCGGCATCATCACGCCGATGAAGGTGCTCTACGCGCTGCACGACGCGCTGGTGAAGCCGATGCCCGGCAACCGGATGGCGCCGTCGCTGGCGGAGTCGTGGACGGTGTCGAAGGACGGCCTCGCCTACGAGTTCGTGCTGCGCAAGAACATCGTGTTCCACAACGGCGACCCCTTCACCGCCGAGGACGTGAAGTTCACGTTCGAGCGCTACAAGGGCGCCGGGTCGAAGACGTTCAAGGAGAAGATCGCGGGCGTCGACGTCGTCGACCCGCATCGCGTCAGGTTCCGGCTCAAGGCGCCCTGGCCCGACTTCATGACGTTCTACGCGACCCCGGCCACGGGAGCCGCGTGGATCGTGCCGAAGAAGTACACGGAGCGCGTGGGCGACGACGGCTTCAAGCGCGCGCCCGTCGGCGCGGGCCCGTACAAGCTCGCGTCCATCACTCCCGGCATCGAGATCGTGCTCGACGCGCACGAGAAGTACTGGCGCAAGAGCCCGGCGGTGAAGCGGCTCGTGTGGCGCACCGTTCCCGAGGACCTCACGCGTCTGGCGATGCTCAAGCGCGGCGAGGTGGACGTCGTCTACTCGATGCGCGGACCTCTGGGCGAAGAGGTCAAGCGGACGGCGGGTCTGAAGCTCGTGCCCACGGTCATCTCCGCCACGCAGTGGCTCGATTTCGGTCCGCTGCAGTGGGATCCGAAGTCACCGTTCCACGACCGGCGCGTGCGCCTCGCCGCGGCGCTCGCGTTCGACAAGAACGCCATCAACCAGGCCGAGACGCTCGGCCACTCCAAGCCGACCGGCAGCATCATCCCGTCGGCGTTCGAATACGCGCTCGCGATCCAGCCGCATCCGTACGACCCGGCCCAGGCGAAGAAGCTGCTCGCGGAGGCGGGCTATCCGAACGGCTTCGACGCCGGCGATTACGCGTGCGACGCCTCGTACTCGAGCGTCGCGGAAGCGATCGCGAACTATCTCGCGGCGGTCGGCATCCGCACGAAAGTGCGGCCGATGGAGCGCGCGGCGTTCCTCTCGGCCTGGAAGGACAAGAAGACGCGCTCGATCATGCAGGCGGGCGCCGGCGGCCAGGGCACCGCCGCCACGCGCGTCGAGAACTACTTCGCGAAGGACGGCACGTACACCTGGGGCAGCCACCCCGACATGGAAGACCTCTACCAGCAGCAGGCGCGCGAGCTCGATCCGAAGCGGCGTGAAGCGCTCCTCCACCAGATCCAGAAGCTGGGGCACGAGCGCGTCATGCAGGCCCCGCTGTGGGAGCTCGGCTTCCTGAACGCGACCGGCCCGCGCGTCGAGGAGTCGGGCCTCGGCCTGATCTCGTATCACCCGTACTCCGCGCCGTACGAGGACCTGAAGCTGAAGAAGTAGCCGCCAGCGCCGGCGCGCCCTCGTGCTCGCGACGCACGAGGGCGCGCCGCCATCAGCCCTTCGCCGACAGCGCCTGCTTCACGCGCTCCGGCGTGAACGGGAGCGCGCGCAGGCGCGTACCCGTCGCGTGCGCGATCGCGTTGGCAATCGCGGCGACGGCGGGTCCCTGTGATCCCTCGCCCACGCCGAGGAACCGCTCGTTCGGCTGATCGAGGAGCACCACCTCCACGTCGGGAACCTCGTCGAAGCGCAGGATCGGATAGTCGGCCCAGGACCGCGTGGTGACGCGCGTGCGGTCGAAGCCCACGGCCTCCTTCAAGGTCCAGCTCGCGGACTGGATCACGCCGCCTTCGATCTGGTTGACGACGCCGTCCGGATTGACGATCTGGCCGGCATCGACGGCGGCCACGACGCGGGTGACGCGCACGCGGCCCGTCGCGCGTTCGACCTCGACCTCCGCGGCCGTCGCGCAGTAGCACGCGAGGTTCTTGTAGCGCGAATACGCGAAGCCGCTTCCTTGCGCATGGGGGCCCCGCAACCGAGGACCCCCACCCCCCCTCGGCTGCCAGCCCGCGCGCCGCGCCGCGGCCTCGACGACGGCGCGGGCTCGTGGATCCTTGAGATGCCGGAGACGGAACTCCACGGGGTCGACGCCCGCCGCCGCCGCCAGCTCGTCGACGAACGACTCGGCCGCGAACACGTTCGCGTAGCCGCCGAGCGTGCGGAGCGCGGACGTGCGCAGCGGCGCGTCCACGATGAAGTGCTTGACGACCTTCACCGACGAGAACTCGTAGAGCGGGACGGCGTTGCGATCCGAGCCGCCTGCCGGTTGCGGAACGTCGTTCGGCGGAGGCGGCGGCGAGGCACCGGCGAGGTGGCGCGCCGCGAGCAGGCTGACGCCGCTCGACGAGCCGGGCCGCGTGCTGTGCGGATGACTCCACACCTCGTGAGACCACGCGACGACGTGGCCCTGCGCGTCGACACCGCCGGCGAGCTTCATCACCATGGCCGAGCCGTACGGCTCCCACTGGAACTCGTCGTCGCGCATCCACTGGACCTTCACGGGGCGGCCGTCGACGGCGCGCGCGAGCAGCGCCGCGTCGAGCGCCACGTCGTCCGCGCCGTTGTGGCCGTAGCAGCCGGCGCCCTCGGCGTGGATGCAGCGGATGCGCTTCGCGTCGATCGCGAACGCCTTGGCGAGGTCCGCGCGCAGCGGGAACACGCCCTGGCTGTGCGTCCACACCGTGAGCGCGCCCTCCTGCCACTGCGCGACGGCGCACGACGGACCGAGCGACGCGTGGCACTGGTACGGGCGCGTGTAGACGGCTTCGAGCGTCTTCGCGGGTGTCGCGGCGATCGGCGACGTCTTGTCGACCACGGTGTGCGCGGGCGCCGTGGCGCTCATCAAGTGCCGGAACAACGCGTCGCCCGACGGCTCGAGCGACGCCGTCTCGGTCCACTTCGCCGTGCGCTTGAGCGTCTCGCGCGCGCGGATCGCCTGCTCCTCGCGCTCCGCCGCGACCGCGAGGAAGTTGCCGTCGCGCACGACCGCGACGACGCCCGGCAGCCGCTTCACCGCGCCCTCATCGACGGCGGTGAGCGTCGCGCCGGGCGACGGCGGACGCACCACGCGGCCGAAGAGCATCCGCGGCAGGCGGAGGTCCTGCACGTACGCGGCGCCGCCCGTGAACTTCTTCGGGATGTCGCGGCGGCCGACGCTCTTGCCGACCCACTTGCGTGCGGACGCCGGCTTCGGCGTGACCTTCGCGCTCGCCTCGCGCTTGAAGTCCGCGGCGCTTGCGAGATCCCAGTACGTCACGCTCGCGCCGCCGGGCGCGGCGACGGTGCCGTCGCTGACCTTGAGCTCCGTCGCCGGCGCGCCGAGCTTGCTCGCGGCTGCCGACAGCAGGATGTGGCGCGCCTCGGCGCACGCGAAGCGCACCGCCGTGCCGCTCTGCTCGACGGACAGGCTACCCGCCGTCTGACCTTCGTTCGGCGTGCACGCGGTGTCGCCGTGCACGACGTCGATCCGCGCGAGCTCTACGTCCAGCTCGTCGGCCGCGATCTGCGAGAGCGCGGTGCCGATGCCCTGGCCGAGCTCGATCTTGCCCGTGAAGATGGTCACCCGGCCGTTCGGCTCGATCGCGATCCACGCGTCGAGCCGGCGATTGCCGTTGAGGCTGCCGGGCAAGCGTGCGGGCTGTGCGCCCGCGAGCCGCGGCACCAGGGTGAAGCCGACCACCAGCGCGCCACCCGTCTTGAGGAAGTCGCGGCGTGACGTGCTCATGCCCGGAGCTCCTTCGCGGCGCGCTGCACCGCGCGCACGATGCGCGTGTGCGAGGCGCACCGGCACAGGTGCCCGTTCAGCGCCTGCCGGATCTCGTGATTGGTCGGCGCGGGATTGCGGTCGAGCAGCGCCTTGGCCGCCATCACCATGCCGCTGCCGCAGAACCCGCACTGGCACGCCTGCTCCTCGATGAACGCGCGCTGCAGCGGATGGAGCTTGTCCAGGGTGCCGAGGCCTTCGATCGTCGTGATCCGGCTCTTCGCGACGGCGGAGACGGGTGTCACGCACGACCGGACTTCCTTGCCGTCGACGAGCACCGAGCACGCGCCGCACTGCGCGAGCCCGCAGCCGAACTTGGGCCCGTTCAGCTCGAGGTCGTTGCGCAGGACGTAGAGCAGCGGGGCGTCGGGCTCGAGCGTGACCTGCCGGGCGGCTCCGTTGACGTTGAGCGTGAAGGTGGCCATCGCGTCCCTCCGCGGGCGTATCATGGCCCCACATTCCGGACGGGTTCAAGGAGGCCTCGGCGATGGCGCTGACGATGGCGATCGAGCGGGTGATGGCGTTCAACGGCCTCGACGTGCTGGTGGCGAAGGACGAGGGTTTCTTCGCCGAGGAAGGCCTCGATCTCACGATCGCCGGCCCGGTGACCGATGCGCTCGCGCCCCTCGATCAGCGCACGGCCACGAATCCCGCGACGACCCAGGGGAGGCGCCAGGCACGCGGCGAAGCCGCGATGTACCAGGCCTGAGAGTGCGGCAATAACCGCCGGGTGGCGGGAAGCCAGGTTGGTGCGCTGCAGGTCGGGCGTCGAGCGATGGTCGTGTGTGGCGCCCTCGTCGCTCCGCCGACGTCCGACATCTACACTCCGCAGGATCTCGCCGGGAGGCGCGTGGGCCTCGACTACGGCAACGGCACCGCGTACGCCGGCTTTCAGATGCTCGAGGGCGCGGTGCCGCGCGACGCCGTCGTCACCGTGCCCGCCGCGACGCCGCCGAACGAGCGGTTCACCGCGCTGATGCGCGGGGACTTCGAGGCGACCGTGTTCCAGGAGCCGTACATCACGGTGGCGGAGAAGGCCGGGTGCCGTCTCGTGTCCGTCACGTTCTTCCACGGCACGTGGGTCGCGTCTCCCGACGTGAATCCGGACGCGTACGGGGCGCTCCTGCGCGGCATCAAGCGCGCGGTCGCGTTGATCAACGCCGACAAGCGCCGGTACATGACCTATTTCCATCGCGACTTCCCCGGCTGCCCCGAAGTGCAGTCGCTCACGCCCGATGACTTCAACGTCGGGCGTATCCAGCTCAAAGAGCCGACGCCCATTCCCGAGGCGGACGCGCGCTGGGCGTGGGAGTGGATGGCGAGCTGGGGTCTGATCGACGGCACGTTCGACGTCACGACGCAGATCGACCGGAAGATCGAAGCCCGCGCGCACGAGGTCGCGCGGTGAAGGTCGGCCTCCATTCGGTCAACCTGCACACCTGCGGTCACCCCGACGCGATGGCGCGGCTCGGCCGGGCCGCCGAGGCGGCGGGACTCGAGTCGCTCTGGGTGGCCGACCACGTGGTGCTGCCGGATCCGCCGGTCGCGGGACGACCGATGCCGCCCGACATGCGGCTGGTGGAGCCGATCGTCGCGCTCACGTTCCTCGCGGCGCACACGTCGCGCATCCGGCTCGCGACGGGCGTCATCATCCTCCCGCAGCGGCAGGCGGTCGTGCTCGCGAAGCAGCTCGCGGCGCTCGACGTGCTCTCGAACGGGCGGGTGATCTTCGGCCTCGGCGTCGGCTGGTGCGAGCCGGAGATGCGCTCGACCGGTGCCGCGTTCAAGGACCGCGGGCGCATCGGCGACGACTACCTCGCGGCGATGCGCGCGCTGTGGACGCAGCCGAAGCCGAAGCATCACGGCCCGTTCGTCTCGTTCGAAGGTGTGCAGGCGATGCCGCGTCCGGTCCAGAACCCGATTCCGATCGTGGTCGGCGGACGCACGCCGCCCGCGTATCGCCGTGCGGTGACGCAGGGGCACGGCTGGTACGGGTTCGGCCTCGACGTCGCCGAGACGCAGAAGTCGATCAACGGGCTGCGTGACGCCGAGAAGAAGGTCTCGCGGCCGGCGGACCTGGGCCGGCTCGAGATCAGCATCACGCCGCCCGGCTACGGCGTGCCGGACAGGGCGATCATCGACGCGTACGCCGGTGCCGGTGTCGACAGACTGATCCTTCGGCCGCGTCCCGAGATGGATACGGCCGCGCTGGAGCGCTTCGCCGCGGATACGGGCCGCACGCTCGGTCTCAACGCTTGATGCGTTTCGGCTGGCTGACACTCAGCCACGCGCACTCGGGCGACGAGGATCAGCAGGCGATCCAGGACCTCCTGACGGAGTCCTGCTTCGCCGAGACCGCCGGCTTCGACGGCATCTGGCTCACCGAGCACAACTTCACGGGCGAGAGCGTCTACTGCGATCCGATCCCGTTCGCGAGCGCCATCGCCATGCAGACCTCACGCATTCGGATCGGCTTCGCGGTGGTGCAGCTCGCGCTCCGTCATCCGATCCGGCTCGCGACGCAGCTCGCGCTCCTCGACAACCTCTCCGACGGCCGGCTCGACGTCGGCGTCGGCCACGGGACGAACTACAACGAGTACGAGTTCGTCGGCTACGGGCTCCGCTCCGACGACAGCCGCGTGCGCATGGAGGAGACGCTCGACGTCCTGATCCGCGCGTGGACGGAGACGCCGCTCGTCCACGACGGCAACTTCTACCAGCTCCGCCTGCCGGAGCTGCGCCCGCGGCCGCGCCAGCAGCCGCATCCGCCGATCTGGCGCGCGGTCTCGTCGGCGAGCTCCGTGAAGGACTGCGGCCGGATCGGCGCGCCGATCCTCATCGCGCGGGTCCCGCTCGCGCGTCTGCCGGAACGCTTCGCGCTGTATGAAGCCGGCCTCGCGGAGAGCGGGCTCGATGCCGCCAGCCAGCGCGATCTGCGTGAGAAGGCCGCGGTGTGGCGGTGGGTGCACGTGGCGGAGAGCCAGGCGCAAGCCGAAGAGGAGCTGGGCGCGGCGCTGCTCGACACGCGACGGCACCAGCTCGACGCGCGCGCCGCGCACAACCCGCGCGACTTCCGCGTGGCCGAGGCGCGCGTGAACCCGTGGAACGACCCCACGCTCTCGCACGAGGACGGCGTGCGCTACGCGCTCGAGAACGCAGCACTCTGTGGCACGCCCGCGCGCGTGGCGGAGCAGGTGGCGGCGATGCGTGACGCCGGCACGCACCACGTGCTGTGTCAGATGAGCGTGGGCTTCCTCCCGCACGCGCGGGTGATGGACGCGATGCGCCGCTTCGGCGAGGCCGTGATCCCGCGCTTCCGCTAGAGCGTCCGCCGGACCAGGTCGGCCATCGTGGCTCCCGCGTCGCCGTGCTCCGCGGCCAATCCCTCGACGACGCCCTCGCGGTCGCGCGGCGGACGGTTCTGGCTGACCTTCCACTTGCCGACGAGACGCGCGATCGGCAGCTCGAGCCCGATGATCGCGCCGACCATGTTGTCGACGTAGTCGGCGGGCGCGTCCGTCACCTTCCACGGCTCGGGACGGCCGGCTTCGTGACGGTCCGTCAGGCGCGTGACGAACGCGCGGAGCCAGTCGCGGTCGTCGATGAAGCGCAGCGTGCCGTGCGCGTGCACGACCGCGTAGTTCCACGTCGGCACCACCTTGGCGGTCTCGCGCTTCGTGACGTACCACGCCGGAGAGATATAGGTGCTCGGTCCCTGGAAGATCGCGAGGGCCGGCGCCTCGTGCGCCTGCCGCCAGACGGGATTCGCGCGCGCGATGTGGCCGCGGAGCGTGCCGAACGGCGCCGGATCGGGATCGACCTCGATCGGGATGTGGTTCGCGTCGAGGCCCTCGGGCGTCATCACCACCAGCGCGCCGAGCGGATGCGCGCGGATGTGCGCGTGCAGCACGTCGACCCGTGTCTCCTCGAAGTGCTTGGGGTTGTACATCAGAGGAGCGACCGGACGAGGCCGCCGTCCACGCGCATCGTCGTGCCCGTGATGTAGCTCGCCCGGCTCGAGGCGAGGAACGCCACCAGATACGCCATCTCCATCACGTCGCCCACGCGTCCCACCGCCGTCTCGGCGGCACGCTGAGCGAGCGCCGCCTCCACGGAGATGCCCAGCTCCTTCGCGCGTGACGTGACGTTCGAGAGCATCCGCTCGCTCAGCAGCGAGCCGGGGCACACGTTGTTCACGAGGATGCCGTCGCGGCCGACCTCGTCCGCGAGGCTCTTGGCGAACGCCACCACGCCCATCCGGGTGACGCCGGAGAGCGCGAGGTTCGGGATCGGCTGATAGACCGTGCTCGCCAGGACGTTGATGATGCGGCCGGCGCCGTTCTTCTTCAGGTGCGGCAGCGCCTCGCGCGACATGCGCGCGAAGAACAGCAGCGACCGGTCCAGCGCCGTCGCCCACTGCTCCTCGGTGGCGCTGTTGGAGCGCGCGAGGGGCGGGCCGCCGGAGTTGTTCACCATGATGTCGAGCCGGCCGAAGCGCTCCACCGTCGCGGCGATGAGGGCCTTGATGGTGTCGTGCGTGTCGAGGTCGCCGGCGAACGCGAAGACGTCGCTGCCGGTCGTGTCGTGAATCTCCTGCGCGGCCTTGTCGAGGTCCGCCTTCGTGCGGCTGCACACGGCCACGCGCGCGCCTTCGGCGGCCAGCACCTGCGCGCACGCGCGGCCGAGCCCCTTGCTCGCGCCGCCGACGATCGCCACCTTGCCCTTCAGCTCGAGGTCCATGGAGTTCTCCTAGGCCGGCGGGACGAGCGCGTTCGCGCCGGTCCCGATGAGATCCGCGCGGCCCGCCTCGCGCAGCGCCTCGCGCGCGAGCGGCCACTGGTCCGGGCTCCAGTAGAGCAGCAGCGCTTTCTGCAGCTTCTTCGCCCGCAAGCCCGTCGCGGTGTAGACCGGCTGCATCGTGAGCGGGTCGATGCCGGTGTAGTACATGCACGTCGCCATCGCCATCGGTGTCGGGATGAAGTCCTGCACCTGGCGCGGCCGGCGCCCGTTCTTCTTGAGCCACAGCGCGAGCTCCACCATGTCCTCGAGCGTGGAGCCGGGATGGCCGCTGATGAAGTAGGGGATGTCGTACTGCTCCTTGCCCGCGTCCCGGCTCGCGCACGCGAACATCGTCTGGAACCGCTCGTAGCTCTCGATCCCCGGCTTCTTCATCTTCTCGAGCACGCGCGGGCTCACGTGCTCCGGCGCGACCGACAACTGGCCGCCCACGTGGTGGCGCGCGAGCTCCTCGACGTACTCCGGCGAGCGCTCCGCGAGGTCGTAGCGCACGCCGCTCGCGATGAAGACGTGCTTCACGCCGTCTTCCTCGCGCACGCGGCGCATGAGCTGGATCAGCGGGCCGTGATCGGTCTTGAGGTTCTCGCACACGCCGGGATGCACGCACGAGAGCCGCCGGCACTTCGCCTCGATGTCCGGGCTCTTGCACGCGAGCTTGTACATGTTCGCGGTGGGCCCACCGAGGTCGGTGATCGTCCCGCGGAAGTCGCCCTGCCGACGGAGCGCGCGGATCTCGCGCAGCACGCTCTCCGCCGAGCGGTTCTGGATCACGCGGCCTTCGTGCTCGGTGATCGAGCAGAACGTGCAGCCGCCGAAGCATCCGCGCATGAGCACGAGCGAGTGCTTGACGGTGTCGTACGCGGGGATGCGCTCCTCGTACATCGGGTGCGGCACGCGCGTGAAGGGCAGATCGTACAGCTCGTCCATCGACACGCCGCCACGACCGGGGCCGTCTTCCAGGGGGAGCGCGGGCGGGTTGAAGTAGATCCCGCGCTTCGCGTGACGCTGGGCCAGCGGACGGGCGTTCCCGGGGTTCGTCTCGAGCTGGAACTTGCGCGACATCTCCGCGAACGCGCGCTTGTCGGTCGAGACCTCCTCGTACGACGGCAGCACCACGACCTTGCGATCCGCGACCATGCGTGCCGGATCCGCCTCGTGCCGCCGCATCTCCGCGTCGCTGATCGGGAACGCGGTGCCCCGCACGTCGCGGATCTCGCCGATGCGCTCGCCGCGGTTCACACGGTCGGCGACTTCCCAGATGGGCCGCTCGCCCATGCCGAACACGAGCATGTCGGCCTTGGCGTCGAGCAGCATCGAGCGGCGCACGGTGTCGCTCCAGTAGTCGTAGTGCGCGATGCGCCGCAGCGAGGCCTCGATGCCGCCGAGGATGACGGGCACGCCGGGATACGCCTCGCGACATCGCTGCGCGTACACGACGCTCGCGCGATCGGGGCGACAGCTCGTCCTCCCGCCCGGGCTGTACTGGTCCTCCGAGCGGTTCTTCTTCTGCGCGGTCAGGCGGTTCAGCATCGAGTCGAGGTTGCCCGCGGACACGCCGAAGAAGAGCCGCGGCTTGCCGAGCGCCAGAAACGGCTCGGCGCTCCGCCAGTCGGGTTGCGCGATGACACCCACCTTGAAGCCGCGGCCCTCGAGGAACCGCGCGATGAGGACCGGCCCGAACGCCGGATGATCGACGTACGCGTCGCCGCTCACGATGACGACGTCCACCTCGCTCCAGCCGCGCGCGTCGAGATCGGCGCGCGACGTCGGGAGGAACCGTGGACTCGGCACCGAACGACTGACAGCCATTCGCCGTGACTACGGATCCGTGCGCTGGACCGTGACGGTGCGGCCGGTACGCGCGGACTCGATCATCGCGAGTGTCACCTCGACCACGCGGAGACCGTCGATCCCCGTCGCCGCCGGCTGCCCGCCGGTCGCGACGGCGCGCTGGAAGTCCTCGATCTCGGCGACGTAATTCGGGAGCAATTCCTCGGGGTACTCGAAGCGCTCGTTGACGGTGTCGCTCGTGATCTCGAAGCGCCCGGTGCGCGCCTCCCACATCGAGTGATGGCCGAGGATCGCGCCGTTGATGCCGTACACGCGGAAGTCGTTCCGCGAGTCGGGCAGGAGCCGGCTGGCGACGACCTGTCCGACGGTGCGGTTGGCGAAGCGGAGCGTGAGGCACGCGATCTGTTCCAGCGGGCGCGCCGCCGTCTGGCCGTCGGTGACCGCCGTCACTTCCTCCACGTCGCTGCCCAGGACGAAGCGCAGGAGATCGACCGAGTGCACGCCGGTGCCCATCATCGTGGACGCGCCACCGATCAGGTCCGGCGTGTCCCACCACTGCGTCAGCGCGTTGCGCGGCGGCGAGCCGTCGCGGCCGCGGACGCCGAATGCCCACTGCGCCTGCACGAGGACGATGCGGCCGAGCGCGCCGGATGCGATGACGTCGCGTGCTCGGATGCTGGCCGGATGCTGGCGCAGGTTGAACGCGATGCCGAGCGTGACGCCGGCGCGGCGACACGCCTGGACCATGCCGACAGCGTCGGCGGTGGTGGTGGCCATCGGCTTCTCGCACAGCACGTGCTTGCGCGCCTGCGCCGCCTGCACGACGTGCTCCGCGTGCAACGCGTTGGGCGAAGCGACGAAGACGCCGTCCACGCGCGAATCCGCCAGCAGGTCGCTCACCTTGCTGTATGCCGCGCGCGCGCCGTGCTTCTGGGCGAACGCCTCCGCGCGCGCCTGGTCCCGGCTGTAGGCGGCGACGAGGTCGCCGCCCGTCGCGGCGGCGATCGCGGGCGCGATCTTGATGTCGGGATGCTTGCCGGTGCTGACGATGCCCCATCCGAACGCCATGGCTTCGTATGGTACCGTGCCTCGCGACCGACCACGACACGCACGAGGGGAAGGGACCATGGCGAGCGTGAAGCTGATCGAGGACGGCGAGGCGAGCGCGGAGGTCCGTGCCGTCTACGAGGACATCCGGGCGACGCGGAAGACCGACTACGTGAACAACTTCTGGCGCGCGCTGGCGAACCATCCGCCGACGCTCCGCCGGACCTGGCAGAGCGTCAAGGACGTCATGGCGCCCGGCGCGCTCGACATGCTGACCAAGGAGATGATCTACCTCGCCATCAGCGCCAGCAACGGCTGCAAGTACTGCATCGCGTCGCACACCGCCGGCGCGCGCAAGGCCGGGATGACCGACGAGATGCTGGGCGAGCTGATGGCGGTGGTCGGCATGGCCAACGAGACCAACGGGCTCGCCGACGGGTATCAGATCGAGATCGACGACGCGTTCAAGGAGAAACGATGATGCGTCCCTTCGAGGGCATCAAGATCATCGACTGCACGCACGTCCTGGCCGGGCCGTTCGCCGCCTATCAGCTCGCCGTGCTCGGCGCCGACGTCATCAAGGTCGACGACCCGAACGCGCCCGATCAGAGCCGCGAGACCGGCGCCGATCACACGCTGAACCGGGCGCTGATGGGCACCGGGTTCATGACGCAGGGCTCGAACAAGCGCGCGATCGCGCTGAACCTCAAGACCGAGGGCGGGCGCGAGGTCTTGAAGCGTCTCGTCGCGGAGTGGGCGGACGTGCTCGTGGAGAACTATCGGCCCGGCGCGTTCAAGGCGCTGGGCCTCGGCTACGAGGATCTCTCGCGGCTCAATCCGAAGCTGATCTACGCGTCGATGACCGCGTTCGGGCAGGACGGTCCGCGCGGCACGCAGACCGCGTACGACCACGCCATCCAGGCGACGTCCGGCATCACGGCCTCCACCGGCACTGAGGCCAGCGGACCGATCAAGGCCGGCGCGCCGATGATCGACTACGCGACGGGGACGATGGGCGCGTTCGCCATCTCGGCGGCGCTCTTCCAGCGCATGCGCACCGGGACGGGCCAGCACATCGACCTCGCGATGCTGGACGTCGCGATGATCCTCCAGGGCTCGCACATCACGGACTACCTGCATTCGGGGCATCACCCGAAGCGCAACGGCAACGTGATGCGCTTCGCGTCGTCGTCGGCGTTCGAGACGAAGGACGGGCTCATCCAGCTCGCCGCGAGCAACGCGCGCCAGCACCGCCGCTTCTACGAGGCGATCGGCGATCCCGAGGAGGCGAAGCGCGCGAGCCTCGAGGAGCGTTACTCGCGCCACGCGGAGAAGCTCGCGAAGGTCGCCGAGACGATGAAGGAGAAGACCGCCGACGAGTGGGAGACGTTCTTCCAGTCGCGCCACGTTCCCGCCACGCGCGTCCGAGAACTGCGCGAGGCGCTCGGCGACCCGCACCTCGAGAGCCGCGGCGTGCTGCACCGGCACGAGAAGGTCCCCGGCGTCGGCAAGGAGATCACGGTGCCGCTGGCGGCGTTCAAGTTCGCGCACGACGGTCCGTCGCTCGAGCGGCCGCCCGCGCGTGTCGGTGAGCACACGGACGAAGTCCTCGCGGCGCTCGGCTATGATGGCGCCGGGATCGCCGCGCTTCGGCGGTCCGGCGCCATCGCATAGGAGGACACGGCCATGGGTATGACGCGCCTCTACACCGGTCCCGATGGGCAGTCACATCTCGAAGAGATCGATCCGGCCTCGCGGCCGTCGCTCACGACGCTGCACGGCACGAAGGGCGTCGTGTTCCGCGCGACGGAGCCGGGCCACTTCCACGACTGGCACAACGCCCCGCGCCGCCAGTACGTGATCACCCTCGAGGGCGAAGTGGAGATCGGCCTCGGCGACGGCACCGTGCGCCGCTTCGGCCCGGGCCACGTCACGCTCGCGGAAGACCTCACCGGCAAGGGCCACACGACGCGCGTGGTCGGCAACAAGCGCCGGCTCACCGCCACGATCCGCCTCGCGGACTGAGCCGTGAACAAGCTCACGCGGATCGAAGAGTGGGTCATCGTCCACAAGGGGACCGAACCGCCGTTCAGCGGGCAGTACGACGAATTCTTCGAGGAAGGGACGTACGTCTGCCGGCGCTGCGAGACGCCGCTCTACACGTCGTCCTCCAAGTTCCACTCCGGCTGCGGGTGGCCCGCGTTCGACGACGAGATCTCCGGCGCGGTGAAGCGGCTGCCCGATCCGGACGGCGCGCGGATCGAGATCGAATGCGCGGCGTGCGGCGGCCATCTCGGCCACGTCTTCGTCGGCGAGGGGTTCACGCCGACCAACACGCGCCACTGCGTCAATTCCCTCTCCCTGAAGTTCGTCCCGAAGTAACAATGGCGCGGTGCTATGATGGCCGCGCCCTCACCCCGTCCACCTGGTTGACCGCACCGGGCGCGTCGGGACCCGGGTGACTGGCTTGGCGCTTCACACCGTCACCTCGGGGGTCCTCCATGGACTGGCTCCGACCGCGCGCGTGGTCGTTCGTCATCGGCAGTCTCGTCACCATGATCCTTGGATTCACGTGGGGCGGCTGGACGACGGGCAGCACCGCGGATCGCCTCGCGACCGAGCGTAGCCAGGCGGCAGTCACCGCCGCGCTCGTGCCCGTCTGCCTCGACAAGTCCAAGGACGATCCGGCGAGCCCCAAGAAGCTCGCCGCGCTGCGAGCGCTCCCCTCGACGTTCGACCAGCGCGATGCCGTCCTCAAGGACGGGTGGGCGACGATCGGCGGCGGTGAGGCCAATCGGGACGTCGCCGACCTCTGTGCGGCCCAGCTGGTCAAGACCGAGGCGGCGAAGTAGTCGATGCTCTCGTCGGGCGACCGGAAGATGTTCGCTCCGCTGCGGCATCGCGAGGGCATCACGCCGGAGGCGAAGGTCTTCGCGGTCCTGACGACGTACGAGGCGGGGACGATCGCCGCCAACCTCGCCAGCGCGCTCGTGTCCGGCGGATTCGCCATCGGTACGCGCGCGCTGGTGACGAAGCGCATCGGCGAGATGCTCGAACTCCTGGAAGAGGCGGGCCGCGTCGAGCGGATTCCCGACGGACGGTACCGCGCGATCCCGGAGCGGCGGTCAGCGCGCGGCTGAAGACCTGAGGAGCATCAGCGCGAGCGCGAGCACGACGCCGAGCGCGCCGGCGCCGGCCATCGGCGCCGCGCCCCCGAATGGCACCGTGGCGGCGACGACGCGCGCGAGCGTCGTCACCACGAACGCGGCGCCGAGCGTCGCGGCCGCGAACGCGACCCAGCCGCCGACCTGCGAGCGAATGAGGCGCGCGTCGGTGGTGGAGCGCCGCGCGAGCCGCGCGAGCTCGGCGGAGTGGTTCAGCAGCACGAGCCCGACGCCGACCCACGCGCCGCCCACGATGTCGAGCGGTGCGCCTCCGAGCCAGAGCGCTCCCGCGTAGGCGCCGAGGAACAGGCACGCGGCGGCGGTGAGCGCCCACCGCCACAGCGTGACGATCCCGGCGATCGCCAGGAGCAACGCGATGGCGCTGCCCACGATCACCGACGGGCGCGGCGTGGCGAGGGGTCCCGCGAAGAACAGCGCGACCGCGACCGTGAGCGTGACGAGGCGGATCATTGCGCAGCCACCCGCTGCGGCCGGCGGCGCCCGTAGCCGGCCAGCGTCTGCTCGAGCGACCCGGTGGTGTCCCACTCGAGGACGGCGATGCCGTGACGACGAAACTCGTCGAGGCGCGCCCGGCGCTCGATCGTCCACAGGCGGCACGCGAGATCGTTGGTGTGCGAGCGCGGCAGCGCGTGCCGCGTGACCTCGACCGGTGACACGACCACCACGACGAGATCGAACCCGCGCGCCGCGAGATCGAGCGCGGTGTGCGTGAACCTGACGTCGAGGAGCGAGGTGACGGCGATGACGAGCGCGTGCGACGGCAGGACGCGCGACGGCACGCGGGCGAGGTCCTTCGTGACGTACGTGAACACGACACTGGCGCGTAGCAGCGTCTCGGCGAGCCGCTCGTACTGCACGCGTCCCGAGGCTGGCTTCACCCAGTCGATCGTCCCGCCGACGTTGATGAGCCCGACGCGATCCTTCCGGGCGAGGTAGGCCGCCGCGAGCGACGCTGCCGCGCGGACGCCGAGGTCGAGCGTGCTGTCCGGGGCCACGCCCGCGTCCGCGAGCGTGTCGAGCATCAGGATCACGTCGGCGTTGCGCTCGCGGTGATGCTGCGTGACGTACAGCGTGCCGAGCCGCAGTGACGCGCGCCAGTTCACCTGCCGGATCCGGTCGCCCGGCGCGAACCGCCGGATGTCGCCCGACTCGATGCCGTCGCCGAGCGCGGGCGACACGTAGTCGCCGACCGAGGCGCGCGTGCGCAGCGGGTGAGGCAGCGTCCGGAGCGGCACGACCCGCGGATACACGCGCACGACGGTCGGCCGCTCGTCGGACCACTCCCACGCCTGCGCGCTCCATCGATCGCGCGCCCGGATCGCGATGCGCGCGAAGTCGTGACGTCCGCGCGGCGCGCGCACGTCGTAGCTGAAGCGCGCGCTCTGCCCCGCCCGCAGCGCGACGAGCGCGCGGTTGTGCCCGGAGACGAGCTCGCACTGGGGCGGGAGGACGTCGAGGATCTCGGCGAGCGCCAGGCGCGAGTGCGCGGTGACCGTGACCGCGACGGTGACGGGCTCGCCTTCGTGGACGCGCGCCGACGACACCTCGCGCTCCACCGAGCACGCGGGCGTCGAGCGGCGAAGGACGGCGACGCCGAGGGCGAGCGCGACCGGGAGCGCGGCGACGAACAGCTCGGGGCGTCCGGACAGCACGGCGAGCGAGACGGCCCACGCCGCCACCGTGAGGAGCGACAGGGCGGCCGGGGCGACGCGCGCGCTCACGACGTGGCGGCGCTGGGCGCGGGGACCTGCTCGAGCAGCGTCTCGACGACGTGCGTGGCCGAGATTCGCGACGCCCACAGCTCCGGCTTGAGCACGAGCCGGTGCGCGAGCGCGGGAACGGTCATCGCCTTCACGTCGTCCGGCAGCACGAAGTCGCGACGGCGCAGCGCCGCGAGCGCGCGCGCGAGCTTCAACAGCGCCAGCGTCCCGCGCGGGGAGGCGCCGAGCGCCACCCGGTGATCCGCGCGCGTCGCGCGGACGAGGTCGACGATGTAGCGCGTCGTGACGTCGGCGACGTGCACGTCCTCGATCGCCGCCTGCATCGCGAGGAGCTCGTCGCGCGAGGTGACGGGCGCGATGCTGATGGCGTCGTCCCGCCGCCGGCGCCGCCGCGCGAGGATCTCCGCCTCCTCGTCGGCATCCGGGTAGCCGACGGCCACGCGGAGCAGGAAGCGGTCGAGCTGCGCCTCGGGGAGCGGGTACGTGCCCTCGAGCTCGATCGGGTTCTGGGTGGCGATGACGATGAACGGCGCCTCGAGCGCGAACCGCTCGCCCTCCACCGTCACCTGGCTCTCCTGCATCGCTTCGAGCAAGGCACTCTGCGTCTTCGGCGTGGCGCGGTTGATCTCGTCCGCGAGCAGCAGGTGCGTGAAGATCGGGCCGCGACGGAACTCGAAGCGCGCCTCGCGCTGATCGAACAGGAAGCTGCCGGTCACGTCGCTCGGCAGGAGGTCCGGCGTGAACTGGATGCGCTTGAACGAGAGCGAGAGCGTGCCGGCGACGAGCCGCGCGATGAGGGTCTTCGCGAGGCCCGGATAGTCCTCGATCAGGATGTGCCCGTTCGCGAGCACGCCGGCCAGGATCTGCTCGAGGACGGCGGTCTTGCCGACGACGACCTGGCCGAGCGCGGCGAGGATCTCCTGACAGCGATCGGCGACGGTGTCGATCTTCATGGACGCCGCTCGATCCCGGCGATCACGCGCTCGAGCGTGCGCAGCGACGGCCCGCGCCGGGCCATCGGGCGCCGCTCCGGCGGCGGCATCTCGGTGGCGCCGAGCTTCCGCAGGCGCGGCCAGAGGATGGTCTCGAAGTAACGGCGGCTGCGCGCGCCGAAGACGATGTCGTCGCGTACCCGCGTGAATCGCTCGTCGAGCACGGGATGTCGCGCCGGGCGGCGGGCGGGATCGAGCGGCGAGCGCGTCTCGCCTTCGAGGGAGCGCCGGACCCGGCCGATGACGCGCATCGAGCCCACGATGACGAGGAACGCGCACGCCAGCCGGACCGCGACGGGGCGCCAGTCCGGCGGAACCGTCAGATAGCCGGGGATCAGGGCCAGCGCGGCGAGGAGTGCCAAGAATCCCCACGCGAGGACGCGCGCTCGCGATCGCTCAGCGGGCGGCATCGATCGCGGCCTTGATGTCGTCGAGCGCGTCCAGCGCGCGGTCGCGCTCGCCGGCACCCAGCGCGCGATCGCTGAAGCGCGCCAGCTCGAAGAGGCTCGTCAGCGCGCGCACGGCGGCGCGCGGCCCGGGCAGGTGTCCCAGCGCCTCGCGCATGAACTCCATCGGCGTCTGCCACGGCCGCCGGGCGAATCCCGACGCCGCGGCGGCGCGCTCGAAGCGCGCGTAGCAGCGGATGATCGCCCGGCGCGCGTCGCTCTCGCCGCGCAGATCTTCCATGCCGTCGTCGACGGCCTCGACGAGCGCGGGCGGCGGCGGCTCCTCCTCCCCGTCCTCCCGCGACCACCACTCGGCGAGCCGGTCGCCCGAGGCGAACCACATCGCGAGCGCCAGCATCGTCGCCGCCGCAATCAGCGCGAGCGCGGCGAACGTCCACGTGACGACCCACGGCGCTTCCGGCTGCGGGCTGCCCAGCAGCGCGCCGTCGGCGGCGCCGCCGCCGCCGAGGCCGAGGAGACCGCCGAACGGCAGCGCGTTCTTCCAGAGCAGGTAGCCGAGGACGAGCACGTTCACGAACGAGAGGATCTGCGCGAGGACGTGGAGCCACGGCCGCCGCACGGGCTCCGACTCGAGCGGACCGAGCTCGCCTTCGCCCTGCCGGCGCGCCCGCAACGCTCGCGCGATGCCGAGGAAGAACACGACGACCGCGAGCGTGACGATGACGGCGATCGCGCTCGTCAGCGATGCGGGCAGGCGAATCACGCCGGTGAGATCGTCGGCACCGGTCGCCGCCGGGTCCGCGAGGCGCACGAGCCCCGCGAGTCCGACGACCAGGCTCGCCACGAGGAGCGGCCAGGCGGCGGTCAACCCGGCCGCTCGAGAAACTCTTTGCCCTTGCGGGCGGTCATGCCTCACCCCCGTGCGGGGATGGTACCGTCGATCGCGGTCAGCCCGGCGGGGACCCTTCGACGACACGACGGATCATGCCGAGCACCGCGGCCTCGTCGAACGGCTTCCACAGGTGACCGACGGCGCGGGATTTCTCGATCCGGGCGCGGGTCGAGGCGTCGTCGTGCGCCGTGATGAAGACGACGGGACCGCCAGCCGCTCCTCGAGCTCGAACCCGCTCATCTCGTCCATGTGCACGTCGAGCACGAGGCAGGCCGCGCGGCCGCGCGGGAGCCATGCGAGGAACTCGGCGGCGGAGCCGAACGTCTCGACGACGTAGCCGGCCGACTGCACGAGCCGATGGAGCGAGCGACGCACGGACTCGTCGTCGTCCACGATGGCGATGAGCGGGGCCTCGTTCACCCGGTGCCCTCCCTACGAGGGAGCTGTAGGAGGGCGGCCGAACGGCGCGCCATTGGACCTTGGTCAGGGGCAGATCGAGCAACGCATCGGACCTTGGTCCAAGAGCGGGCCGTCGGCGGATCGCGGAAGCTGTCGCACGACCGAACGCGAGCTCGACGCAAAGGAGACGCACATGGACAAGACCTGGATCAGGCCGGGCGGGTGGGGATTCGTCGCGGGTGCCGTCCTGACGATGATCATCGGGTTCAGCTGGGGCGGCTGGTCGACGGCGAGTACAGCGGAGCGGGTCGCGATGGAGCGGAGCAACACGGCCGTGACCGCGGCGCTGCTTCCGGTCTGCATCGAGAAGTCGAAGGCCGATCCCGCGAGGACGAAGAAACTCGACGCGCTGACGGCGCCCACGTCCTCCTACGAACAGCGCGACCTGCTGGTCAAGGATGGCTGGACGTCCGTGGGTGAGGGTGAGGGCAACCGCGATGTCGCCGAGGCGTGCGTCGCGCAGCTCCTGAAGGTGGTCGCGAAGTAGGCGCCGCCGACGAGTGAGGCGCCGACCGGCGTCGCTCCTCGCGGTCGGCGCTCCCGTCAGGCGCGCACGAGCACCGCGTGGCCCGTCATCAGGCTACGGGAGATCCGGGCGCGGGTTCCCGTTCGCGGAACGGTGCGCGAGTATCGCCCTTCTTCAGAAGCCGGCGAAGCCGCCGGATCACGTCGGCCGCGCGCTTGTCGTCCGCGACGATGTCGTCGAGGGTCTCGCGCAGCTCGGCGATGTCGACGACCTCCGCGGCCAGAAAACGCTGCGCGACCTGGGCGTTGTTGAGGATGGCGGTGAGCGGCTGGTTCAGCTCGTGCGCCAGGGACGCGTCGACCGACGGAATCGAGGCCAAGATCTTGCCGATCGCCCTGAATGTCGTGTCGCTGTCGATGCTGGTCGTCGCGTGGATTCGGCCCGGCGCCGGGCGCGTGCCGTGAACCGGGGATCCATGCTCGTCGTCGTCCTCGTCGCGGTCACGCTGACCCAGATCGCGGTCCTCGCGACGTCGATCTATCTGCACCGGGCGCTCGCGCACGGCAGCCGGAACTACGAGAACACCGCGCGGAATTCGGCCGTCCTGGCCCTGGTGACCGGCGGGGAAAGCCTCCACAACAATCATCACGCGCACCCGGGCGCGCCGAAGTTCAGCGTCCGGCCGCGCGAGCTCGATCCCTCGTGGCTCATCATCCGGGCGCTCGCCGCCGTCGGCGCGCTCTCCGTCGCCCGAGCGCCGGTGCGGCTCCCCGGCGCGGAGACGCCGCCCAGGGCGATCGTGCCGCACGGAGCATCGCCCCCCGCGTGATGCGGCGGCTCCTACTTCTTCTTCTTCGGCTTCTTCTTTTCCTTCCGCATTCCCGTTCCCTTCGCCATCGTTCTCACCTCCCTCCCGCGTCGCGGACGTTCAGGGCTCCGGCGGACGCCGCCCGGTGAAGCCGGCCGCCTGCTCGTACGCCCAGGCGATGCGGAGCGCCATCGCTTCGGCGCCCGCGTGGCAGAGGATCTGGAGCGACGTCGGCAGGCCGTCACCCGTGAACCCGTTCGGGATCGCGACCCCGCACAGCCCGAGGTAGTTGCCCGGGCGCGTGAAGTGCGCCGCCGTGCCGCCCTGGTCGACCTTCGCGATGGGAATCGCGGCGGTCAGCGAGGTCGGCGTCAGCAGCGCGTCGACGTCGGCGAGCGCCGTCGCGAACGCGCGCTTGTGCGCCTCGCGCTCCTGCAGCGTGACGATGTAGTCGCGCGCCGAGATGGGGCGCCCGAGCTGGATGCGCGGCCGCACGTCCGGATCGGTCGGCTGCTTCTCGTCATCGACGAGGTGGCCGACGAAGCGATAGCCCTCGGCGCCGATGATCCGTCCCGTCGCCGCCGCGTAGTCGCTGAGGCGATGCGGAAGCGCGACGCGCACGACCTGCGCGCCGAGCGTCGCGAGCGTGTCGACGGACGCGTCATACGCGGCGAGGACTTCCTTCTCGACGCCGGTGCGCTCGGCCTCCGGTAGCACGGCGAGCTTCAGACCCGCCACGCCGCGCCGCATCGTCGGCAGCGGATCGTCCGGGGTCCACGTCATGGTCGGCGGATCGTGCGGATCGGCACCGTTGAGCAGGCGGTAGATCAGCGCGGCGTCCTCGACGGTGCGCGCGAGCGGGCCCGGCGTGTCGAGCGTGAAGCTGAGCGGCAGCACCCCATGGGTGCTGATGCGTCCGGCGGTCACCTTGAGGCCGACGATGCCGTTCCACGCGGCCGGGATGCGTACGGAGCCGCCGGTGTCGGTGCCGATCGCGACCGGCGCGAGCCCCGCGGCGACGGCCACGCCCGAGCCGCTCGACGAGCCGCCGGGTGTCCGATGCACGCGCAGGTCCCACGGGTTGCGCGGCGTCCCCATGTGCGTGTTCGTGCCCCAGCTGCCCATCGCGAACTCGACGGTGTGCGTCTTGCCGAGGACGATCATGCCCGCGGCGATCGCGCGCGCGGCGAGCGTGGCCGTCACCGGCGACACGCGGCGCTCCCACACCTTCGAGCCGCCGGTGGTGACGCGGCCTTGCATGTCGACCAGGTCTTTGAGCGCGATCGGGACGCCGTGCAGGGGGCCGATGCGATGGCCGGCACGCATCGCCCTGTCCGCGGCCTCGGCGGCGAGACGCGCGTCCGCGTCGTACAGCGCGATGTACGCGCGCAGCTCGGGATCGCGTTTCCGGATGCGGGCGAGCAGCGCGTCGACGACGTCGACGGGTGACAGCGAGCGCGTCTCGAACGCGCGCGAGAGCTCGGCGACCGTCGCCCAGACAGGATCGATCGAAGTCATGGGGCAGGCTCCACGAATCCCAGGATGTAGCCGTCGGGGTCACGGACGTAGAACTCGGTGCCGTACGGCATCTGCCTGAGCGGCACGCTGAACGTCACGCCGGCGGCGGTGAAGCGGGCGGAGAGCGTCGCGGCGTCACGCACGACGACGCACGCGTCGAGGCGCTCGTCGCGCTCGAACGCCGCCTGGTCACGCGGGGTGGCGGCGCCGCGCTGCAGATGGATGTAGCCGCCGTCGCGGCTGACGGAGGCGTAGAAATCCTCGTACGTGAAGTCGAGCTCGAAGCCGAGCTGCCCGCGATAGAACGTGAGGGACCGCGCGAGATCGGCCACCCGGAAGACCGGCGCGATGTAGGCAAGATCGGCCATGCGCTCAGACTATAGTCTAGGTCATGCCCGCGAACCCGCGCGCCGGAACACCGCCCGATCCGTCGATGCTCGTGAACGTCCCCCGGCTGGTGACCGCGTATTACGCGGTGCGGCCCGACCCCGCGCAGCGCGAGCAGCAGGTCGCGTTCGGCACGTCGGGTCACCGCGGCACGTCGCTCGACGGCTCGTTCAACGAGACGCACATCCTCGCGATCACGCAGGCGATCTGCAATTACCGGAAGCAAGAGGGGATCGACGGGCCGGTGTTCCTCGGCATCGACACCCACGCGCTGTCCGAGGCGGCGTTCGCGAGCGCGCTCGAGGTGCTCGCCGCCAACGGCGTCGACGTGATGATCGACGACCGCGACGGCTATGCGCCGACACCGGCGATCTCGCACGCGATCCTCGCGCACAATCGCGGGCGGGCCACCGGTCTCGCGGACGGCATCGTGGTCACCCCGTCGCACAATCCGCCGGAGGACGGCGGCTTCAAGTACAACCCGCCGAACGGCGGCCCGGCCGACACGCAGGTCACCCGCTGGATCCAGGACCGGGCGAACGCGCTGATCGCGGGCGGGCTCGCGGACGTCAAGCGCGTCCCGTTCGAGCGCGCGAAGCGCGCGTCGACGACGCACCGCCATGCCTACAGGGAGCGGTACGTCGCGGACCTCGCGAGCGTGATCGATCTCGACGTCGTGCGCGAGAGCCGCGTCACGGTCGCCGTCGATCCGCTGGGCGGCGCGGGCGTCCACTACTGGCCGATGATCGCGGAGCGCTACCGCCTGCCGATGACGGTGCTCAGCGACGTCGTCGACCCGACGTTCTCGTTCATGACGCTCGACTGGGACGGGAAGATCCGGATGGACTGCTCGTCGCCGTACGCGATGCGGCGGCTCATCGGGCTGCAAGACACGTACGACGTCGCGTGGGCGTGCGACACGGATCACGACCGGCACGGCATCGTGGCGCGCAGCACCGGCCTCCTCAACCCGAATCGCTATCTCGCGGTGGCGATCTCGTACCTCGTCAACCAGCGGCCGGGGTGGCGGCGCAGCGTGGGCATCGGCAAGACCGTCGTGAGCAGCAGCATGATCGACCGCGTGGTGGGGCGGCTCGAGCGCGCGCTCCTCGAAGTGCCGGTGGGCTTCAAGTGGTTCGTCGACGGCCTCAGCAAGGGCACGATCGGGTTCGGCGGCGAAGAGAGCGCGGGCGCCTCGTTCCTCCGCCGCGACGGCACCGTGTGGACGACCGACAAGGACGGCATCATCCTCGGCCTGCTCGCCGCGGAGATGACCGCGGTGCGCGGCCGCGACCCGGGCGAGCTCTACCGTCAGCTCACCGCGGAGTTCGGCGAGAGCTTCTACGAGCGCATCGACGCGCCCGCGACGCCCGACGAGAAGGCGCGGCTCGCGAAGCTGTCACCGGAGCAGATCGGCGCGTCCGAGCTCGCGGGCGAGCCGATCACGTCGCTCTTGACCGCGGCGCCGGGCAACCGCGCGCCGATCGGCGGGTTGAAAGTCGTCACCCAGAGCGGCTGGTTCGCCGCGCGCCCGTCGGGCACGGAGGACGTCTACAAGCTCTACGCGGAGAGCCTCAAGAGCGCGGACCACCTGCGCCGCATCCAGGAGGAAGCGCAGACGGTCATCCGGCGGGTCGTGCGCGGCTCCTGAGCCCCGCGCCCACCATCGTCCCGACGATCGCGAGCGGGAAGATCGTCCCCGCGAGGAGCCCCGCGCGAAGACGCGCCGCCGACAGGTCGGCGACGATGCCGGCCAGCCATGGCCCGACCGCCGCGCCGAGATCGCCGCACATCGCGAGCACCGCGAACATCGCGCCGCCGCCGAGCGGGAACCGCCGCGCCGTGAGGCTGAACGTGCCGGGCCAGAGCAGGCTCACCGCGAGGCCGCACGTGGCGCACGCGACGAGCGCGAGCGCCGGGCTGCGCGCCATCGCCGCGACGAGATAGCAGGCGATCGCCAGCGCGCCGGAGGCCGTCATCACCGGCGCGAGCGGCACCCTCTCGCCCCAGAGACCGTACGCAAACCGGCCGAGACCCATCAGCACCGCGAACAGGCACGGACCGGCGAGATCGCCCCACACCTTCGTCATGCCGAGGCCACGTTCGGCGAACAGCGACGACCACTGCGACATCGTCAGCTCGGTCGCGCCCGCGCACACCATGAGGAGCAGCGCCGCGACGAAGCCGCGCGCCCCGACCAACGTGCCGAGCGCGGTGCGATGCTCCTCAGGGACCATCGGCGGCAGCGGCACGCGCAGGAACATCATCAGATTCGCCAGCGGCACCATCGCCCACACGACCGGCAGGATCTGCCACGCGCTCTCGCCGATGCGCGCGAGCAGGAGCGTGGTCCCGACGACGACCGCGACCTGTCCCCAGCAATAGAAGGAGTGGAGCAGGCTCATCGCCGCGGCCTTGCGCTCCGTGGGGCTCGGCAGCGCGTCAACCAGCGGGCTCACGAGCACCTCGAGGATTCCGCCGCCGATCGCGTACGTCACGATCGCAAGAGCGAGACCGAGGTACGGCGTGGACGTGACGGACGGCAACACCGACAGCATCACGAGCCCGGCCACTGACGCGACGTGCGCGACGACGAGCGGCACGCGATAGCCCGCGCGGTCGACGATCTTCACCGCGACGAGATCGGTGAGCAGCTGGGTGGCGAAGTTCAGCAGCACGAGCCGCCCGAGCATCTCGTACGGGATCGCGTAGCGCGTCTGGAAGACGATGAAGAGGAGCGGCGCGAGGTTGTTGACGATCGCCTGGACGACGTACCCCGCGTAGCAGGCGCGCCGCGTGTGCTCGAAGGTCAGGAGGGGCCGCCCGTCCGTCCCCAGGTGTCCCAGTACGTGCCGTCACGTCCCGGGACCCGCTGCGCTGGCTTGAAGTCGTCGCCCGTGAAGTACGCGACCGGCAGCAGCGCCGTCTGCGTCACGTCGGCCGGGATCCCGAGCAGCGCCGCGACGTCCTGCTCGTACATCAAGTGCAGCGTCGTCCACGCCGATCCGAGCCCGCGCGCCCGGAGCGCGAGCATGAGCGACCACGCGGCCGGAAGAATCGATCCGTAGCGCGTCGCCTGGCGGAACACGCCCTTGTCCTCGACGCGGCCGTCCATGCACGCGATGACGTGCACGGGCACCTCGTGCAAGTGCTCGGCGAGATACGTCGCCGACTCGAAGACGCCGGGCGGGTAGACCGTGCGCGCGGGCGCGAGGAACTCGTCACACGCCTTCCTATAGAGCTCCGCGATGCGCCGGCGCTTGGCGGCGTCGACGACCACCACGAAGTGGTAGCGCCCGAGGTTGCCGCCGTTCGGCGCCTGGAGCGCGATCTCGACGCACTCCCGGATCACGCGCGGCTCGACCGGGCGCGCGAGGTCGAGCCGCTTCCTGACGGACCGCGTGGTCGTCAGGATGTGATCGACGCTCGCCAGCTCCACGCGACGCGCCTACTCGTAGCCTTCGGGCTTCACGAAGCCGCCGATCTCGCGCCCGAGCAGCGCCGCGAAGCGGATCGGCGTGCGGTCCTCGAGATAGGGGCCGATCGCCTGCAGCCCGATCGGCAGGCCCTCGCGTGAGCGGCCGGCCGGAAACGCCGTCGCTGGCTGACCCGCGACGGTCGACACCGCCGGGTACACGAGGCCATCACGATAGGGCACCGCACGTCCGTTGACGTCGAGTGTCAGCGTCACGTCGCTGTCGTCGAACGGCCACGAGCGATCGACGTGCGGATATGCCAGGACGTTGATCGCCGGCGCGAGCGCGACGTCCCAGTCCCGGAAGAACGCGCGCCACGCCGCGCGATACATCTCGCGCCTGCCGTTCCACGCGATGTAGTCGCCGGTCGTGCCTTCGATGCCGCGAACCGTCGCGCGCGCGAACTCGTCGTCGACCGTCCGCCACATGTCGGCGGTGCGGCGGCGCGCCTTCTCGCTCAGGCGCGAGCCCGTCACCGCCGACAGGATCTGGCGATAGAGCACGTGGTGCTCGCGGAAGTCACCGAATGCCTCGGGCTGCACGCGCTTCACCGTGCAGCCGATACGGCCGAGTCGCGCGGCGACCTCGTCGAGCGCCGCCGCGATCTGGTCGTCGACCGGCAGCCACGGGATCGGCGGCAGCACGGCCACCCGGAAATCGGTGAGCCGTGTCCCGCGCGACGGCGGCAGCACGACACGCCACGCGATGTCCTCGCCGATGTCGGCGCCGGCCAGGACGGAGAGCGCGAGCTCGAGATCGTCCGCGCTGCGCGCGAGCGGGCCCTGCACGCCCATCACCACCGCCGCGTTCGGCATCGGCGGGAACGGGAACTGGCCGCTCTTCGGCAGCAGCGTCTCGCTCGGCCGGTGCCCGTAGACGCCGCAGAACGCGGCGGGCACGCGGATCGAGCCGCCGATGTCGGAGCCGACCTCGAGCGCGGTGAGCCCCGCGGCGAGCGCGGCCGCGCTGCCGCCGCTGCTGCCGCCGGGCGTGCGGCCGAGATCCCACGGGTTGTTCGCGCGGCCGTACACCGGGTTGGCCGACTGCCAGTCGGCGAGCATCGGCGGCACGTTCGTCTTGCCCATCAGGATCGCGCCGGCCGCGCGCAGGCGCGTCCACGCGGGCGCGTCGTGCTGCGACACGAAGCCCTGCCACTCGGGAACGCCGCACGTCGTGCGGAGCCGGCTCACGTTGATCGATTCTTTCAGCGTGATCGGCAGCCCGTGCAGCGGCGCCGTCGCGCTGTCGCCGGCGGCGTCGGCGGCGCGCGCGGCCTGGCGCGCCCGCTCGAAGTCGCGCACGACGACGGCGTTCAGCTTCGTATCGTAGTGCTCGATGCGCCGGATGTAGAGCTCGGTCAGGTCGCTCGCCGAGACCTTCCCGGCACGCAGCTCGGACCGGAGCTCGGTCGCGCTCGCGAACGGATTCATGGGGTCTCCGTGCGCCGGTCACGCCGGCGCGGTGCAGTGAATGAAAGTTTCATCCGGCGAAGGCATGGCGAGCCACGCCGGCCCCGAGTCATGCGCGGGCGCCCGCGAGGGCGCACGTGAAGCGTTGACA